>JBEKUH010000006.1:0-71597 GCA_049515255.1 Tepidisphaeraceae bacterium | reverse complement strand
CCTGGGAGGAACTGAAGCAGGCGGCGATCGAAGCCTGGCGGCGGGTGTGTCTCGTTCCGGAATTAATTAAGACCGTTTGCGCGGACACCGCCTTGCGCGCGAATCAAGAGTGATCCGTATAATTCTGTAATTGTATTTCATGACCGATTCGCCCGCTTTCGTTCTCGGAAAAATCCGAAGATCAGCGGCTCGATCGCCTTTCGCAGATCGGCGTTGGCGAACGCAGCCCAGCTTAATCCTGTCGTGCAATCCAGCGGGCCATCGAGGGATTGACCGAGGCCATCGGTCAGGATCACGCCGGCTTCCTCGGCGACGAGCAGGGTGGCGCAATCGTACGGATGACAGCACAAACCCTCGGGCTGGTTTTGCATCGCATAAAACAGCGGCCGCAGGTCGGCGTTGAAGCGGTCGTGGCCGACGATCATTTCGTAAAATTGTCCGCCGGTGGAAATGTATTGATCCTCGAAAACGGTTGCGCGCGTGACATCGGCCGGGCCGATGAGATTGCGCGCGATGTGTTCCATCAATTCGCCGGCGAGGACTTTGGTGCCGGGAAAAAAATTGGCGATTGAGGCGAAGCCGTGATCGATTGTCTTGGCGGTTGATGGGGAAAATTTGAGCGGCTCATGCGCGCCGGTGGCCAGATCGACGCGACGCCCATGCGCTCCGCCGCTTTCGATCGCCCAGAGGACATCCGCCTGTCCCATCTTGCTGGTGGGAAGCTCGGTCATGACGGCGATTTCGATGTCGCGCAGCCGAGTGGCCGCGCCTTTGTTGGGCGCGACGCCAGCCAGCGCCCACGCGGGGCGTTTGTCGTACATGATGCCGCGCGTGCCGTCGATGGGATCGACAATCACTCGTATCGCCGCATCTTCCTCATGCGATCCTTCGGGAAACACGCGGTATTCCGCTTCCCTTCCGTGCTCATCCTCCAATCCCTCGGCGATCAAAACGAGCGGCGTCTCCTTGGACCATTCCCTGCAAAACGATTCCAGCAGCGGATCGACTTCGGTGTCGATTTTGTAAATCGTATCCGCCGAGCTCGCCCGGCTGACCTCATGCAACCCCGCGCCGCGGCGCGAAGCGACAATCATTTCCTGCACGGTTCGCTGGAATGCGATCAGACGGTCGAGGATGGATTGGGGATTGGAGATCATGGTTATTCAAGACTCCTCCGTGACTGCGAAAAGATCGACGACTTCCTGGGCGAGGAACACGCGGTTTCTCTTTCGGCCGGTGACTTCGCGGATGATTCCCGCGTCGAGCAATCGCCCCAGCAATTTCGCGGCTCCCGGCTGGGTAATCCCAAGCAACTTTGCCGTCTGGGTGATTGTAACGGACGGCTCGGAAAATAGTTCATCGATCATGCGCAAGACCAGCGCCGATGCGCCGCGCTGCCGAACCCGCTCGTAGTATTGCTCGCGGAGCGCATCGAGGCGCTCGATTCGCGCGATTGCGTCAACGGCGTCTTCTGCGATGCAGGCTGCTATAAATTCGATCCATTCCGCCCATTGACCTTTGAGGCTGACTCCCAGCAGGCGGTCATAATATTCCTTGCGGCGCAGTTCGAGGCGCGCGCTTGGATTCAATAGTGGCACTGGGATATCCGCCTCGCGCATTAGTTGCAGCAGCAAAAGAGCCCTTCCGATACGACCATTTCCATCCGCGAAAGGATGTATAGCTTCGAACTGATAATGGACCATTGCAACCCGGACGATTGGCGGAAGCTGGTCCTTGTGTTTCAAAAAAGCCTCAAGTTGCTCCATGCAATGATCGATTTCGTGAGGTGGACCTGGAACGAAGCGAGCGTTTTTGATATCGCCGTCTTGCCCGATGTGTGCTTGCACGGTTCGGAAACTACCTGGAGATTTGTCTCCCCCACGAACATCGCGCAGGAGGATTTCGTGCATCTGCTTGATCAAGGAACGGGTCATGCCGCGATTCGCCGAACTTTCCATTGCGAATTTCAGGGCGCGAAAATTGTTCTGGACCTCGCGCACGTCCGGAACATCGTGTTCGACGGCGGGCATTTGTTCAAACAGCAACATGGTTTGAACGCTTGCATGAGTATTTTCGATTTCGCTGGAAAGTTGAGCTTCGCGTCGCAGAAACATCCGCACGAGCCGCTGTGGATTTCGTAGCTTTCTGCCAAGACCCGCGAGTTGTCCCAGCATTTGTGAAGCGTGGGAAGTGACCCGAACCAACGAATCTGTCCATTCGATCCGTGGAGGCAGGGGGTCGGCAACAAACGCCCAGTTGCCATGCATATTCTTGATGAGCCGGCCGGGCGATGTGGATGTAAATGACTGTTTCAACATGGCTTATGTCTTTAATGCACTCGATCGATTAAACAGAGACATAGAAAACTATATCGCGATTTAGTTTCTTTATCAATTTCATCCGAAACTCTCGTATTACAAAGTAGCAATTCAAAAAAGAATACATTTTCCTGGGGCCCCATAACTCAATCGACAGTCTTTGTCCCCAATTCCCACGCCCCTGGGCTGTCGGCCATGAATGCGGTGGGCTCGCGGCCGGTCTTTTTGTGGTAGTCGGCCATGATCTCGGAAATGACCGTGTCCACGCGCGGGGAAATGTTGGCCAGCACCGCAACGGTTCCCCCGCTGCCGCCGCCGGTGATTTTGGCGCCGTACATTCCGGCCCCCTCGCGCGAGCGGACCAGGTCCACCAGTACGTCGCATTCGGCCGCGCCCAGCAGCGCGTCGTTGGTGTAGGACAGATGCGAGCCGTACATCAGGTGGCCGGCTTTGTTCATCGCTAATTTTCGTTCGGCTGAATCTGTTGGTAAGCCGGCGGCGGTTTCGAGATGCCGCACAAAATTCCGCACGCGTCTGGCTTCAAAAACATGATGATCCGTCGCCTGTTGAACGTGATACGTTGTGTTCGAGTCCACGGATGTTGCCGTGTCGATGGTTGGGCCGTATTTGGCGAGGAATGCCGCACCGTCGATTTTCTCCGGTAATTCCGGGCGAAAGAGCCGCTTGTAATCGTCCGGATCGAGATTGGCCAAATATCCTTTCATCGGATCGCTGGTCAATGTCGCGCCTTGAGATCGGCCGATCTCGCGCATTTTTTCGAGGATGATTTTGTGTCCCATGAAAGCGGCGCAGCGGGTTTTGCCGTACATGCCGCCGCCGACGCTGTGTTTGACGTTGCTGTTGATGCCAATGACGCGAATGCCGGCGGGCAACACCAGCGGCGGAAGAAGCTCGTGCGGCTGGCAGATCATCCGCAATAATCTTCCGGATTCACCGGCACAACTGCTGACCTGATCCATGATCCCGCACGGCGCGCCGACGACGCGGTTTTCCACCTGCTGGCACCATTCGGCCAGTTGCATCGGATCGCGCGAGACGCCGAGATGGTCCATCATGTTTATCATGGTCGCCACTTCGATCGCCGCAGAACTGCTCACACCCGCGCCCAGCGGCACGGTGCTCAGAAGCGCCAGATTCATTCCGCGAATTTTCTCATCGCGCAAATCCAAGCCCCCCTGCTCGCGCAGAATCGCCAGGCATCCAGCCAGATATCCCGCCCAGCGGCGGCCGGGCTGGTTGAATTCGGCCCGCAGCATGTCGACAGAATGATTCGCCAGGGAATCCAGCGGAATTCGCAATGTGAATGGCCGATTGTCATCCAGCAGGTTGAACGAAAAAACCTGGATTTGCCGATCGTCGCGCTCCTGCAGCGCGACGGCGGCGGCGCGGTCGAGGGTGGCTTCGCAAACCATCGAGCCGGTGTAGTCGGCGATGCCGCCCATCACATCCAGCCGGCCGGGGGCGCGGCTGATGCGGGTTGGTTTGGCCGAATCAAAATCCGCTGAGAGTTCCGCGCGGATTCTTTGCAGAAGCTGCGGGACCGGATCGAGCGACAGTAGATCAGGGCGCTGGGTAGCGCTGGCCGAGGCCTCGGATGGAGGGGTCGGTGGTCGGGTCAATGGCATTCTCCGATTGCGTGTTGTCGGCCCTTGGCGAAGCCGGTTTGGTCTTGATGCCGGGAAGAACCAGGCGGGCGAAGAATCTTTTTCCATCCGCCGATTCAAACGTGGAGTCCAGGACGTAATCCTTGTCCCATTCCAGACCATCGCAAGCCAACTGGAAATCATACGCTCCGATGGCGCGGTCCCAGTGGGCCTTTTGATCGTCATAAGTCAGGAGCGATCCGCTCCAGGGATTGACGATGCGGTCGCCGCGCGGGTCGGCCCAGCCGGGACGGTAATCGAATAGCTCGAAATAGATGCTGCCGGCCGCCTTGGTGCGGTCGCCGAACTGATCGTCGAATTCGACGATGGCCTCGATGCCGTCGGGATTAGCGCCTTTGGTCCAGGATTTCAGCTTGGAAAAGGTATCGAGCTTCATCGAGACGGGGCCGAAGAGCTGCTTGTCGAGGTCCGATTGCGGGCGAGGGGAGGGTTCATCCGAGGAACAGCCGGCGAGAATCAGGATCAAAGCAAAAAAAGCCGCCGGCCGCATGGGGTGGAATGTAAGTTGTGGGGTTGGGCAATTCAAATGGGGCTCATATATGGGGGGAGGGGGGGGGTAAGTGTTCCATTCTGTTCCATTGTGTTCCAGCCAACGCAAGATTGCGGAGAATCGAAGCGGCTTAACCCTTCAGTCGCCGAGGCCGGCGACGCTAAACTGGGAGGCGGCGAAGTTTTTTCGATCCTATTATGTAGTACGACCGAATACCTAAAATATTCCGTACTTTTTGAAAAATTATGCACTCGCCGCGGATTCGAAATCGTGGATCGCTTCCAGAGCGGCGGCGGGGCTGGCGGCGGTGGCCAGGGCGTAGCGGAGCTCGCGGTTTTGCAGGGCGCGGCCGACTTTGGCCAGGAGCTGCAGGTGAATGTTGGCGCCGCTCTTTGGGGTGAGCAAGAGGAAAACGGCCTCGATCGGTTTTTCGGTATCAACATCTAGAATCCCGGCGTGCGTCAGGGCCAGCGCCACCTGCGGAGAGATGAGGCTGTCCAGCCGGGCGTGCGGGAGGGCGACGCCTTCGTTGAGGAACGTCGATCCCTGCGACTCGCGCTCGGCGAGCTTTTGCAGGACCTCGGTTTCCTTCAGGCCGGGCGTCGATGCGACGACGGCCTTTACCAGCCGTTCTCGAATTTGCTGGCGGGAAACGGGGTCATCGAAAACCAAAATGCGCTGCGGCGTCAATAATCGGCCCAGCGTACCGGCCTTCTGTGCTGTCGGCTCGGTCGTGTGGGCGGCGGCGCGCTCGTCGCTCTCGGCATCCACCACGACGATCGTCACGCCTGAAGCGCGATGCAACAGTTGCTCGGCAACACTTTTTTCGCCACGGATGCGCTTCCACCACGGCACCGGTCGCGGCTTGCCGATCACAACCTGTCCTACCCGATATTCCTGGGCGAATCGCATGATCGTGTCGGCGACATCGTTGCCCTTGAATGTGAACACCATCGCGCCCAGTTGATTGGCCAGCGTGAGAGTATCGGAAAGCAATCGCTGGGTGACGGCGTCGATGACGGTCGGTTCCTCGGACGGCGTCTGTACATACACCGCATACCAATTGCGATTAAGCCGGCCGGCCAGACGAGAGGCGAATCGCAGCAGTCGCGCGCTATTGGGCCCGCGGGAGGAGAGGCAGACCATGATCTGATCCGGCACCCCATCCCGAGTGGCAGTAGTGGCGTCGGGGGCGGTGGTCTCGCGGCGTTTGAAGTCGATTTGTGCCGCCAATTCGCGCAGGGCCAGTTCGCGCAGGTGCGCCAGGTTGGAATCGGTGAAGAAATTTTCCAACGAGGATTCGACACGCTCCTTGGGATAGATTTTCCCATCGCGCAGCCGCTGCTGGAGATCTTCGGCGGCCAGGTCGATGTTCACGACTTGATCCGCCTCGGCCAGCACCGAATCCGGCAGCCGCTCGCGCACCTTTACGCCGATCAGTTGCTCGACCGTGTTGTACAGGCTTTCCAGATGCTGGATGTTCAGGGCCGAGATGACGTGGATGCCGGCGGCGAGGATATCCTGCACGTCCTGATATCGCTTGCCATTTTTGCTGCCGGGGAGGTTGGTGTGGGCCAGTTCATCAACCACCACCACCTGCGGCTTTCGCTGCAAGATGGCATCGACATCCATTTCTTCGACGACGATGTTGCGGTATTCGACTTTTCGCCGCGGGACGACTTCCAGGCCGTCGATGAGCTTGGCGGTGTCGGCGCGGTTGTGGGTTTCCACCAGGCCGATGACAACATCAATCCCCTCGCGCTTGAGGCGATGGGCTTCCTGGAGCATTTGATAAGTTTTGCCGACGCCGGGGCCGTAGCCGAGATAGACCTTCAGCCGGCCCCGCTGGGATTTGCGGATCAACTGGAGAAATGCGGTGGCGCGATCTTCGGGCATATTGGGACGTCGCTGATTTCAATTCTCGCCGAACAGCCGCGACACACGCGATTCGGCGGCGAGAATATGGCGAATTTCACGGCGCGCCACAAGATGCAGATGCAATGGTCGAGAAAAGCGATCCTGCCGACGCTGAAAATATTCGCGCGCGGCGGCGACGGACATGACACTCTCCACCATTCCCAGCGGCCATGCGCCCTGGAGAAATGCGTACGCGGTCATCCCCGCCAGGCAAACGGACATCGCCATGTAGGCATTGATCGAGCGCTTGCGGTGCTCGAAGCACAGGAGCGTCAAAATCGCGGTGTAAAATCCGAAGACCATGACTACATCCAAATGCGGCTGCACGGCGGGCATTGCTTCTTGCGGGAAAACCGGAACCACGATTGCAAGCATATTCATGATTGCCTCAGTTCTTTGATTCCGGAAGCCTGGCCATCCAGACATCCTCGAATTCATCCCCGAGTTGGATGGTCATCTCGGTGCGGCCGGTGCGTCGCAGTTCGATTAGTCGGCGGAGATTGTTTAACGCCGGCGCATAATCTGCTTCAACGTTCAGGGCTTTATTGTAGCACTTGTCGGCCAGGCGCAATCTGTTCTGAGCCTCGTACAAAACACCGAGCAGGTTGAAATATGCCGCGGTTTGATTGTGCCGGGAATCGGCGGCTTTCATGAGCATCGCTTCGGCGGTGGCATAATCCGCTATGCGCAGAGATTTGCTGATTCTCGCCAGCACTTCATCAAACACGCCGGGGATATTCGTGACTTGCTCGGGCGAATCCGGATCGGGCTCTTCCAGAACGCCGTGGACGCTCTTGCGCAACTCGACGGGAGTGATCGGCTTTTCCAGAAAATCCATTGCCCCAAGCCGGGTCGCTTTCACGGCCGTAGGAATCGAGCCATACGCGGTCAGCACGATCACGCGCGGCCGATCGCTCGAGGCCAGCGCTTTCATGTGTTCCAGGACCGCCATGCCATCCATGACCGGCATGTTCAAATCCAGGACCATCAGATCGGGATGTTTGTCCTGGACGACATCCAGTGCCTCCTGGCCGTTGGACGCTTCGAGAACGGAATACCCGTCCGATTCCAGCGCGGTGCGGAGCATCAGTCGAATGCCGCTCTCATCATCCGTGATCAGAATAGACGCTGGTTTCATGGTTAACCTCCGATCTGTCGCCCGCCTGGTCGTCGCGCTGGAGAGTGAAGCTGAATGTGCTTCCCTCTCCCGGCCGGCTCTGCACGGCGATATGCCCGCCGTGGGCCTCGACAATTTCCTTGGCGATGGCCAGTCCGAGTCCCGCGCCGGCCGGCGAACCGGGGCGGGGGACTCGGTAAAATCGTTCAAAAATCCGTCCGAGATATTCCGGCGGAATGCCGATGCCGGTGTCGGTCACGGCAAATCGCACCACGCCTTCCTGGGGTTCGGCGGAGATTTTCACTCGTCCGCCGGGGGCGGTGAATTTCAGCGCGTTGGTCAGGAGATTGGCGAACACATGGCCAATCCGGGCCGGATCGGCGAGCACCGGCGGGATGTCCGCCGGCACCTCCACTTCCACGTCAATGCCACGATCGCTGAAACCGGTGCGCAGCGGCTCGAGTGAATCATCAATCAACTGCTGCGGCGCGGAGGATCGCAATTCCATCTTCACTCGTCCCGATTCCAGCCGGCCGATGTCCAGCAGATCGTCGATGATCGTTTGCAGCCGGTCGCTGTCCTCGCGCGCGGCGATCATCAATTCGGTCTGCTTCAGGTTCAGGGGGCCGATGCGCTCCTCCAGAAGAAGATGCACGGCCATGCGGATGGATGTGAGCGGGGTTTTCAATTCGTGCGAGACCACCGAGAGCAAGCCGCTCTTCATTTCGTCGAGCCGGCGGAGATTGGTGACATCCGCCAACACCAGCGTGACGCCGAGCATTTGCTTTTCCACATCGGTGATGGGGATCGCATGCGGCAGAAAATATTTGAGTTGCCCGCCGGCATCGTACACCTCGATAGCGGATTCATATCCTTTCGATTCCGACGGCCGGGTGCTCAGCATTACCTGGCGATAAAGTTCGTTGAGTCGGGTTTCGCGCACGGCGGCGATGGGTTGGCCGGGACTGAGCAAAAAGACATTCTGGGCCGTCTGATTGGAAAGCTCGATGATCCCGTCTGGATTCACGATGGCGATAGCATCGGGCAGGCTGTTAACGGCCAGTTGCGTGGTGCGCTCGGTGCGCGCCAGCTTGGCGCGATCGGTTCGGCGAAATTCCCGCAGGCGCGCGGCCATCGAATTGAACGCCTCGGCCAACTGATGCAATTCATCCCGCGATTTCACCTGCACGGCCAAATCCAGATTTCCCTGCTCGATCTCCCGGAAGGAACTGATCATCGTTTTCAGCGGCTGCAGCATCGAGCGGCTGACCATCAATGTGAAAAGCACCGCCAGCGCGATTCCCACCACCGACAGCAAAATCATCGTGTGAATGGTTGCATCCGATTTTTCCTTCAGCTTTCCCTCGACCGGGGTCATGTTGTTGAGATTCAAATTGATGACGCTCTTGGCCTGCTCTTCGAGCATCGGCGAGAGGCGCTGCAAATCGGTGTAGGCCGCCAGTCGCTGTGGCAGCGGAAGATTCACATCCAGCAGTTTTTGATAGACGTTGTAATAATTGTCCGCGGTGGCGGTTTTGCCACTCTGAATATCCAAGCCATTCCAGACGAGCGTGAGTTGGCGGGCGATGTCGTATTCGCCGGGGAGAGTGATGTTGCCGTCTTCGTTGTTGACGTTTTCGCCCAATTCCTGCAGCGAACCGCCTGCGACGGTGGAGGCGGCGGCGATCGCATCAGCGCTGGGTTGGCCCTGCTCGCCGGAAATTTTCGCGGCCGCGCCATCGAGGCGCTCCAGCGAATCGAGCATGCGCTGTCCAAACTCCACACTGCGCCAGTTTTCGTAGAGGAATTTGTTCAGATCGTCGCGATGTCGGCTAAGAACGGCAATTCCCAAACCGCTGACGATCAGGAGGATCACCAGCAATCCGCCGAAGCCGAACAGAAGTTTTTGCCGCAATCCAAACATGTTTCCCAACCGCCCCTACCGGGCTTGACCACTCCAACGGCCAGCTTCCCGCATTCGAATACTAGAGAATTAAAGCGAATCAGATGCCAGTTTTCTGCCCGTAAAATTCCTAAAATGCGATAGATATTTGATTTGCCACCGTGCAATCCGCAAGAAATAAGCCGATGGTCATTGCAAATTGCACGATGAATTTTGCCGCGTTGAGAAGCTTGGTTGAGATATTACCAGCATTTTCGCGTCGTTGTTTGAAGACACGAAAAAGCCGAATGGTGCAAAAAAGGGAATGGGTTACTGTCCCCTGGTTTTCATCAATTTCTTCGACAAACAAACGACGATAGGCAAAGCCAATTCCGGCCGAAAGTCGGCAACACTTGTCCGCATGTGCCCGCGAAAGCCTCCTGCGGTACAATCCCCCCGCCAGCGGAGCGAGAGGAACTTTTGCGATGAGAACCTACATGATCGTCGTGGTGCTTTTGAGCGCCGTCGCCGCGTGGGGTCAGACGACCGCGCCGACAATGACGAGGGCGGGGGCGGGAGCGACCAGGCCATCCGGGCCGGTGGGCGTGACGCTGCCTGATGAGAACGGAATCCCGCGGCTTTATCCGACCAATCCGGTGACCATCATCACCGTCAAGGCGGGCATTCTGAATCTTTGTGCGCAGGATATCCCGCGGTACACGCAGACCGGGCCGTTTCCGTCCACGAGGCCGGGGACGCGAGCGGGCGTGATCCCGCCGGTGCCGCACAATCCCAAGTTGCCCACCATCTGGACCATCGGCGATTCCACCGTTCGCACCGGCAGCACCGGCACGGGCGACGGCATGGTCGGGCAATGGGGATGGGGAGCGCCGCTCGTCGGATATTTCGATCCGACGAAAGTGAATGTCGTCAATCGAGCCGTCGGCGGGACGACCAGCGGAAGCTTTTATCTGGCGATGTGGAAAGCGATGGTCAATCTGATCAAGCCGGGCGATGTGGTGATCATGCAGTTCGGCACCAACGGCGGCGGAGTGGAAGCGCCCGGCATCGGCGATGTATCGACGACCCGACCGGGACGCAATGGACAAGGGACGATCACCGCGCGTTCGTATGGCTGGTACATCCGCCAGATCATCACCGAGGCGCGCGCCAAGGGGGCGACGCCGGTGGTATGCTCGCTGATTCCGCGCAACGCGCGGGGGGCGGATGGAAAGATTCGCCGGAGCACCACCACGCAAGCCGGCTGGGCCAGGCAAACCGCAGCCCAGGAGAATGCGGGATTCATCGATCTGAATGAGCTGGTGGCGCGCAAATATGATGCGATGGACAAGAGCCAGGTGGATGCTTTGTTTGCCGGATCGCCGCACACAAGCTGGACGGGAGCGGTGGTGAATGCGGAGACGGTGATTTCGGGATTGAAGGCTCTGAATCCGGATCCGGTCGCACAGTATTACGTTCCGCAGGTGAGCGAAATTGCGCCGGCACCGGAAATCAATTATGACACGCCGGCGACGGAGCCGGCGAAGTAGGAGAAAAGAAAACGGGGACATCACTGATTACTAATCAGTGATGTCCCCGTTTTTCTCTCCGGCCGGTTGCGATTTACTGCGCCACCGCCGGCTTGTAATTATGAAAAATTGAATCGGGCAGTGCGACGACTTCAACGGAGAAGGAGCCGTTGGGATGGAGCGGGCCGCGGAAGAGGCACCAGCGGGCGCCTTTGGAATTGAGGGCGGGATCGTAAACGATGACGCTCTGCGAGTGGCCTTCCAGCCAGAGGCCGTCGGGAATGTAGATGTAGGGCTGGTTGGCGCCGGGGGAATACTCGTTGGGCGGGACGCCCTGATCGGTGACGGATGCGAGAGCGTCGAGGTTCGGAGGCATGGCGCGGTTGACGCGGTAATAAAGCATCAGATCGCCGCCGATGTCTTCCAGGCGGGTGGCGGAGGGATCGGCATTGAGAACGTCGTCGGGAGTGACGGCATCGTTGGTGCCGACGCCGCTGAAATCCAGCGTGTTGCTGACGGGGGGCGCGGTGGACTGCTGCGGTTGGGTGGTGCAACCCGGCAGCGCCAATCCCGCGGCAACCAGAAGGCAAAAAGATGGCCAGCGTTTGATTCGCATGTGAACAGACAATTATAGCCGATCGCCGGGCTGATTCACCCATGTCGGAAAGATCGCCGCCGCGCCATGTTGGCGCGGCGGCGGTTGGCCGATCACTTGTTGTCGTCGCCGCTGGTCCCGTTGCCTTCGCTACCACCCGGCATGGAGGGCGTCGCATGGACGCCGCCATTGGACGACGGCGGGGGCACGGTCAGCGCCGGCTGTGTGGCCGAACCGCCCAGGGCCATGCCGCGCATCTGTTCCTGGAAAACGCCCGGATCGACGGCGTTGGGCGTAAGGCGCAGGCCTCGCATTTCGTCTTCAGAGATTGTCTTGAGATGATCCGGCTCCATCGCCACGTGCGGGGTCATGAAGATCAACAGTTCCGTTTTCGTTTTGGTCGTCGAGGTATAGCTAAAGAGTGGACTGATCAGCGGCAGATCGCCAAGGACGGGGATCTTGCTGACGGCCTCGGTCTTCTGGTCCTGCATCAGGCCGCCGATGACGATCGTCTGGCCGTCACGGCAGGTGAGATAGCTGTCGGCCGATCGCTCCTCGAAGACGGGTACGTTCACGCCCTGCTGGATGGTGATGGTCTGGCCGGTGAGGGATGAGACCTGTGGTGAGACGAGCATGGTGACCATTCCCTCGGGGTTGACGTGAGGGGTGACGGTCAGGGAGATGCCGATGTCCTCGTAGGTGACGGTGTTGTGAATGCCGCCGTTGGAGTCGGTGTTGCTGCCGGTGATGAAGGGGACTTCATCGCCGACGGAGATGTCGGCTTCCTGATTGTCGCTGGTGAGAATGTAGGGACGCGAGAGGACGTCCAGCTTATTCTCCTGTGCCAATGCCTGCAGGGTTGCCGTGAGATTGCTTTCCAGAACATTGACGACCAGGCCACCGGGGGTTGAGGCCGAGGCCGCGTTCGCCGCCGCGCCCAAAGTGCTGCCGAGCTTTTGGCCGGGTTCGGGAGTAGCCGTGGCGCTGTCGCCAGGGAACGAAGGCCGGAGATTCAGCACCGAGAAATCGGTGCCGGCATTGAGCGTGTTGTCATGTGTCACTTCGGCGATGAGCACCTTGATGAGCACCTGTGGCACGCGCCGATCCAACTGTTCGATGATCGCCTTGACCTCGTCCTGATATTTTGTGGCCGTGGCGACGAGGAGAGAATTGGTGTCCTGATCGGGAACGACGAAAACTTGTCCAATGAGATCGGCCAGAGCGCTGGTGCTGGAGCCGGTGCCGCCTGCGCCGAGGCCGCCGCCGACGCCGCCACGAGCGCCATTGGTGCCGCCGAGGGCCGTGCCGAGTGCGCCGCCACGGGCGCCGCCGCCACCGCCGCCGCCGAGGCCACCACCGCCACCGCCGCCGAGGCCGCCGCCACCACCGCCGCCAAAGCCACCGCCGCCGCCACCGCCAAATCCACCGCCACCGCCGCCGCCAAGGCCTGCGCCGCCGACACCGGAGGCGATGCGATTACCTGTGGTGCCGCTGGTTTGGCTGCGCGCGGAACTGGTGGTGAGGCCGGAAGTCGAGCCGCTGAACAATCCGTTCAATGTGGCCGCGATGTCAACAGCAACGCCGTTCTTCACGGGGTAGAGGAAGAATGACTGCTCGGCCAGAGGATTGGCATCGAGTTGATCGAGCACATGCCCGATGAGATTGAGAGTATCGACCGGCCCGCTGACGACGACAGTGTTGGTGCGTTCGTCGGAGGAGGTGAGAACATGGCCGGTATCGCCGACATCGGTGCTGCCCGCCCCGCCAGCGCCAGCAGCACCCCCGCCGCCGCCAGCACCGCCGAAGCCCCCAAAGCCCCCACCGCCGCCGCCTCGGCCACCGAATCCACCACCACCGCCGCCGGCGCCGCCGAATCCACCGCCTCGACCGCCGCCAAAAAAGTTCAGCAAGCCGCCGGCACCGCCACCCGGGCCGCCGGTAGTTTGTTGGGGCGGCGGCGCGAAGATGTCATCGATGAGTTTGGCCGCAGCCGCCGCATCAGCGTACTTGAGCTGTCGCACGATGATCGTGGCTTCCGTGGCGTCGCGGTGATCGATGCCGGATATGATCTGCACCACGCGTTTGATCCGGGCCGAGGTGTCCGTGATGATCAGGGTGTTGCTGCCGGCGTCGGAGGTCAGGTCGGCGGTGGTGAGATCGACCAGCGGCTGGATTTCGCGCGCCAGCCGGACCGCATCGACGCTGCGGACGGGGATGATTTGGGTGATGATCTGGTCCGTGTCGTCAACCAGTGCTGGATCTTCGCCGGTATGAACGGGGATGTTGTCCTTCTTCACGCGATCGAGGGTTTCGACTTTCAGCACAGTGCCGGTCAGAACGGCCGCGGCCCCTTGCTCAAGCAATACGGTATTGAGCAGCGCGACGGCCCTTTCGACGCTGACGTTGTCCTCCGTGAAAATGGTGACCCGCCCGGTGGGAGTCACCCCAACGTAAATAATCGTCAGGCCGGCAACTCGTGAGAGGTATTCCAGCACGGTCTGGGTCGGGGTGTCTCTGAAGTTGAACGCAAACGCGGTGGGCCTGGAGGTGGGTTGCGTAGACGCTTCGGTCGTGGGCGGCAGTATCACGGTTTGATCCGGCGCCTGCTGCGCCAGGAGCATCGCCGGCGCGAAGACCGTCGCCGCGGCGGAAAGCAATACCAACGCACACCCTCGCACTGCGGAACCCATGTTTTGCCCTTTCAAGTATCTGAACAATTTCGTTTGCCTCGTTCGGAAAACCCATTCACACGATCAACGCGCCGAAGTTGGCGCTGCCGCATCGCTAGCCGCGCCTCCGCCGTTCATTTGCTGCTCTAACAGAATTCGCCGACGCGCCAGCCTGCTGAGAATGTCGTCGCCGGTCGGGGCCGTTGTCGGCACGGAATCGTTCGCCGTCGGCGTCGTCCGTTGCGGCATATAAAGCGCATCAAACGCGCCTTGGCCGGAGAGCGTTTGACCGGCGGCGATCACGACAGTTTTATCGCCTTGCTGGAGATCGAGTTCATGCAATGTGATCCTGATGATTCTGCCGTATTGGCCGATGGAATCGCCGACTTTCAACTGGTTTAAGGCCCCGGTGCCAGTGTCTTCAATGTATGCAACCATGTCGCTGTCGGTCATCGACACGCCATCCAGGACAAGCGGCATCGGACCGCCAGAATTAGCTATGTTATTATCCGGAGCGGCCTGGGGATTTTCGCGCTGCATTCCTTTGATGAAGAGATTCCGCTCGCTCACTGCGTCATATGCCAAAGCCATCGGAGAAGTGGGCTGCATCATCGCGGTCTGATCCGAGGCGGGTTGGGCGCGGAGCATCGAGGGCAACAGTGCCATCGCGGCAATCATTGCCAATGCGAATCCTCGGACTGCCGAAACTATGGATTGCATCTTCATACGTCTGCCCTGAAACATTGCCTCATTCCGGAAACCCGCCCATGCGAAAAAGAGATCAACGTGCCGCCGGCGGGGGAGTTGTTGTGCCGCCCGCCCCGCCGCCGGGGGGGCCTCCACCGTTTAGTTGTTGCATTTCCTGAAGCCGGCGGCGGCGCATCATGCTGATGATGTCGTCGCCGGTGGGAAGCGTGGTCGGCAGGGCGGCCGCGGTGACCGAGGGCGTTACGGTCGGCGAGAGGTAGAGCGTGTCAAACGCGCTTTCGCCGGAAAGTGTTTGGCCGGCGGCGATGGTGACGGTTTTGTCGCCCTGCTTGAGATCGAGTTCATCCAGCGTGATTTGGATAATCTTTCCAAACCGGGGGTCCGAATCGCCGACCTTCGCCTCGTTCACTGTGCCGGTGCCGGTGTCTTCGATGTAGGCAATCATGGTGCCGTCGGTGAGGGAAGCGCCGTCGAAGACGAGCGGCTGGGGGCCGCGGTTAAAGTTGCCGAATCCGCCGTTGTCCGCCTGGGCCTGGTAGTTCTGGTCCTGGCGACCCTTGATGAAGAGATTGCGCCCGCTCACGGTATCGTAAATCGCAAGCATCGGGGAGGTGGGCGGGATGTCGGACATATCGCTCTGATCGCCGAAATTTCCGTTGCCGTTGCCATTGCCGTTTCTGAGGCCGCGCCGATTGCGGCGGCCGTTCTGGTTGTAATTATCGTTGTTTGAGCCCTGATCGCTCTGATCATTCTGCGCGACGGCGGTTTGCGAGGGATTGGTCGTGGGATTAGCCGAGGCGGTGGTCTGCGTGGTCGGCTGAGTTGCCTGTGCCAGCGCGGTCGGTTGCGTGGCCGGGGCGGCCGCAGTGGGCAGGGTTGCCGGAGTTGAATTATCCGATGGCATGGTCGTCGCCGCCCAGGTTGCGATGGCCATGGCGCCCGCTGCGATACTGATCCAGAGAAGTGCGCGTTTCATCACATATCTCCTGCGGGAGCCGGTGCGCCAGCGGCCGGGGTGTTGGACGGATTGTTTGTCGGCGGCATGCAAAGGGCCGAGACCTTCAAGGTCACAGAAAGCTGCCCTTCCCCATCTCGCACGGATTTCAACTGCATTTCAGTCACCTGGAACGGCACCTTGGCCGATTCGATGGCCCATAACATATGGGCGATGGAGTACATAGATCGGTCGCCGGAGACTTCAAACCCCACAACAAAGTCGATGGACTGGAACTGCGGAAATTGCGCAACCGACTGTGCGTGCGGGGTTTCGGTGGTTTCCAGGACAATGTTGTTGTCTTCGGTCCATTTCAGAATCGCCTGCCGCAACTCCCCTTCCGCCTGGGATTCATCCGATGCCAGCCCTTCGTTGACCATGCTGTTCCACTGCTTATTGAGGATGGGCATGGCATTGACGAGGTCGCTATCCTGCTGGAGGGTGTCCGATGCTGTGGCGATGTCGGTAAGGGCCTGACTGCGTGGATCCCAATACAGGCTGCTTACGACGTAATAAAGCAACAGCACGCCGATGGTCGCGCCCACCCCGAAGACCAGATTTCGCTCACGTTTGTTTAGAACCACGATATCTCCGTAACGTTGTATTAGTTCCAGATTTACTTCGAATTCTTCCCTGGGGTCCAGGTAAAACTGATGGAAAATGTCACTTCGCCGGTTCGGCGATTCAGGGTGGTAGTCCCCGTTTTCACGTCGTCGAAGGCCGGATTGTTCCGCAGGGCGTCGGCTAGGTCCAGCACATTTTGGTTGGTGGTGGTGCGGCCGTCCAGCGATCCCGCGAGGGGATGGACATCGGTTGTCTTGGGTTTGTTGGCGGGATTGGCCATCGTGCTGATTCGCGGGACTTCCCGAAGTTCAAAGTTCGTGAGATAGGTTTGGCCATCATTGGGAGCGGCAAGCGTCAGTTGCCGCAGGCATTCCAGATAGCGCGGGGTTCCACCCTGCCAGCCGCGTGCAAACCGGACGACTTCCTCGAATTTCTGAGCTTTCTGATAGTCGGGCGTGATATCGGTGAGTTTCTGGTTCAAGCTGGCCAATTCGTTCTGTTTGCTGTTCAAATCCATCCACCCACCGATGAAGCAGACGATGAACAAGACCCCGCCCAAACCGGCGGCCAGGGCCCATTTGGGAATCTTCTGCTCTTTTGGCGGCGCCAGGCGGGAATGGAGAAAATCCATCGGCGTGCCGGCGTCAAGCATCGGCATCATCGCCAACGACACCGCCGAGGCGTATCGCGCTCCGTCGCCGTTTCGGCCGGCTTCGGATGTATCCACGCCTAATTCCTGAAGTTCGGGGCTGCGAATGGAAACGCCGAGTTGTTGGCCCAGCGATTGGGCATCCATTCCCGCTCCGGACCACATGATGATTTCGCGCCCGCCGGCGGAGCCGGGAATCATCGAGACAGCCCGGCGAAGTTCGCTGACCAATCCCGGTTGTGTTGATCCAGAGCGCAGATGGCGGATGCTTCCAGCCGCGCCGCCCTGTTGGACGGTCAATTCCGATCCGACAAGTCCGACGGAAAGCACCATCACGTTTTTGTTTGGCTCGCTTCCGGTTGCTTCGCCGAGCGCCAGGGCGGATGGCAGCATGGCCACCGGACGAATTCGCGCGGCATCGCAAAGTTCCTCGACGACGGCAACATATTTCCGCTGCGTGGCGATCAGCAGCACGCTATGTGTCGCCGCCCCTTCCTGGCCGGGCGCGGAGACAAAATCGTAAACCAGGTCTTTCAATTCGGAACTGAATTCCGCTTCCGCCTGGAGCCGCAGCATGGGGGCGAGGGTTTTGGCGTCGGCCGGAGGAACTTCCTTTGGCTTGACGACGATCCACTTCACCGGAACGCCGATCACCGCGGAGCGCGATTGGAAATCCTGTTCCTTGAGGAAATGTCCCAGTGCTTTGCCCAGTTCGACGGGCTGCGCAAGCGTGATGCCCTCTGGATAGGGCATCTCCGCCAATTTTTTCACCTGCGGCTTTTCGCCGCCGTAAACTTCCGCAACCAGCAGCGAGCTTTCGCCCAGTGCCAGACCCAGTAGTTTTTTGTTTCCCAAAGCTTTCAAGGCTCTCCCGGTTGAGAGTAAAAGTTCATCCGATGTTCAGTTTCCCGTGCGTCATAGCCCGGTCATTCCCGTGCTGCCCGTGGCGTCATAGCCCGGCGTCGGATCGTCGGTGCTGATGCCCTGGCCCGAACGCAATTGCGTTTCGGTCTGCTGCGGCAGCGGCCAGCCCCAAGCGGTCAGGTCGCGGCGGTAAACGACGCTGCACGGCGATTTGGTGCAATCCACCACGATCCGCACGCGCTTGAACGCCCGGCCATCGCCGCTGACGGCCACGATGTCGGCCGAATATTGATTCGAGGTGGTCGTGAGCAGCGCGGCGATGTTGGGCGCAATGCCATAAGTGCCGGACAATTGCTGCGGCGAGACGCTGGTGAACGGCGTTCCCTCGCGGGCGGTGATAATAGAATCGGCGGCGTCCTGCGATATTCCCAGGCACATGAGGGTGCCTTCGGAGGCGGTGTTGATGTTGACCTGGGCTCGCGCAACCGCCCCGCCGCGGGCGGGCGGAATTGTCGTAAAACAAGTGATGAATGGGAAAATTCCCCGCGTGTCGCTGATGGTGTCGCCGGTGGAGAAGGTCATATTGCCGCCGGCGTTTTGCTCGTTGGCATCAATCACGCCGTTGCGGTTCAAATCCTCGCCCCACAGGAGCTGCGAAGTGACGCCGTCGACAAGCAGCAATTCTTCCGGCGATTCAAAATTAGCGCCCTTGATGGCATAAGGTTCGGTCAGAGCCTGGTAATAATCGGTGGTGGCGCCGTCGTCGCCGGCCGGGCCGCCGCGCCAGGCGACGATGGAATCGGCGATGTCGGATGTCATGTCGGGCAGATTTTCCAACTGCGTCGGCGTGGCGGTGTTGATGTTCAATTTGCCGGCCTCGTCCTCGATGCCGAAATCCCAGGTCTGGTCGGTGGTTTGATTGTTGCGGATGATCCAGAAATATCCGGTGCCCACTTGAATGCCCTGGGCGGGGACCTCGGTGAGGTCCACCGCATCGGTGGTGTAATCATCGGTGTAGGCCATGACCCACTGCTCGGCGGCAAGCTCGATGGTATCGGCCTGGATTGCCGACAGGCGGTTGGCGGAGGCGGTGGCTTCGGTGCGCATCGCCTGGGCGAAGACCAGCGCCAGGCCGCTGAGCACGACCGTGATCCCCAGCGCGGTAACGAAGATCGCGCCGCGGCGGCGGCGATGTTGGGGGGCAATGCGAAGATATCCGGAGGCCCGCTTCATAATCCGCTGCCTCCATTCACGTTCGGATCCAGCGCCGCCGTCGAGAGCGGCAGCATGATCGTGCGGGTATAGGTCAGCGTCTTGATTGTGCTGTTTTTGGCGCTCATGGGCCGTTCAAGCTGCAGCGTCACCTGCACGGCGGCGGGCAGCGTGTTGTCCTCGGCGGTCGAATCCCAGCTTGTGTTCCAGTTGGTGCCGTCGAAATATTGCAGCGTGAAGGACGCCACGTTCCGGCAGATGATTTCTTCATCCGGCTGGGGCTGATCCTGTGCCATCAGATTGCGCACCACCCGGCGGACCAAATCGTATTCTCCGGTGGCGGTGTCCTGCACCACCTGAAGCGTCACCTGTTTGATTTCGCCGTTGGCGTCGATGTGAACGGGGCTGTCGGAATTGGCATAGAACTGAACTTCATCGGACTCGCGCCCACGGGAGTCGGTACTTTGCTCGGCTTCGAATGTTCCGGAGAACGGCGCGACGCCGATGTCGGTCCAATTGGCGTTGGGGACCACGGCATTCTGAAGGTCTTGTTCCACCATGGTCATCGCCAGCGCCGCGGTGCGGGCTGGTTCGATGGTCAACTGGGCGGTGTTGGCCAGATCGAATGAAGCTTTCAGTGCCGAACCAAGAGCGGTGGCGACAATCGCAACCATTCCCATGGCGACGATCAACTCCAGCAGCGTGAAGCCGCGAGGGGTTCCTCTTTCCCCCTCCCATGGTACTCCGGGGGAGGGCTGGGGTGGGGGCGGTTGCGCAAGTGAGCGCTCCACGCCAAAACCCCCACCCTGTCCCTCCCCCGGAGTACCAAGGGAGGGGAAAATGGCGGTTGATCGAAATTGAATTCCTGCTCGCTTCATTGCGTTGTCGTCTGCGTTGACCTTGGATAAGCCAATGTCGAGAGCATCAGCGATTGATCCTGGCCACTAGGGCCGCGCCATGACACGGTTACGTCGATCTGGTCGATGCCCATTCCGCTGGCGTCGGCGGCCCAGGCCTGGACGTTGCTTGTCCATTTGTAATCCGGAAAGTTCACGCCGAAATCGCCGGAGGAACTGCCGTTCTGCCACGTCCCATCGGCAAGAATTTGGTTGAGCTGGGCCTGCGCAAGACCCGATGCCTCATCGCGTCTTTTAGCGCCGTCGGCGATCTTCGCGGCGGTGACGATCGAGCCCATCAGCGCCGGCAGAACGATGGCGATGTACAAAAGCGTGATCAGCACCTCAATCAAGGTGAAGCCGCCGGAATTTTTGTGACGCCGGGTTCTCATTTCTGGCTATCTGTCGGAATATGGAACGGCTCGGCGGCCGAGGAGCAAACCACCTGCAACTTTTTTCCGAACTTGGAATCCGCAAGCGTGATCGTTGCCGGATCGGATCGGCCGGTCGGTTGAAATTCGATGAACGTGCCTTCGTGGGGATTGACCATGAGCTGGCCGGCCGTGCCGATCTGCTCGCCGTCGATCAATTCCGTCGGCACCGGGATGGATGTCAACTGGGACTGCACGGTGGGATTTTGATTCATCAGGATCACCGGCTGCGGCTCGACATCCACCGTGACGGTTACATCATCGGGAAGCGTCACGTGCTTGCCGTGTTCGTTGGTCAAATCCTCAAAATTTCCCGCGCCGCTGTCGGCGGAGAGCCAATAGGTGCGCGACTGCGAGTCGACATTGAGCCGATACGTGCGGGCCTCGACGATGGACTGCGTGCGCGCCCACTGCGCAGCGGCGAGCATGGCGCTGGCGGCGTCGTTGACGCGCCGGCTGATGCCGAAGGTGATCAGCGACGGAATAACGATCGCCGACACGATGGCGATGATCGCCATCACGATCAGCAGCTCGACCATCGTGAAGCCGCGATATTTTACCGGCCTTGCATCCATCAAAAGTTTCTCGGTCGTTATTGATCCAGTTTCACATTGTCCGCTGCGCCGTCCACGCCATCAGCACCCAGCGAATAGAGATCGAAGTCATTTCCGCTGTTGCCGGGGCAGCGATAGACATAGGGATGCCCCCACGGATCGTTGGGGACGGTGGTGCGGTCCAGATGCTTGGTCCAATTGGGCAGATTGCCGGGGTTGGTGATCAGGGCCGCCAATCCCTGTTCGGTGGTCGGGTAGGCGCCGTTTTCGACTTCAAACATCGACAGCGCCGTCTTGAGGCTGGAGATGTCCGCCTTGGCGGCGGCGATCTTGGCCTTTTCGCCCTGGCCGGCAAGTTTTGGGACCACCACCGCCGCAAGGATCGCGATGATCATCATCACCAGCAGCAGCTCAATCAGCGTAAATCCGCCCGCCGCCCGTCGGCGATTTCGTTTTTCAATCATTGTGGGAATCATTGGAGTTCTCCTGTTTCAATTTGTTACTCGAGCTTCACGTTGTTCGGGGACCCGTCCACGCCATCGGGGCCCAGGGAATACAGATCGAAATCATTGCCGTTGGCGCTAGGGCAGTGATAGACATATGGATGGCCCCAGGGATCAACGGGAACGGTCGCGCGATCCAGAAGTTTGGTCCAGTTGGGCAAGCCGGGATTCGTGATCAAGGCGCTAAGTCCCTGCTCATTGGTCGGAAACGTGCCGTTCTGGATTTCGTAGGCTTTGAGCGCGGTGTCAAAAGTAGAGATATCGGCCTGGGCGCGGACGATTCTGGCCTTCTGGGCGTTACCGACAAGTCGTATTGTCACCACCGTCGCGAGGATGGAGATGATAAGCATCACGAGCAGCAACTCGATCAGCGTGAATCCGCTTGCTACTCTTCGCCGGTTTTGTTTTTTCGTCGTCATGGAAAACATTTGAATCTCCAATTCAAAATCTATTTCACCACATCCGAAAGCGTGAAGATTGGCAGCAACATGCCCGAGACGATCGTGCCGATGATGCCGGCGATCACGAACAGCATCGCCGGTTCGGCGACGGCCACGAGCATGCGAAGCTGGCGGTCGAGGTCGGCCTCGTAGGATGTCGCCAGACGCAGCAGTTCCTTGTCCAATCGGGCCGTCTCTTCGGCGACCGCGATCATCTCCACCACCGATGAGGGAAAGAGCGATTTGGTGTCCGACAACGCCTTGGACAAAAGCGTGCCCCGTTGGACTTCTTCGATGGCGTGGGACACGGTGTCGGAGAGCGTTTGATTACCGATGGCTTCACGAGCGACCCGCAGGGACGCGATCAGCGGCACGCCGGCGCCGAAGAGGGTTCCAAGCATTCTAGCAAATCGCACAAGTGCGAAGTGCGCGATGACCTGGCCGAGAACGGGTGTGCCGAGGATGATCCGTTCCAACCGCCGCTTGCCTGTCTCGGTGGCCAAGGCCCGTTTCATCAGAACGAAAATCGCCACGCCAATGGCCGCGACGATCAGGCCGTAATGCCGCACGAGATCGCTGGCGAAGAGGATGCCGCGCGTCAGGGCCGGAAGTTGCGCGCCGAAGGAGGTAAAGATCAGGCTGAATTTCGGAATAAACCAGGCGAGCAGGAAGCTCAACACCGCCAGGGCGACGCAGGCAAGAATCAGCGGATAGATCATCGCCGCCTTCACTTTGCCCTTGAGGTCGGCCTCACGAAGGCGGAAGTCGGCGATCTGTCCGAGCACGACATCCAGAAATCCGCCGGTCTCACCGGCACGAACCATGGCGACGTAAACGGTGGAAAAGTTCTTGGGAAACTTGGCGAGCGCCTCGGCCAGCGGCACGCCGCCGATGACGTCATCGTGGATCGCGCTCCATAATTCCCTGGCGGCGGGATTGTGGGCTTCCCGTTTGAGCAGCGAGAGCGCCCGCGCCAGCGGCACGCCGCCGGCCAGGAGATTCGCCATTTCGCGGGTGAAATTCTCAACTACCTTGGCGGAAACCCGGCCATGCGATCCGCCGCCGGGAGCAGCGCCGACTTTTTTGGCGGCAGCTTTGCCGTCACGGGATTCTTCGATGGTCACCGGCACCAAACCCTGGCGGGAAATCTGCGCAAGGGCCGCGGCGCGCGACTCGGAGGCGAGCGTTCCGGTCGTCCGCTTTCCGTCCCGGCTCAAAGCTGTGTAGGCAAATACCGACATTGCACGTTCCTGGAAAAATTACACTTTCGCCGTCTGCCGCGCCACGGAAATCGCCTCGGGCACTTCCGCTGCCTCGGCGGCGGCGGCGACCGAAGCGGCGCGAGACGCCATGAGTTCGACCGACCCCGTCGCGACATCCTCGTCCTTGGTGAGCCGCAGCACTTCATCCGGCGTCGTGCGGCCTTCGCCGATCAGACGCCAGCCGTCCTCGCGCAAGCTGTTCATTCCCTGCTCGACCGCCACCTTGCGGATCACGCGCGAGCTAACCCGCTCGATGATCAGGGCGCGAATTTCATCGGTGATCGGCATCATCTCGAACACGCCCTGGCGGCCACGGTATCCGGTGCCCTGGCAGTTGCGGCAACCCTTGCCGCGATACATCACCTTGGGCACGATGTCGCCGAACTCCGCCCGGAGGGTCTCGATATCCTTGGCGGCCATTTCTTCCTTGCAATGTTTGCAGATCAATCGCACCAGTCGCTGAGCGACCACCATTTCGAGGGAGCTGGAGACAAGATACGGTTCGACGCCCATATCCACCAGACGCGTGGTCGCTCCGGGGGCGTCGTTGGTGTGGAGCGTACTGAACACCAGATGTCCTGTAAGTGACGCCTGGACGGCAATATCCGCCGTTTCCTTGTCACGAATTTCGCCAATCAGCACCACATCGGGGTCGTGACGCAAAATGGCACGCAATCCGGCCCCGAATGTCAGGCCGGCCTTGAGATTCACCTGAATCTGGTTGATGCCGCCAAGTTGGTATTCGACCGGGTCTTCGATGGTGATGATCTTCAGATCAGTCTGGTTGATTTTGGAAAGAGCGGCATACAGCGTAGTCGTTTTGCCCGAACCGGTCGGGCCGGTGACGAGAATAATTCCGTGCGGTAAATCGAGGACGCGGGTCCAGATTTTTCGCTCGCGCTCGGCCATGCCCAGATGTTCCAGGCCCAGGATGGTGTCGCCGCGATCGAGGATACGCAGCACCACCGCCTCGCCGTAGATCATGGGAATGACACTGACGCGCAAGTCGATCTCGCGCCCAACCACGCGCAAACGAATGCGGCCGTCCTGCGGCACGCGCTTCTCGGCAATGTCCAGATGGCTGAGAATTTTCAGGCGCGACACGATCGCCGCCTGGAATTTCCGCACTTGCGGCGGAATGTTGGCCTCCTGCAAAACGCCGTCAATGCGATAGCGAACACGGAGCTGATTCTCGAACGGCTCGATGTGCACGTCGGTCGCGCGGGATTCCAGCGCTTCCGCCATGATCTGATTCACGAACCGGATGATCGACGCATCCTGAGCCGCATCCGCCAGATCGATATCGCTGTCGGCCCGGTCTTCCAGGACTTTGACATCGTCGTCATCGTTCAATCCCATGGATTGCAACGTGTCGGCGCCGACGCCGAGATACTTCTTCATGAACCGATCGATTTCGGTTGATGGGGCCAAAACCGGATGAACCTCGAATCCGGTGGCCAATCGAAGCTCGTCGATCCCGGTGTTGTCAAAGACATGGGAGGTGACGACGGCAATCCCGTCGCCGTTTTCGCTCACCGGCATGATTCGCCGATCCAGAAGAATGCGCAGGGGAAATTTCGAGAGGAATTCCTTGCTGGGCGCGTACTTGGCAGCGTCCTTTTCGAGCTCGATGAATGGAATCTCAAAATACTCGGCCAGCGAGCGAAGGATTTTTTCCTCCGCGGCGGTGCCGGCCGCCTTGAGGGCTTCATCCAGCGCTTTGCCGGCAGCAACATCGTTGCGCACCTGCTGCACCGCCGCCGGGTCCAATAACCCTTCCCGCTCCAATCTCACCAGTACGTCTTCCACGATTCCAACCTTTGTTCGGGGGCCGAACGTTTCGTTGTGCGTGAGCCTCTAAGAGAATGACAATGGCCTCACGATGGGCCGGAGAAGGCCCGAACGCTAGGCGACGAGCCGAAGTCTGTGTCTAAACGACACAACAAGGCTCGGCAACGACGCGAGCGGGCCTTTTCCGGCCCAGCGAAGCCGGCACGGAATCGACTCATCTGCGTCGGCGCGGCGGCTCGATGGGTCGTTCGGACCCAGCTCTCGCCGACGCTTCTAGCATCTGAGTCGATTCCGTGCCGTCGTGAGGCCATTGTCATTCTCTTAGAGGCTCCTAGAACATTAGTTCGCATAATCGGACGCAAAATTCCCTCAAAGCCAACTTTGCGTCGATTGAATGCCGGATGAACATTATAGGGCAAAAGACCCCGGCGGTCCGTATTCCGAACGCCCCGCCGGGGCCAGATCACAACAACACGTCCAAAGACATCTAACAGGACTATTCAAGGATCCCGTACGCGACCAAAACCGCTTCCTGCTTAGGCGTCAGGATCGACTTCAGGTCGGTCGAGGCAGCGGCCAGGTCTTCCTTGGCCTTGGCGCGAGCTTGCCGAAGGGCGTCGAGCTTGCTCTTAATCTCGTCGGCCGTGGAGTTTGTGTCGTCAATGGTGGTTTGCAGGTCCGTCTGGGCCTGTTGCACGGCTGAAGGAGTTGCCGGAGCGCCGCCGCCGCCGCCGCCACCACCGAATCCGCCGCCGCCACCACCGCCTCGACCGCCGCGCCCGCCGCCGAACATGCCGCGCATGTTCACGCGTGGGTAGGCATCATTTTCCAGTTGCATGACGTTCTGGATTTTGGGCTGCATGGCGGTGAATTCATCATCGCTGGCGCCCAGGGCGGTCTTGAGATTATCCATCATTCGCTGCATGCCGCCGCCGCGGCCACCGCCGCCACCAAATCCGCCGCCGCCACCACCGCCGCCGAATCCCCCTCCTCCGCCCCCACCACCAAATCCACCCCCGCCGCCGCCTCCTCCACCGCCGCCACCGCCACCATTGTTTTGGGCCAGTACCGGCATCGCCAATGCCCCGATGAACAGGGCACAGGCAACCACCAAAGTTCTTCGCATCGCCGACATATACTTGCTCCTTTCGGGAGAATTAAATTGTGAAAAAGATTACTGTGACCTCGTTCAACAGATCCATTTTTTCAGGCAAAAGGGTGAATTACGGTTGGGTCGTCGAAGCGTTGGTTGACGCCCTCGTGCCCATCCGCGATCCGCCCGATCCGTGCCGCCAATGATCCTTTTGTTCCTTCACCATCGCATCCCATTTCTTTTGCTGCTCTTCATCGAGAAGCGCCCGCGTTCTAGCGTTGGCATCTTCCAAAATCGCCTGCTGCTGCTTGTCGGAAGCGGCGACATCCGAGTGATAATCCGAGAGAATCTTGTCGTAAGCTGTCGCCTGGTCCGGTGTGAATAATCCGCGAATTGCCACGTCCCGTTCTTTGTCGAGATTGCGGCGATTTTCCGTCACCATTTCCATCTGCGGCCGGGTCGACTTCCAGATTGCGTCCACCTGCTGCTGCTGTTCAGACGACAGATTCAGTCTCGCCCACCATGGCAACCGATGATTGTCCTTCGGGCCTTGTGTCGACGTGTTGGCCGTCTGCGCAAACGTCATCGACAGACGACCGACCGTTACACCGGCGGCCATCACCAGAATCACCATCGCAGTCAAAATGATCTTGCTTCGCCACATATCCCAATATTCCCCGTTTCGGAGCTCTCAAAATCCTTCGTTGGTCAGGCCGGCTTCGGTCAGATACGTTTCCGCTGCCGGCGAGCTGGCGGCGATCGTGACCGAATCGCTGTCGCTGGCAATCACGGGCTCAACCCACGGGGCCGTATCGGTCGCCGCCACGGGAATTACCTGTGGTTGCTGCGGTTCAGACGAATAACTGTTTCGATAAATCAATCCCGCCGACGCCGCCACCAGAATGACCGCGGCAATTCCGCTGAGCACCCGCGCAAACCGCAACAGGCCTTCTTCCATCGCATAGTCTGCCTTGCGGTACAGACGATGCATCGAAATCTGCGAAAGCCTCGGCTCCGGAACCGCGCTAAAGAGTTGCGACATCGCCCGCAGGCTCGCCAATTCCACCATGCAGGACGGGCATTGCGACAGATGGATTTCCATCTGCTGCTGCGCTGCGGCATCGAGTTCGCCGTCGTGATACGCTCCAAGTTTTTCATGCATCGAACACATATTCTTCATCCCACTTCCAATACCAAATACGCCGGAGCGAGCGATTCATTCATCTTCAAATTCCCGGCGTTCCCTAAGGCAAATACACCTTCAATTTGTCCCTCAACTCAGCGCGCGCTCGATGGAGCCGAGATTCCACCGTTCCGCGCGGGACGCCCAGGACCGCGGCAATTTCATCATACGACAGGCTCTCAAACTCGCGGAGCATGAGCACTTCTCGATGCTCCGGCGAAAGCTGTCCCAAGGCCGCATGCAGGTCCAGGCGATGCGAGACGCTCTGTGCCTGGTCCGCGCCGCCAGCCAGGATCGCCGCCCCCCCTTCAAGAGCGTCGATCGGCTGGGCTTTGGTTCTATGTCGTTCGCGCCGCCATCGCGCGCATTGGGTTAAAAGAATCCGCGTCAGCCAAGTCTTCACCGACGAGCGAGATTCAAACCCCTTGAGCCCGCGGAAAGCGCCGACAAAAGTCTCCTGCAAAACATCCTCCGCATCGGCTGAGCTTCCCACCATCTGCGTCGCCAGCCGAAACAGCCGGCCTGAATGCCGGTCGATCAGCTTGTGAAAAGCCGCCGAGTCGCCCACCGCGGCACGCTGCAACAACTCGCTCTCATCCGCCTCGGGGCGATCACCGTCCACGTGCGGCGTCTCCGTAGAAACAAATCCCGATGGCGGCCTCGTAGCACTTGTGTCGTCGCACTTCTTCGGAGGCTCTTTAGGTCCAATCTTCAGATTGACCACCCTATAGTGTCGCTTCCACTCGATTTTCTTCCCGCAATATCCAGATTTTCACGCTCCTCCCTTCATTGCAAAGGCGGCTGACAATTCAACAGTGGCATGCCTGACGGGCAAGCCGCCGTCCCATAATACCTCAATTAGCAAACTGGCGAAAAGTGAGAACCGCTACTCTAAGGCTTGAAATGGCTTAAGATTGCCAATCCCGGTCCTATAACAGATTAGGCCCGAAAATGCCGTTTTTTCCTGTCGACGGGGGTCGATGGTGTGGTAGGATCATGCTGCGGTAATAGCCCCGCGGCGGCGGGTGCGGCGGCGCTGGGCATGTGGGCTCCATGCGGTTCCGCGAACCGCCGCGACCTTGGCTCGTTTTGCTATTGCCCAAAACAGGATTTGTGCCGATGGCTGCTAAGCCTGGTTCGGACGAACTCTCCCTTAACATCCCGGCGCTGGTCCCAAGCGGATCATACGCCAAGAATCCCCCTCTGCGCCTCGCTAAACCCGTCGTCCTGATTGGCTCGGAAAAAGCCTGCCACCTGCGGTTGGTATCCTCCACCGTCAGCCGATACCACGCCCTGCTGATCACCAGCCCCGAAGGGTGCTACATCCGCGATCTCATTAGCAGATCAAGGGTTACGGTTGATGGCCAGCCGGTTGTCGAAACCGATTTGCAGGATGGAAATGCTGTCGCCATCGGCCGGTTCACCTTCCAATTCAAAGCCCCATCGCAAGGATTTATCTCCCCCACGCCCATTGCCCCCGCCGCCATCGCCATCAAAGACGTGGCCCAGCCCACTGTTCTTCATGGAAAAGTCACGCTCATCGGCCGGCAAAATGGGTGCGATATTCAGATCGCCGAGGAAGCGGTCTCATCCCGACATGCGGTCATTTTCGCCGTTAACGGCAAGCGATATCTCCGCGACCTGAATTCCCGAACCGGAACATTTCTCAACGGCTCCCCGATTCACCAGAAAGAGATTTCGCTCGGTGACGAAATTCGTATCGGCGAAACCGTTCTGGAATTAATTGCCGCGCCGGAAGGAGCCGAGGAGCTGACCCAACCGGCGGTGGATGAGCCGTTCGAGCTTCCACGACCGGCGGAACCGGCGGCCGTTGCAGCCAAAGCCGCGCCGACTCCGCCTCCGCAGGATCAGATCGACTTGAATACCGACCCGGATGTGGCGGATGTCGCTTCGGCAACGGCAATGATGGAGCCGATCTCGGAGCCGGTTGCACGCGGTCCGATTGATCCATCCGTTGCCAAGCCCGCGCCGCCGGCGCCAGCCGAAGAACCCGCCGTTGGACCCGAGCCGGTTCCGGTTGCTGAAGAAATTGCTTCACCGCGTGGATGGCGGCGAACAAACTGGCAGGATCAACCACCGGCCGCTCCGATGCCGCCAGTTCCGGTTGTCCAAGAGCAGGAGTTGCCACCATTGGAATTGCCGCCCTTGGAACCGGTGGCCTTGGAAGAGCCCGTTCCAGTCGAAGCCGAACCCGTTGCCGAACAAATCGAGCCGGCTCGTGCTCCGGCGTTTGAGGAATACACATCGCCGCCGCTGGAACTGCTGCCCCCATTGGAAGAAGTGCCGCTGGAAGAACCGGCTCCCGCCGCCGAGGAACCGCTTCCGATTGCAGAACCGGAGCCCGTTGCGGAAGAAGTCACGCCGGCTGCTGTTCCCGTTGTTGAAGAGCACGAATTGCCATCATTGGAACCGGCGCTGTTGGAAGAACCCGCTCCCGCTGCCGAGGAGCCACTTCCAATTGCAGAGCCGGAACCCGTTGCGGAAGAAGTCGCGCCGGCTGCTGTTGCCATTGTTGAAGAACACGAATTGCTGCCGTTGGAACCAGTGGCTCTGGAAGAGCCTGTTCCTGTCGCGGCGGAGCACGAGTTGCAACCAATCGAACCGGTCGCGGTCGAAGAGCCAGCGCCCGTGGCCGAAGCGCCGATTCCGGTCGAGAATGTGATTCCGCTGGAGGTCCCCGCGCCGGAACCGGTGGCCGCCATTGAAGCGCCCGAGCCAACTGCCGAAATTCCGACGCCGCCGATTGTCGAGCAACCGGTGGCGGAAGTGCCCGTCGATGTTACAGCCGCACCGCGCAAGCGCGGTAGGCCGAAGAAGATTCCGGCCGTCAGCAGCGAACCCGCTCCGCCCAAACCGCGCGGCCGTCGAAAGTCTGCACCGGATGCGCCGCTGGTCGATATTCCAGTTGGGGTGGTTCCCGAGACACCGGCGGTCCCCGAATCGCCGGAGTTCGCCAATCTGCAACTGAATCTCCAGCCGGAATCCGAATCAGCGCCGATCGAAGAGCCTGCCCCGCCGCTGGACTTGCTCGCGCCGGCCTACGAGACGACACATCAGCCGCTGATCGCCGCCGACTTGCACATCGGCGGCGCTGAGCCGCTGGAGACGCCCGATCAGAACATCGAGCAGCGGATCGAAGGGTTGCAAATTCGCGAAGCGGATTTCATGCAGATGATCCCATCGGCCGCCCCGGTGCCATTGCCCGAGCCGGTGATGGAAGTGGATTATCCCGAAGCCGCGCCGGCATCGCCGCCATCAACTGATCCGGATGATCTGGCGTTGACGGCTCTTTCCGAGCCGACGAGCGAGCCACTGCCGCCTGAAGTTTTTGCTCCGGAAGAGCCGGAACAATCAGATGAATTTGAAGATGCCGCGGTCGCTGCGCTGGAATCTCCCGCCGAGCCGCCGCCCGCCGAGCCGGTCGAAGAAGTTGCTGTCCCGCTCTCGGCCGCCGAGCCGACGGTTGAGGATCTGGAAACCTGGTTGTTGGAACCCGCGACGGAACCGGCGGAAGTTTCACTCGAAGAATCCGGATCGGTCGGCTACGAAACGCGTACGGAGGAATCGGTCCCGGCGGAGATCGCTGCCGCGCCGCTGAATGAATCGCCCCCCCTGGAACCGGCCGAAATCTCCATCGATCTGACGCCCGAAGAAATCAGCCCCGCACTGGTGGAGATAGATTCCATCGCCGAGCCGTTGGCCAGTCATCCGCCGGAAAACACTCCCGTTGCCGCTGCGCCAGCAATTCCCACGGCGATTGCGCCCTCGCCCCCGCCAGCGCGCCCGGCGGTAACTGATTGGACTAAATTCGATCTCAACGACGGATTCTTCAATGAAGATCTTTCCACCAGTGGCGTGACTTTCTCGGGATCTTTCAAATCCCGCGGCAAGCCGACGCTGCCAAAGCCCGCCAGCGCGACCAGTCAGACCGATTCGGTCCTGCCTCCGCCGCTGCAGGGAACAGCGGGCGCGGTTCCGCCGCCGCAGTATGTGCCGACTTCCGCGCCGGTCGTCGAGCCGATGGAAATGCTTTTCAGTCCGCCACTGTTTCAGGGGTCGCCGATTGGCGTGGATCATCATCTGGGCGGAATGCCGATTTCCCTGCCGGAGCTTCCCGCACCGCATTCGCAATTCGGCAGGGTCGCCGTCACCTTCCCACGAGAAGCCCCACCGCCACCGGTTGCCGAGCAGCCCACCCTCGCGCCGGCAGTCGAGGAATCGCCGGAGGAACCGCCAGAACTCGTCGAGCCGCTGGAACTCGGCGGGGATCTTGAACCGGAGGTTCTCAGCGAACCATCCGAGAATCTCGGAGGCGAGAATGTTGAAGTCATCGAGCCGCCGCCGGAGCAGCCCGCGATGCCCGAACAGGTGGAGATGCGGGATCACATCGAAGAACCGGATGCTCCCCCGCCCCAGCCACGTCCCAAGACCACGATTCCAAGACCGCCGCCCAAGGCGCGGGCGGTGCGGCCGACGACATTCGCATCCGATCCTTTTTTTGAAGTCGTCGCGGATGATTTCACCGGCGCGCCCACTAAAACCCGGCAATCCACTTCGTTTGCCAGTGCATTCGAGGGATTGGCGATGCCTGCGGTGCAGGAGCGCGATGTCTTCTCCAATTTCGCCGGATCGCCGCTGAGCGGCGGAGCAGAGCCGGCTGTCGATCCCGATTTGGCGCCGAGCCTCGATCGGGATTTCGCGGATGATGATTTCTGGAATCGGACGGATGACGAGGAAACGGAAGTTTCCGCCGGCGCGCCGCCGGCCGCTGGGCCTCCGACGACACCTTCGCCGCCGGCTAATGAACCAGTCCCGGAACCGGAAATCCCTGATGATATTTCGGGTGAAACGCATTCCGGGGATGCCGAAGGAACACCACCCCCTGCGGTTCCACCAGCGCCAGTTTCGCCGCCGGCAAAGCGTTCGGTGGCGCGGACAGTTGTGGCTCGCAAACCGGCGCCGCTGATGTCGGTCGGCGAGAAACTTGCGCCCCGACTTCAGGAATCCGCATCGCGCCGGCCACCCGCCGTCGGACCGGCCGCGCCGATGTCGCCCAAGAAAAAGAAGTGGCGATTTTTTTCGCTCTTCCTGTTTCTGATGCTCTTGTGCATCGGCGGTGCGCTCGTTGCCATTCAATTCGTCTGGCCGGCCAAGGCGCATGTGGTGGGGACGCTGACATACCTGAATTTCAACTGGGTGGACGGCACCGACGACGGCAACGCATTCGCGGCCCAGCAGCGGCGCTTGCTGGAAGACCCGGCCACCGCCAGCCACGCGCGCGATGTGCTGGCGCAGAATCATGCGCAGCTCGCGGGTGGATTTCTGGCGGATCCTGTCGCGTACCTGCGCGTCGCCGATGGATTCACGCTCAACACCATTCGCCCCAACGACGCGCCGCGGACGATCCTGACGCTGGATTACAGTGGCAAGGACCAGACCAACGACGGCCTGCGCGTGGCGGCCATGTTGCAAGCATTGTTCGACGCCAACGGACCGATCCTCGCGGAGAATCGCAGGGTTCATCAGGTTGCCGACCAGGCCAGGCAAGTCATGGAAGACGCCCAGAAAAAGGTTCAAGAGATTCAGGATCAGATCGATGCCCAACAGCGCATCATCGATCAGGCCCCGAGCACCGATGAACTGGCGGTGATGAACGACAAAACCCAAGGGCTGCACAAGGCGCGGATCGACGCCGAGGATGTGGTGGAAAACGATCGCGCGACATTGGCGCGTCTGCAGGCGTCCACGCCGGTGAATGCGCCGGGATCGGCGGATGACGGATCGCCCGCCACCCAGCCATCGGTCGATCCGCAACTTCAGCAGATGCAGCAGGAGATGGACGATCTGAGCAGTCGGCTCGCCGCCGCGAAGAATCAGCAGACCGCCGGCGCCGTCGAGGCCAGCTCGCAATTGCAGCAGGCGGTCAAAGATTTCAACGATCAATTGACTTCGGCGCAGAGTAAGCTGGACGATGCCTCGCAGCTTAAACAATTTCTCGTTTCGGTCGGCGAGTCGCAGTCAAAGGCACACGATCTGATCCAGACAATGCTGGTCGATGGACAGGATTTGCAACAACAAACCGAAGAAGCTCGGCGTGATGTGGAAGAATTGATTCAGACCCTGCAACAAGCGAAGTGGGATGCTGACGTGCAACTCCAGAATCTCAACGAAGGGCTCGACAGCGCTCAGCACCGCTACAATGCGGCGGTTGGGCAGGGGGTAAAGGATGCATCGGTGCTGCAGCCGTTGCAGGCGGAAATCGACGACTGGACGACGAAGGTCAAAAAACGTCAGGCCGAACTGGGCGTCGATCCCAGCGAAATCCGGGCGCAGGACAACATGAACAAGCTGCTGGACACGATGCGAAGGAAACTGGGGGACGAGAAGAAACAGATCGCCGATGTTCTTGAGCCGGTTGATCGCCAGCTCAGCGACATGAATCCGACCATCACCGCAATGCCTGCGAATCAGCAGGATATCGCCAAGGCCATTCGCCAAAGCCTCGAGACGCTGAACAAGGCGAATCAACAATATGCGGAAGTCATCGGACAAGGCGAGACATCGCCATCGACCTCGGTGATGGAATTGCAGAAGAACATTGATGAGCTGAAATCCCGTTTCGATCGCCGCCAGGCCGATCTGACGATGCAGATGCAGCAATCGCTTGGTTTCCAGCGCGGCCGGGCGCTGGCGGATGCGCAACAAACGCTGGACAAAGACAAGCAGATAATGGAAGAGGCCAAGAATTCGTACGATGCCGCGCGTCTGGATTACGACCAGGCGGCCGGCCGGGTGGATGATGCCCAGGCTGCGACGGTGCGGCTGAGCGAACTGAAACAGGAATTGAAATCCCGCTCCGATGAAAGAGACGCCGCCGTCACGGATGCGGACCGCAAACAGGCGGCGGCGGATCGCACCTTCGATATCCAGCCACTGGACCCTACGGCTGTTGTGGTGGTTCCAGAAACGGATCCGCGGCGGGAATATTCGCTGATGTCCGTGGCGGTGCTGGCGGTTCTTTTCGCGGCGGTGGCGATTCTGATTCCGCGCGGTGAGCGGTACGTGCCGGGCTCACCCCTGCCGTTGCCGGGCCGGGTGTTTATCGCTGAAACCGGCCGGCAGGCGGAACACGAAAACCACTATTCTCTGGAGGCCATGCCCATCTCGGATCACGGTCACGAAGAGGATGGACATGAGGCTCTGATCGCCTGAATTTTCCCGCTCTCCCATGAATAACCCCACGCAGCAGAATTACCACTTGGCCGTCGAATACCACAATACCGGGCGACTTGCGGAGGCCGAGCGATTGCTCCGTGAACTGACGGCACAGTCCCCGTATTTGGCGGATGGGATGAACCAACTTGCCATCGTTCTTTGCAAGCTGGGGAAATTTTCTGAATCGCGCGCGTTTATGAATCGCGCCATCGCCTGCAATCCGTCCAATCCGGAATACAAGAACAATATGGGCATGATCCTGGCGACGATGGGAAAACACGGGGAAGCGATCGCGTCTTACCGGGACGCCATCAGCTCTCATCCGGAATATGCCGAGGCGCACATGAATCTCGGCAACGCGCAAATGGCTTTGGGCCGGCTCGACGAGGCCGTCGCCTCCTACCGCTGGGCATTGACGCTTCGTCCCGATTTTCCACATGCCCTGAGCAATCTCGCTCAGGCGTTGACCGAACAGGGAAAGATTGCTGAGGCCATCGAGCTTTGCCAAAAGGCCATGCGGTTGATGCCCAATTTCCCGCAGGCGCAGCAGAATCTCGCCAACGCATTGCTCAAAGATCAGCAATGGGACGAAGCCATCGCGGCCTGTCAACGGGCGCTGGCGCTGCAGCCGAATTTTCCCGAGGCGTACAACACGCTGGGCAATGCGCTGATGGCCAAGGATTTGATCGAGCCCGCCTTGGGCGCTTTTGGGCGCGCGATTTCAATGAGGCCGACGTACAACGAAGCGTTTGTGAATCTCGGCAACGCGCTGAGAAAAAGTAACCGTCCGGCCGAAGCCGAAGTTATGCTTCGCTACGCCATCGCTCAGAAGCCCGATGTTCCCGAAGCCTATAGCACGCTTGGGGTTGTCCTGTTCGGTCAGGACCGTTACGCCGAGGCCATCGCCGCATTTAGAAAAGCCCTGTCGCTTCGCCCCGCCGATTTCGATTCGATCGCGCCGCTGCTGGCGTCCGCCCTTTCCCGGAATGGAAATTACGACGAGTGCATTGCTGTTTGCAAACAAGCCATTGAACGAGTCCCCGAATCCCCGCTGGCCCATTTTCATCTGGGCATGACCTTGCTGCGGCTGGGGGATTTCAAGAACGGGTGGAAAGAATACGAATGGCGGATCCCCGCCAAGGTGCTTCCGCTGCGGCGATACGATTATCCCCAGCCGCGCTGGACCGGCGAAGAACTGGGCGGCAAAACCATTCTCATCTACACCGAGCAGGGGTTCGGCGACACGATCCAGTTCGCGCGGTATCTTCCGCTGGTTGCGCGCCGCGGAGGGAAAATCATTGTGCAATGCGAGAGCGGCCACTTCGGCCCGCTGGAGCGGCTGCTCCAAGCCGTTGAGGGCGTGCAATCGGTTGTTTCGATCGACACACCCGATGTCCAATTCGATGTGTATTGCTCGATCGTCAGCCTTCCCTCGATTCTCGACATCGAAATCCCTTCCGAGCCTTTTATCTCGGCCGATGCGGAACTCGTCGAGCAATTCCGAAATCTCATGCCCAACGACCAGCGAATAAAGATCGGCCTGGTCTGGGCGGGGGCATCCAAGAATCCCGAAGACGACATCCGTTCCACGTCTCTCTCAGCAATGGCCCCGCTGGCGCAGTCCGGAGATTTTTGGTTCTGCAGCTTGCAAAAAGGCGATGCCGCGGCCGAGGCGAAGAATCCACCGAAGGGAATGAATCTGGTGGATTTCTCCGATCGGATCAACGACTTTGCCGACACCGCGGCCATCATCGCCAATCTGGACCTGGTGATCTCCGTCGATACGGCGGTGGCTCATCTGGCCGGGGCGATGGGCAAGCCGGTCTGGTTGTTGATCCAGGTCGCATCGGACTGGCGCTGGATGCTGAATCGCGACGATTCACCCTGGTATCCATCCATGCGCATCTTCCGTCAGAATAAATTGAAAGACTGGCAAACTCCCATCGGGCGGTTATCAGAATCGCTCCGCCAATTCCATCGCGTCTGAGCATTGCATTTCGTTCGATATTATCGGCCGTTTCAAGATATCGCGAAAATTCCTCTCCGGCGGTTTGCTTCGCTTGGGCTGTATTGTAGGTCATACGTGGAAGTAGCGTGGACGAGTCCGCGTAACGTCGAAAGTAGGAGAGAGACAATGTCAACCAATATGCAGATCGCCAGTCAACCTTCAGTCGATCCCGCCTGGCCGCGCGAGGTGGGAATGATTCTGTCCGCGATGGAAGTGGCGGATGTTCACGAGGAACGCCGCGACCTGCAGCGGCTGGCCTACCGGGTGCGGGCGTCGCTGCGGCTGCATTCGGATGTGCATGGCAACGGCGACCGAGAGCTGTACACCCGCGATGTGAATCCGCGCAGTCTTGGGTTCATCACGCCGCACTTTCTTCCGCTCGGATACGGCGGCATCCTGCAAATCCCTACCCCCGGCGGGCGAAATCTCACCGTCCATTGCACCCTGCTGCGCTGCCGGCAGGTGACGCCGGGATGGTATGAGGGAGCGCTTTATTTCAATCGGGATCAAAACGAATTCGCGGCGATTCCACAGGGGAATTCGGAGAATTGAATATCCTCATGGGCCCGGCGGCGATAGCGCTGAATCGCGGAATTGCTGGATCGTGAGATTGGGCTGATCCAGTTCCTTGGCGATTCGATCCTGGATGTCGCTTGACTCCTTGTCCAGTGGATGAGCGACGAAGAAGCTCACATCCAGCGTGTAGTGTCCGGAAGAATCCTTCCGCAGATTGTTGTCCGCGCCGGCGGACCATCCGCCATCGTCGCCGCGCGTCCAGGGAACATCATAAAGCAGAGCGCCCAAATCATGCAGCGGAACTCCGGCGAGGCAAAGCGCGGCGACCTCGCCTCTTCCAAATTTATCGACCGCCTTCTTCCAGTTGGATTGGGAAACGGTGTAGTAATGCGCCAGCGCGTCCAATCCATCGGATGCGTTGGCCGGGCCGGAAATCATCTGGCGAACAATTTTTTCATCCCCGGTGCCGGCGGCGTTGATGAGAGTTTTGATCGCTCCCATCGGCGTGGTGGGATCGGCCGATGCGCCCTCCCACTGGGCGCGATTGCCGGATTGCATGATGGTATTCTCCATCGCGTGCTGCTGGATCAGTTGCTGCTGTTGCTGCTGATTCTTCATCGCAGCCGTCAAATCATCCGAGGTGAAATCCATCTTCACCGGCGTTTGCGGCTGGGCGGCGAAGTGATCGAACGTGATCCATTGCCGATCGCGCTCGCAGAGGCGGAAATATTGCACGTCGTCCAGCGCCATTCCCTGAAATTGTTGAACCATGCTCAAGTTGGGCCTACCCACAGCGGATCTCCTGAAAAACATTTCCGGACGATATGCATTGCTGAACGCTTCCTTACCACCTGGTCCCACGGGAGAGATCGCCAAATTATTATCGGTTACCGCTGAGACCTGGAGAATTACCTGAAACAGGCGTGCGGCCACCTGCGATGGCACGTTTCGCGGCACAGAATGAACACCGTAAGTCACGCCGTCTATAACCTTGTCTTCATCAAGATTGAGTTGGGCCAGTTCCTTCCAATCTCTAACAGGAATCCCCACATCCACTTGCGTCGAGCCCTCTGGAATCGTCGTGATATTGGATTCGTTAAAAGGGACATCCGACATGGCCCCATTCATATACATAATCTGTCCATTGACCATGATCGGCCCGTTGACCATTCGCCCATTCACGCCATTGTTCAGATCCACGGGCTGGGTGGCGGGAGTTCGCATCTGATTCTCCCGGCTGGGTCCGCGCAATTCGACCATTGCCTGTAGACCCGCGGGCGGATCGCCGTCGAAGTTATTGAATCCTTGATTCTGATCCAACGACACCGCCTTGCCATCCCCATCCCACCAACAGAAAGGCGCATCGGACGGGCGGCTTAGGGCCACCAATCGCAATTCCTTTCCATCATCCAGCTTTTTCACGAATGCCGCCGGAACATCGTCGGCCAAATGATCGGCTTGCGATTCCCAGATCAGTGCCACCCCGGTCCATTTGCGCAGCTTCGACGGGCCATTCTGGCACCACCAACCTGAGTTACGCTCCATCTGGAACATCTGCATGACTTCCGGCACGGCGTGGAATGTCTCCCAAACGGTGAGCTGGTAATAGGTTTGCGTTCCCGAAGTGAGCGGCGCTATAAATGCCACCGCCTGCCCCGCCGATAGGTCGCCGTCATATTGAATGGTTGCCGGGACTTTAATCTGCGTGGGACGATTGCCGGTTATCATCTGGCCGTTGAATTGCGATTCGTTGAGCGTTACGTGAAGCGCATCACCCGCATGGCGTTGAAATGAATCGTTACTCTGCTGAAAAAACGCGCTCATGCGAAGGCCGTTTCGAGCTGGGTTATTGTAATAGGTTAGATTAAGGCCTTGGGGAATGTTCAAGTTGTCGTTGCCATTGAAGGACTGCCCATACGTGAGGTTCCTCCCACCCTGCTCGACCCCGCCGTTGGTCATGGCATCGGCAACCGCCTGGCGAATCTCAAATCCGTTGCAGGTCATCCCTTGATACAACTCGCTCTTGGTATCGACAGGCGTCCCAACTTTTTTCACCGCATCCGCTCCGGCCTGATTCAGCAGCATGTCCCACCGCGCGATCTGTATCTCGCCGGGCACTTGCGCTTCGGGCACCTCCGCCTGATCCCCGCCGCCGGTGACGGGGGGAAGATTGTTCAGGTCCTGTGCGTGTGTCCGCGCGGAAAACAGAATCGTCATCGCCGCCAACAACAGCAGAATCTTTTGTCGCCTCATAATTCCCTCTGATAAATGAACCCACTTATTGCGCCGGCTGAGATGCCGACGTGTCGGTGTTTAGCGGCATCACCGGCTTAATGGCGAATCCGTTGAATTTCACCCATTGCCGCTTGCAAAGGCAAAGCCGGAAATACTGGACATCAGCCAATCCCATTCCCTGAACATTCTGATAGACATCTTGGGCAGGATTGATGTCCTTGCGGGAAAGAACCAAAAACTGCTCGTGGGTAACGTAGTTGGCCTCTTTGCCATCGATGCCGACGGGCGATAGAGCGGTGACATTGTCCGGGTCGTCGTCGTGATTAAACATAAAGTTGATCTCAGTCTTGCTCATCGCATACCCGGGGCCAGTTTTGTACGTGATTCCGCTAAATTGCACTTCATCGTTGAATTTCATCTGCCCGATCTCCCGCCACGGTCCGACGGCGACGCCGGCTTCCAGAGTGTTTGCACCGTCGGGTAGTTGGACACTGGCGTATCGCTGAACAATCTGATCGTCGGGCAGATTGCTCGGATGCATCGGCTGCGTAGCCGGACCATATTCCATGCGGAATTGCGAGCCGCTACTCTTGATCTCCACCTGCGCCCACAAACCTGTTGGCGGCCCGCCGGTGTAGCTGATGGTGGTGCCCGAGACATTGCGGATCGGTTTGCCGTCGCCGTCCCATCAGCAGAACGGCGCCTCGGATGGCCGGCACAACCCGATCAGCCGGACCTCTTTTCCATCTTCCAGTTTCTGTGAAAACCCCGGCGGCACATCCTCCGCTTCATGTCCATGGGATTCCCACCCTTCCAAGACGGCCACCCAACGCCGAACCGTCGCCGGGCCGTTCTCGCACCACCACCCCGCATCCCGCTGGCTCTGCATGAGCTGCATCGCGCGATCGTTGGCCTTGAATGTTTCCCACACCACCATTTCGTAATAGACGGTTTGCGACGGCATCGTGAACGGCGCGAGCATCACCAGCGCATCCCCCGCGCCCAAATCGCCTTCGTATGCACGTGAAATTGAACCGCCGCCCAGCGTCCGATTTCGGCCCTGTTCGTTAATGCGAATGGTTACATCCCGCTCGTCTAATTTGACTTTGATTTTGTCGCCGGCTTCTTTGGTAAACACGTCCTCGCCCTGCCGCGCGAAGCACCACACCTGAAAATTTCGCCGCGCCACCGGATCGGGTGAATAGTTGTCCAGATAGATTGGCGGAATCATTAGCGATCCGTCCGGGCCTGCATTGTTCCCATACCTCATTTGCCGCGATATCCGCTCCACGCCATTATTCGCCATCGCATCCGCCATCGCCTGGCGAAGTTCAAATCCGTTGCAGGTCATGGCCTGAAATGTCTTACTGGCGGAATCAACCGGCTGGGCGATTTTCTTGAGCGCATCCGCCCCAGCCTGATTCAGCAGCATGTCCCACCGCACGATCTGATTCTGCCCGGGGACCTGCGCCTCAGGAATTTCCGCCTGATCTGCGCCGCTAGGCGCAGGAAGATTATTTAAATCCTGCCCGCAGACCCGCGCGCAGAAAATCGCCCACATCACCGCCATCGGCAGCAGAAGATGCGGTCGATTCATAATTCCCCTTCAAACTTGAACCTTCTACGGTCCCGTCGGATTAAACGCCGCCGCCTCGCGAAGTTGATCGATCGTCACATCCGGCTGATCGAGCACCTTGGCAATCTTTTCCTGAACGGCCGCCATTTGCTTGAGCCCCTGGGTCGCGCCCTGCTGGCGAGCGATTGCGCCCAGGTCCAGCACATACTGGCCGGAATCGTCCTTGTGAATCGTCATCCCAGGACCGCCGCTCCCGGATGTCCATGTGCCATCGTCGGCTTTGGTCCACCCCATCTGAGAAAATCCGAGGCTAAAATCCTGTAGTGCCCCGCCAGGGCTGCTCTGCTGAAGCTCGAGCATTTTTTCATCGCCGAGTTTTGCCTTGGCCTTGTTCCAATTGCTTTGACCCAGCGTGAGCATGTGGGCGATCGGATCCAACATGTCCGATGCCGCGTCACCGGCCAACATGCTGCGAACGGTCTTTTCATCCCCGTTGCCCGCGGCATCCATGAGGAATTTCAACGTGCCCTTGGGGGGATCGTTGCGGTCGGCGACGACGGCATCCCAATCCTTTCGCGCCGCCTGTTGCTGTTGCAATGCTTCATCCGTCGCCTTTTTCTGCTGCGCCGCGATCTGATCGGCCTTGGCCTTCATCGCCGCCGCCAATTCATCGGGTGTGAAATCGGTCTTCACCGGCGTCAGCGGGTTTTGGGCGAATCCATCGAAGGTCACGTATTGCCGCTTGCGTTCGCAAAGGCGGTAGTACTGCACATCGGTCAGGGCCATGCCCTGGAAACTCTCGCCCATGCGTCGCGTTCCTTTGAACGCTTGATGGCCGAACATGATCTCTTGCGAATAGTTATATGAATCCGCCTCTTTACCATCCGCCTGGACTGGGGAAATCGCGAAAACGTTGTCGGAGTCGTTTGTCTGACTGATCTCCAGAAAGAAATTCTGCTGGCCCTGGGACCGGGGGTTGGTGATTTGGATCGTGACGCCGTCCACATCCTTAGAGTCCCCAGCGTTCATCTGGGCCACTTCGATCCACGGGCCGATCAGGGCGCCGACTTCAAGGGAATTCGTGTCCGGAACGGGGCTGGCCTGCTGCTGGTTCCACGGCTGGTCGGCGGGATAATTGCCGTTGTTTTGGTTGTCCACCGGTTGAGTCGCCGGATGTTGCAACTGCATCTCTTTCCCGGTGCCAACGACTTCCACGGCTGCATACAACTGCTGCGGCGGATCGCCGTCAAAACTCACATCCATATTCGGGCCGTTGGAAATCGGTTTGCCGTCCCCATCCCACCAGCAGAACGGCGCATCGGATGGTCGGCACAGACCCAGCAGGCGGATTTTCTTTCCATCATCCAGCGTCTTGACGTATTTGTCTGGAACATTGTCCACATCATGCGCCGCCTGAGCTTCCCAGATGGATGCGACCGCGACCCATTTGCGAAGTTTGCTCGGGCCATTCTGGCACCACCAGCCGGCATCGCGCTCGCTCTGGAACATCTGGATTGCCGCGCTGTCCGCCTTGAATGTCTCCCATACGACCAGTTCGTAATACACCGTCTTGGAAGGGGCCGTGATCGGCGCGACCATCAGAACTGCGGCGCCCGGGTTTAACTCGCCATCGTATTGGATCGACATCGTCCCTCGAATGCGCGTCCAGTTCCGGCCGCCTTCGCTCATCTGCATGTTGCTCAAGGTGTCATTGAGTTTGATTTTGACCTTGTCGCCCGCCTCGCGCAAAAATGAATCATTGGTCTGCTGAGAATTGCCGTTCAACTGGAAATTTGCGTTGTTGCCGTTGCGCCCATTGTTGTAGTAATTGAAAAATAAACCTTGCGGGATCATCAGCGAGGAACCGCTGGGATCGCCGAACGACTGAGCATACGTCATGTTCTGCGAAACGTGCTCGACGCCGTTGTTGGTGATCGCATCCGCCAGCGCCTGGCGAAGTTCAAATCCGTTGCAGGTCATGGCCGCGAAAGTTTTGCTGGCGGAATCCACCGGCTGGGCGATTTTTGTCACCGCATCATCCCCTACCTGATTCAAGAGCATGTCCCATCTCACAAGCTGGACCTGCCCGGGGACTTGCGATTCGACTTGATCCGTCCCCGTTTGATCGGCGCCGCCCGCCACTGGAGGAAGGTCGTTCAAATCCTGTGCCCGGACCGTCGTAGTCCAGGCCAACTGCACCGCGAATAACACCGCGAGAATTTTGCCCGTTGTCATGTGCCACCCTTTTTTAAAGACGCCTTCATTTGAGATTGGTTTCCACCCGCGACGCCAAATATGGCTGCCGCCGAGAGAAGAATGCTCCGCCGCATACCAACCCCTTTTTTCTAAGCCGATATGATAACCACGGGAGCGGATGGCACCAGAGTAAAAATTTCTTCAGGCGTGGTAAGTTCCGTGGCGGGGAATCGCCAATTATTTCCGGTGTCTGTTGGGGAAATCCACGGTAGTATGGACCGAGAATTCCCCAATCGGAGGCTGTCATGCCGCGGAAGAAAGTGCGTCGAACGAATAAATTCGAAATGCTCGAGCAGCGCGTCTTGCTCAGCGGCGATATTTTTATCATCACCCGCGACAACGACGCCGTTGCCGAATACACCACATCGGGGACTTTGGTCGATACAACTTTGGTCAGCACTTCCGGGAATCCCTCGTGGATTGCCAATTCCGGATCGGACCTTTTTGTGATCGATAACGGCGGGCTGGGCGTTGGCGAATACACCACGTCCGGCGGAACCGTGAATGCCTCGCTGATCTCGAGTCTGGATAATCCCGAGGGACTGGCCGCAACGGACTCGGACCTGTTTATCCCCAGCGCCATCGACGGCACGATTGTTGAATACACCACATCGGGAACTCTGGTGAGCAACTCTCTCGTGTCGGGCCTCGAAGAACCCGATGCAATTGCGGTTTCTGGCTCGACGATCTTCGTCGCCAATTCAGATTCCGACACCATTGGCGAATACACCACTTCCGGTGGAACCGTCAATGCCACTCTGGTATCTGGCCTGAATGATCCGACGGCGCTTGCCGTCTCCGGCTCGGACCTGTTCGTGATGAACTTTTCCACAGGCACCATTTCCGAATACACGACATCCGGCGTGCTCGTGAACGCATCCCTGATCACCGGCTTGGCCGGCACCTCCGGGATGGCCATCGACGGATCGGACATTTTTGTCGTCAACCCCCTGACCTATACGGTCGGCGAATACACCACCTCCGGCGCCACGGTAAATTCGACGCTGATTACCGGCCTGGATGGCCCATACACACTAGCCATCGCGTCGACCGCAGCCGTGCCGAATGCCCCCACCAATCTCACCGCCACTGAGGGAACCGCTTCGCATCATGTTGCCCTGACGTGGGCCGCCGTCGATGGCGCCACCAGCTACCAAGTGTTCCGCAGCACCACCGATAATTTCGCCGGCGCCACCAAAATCCAAGGCGGCGTGACCACCGATTACTTCGACGACACCACCGCTAGCCCCGGCGTGCTCTACTATTACTGGGTCACCGCGCGCAACACCGCCGGCATCAGCCCCCAAAGCGCAGTGGCCAGCGGATTCATTCCATTGCAAGCCCCGAGCATCACCGTAACGGATGCCCCGCATCATGTGCAGATCACCTGGGCCGCCGTGACAAATGCCACCAGCTACCAGATTTTCCGCAGCACCACCAACGATGTCTCCACCGCGACGAAAATCATCGGCGGCGTCACCACCGACATCTTCGACGACACATCGGCGATGGCTAGCACAACATATTACTACTGGGTCCGCGCCAAAAACTCCCTCGGCAACGGACTCTTCAGTGTCGCCGAAATTGGCATGCTCAGTTAAAGCGACTTCTCCCCTCGCAACGCCCCGCTGCTTCACTTATTATCCAGCCTATGTCCTACACCGTGCTCGCCCGCCGATATCGCTCGCAGACTTTCGACGACATCGTCGGCCAGGAGCACATCGCACAAACCCTCAAAAGCGCCATCGCCTCCGGCCGGATCAGCCATGCCTATCTCTTCTGCGGCACGCGCGGCACCGGCAAAACCAGCACCGCCCGAATCCTCGCCAAGGCCCTGAATTGCCAATCTTTCGACGCCCCCACGCCCACCCCCTGTGGCAAATGCGATTCCTGTCTGGCGATCGCCCGCGGCGACGACATCGACGTCATCGAAATCGACGCCGCCAGCCACACCGGCGTCGATAACGTCCGCGAGATCATCGAAAACAGCCAATATCGCCCCGCTCGCAGCCGATTCAAAATCTACATCATCGACGAAGTGCACATGCTCAGTAAGTCGGCCTTCAACGCGCTGCTCAAAACGCTCGAAGAACCGCCGAGCCATGTGAAATTCATCCTCGCCACGACGGAGCCGGAAAAAGTTTTGGCGACGATTCTCTCCCGCTGCCAGCGGTACGATTTCCGGAATATCGCCTCGCGCCAGATCGCCGGGCATCTGCTGGAGATTTGCAAGAAGGAAAAGATCAAGGCGGATGAGGATGCCCTGGCGATGATCGCCCGCGCGGGGGCGGGTTCGATGCGCGATGCCCTGTCGCTACTGGATCGATTGCTCAGCCTCGGCGAGAAACATCTGACCGCCAAAGCCATCGAGCAAATGCTCGGCCTGCCGCCGACGCAGCGGGTGGCCCGCCTCGTTTCCGCCATCGGTTCGGGAGATGTGAAATCCGTCCTCTCGCAAACCGATGCGATCCTCTCATCGGGTTTGTCCAGCGATGCCCTGCTCGCCGGTCTGGTCGATTTTCTGCGAAATCTGTTGATCTCCCGCACCTGCGGAAAAGACAGCGAATTGGTCGATGTCCCCGGCTATTCCACAGATGAATTGTCCGAACTCGCCGAGAAATTCGATCCGGTGATTCTCACACAGGACATCACGATCCTGGAAGAACTCCGCCGCAACATCCGCCAAAACCAGACCGGCCGCGCGCTGCTGGATGCCACCCTGGTCCGCCTGGCGATGAGCGAACAATTCGTATCGATCAACGAACTTCTCGGAAATCTCGACGGAGCAAAACCACCCGCCGCGCGGCCCACGCCCCCGATCCAAAAAAAAAAGCCTGAGCCTCCCCATCTGTCCCCCTCCTCCGTTACCCCGGGGAAGGGCAGGGGTGGGGGCCGAATTCCGATCGGCGCCGCCGAATCGAACGATGCTCAAGAAACCCCCACCCTATCCCTCCCCCGGATTACCGGAGGAGGGGATCAAACCTCTACCCCATCCGATCTTTGGCCGCGCCTCATCGAAAAACTCGGCTCGACGCTCGCCGCCCCATTATCTCTCGCCACTCTCCGCGGCATCGAAGACAATCAGGCCGTCATCCGCTTCGCCGCCGAAGGCGCGACTTTCGCCCAGGCCTGGTCCAGCAACGGCAAAAAGGACGCCATCGCAAAAGCCCTCACCGAACTCACCGGCCGGCCGATGGGCGTGCGATTTGAAGTCTCCGAAGCGCCCGCCGAGCCGCCGCGAAAAAAGAACTCCACTGAGATCGAATCCGATCCCCTCGTGCAAGCCGTCCTGCGCGAATTTGCCGGAACGGTGATGGAATAACAACAACGGGAATTTTCTATGTTTGATGGATTAAAAAATCTCGGCAATATCGGCGAACTGATGAAACAGGCGCGCCAGGTTCAGGACAAGATGAAACAGATGCAGGAGAACATGGCCCGCCAGCAGGTCACCGCCGACGCCGGCGCGGGAATGGTCTCCGCCACCGTCAACGGCAAGATGGAACTCATCCGCATCAAAATCGACAAGAGCAAGATCGACGTCAACGACACGGAGATGCTCGAGGATGTCATCACCGCCGCCGTCAACGCCGCCCAGACCAAGGCGGCCGCGATGATGCAACAGGAAATGCAAAAAGCCGCCAGCGACATGGGGCTTCCACCCGGACTTCTCGGCTAATCACATTGAATAATCCTTCTGCTGGATAATCACGCTTGATACCCGGTATCCCGATCGTCATCATCCTCGCCATCGCCAGCGCCATCATGATGGTGCTGGAACGCCGGGGATTGCCGACCACCCTCAGCCTCCATTTCAAAGGCGATGTCAAACGCGAAACGCGCCTGGTAGCGCAATACGGCCAGCTCGTCTGCACGTTCTTCACCGCGATTTTGATCATGCAACTCGACAAACCCAACTGGCTGCACACCGACCTGTCCCTCTGGTCCGCCGTCATCGGCGGCACCGGCGTTGCGACGCTGCTGAAAAAATTATTAGGAAGAGTCCGCCCCAGACGAGAAAACGCCGGCGCCTTCGTCGGCCCCGCCTGGCATCACGCCAACTACCGCGAAAGTTTCCCCTCCAGCCACAGCGCCAGCGCCGTCGCATTCTCGGTGGTCCTGGCCAGCGCCTATCCCCACGCCGCCGTAACATTCTGGACCCTCGCCCTCATGTGCGCCGGCCTGCGCTACGTCATGGACGCCCACTGGCCCAGCGACGTCCTCGGCGGAATCGCCCTGGGATATTTAGCCGGCCTCATCGCCTGGCGAGTATTCCACTGACGAACTGCCCACAAACCGCCCCACCGAAATAGAGCCGGGCCGTCCTCGGCCCGCTACTGGGTCGAGGACGCCCCGGCTCAATCAAGCAACGCTACGTTATTGTGTTATTCGCTCGGAAATGCACGAAATCCCGCTTCGTGCTCCGCCCAGGCCTTGTCCGCAACCTTCATAAGTTTTTCCGGCGACTTGGCAAAAAGCTCATCCCATCGGCGTTCCGATTCGATCTCCTCCAAAACGAGCCGAGCGATGGAATCTTGTTCCGTTTCGGAAAGCTGGATTAACTTGGACATGGCCTGTTCCAGAAGTCTGGTCATATTCTCATTATAGCACAAACGTGTAAGCGGAGCCGCGCCATCCCCGCCTGCCGTGAGCTCGGTCGAACGCGGCCTAGCAGAGTTTTCAGACAGAGCCTAGGATATTCCGATGGGTTTGACGCATGTAACAACGACGGTCCGCAGACTAGCCGGTGGCGGCAAAGGATTCGCAGCCGAGTTTCTCGTCGATACCGGGGCCGTTGATTCTCACGCTCCGGCCAAGGCCCTCCGCAAGGTCGGCATCAAGCCCGAGGGGAAAAATGTTTACGAACTGGCCGATGGCAGTCCGGTCGAACTCGAATATGGCTTTGCGCGAATCTCGCTGATGGGCGAGGAAACCGTCACACCCATCATCTTCGGCCCCGAAGGATCCGAGCCAATCCTCGGCGTCCTGGCCCTTGAAGGACTCGGCATCTCCGTCGATCCCAAAACGCGCTCTCTGAAACGGGAACGCGCCAGATCGCTGAAACGGGTTCGCGGATGATCGTCGCCGGTCACGCCGTTCCAAGTAATGGTTCGCGTTACCTTTAATTCGACAACTTTAATTCGATCCGGACGATGATATTCTGGGGCGATTGCCTACGCGGATAAAATGGCCGGGCCCTAATTCTCCGAATCTCGTATATCTACTTTCGCAGGGTCAAACATCAATCGTGGGATCTGGGAGTCCGAATTAACGGTGACGCGAACCTTTATTTCGCCTCCGCGAGGCTTCATCGTTTGCGAATAAATCTATTTCTTATCCACATGATTCCTTCAAAAACTACAAAAACTACGCCCGCTAAAAGAGGAATGAACGATATTGAAACTCCTACCACAAAAGCAATTACCGCGATTTGACTTAATACTGCGCTATGCAGCCAAAAGCTCGGTATCAAGCAAGATATCGCGATGACGAAACATAACCCTACGGCGAGTACCAGTATTTTTTCTAAATTAACGTGTTTCACCTGACGCGCTCCGGAAACTCTAACGTTTAATCGCGCCGAATACGGCTGCTGTCTTAGTTACCTCCACTTGGTCGAGTTGTTGTGGGTAAACTTTGGACAGTCAGACAGTCACCTATTTTCCCTGTCTCTTTCCGACCTTTTTTCGCCCGCTCCCTTGGCCGGCCAATCGATCAAGCTTATTGACCGTGTTGCGAAGTCTAGCCGCCGAACGTCTGGCCTAGAATGTCGCCGATATGCACTGCCTGCGTTGGAAAAATGAAGGAAAGCAACATCAGTCCAGCAACGATGAATAGCAAGATAGCCGCGATCTTTGCTGGCCAGCCTTTAATTGTGACGTTCTTGGTCCATCGTATCCCGTATCGCCAACAATAAACGCCGCCGCCAGCAATAATCGGTGCATAGATGATTAGCCGTATCCATGTCCCCGTATTCATTAATTATTTCCGTTTGTGCTCGGCTTTTTTCTTTCGCCATGTGTCGGCCTCTCGCCTGATGGACGAATTAAGGACAATTACACTTTTGGCGATGAATTTCCCATCTTATCCGCGTAATCGTGCCCATCCGTGGCAAAAAATCGTGGTCCACGGATGGGACTGCTATCTTAGTTACATCCGTAACGGCGAAGCGTTTTACTTTTTCTCACATGAATTTCTTCGCGCCTTGGCGGTAAATTGAATTCATTAAACCGCGAGGACGTGAGAGCGGCCTAAAATGGCGCTACGAAAATACAATTTCATCTGCGGATTTGGTGCATTTTTAAGCATTTTCATGGCGAAATCAGGCAAATTCACTCGTTCTAGCCGGAAAAGTTAGGGTAAACCGGCCCTACGGAAATGGAGCGATATTTTGACAAAACTGCGTTTTAATTGCGAAACCGCAGATACATTTATAGTTCGTTTACAACGAAATTCAGTTTTTCAAAAACAATTTTGCGAAATACGACAAAAGTGCAAGGTTTGGAATGCAAATTCTACCACAGAGACACGGAGTTCACGGAGAAATTCTTCTCTCCGTGCCCTCCGTGTCTCCGTGGTGGAAATTCGGTATTTGAATCCTGGGAAGATGCGTTATTTGCAGTACTCATCGTACTGCCCCGCCAACAGTTCTTTCCCCCAGATGCCGTCGTGGACGATGGCGCGGTAGCGGAACGTCAGCGGGGTTCCGGTTTTGATTTCCAGGGGTTCGTGGAACAGGAAGGCGGCGTTGAAGTAATGGCCGGGGCCGGTGCCGCCGTACCAGGGGGTGGGATGGCGGAGATTGCTGGGGTGATCGAAGATCGCGATGCCGGCGGTGGCGTCTTTGCCGCCGTCGATTTTGCCGGAGAGATCGCACCAGTCGGCCCGGTATCCGATGGGACGGTCGCTGGTGGTTCCGTCGGAAAAAAGCAATCGCGTTTCCTGCCAGTTGCGATTGCCGCGGAAGGTCAGCCCGCCGTAGCCGCCCCAGGTGGTGAAGATGGTGCGATCCAGTTTCAGATCGTTCAGCGGAGTGAGGCTGAAGAGAAAATCCAGGGCGTAGGCATCCGGTCCCATCGGGATAAAATCGAATTGGCGTTCTTCGGAAATGACGATGCCATTTTCTACCGGGCCCTTCTCGGCCGGCCGGCGCCATTCGAGTCTCGAAGAGACCGAAATGCGGCCATCGTCACCCGGCGTCACCGTCGGGGGGAGCAGCGTAACCTGTTTCCCCCACGGCTCATCATCTTTCTCTTCCCAGAAATTTTCCTGATTGATGTACTTGATCGTGAACCACAACCCGCGGTGCCAGAGATGATCGTGCGGCTCGAACAGCGTCAGCACATGCCCCGCCGGCGTGCATAGTGGATGGAAAAACGGCTTGGGCTTGCCGCCGTAGACGTAACGCCAAAGCGGCTGCTCAGCATTGGGGTTGGCCAACTCAAGCGAGGTTCCCAGATCGTGGCGCAGAATCATGCCGACTTGCTACCGCAGGCGGCGACAAATGTCGAGACGCCGCCGATCAAATTACGGCGGCGTTTCACCGTAGGCGCCGTTTCCGATGGCGCTGTTGCCCGACTGTCCGCTGGGCATCGTGGTGACCTGACCGCCAGCCTGGGATTGCGACTGATCCTCCGGGATTTGACATCCCCAAAGAATCATGCCGCCAAAGAGGGCGGCCAAGATCGCCGCGGCACGCATGGCGTATTTCATGAGACACCTCCATTGCCGAACGCAAGCCCGCCGGCCGCCTTCTCGATTCCTGTCTCCCCAGGTGCAGGGTATTGGTCTTCTCCTTTTATGATTCCTGTTGACTGATCTTGCGGAATTTCAATCAAATCCGAGATGACGGATCTGAGTTGCGAATGCTGGCAGGGTTTTGCAAGGACGGCTGCAAATCCCACTTCCTGGTAGTGTTTAACTTCATCGTCGAAAAACAATCCCGTTATGGCGATGGCCTTCAATCGATGCAGTTTCTGCAATTCGCTGAGTAGGTCGCATCCGTCGCCATCCCACAAACCGATGTCACATACGGCGAGATCGACTCGTTCTCTCTTTGCCACATCCATTGCCGACTGATAACCGTCAGCAGTGAAGACGGAATATCCATCCGTCCTCAGAAGCAGTGAAAAAGCGGTGAGCGTGTCGAGATCATCTTCGACGACCAAAATGTTGACGGCCTGCGGGGATATCTTCTTTTTTCGATTTTCGACTTTCGCCATAGTATCCATCGCAACCTCCTTGCTTCCATTTTCGCTTGCGGAACCAATGGCTCCTGCCGCGATATGGGTTACTCACAGGACAATACTCCTGCAAGGCGGAACAGACGCATGGGATTGTTGGGCTATTCGTGGTGAAAAAGTCCCATGCCAGCAGCTACGTGTTATCGACGGAAGTGAGCCCCTCACGGATCGCGTACTTGATCAGCTCCGCCAGCGTCGAGGCGTTCAGTTTCGACATGAGATGTTCGCGGTGGTTATCGACCGTCTTCTTGCTCAAGTTCAGCACGGCCGCGATCTGCTTGGTACTTTTGCCCTCGGCCATGAGTTGCAGCACTTCCCGCTCGCGCGGAGAAAGTGATGCAAATTCCGGGGAGCCGCTCGCTGGCATGCATCGGCGGAAATCTTCGAGCACACTGCCGGCAATCTGGGGGCTGAGATAGACCTTTGCCTGCGCCACCATCCGGATCGCCTGGATCAGTTCTTCCGCAGTCGCATTCTTCACTACATAGCCAGACGCGCCGGCTCTCAGTACATCAACGACCGCGCGCTGGTCCGTATGCGCTGAGAGGGCGATTACGCGAGGCGCTGGAGACAAGGCGGTGATCTGGTGAGTAGCGTCAATGCCATTCAAGTCTGGCATCGAAATATCTATCAGTACTATTTCGGGAGACAGCTTTTTTGCTAATTCTACCGTAGAGCGTCCGTTATCCGCCTCTCCGACGACCTCCATGTCCGGCTGCTGCCCGATCATCAGACGAATGCCCTCACGTACCAAGCGGTGGTCGTCAGCAAGAAGAATCCGAATCGCCATAGCTGGAGATTCTACCCGCAGAAAGAGATGCACCGATACAACTACCCACTTGTCACGCCCGATTACCCGCGCCCGCGCGCTCCATCTGCGACGAACCTGCGCGTTGATCGGTCTGCGTCATTATTAGAGGGAGGCGAACGACGAACGTGGCGCCCCGCCCCTCACCCTCACTGCTCGCGGTGATGGTTCCCCCGTGTGCTTCGACGATTCCACGGCAGATGGTAAGCCCCAGACCCAGTCCGCCAAAGCGAGCGGTCACGTCCGTACCGCCTTGTTCGAACATATGGAAGATAAATGGCAGTTTCTCCGAGTTGATGCCAATGCCGCTATCCCGTACTTCAATGGCGATCTGCCCCGCAGGCGCGTCGAAGCTGCGAACTATAATGTGACCGCCCGCGGGCGTGAATTTGATCGCATTGCACAATAGATTCCAGAAGACCTGTTGCAGGCGGCATGCATCGCCTTTAACGCTGGTTGCCGTGGCCGTGAGTTTCGTTTCCATATCGATTCGCTTTTCTCGAACTTTTTCCTGGCTGGATAGCAGCGTTTTCTCCAGCGTCTTGTGGACCTCAACAGGAGTCAAGTTCATTTTGAATTTTCCGGTGGCCAAGCGAGCGACGTCCAGAAGATCCTCGATAAGTTGGACTTCCTCGGCGACACCGCTGCGGATCATTCTGAGGGGTTCTTGTGCCCTTTCCGCGACGATAGGGTCGCTCTCCGCGACGGCCACGGCCATGAGAATCGGGTTGAGCGGGCCTCGCAAGTCATGACTAACCATGGCCAATAAGCGCGTCTTCGCATCATTGGCCTTTTCCGCCGCCTGCTTGCCCATCTTGGCGGCCTCCTCCGCGCGCCGGGCTGCCAAGTGGACTGCAACGGCCACCATCGCCGTAAGTGTAAAGATCGAGGCTCGGAGGAAATCCTCGTGATAAAGTTGGCCCTCACTCCCCTTTGGGAGCACGTAGTAGGCGGTAAGTGTGGTGAGCACAATCCCCAACGCGGCAGGTCCAACACCACCGTACCACGCGCAGATGATCAAGGCGGCAAATAGCGGAGAGAATCCCGTATAACCGACTGCCTGAAGCAGACGGATCGACAAACCCGCCGCGGCGACCGCGACGCAGGCCACCACGTACCCGCGAAAATGTCCCCTATCGCTGTGTCCCATCGCGCTGCTCCTCTAGTCCGGCTAACGGGTATCCTATCCCGCGATTGTTCTGCAAGAAATAGTAGCACGGCAGCGGCAAAACGGGTGGAGGGATACGGATCGCGAGAAATTTCGTTAATCTCTGGCTCGGCCGATTAAGAGGGATATGATCAGTTGCGCTTGGGGCTTTCAATAGATGAGCTCTCGGTAGAATAACCGGCATGCGATTCGTCATTTCAACCGAGCGAGTACTCTGAAGGCCGCTGCAGGTTGCTCAGATCGCCAACTGAATTTGCGCGCGAACCACAAGCTCCGTATGCCCGCTGTCCTTCAGCTCGCCAAGAGCATCCACATCGGTCGGCACGCCTTCCGGCAGCCAGGAACCATCCAGCGTGAATTTCAAATTTTGCCGGTAGATGTAGCAGTTGCCGCCCACGGTGAATTCTTCAGCTCTGTCCGTCAAGCCTGGCACTGTCTTCGCCGCGAGGTAGCTGTAATCGTATCGAACGAACGGCTCGAATTTACGGCCAATCAATTGGGCAAGCTGCAACTCAAACCCGCTGTCGTAATAATGTCCGGGTGCGATGCCCTGATTGGTGGGCAGAGCGCGGTACGATGCCAGATAGGCCGCGAAGGCGGAAAACCCACTGGGCATATCGAACTGGGCGTCAACGGAATGGAACAAAACGCTGTTGGCTCCTGCCTGGGAATAATCCGCTCCCGCACCAATCACAAGATAGGTTTCCTTGACTCCAAGGGCGGAAAATCCGTTGTCATATTGGGTGAAAGGATTGTAGTCATCCGTGCGATCGCCAACGGCAAGAAAGTCGGCGCGTTCGCTGACGCCGAAATTGTCGGGGGTGACACCCGCGCCATCGCCCACACCGGCGCCGATGCCGCCGGATGCGAAGAATTTGGTGTTGATGCTGTCATATCCGTCATGGATTACGGTTTGCGATCGCAAGCGGCCTTCGTCATACACCAGGCCGACGCCCTGAATGCGCCCGGTCTGGCCGCCGCCCAACAAATCTTCCACCAGGGAGCGATCCACTGCCATTTGCACGGCTTCCGAAAGATTTCGCTCATGCCAGACCGGATCCTTCCACTGTCCAGCTTTTAGGCTGAACGGCGTGTCGTCAAAGTGATAACTGCCATACGCATCGAGCAATCCAAATCCTTGCCCCTGGTCATCCTGAAACTGGACGTAGTAAGTAAATTCCGGGGTATATTGCCCCGAAAAGATAATGCGGAAGCGCGTGATATCAAAACCGTTTTGGGTATCGAACCCGGTGTGGTCAACTTCTCCGCCTCCCCCCTTGGGAATCTGTGTGCGGTAGTCGGTCATATTGCGGAAATCGATCACCATGCCGGGATGGAACGTGAACTTCCCATCCGGGCTCGTGAGCACGAAGCCGACGCTCGGGTTGTAACCGCTCATCGCCTCCTGCGGCTCTTGCTCATCGGCTAGAAATTCGGTGCGAATTCCAGGATTGTTGGCGGAGGGATTGGTAGTTGGCGCGCTGCTTATCGGGGATGGGTTGGCCGACTCATTGGATTCCAGTTTTTCGACGCGGGCTTCCAGCGTTTGCACCTTCTGTTGCAACGCGGCGTTGGAGGAATCCGCCGCCGGCTGCGTCGCGGCATCGGCATGAACGACCTGGGTGGACAGAAACATCGTCAGCAAGGCGCAGGCGAACGTCATGCCTCCAATGGAGCAGGTCTTCATTGCAATTATATTTTTTGCAATGAATTTCAGATTCACGATTGCTTTCTTCCGCAGAATTGCCGGTGCCATTTTGCTGCTCCTCTAAGTGCCAGATTGATGCTCGCGACCTATGATTTGCTGTTGCAATTGAGATACATGAGCCGCTTTAACAATTCCTATCGGAATAATAGATAACCGATTGATTCAACTTGTCAAGAAACGCAATCCTTTCTCAACAGTGAGGTTGCAGAATTCTCTTCCAATCATATAGGAAATTATATAAACCGATGTTGCGCATGGATTTAAGGAAATATTTGCCATTGGATTTCTTGCAACTAATCGTCGATTCTGGGATAAAGCTAAGCATAGGGCAGAAAACTAGGGAGATGCCGATCAGGCCGCGTTTCCATTAGGCCCTTGCGCGTGTACGTGAGACACATCAGGGTTGGGGAAACGGGGAAAATCCTTCGGCGTGTCTTCCGGCCCCATTTGGCGGAGCCTGATTCTCAATGTCCATCGTAACATTCGTGCTCAGGCGACCCTATACCGTCTTTGCGGTATTGGCGCTGGTCTGTCTGCTAGGAATCGGCGCGATCATGCGCATGCCCGTGGACATCTTTCCCGAAATCGACATCCCCGTCGTCAGCGTCGTCTGGACCTACAACGGCATGAGCCCGGAGGATATTCAAAATCGCATTCTTGTATTGCACGAACGCCAGCTCGCTTCTCTCGTCGACAACATCGAGCGGATCGAATCCAACAGTTATCAGGGTGTTGGAGTTATCAAGGTTTATTTGCACGAAGGCGCCGATGTCACGCGCGCCGTCGCACAGCTCAGCAGTAGCGCACTGGTGGTCCTGAAATACATGCCGCGCAACATCACCCCGCCGCTGGTTCTGCGCTATGGGGCGACCGATGTGCCGATCATCGAACTGAGTGTTTCCAGCACCTCGCTCTCCGACACACGATTGAATGATCTCGGCCAGAACATCATCCGTCCCGATCTGGCGGTGGTGGAGGGTGCATCGGTTCCATATCCCTATGGCGGCAAGCCACGCGTGGTCATGGTCGATCTCAGCAAGGACGCGCTCCAATCGCGCGGCCTCTCGCCGGCTGATATCAGCGATGTGCTGATGCGCCAAAACGTGATCCTACCTTCCGGTGACGTGAAGATGGGTCGAACGGATTACACGATTGCCATGAACAACAGCCCGGATGTGATCGATGCGATCAATAATTTCCCGGTCAAAGAAGTTGAAGGCAGAATGGTCTTCATCCGTGATGTCGCCCACGTCCATGATGGTTACCAAATTCAAACGAATTCCGTATCCGAAAACGGCCGGCCGGGAAGTCTGATGATGGTGCGCAAAACCGGTGGCAGCTCGACGCTTTCCGTCGTCAACGGAATCAAGGATGTCTTACCGGAACTCCGCCTGCTCATGCCTAAGGGCGTGGATATCAAGCCGATTTTCGATCAATCCATTTTCGTAAAGGCCTCGCTCAACAGCGTCTTGATGGGCGGCGGAATGGCCGCCGGTCTGACGGCGATGATGATTCTCCTTTTCCTGGGCAACTGGCGACTCACGTTGATTATTCTGGCGTCAATTCCTCTGTCGATAATCACGGCTGTGCTCGTCATGTACTGCATGGGTCAGACCCTCAATACCATGACCCTCGGCGGTTTTGCGCTTGCGGTTGGAATTTTGGTGGACAATGGCACCGTCGTCATCGAGAACATCGAACGACACCTTGAAGAGCTGGCCAAAAATCTCGAGGCTGGAATCATCGGCGGCGCGTCCGAGATCGCCGTTCCCACGTTGCTTTCCACGCTGGCGATTTGCATCGTGTTTGTGCCGATCTTTCTGCTTCAGGGAACCGCGAAGTATCTCTTTTCGCCGCTCTCGCTGTCGGTGTGCATTTCGCTTTTGGCGAGCTTGGCGCTGTCGTTCACGTTGGTTCCGGTGCTGTTCAAATACCTGATGCGCTCGCGCGCACACGAGCGGATGCACGTCGATCACAATCCGGGAGACACGCATCGACCCACGTCCAATCCTCTGAAGTTAATACACCGCGGGTTCGACAACGGCTTTAATCGCTTTCGCGACGGCTATCGCGGCGCGGTTTCATGGTGCGTCTCCAGGCCGTTGCCAACGGTCGCTTTCTTCGTCGTGCTGATGGCCGTCTCTTGCCTCCTGTTCACGTCTCTGGGTGAAGATTTCTTTCCGCAGGTGGATGCCGGCCAGATGCGTTTGCACGTCCGCTGTCCCCCAGGGACTCGCCTGGAAACCACGCAGGCTGATTTCGCACGGGTCGAAACCGCTATTCGCCAGATCGTCGGCAATCAACAAATCGACGTCATCCTCGACAACATTGGCCTTCCGTACAGCGGGATCAACATCGCACTAAGCGATTCAGCCACCGTCGGACCGATGGATGGCGAAATTCTCATCTCCCTCAATGAACGCCACACCCCCACCGCCCAGCACATGGCCAATCTCCGCCGAGAGTTGCCCAAGCGATTTCCCGAAATGCAGTTCTTCTTCCAGCCTGCGGATATCGTCAATCAGGTTTTGAACTTCGGGCAGCCGGCGCCAATCGACATCCGCATCAGCGACCCCGACAACAACAAAGCCTACGCCCTGGCCAGCAAATTGGCTCAGGACATTGCCAAGGTGCCCGGCATCGTCGATTCACATGTATTCCAAGTCCCCGATGCCCCGGCATTCAGCGTGGATGTCGATCGGACGATGGCCCAGGAGGTCGGGCTCAGCCAGCAGAATGCGGCTACCAACCTGCTCGTCGCGCTGAATAACAGTGCCCAGATCGCGCCGAATTTTTGGGTGAATCCCAACAATAGCGTCAGCTATCCGCTCGTCGTACAGGAACCCACCTACCGTATCAATTCGCTGGAGGACCTGCGCGATTTGCCGCTGGCAACGGACACGAGTTCGCAGGATCAGTTGCTGATGAATATTGCCAGCTTCGGCCGAACCCAAATCCCCATGGTGCTGTCCCAGTCGAACATCCGGCCCGTGTTCGATGTCAACGCGGATGTGCAGAATCGCGACATGAAAAGCGCCAGCGAGGCGATTCAACAAGTCATCAATAATGATCAGCCACCGGCTCCATCCGTCACAAAGATCACACTCTCCGGCCAGGCGCAGACGATGCAAAGCAGTTTTTCCGGACTCTTTTCCGGAATGGGATTGGCCGTCGTTCTCGTTTACCTGCTCATGGTCATCAAATTCCAAAGCTGGCTGGACCCGATCATCGTATTGATGGCCGTGCCATTCGCCCTGGGCGGCGTGATGTGGATGCTTTACTTCTCGCAAACGCACATCAGCGTGCCAGCGTTGATGGGCACGCTCATGTGCATTGGCCTGACCACCGCCAATAGTATTCTGGTGGTGACCTTCGCCAATGATCGGGTTGATGCTGGCGATGATACCGCTACCGCCGCGATCACCGCTGGATACACCCGCATTCGCCCGGTTTTGATGACCGCCGGGGCTATGATCCTGGGTATGATTCCCATGGCCCTGGGTGTCGGCGAAGGCGGTGAGCAAAATGCCCCGCTGGCCCGCGCGGTCATCGGCGGACTTTTGTTTGCCACGTTCGCGACGCTGGTTTTTGTTCCGTCGATGTATCGTCTCCTGAGCCGGCACACGAAGCCGGAGAATCAAGAGGAGGCAAAGCTTGCAACCGCATGATTCCGATCCTTCAGGGGAGTCCGCCGCTGGGGGTTCGACACCCCAGCAGTCGCGTCCCAGTTCGTCGCCTCCCAAAAATGTGGGATGGAAGCTAACCGTCTTTGCCCTGTTGCTGGCCATCGCGCTGGCGATTGGTTTCTTCATCGTTCAGCATCACAAGGCCGAGGAAGCCGCGGCACTCGACGCGGATGCCGTGGCCCAGGCGGATGCCGCCCCGTCCGTCGATGTTGTCACCGTCAATTACGCGCCGCCTACTGAAACCGTCGGATATCCCGGTGAAACCCGCGGCTGGTATCAAAGCACCATCTACGCCCGCGTCAATGGATATGTCGGCCAATGGTTCGTCGATATCGGCGACCGAGTGCAAAAGGGCCAGGTGCTCGCCACCATCGACACGCCCGATCTGGATGCGCAGTTCCAGGCCGCCCAGCACCAGTTGGCGATGTCTCTGGCGCAGGTGGATGTCGTGAAAGCCAATGCCGAATTCGCCAAGACGACTTACGACCGCTGGAAAGATTCTCCCAAGGGCGTCGTGTCCGACCAGGAGCGGGATGAGAAAAAAGCCGAGTATGAAAGCAGTCTCGCCCAGATGACCTCCGCGCAGGCGAAAGTCAGCGCGGACCAGGCCAATATCGATCAGCTCAGCGCGCTTGAGAGTTATAAGAAAGTCACCGCCCCATACGACGGCGTGATCACCTCCCGGCACATCGACATCGGCGACCTCGTCACTGCCGGCAGCACCTCCAGTACCAGCTCGCTTTACACGATGGCTCAGATCGACGAAATCCGCGTGTTTGTGGATGTGCCGCAAAAGGCGACCGCCGGCATGGAGGTCGGGGTGCCCGCCGTCGCCACCGCCACCCAGTTCCCCGACAAAAAGTTCCTGGGCAAAATCACGCGGACCAGCAACGCCATTGATCCGGTCACGCGAACGCTTCGGGTCGAAGTGGATCTCGACAACCCCGACCGATTGCTGTTGCCCGGAATGTATGTCCAGGTGAGCTTTAATTTGACGCACCAAACCCTTCTCCGTGTCCCGGCAAGTGCGCTGATGTTCCGCTCCGGTGGACCACAAGTGGCCGTGGTGGGCGATGATGGCAAAATCACCTTCCGAGATGTGCGGATCGTCATCGACAACGGCGATTATGTTGAAATCGATTCGGGACTTTCCGCCAACGAAAAAGTGGCGCTGAACCTAAGCAATCAGATCGCCGAGGGCCAGACCGTGGTGCCGACGGATGTGGATGCTTCGGAAAAGACGGCCCAGGCCCCGGAGAGCAAATCCCCCACTGTTGCCGCCGCGCCGGCGCCGGAATGATGGAATCATGACGATGAAGGCCGCGAAATATTTGACAGCGCTGGCGGTATCCGTGGCGCTGGCCAGCTGCGCGGTCGGTCCGGATTACCACACGCCCGCCACGACTTTGCCCAGCGCCTTCGCCGCAACTCCGCCGACGACTCAGCCCGCCACATCGGAATCAACCACGCGCCCCGTGAACGTCGATCTCGCTACGTGGTGGAAATCATTCAACGATCCGGAACTGAATTCGCTGGTCGATCGCGCCATCGCCGCCAACTTTGATTTGGAAATCGCCCTTGCGCGCCTGCAGGAAGCGCGAACGATGGAAGTGGTGGTCGAAGGCGGCGCGCTGCCCGAGCTGGATGCCACCGGAACCGTCGCGCGCGGCTCGGGAACCAACTCAACCAAGAATCGCATCGGCGGGCCGCTGAACGCCGGCACAAACACGACGGGCCTCAAAGAAATCACGCAGGTCGTCGGTTTCGATGCGGGCTGGGAATTGGATATTTTCGGCCACTATCGCCGGGAGATTGAAGCATCCAAAGCCGACATTCAGGCGGCGGCCGAGGTACGCAACGATGTGCTCATCACGGTAATTTCCGATGTTGCGCGGGCCTACATGGATGTGCGGGCGTTGCAACTGCGTCTGCAAATCGCCAACGACAATATCAAGATCGAGCAGGCATCCGTGGAAGTCGTGCAGCAGCGATTCGACCGCGGCCTCACCAACGAATTGGACTTGGCCCTGGCCAAACGGCAGTTGGCGACGCTGCAATCGGAAATCTCGCCGCTCAATGCGGATATTTCCGCCGCACAGGGTCGGCTGGCGACATTGCTTGGTGAATTTCCGGATGATTTGAATTCAGAATTGCAGCAGCCGAGCGCATTGCCGGATTTGCCCCGCGCGGTTCCGATGGGATTGCCGCTGGACCTGCTGCGCCGCCGGCCCGATATCCGTGAATCCGAGCGGGAATTGGCCGCCAACACCGCGCTCATCGGCGCGCGCACCGCCGACCTGTATCCGCGGCTGGCCGTCACCGCCGGCGCAGGCCTGCAAGGCCAGGGAATGGGCCGGCCTCCGGCAGGAAATAATTTCATCTGGTCGGCCGGTCCGATGGCATATTGGCCGCTGTTGGATTTCGGCGCGCTCGATGCCCAGATTGAAGTTCAGGATTTCCGCACGCGCGAGGCGTTAATCAACTATCGGAAAACCATCGTCAGCGCCGTCGAAGAAGTGGATGATGCGCTCAGCTCCTATTCCGCCGAGCAGGATCGCCTGCAGAATCTCACCGATGCGCTGACCGCCAGCCAGCGTGCTGTGACACTGGCCAATGAAAGGTACGACCGGGGCCTGACGGATTTTCTCAACGTCACCGACGCCGAACGGCAGCTATACGAAATTCAGGATCAATACGCCGTCGCGCAGGAAGACGTGGTCGTGCAATTCATCGCGGTCTACAAAGCCCTGGGCGGCGGGTGGGAGAATTACCAATCCATCCCACCGATTCATAAACCCCAGCCGGCGATCGTCGCGACGTTCCAGAGAATTCCGGCCAGTCAGCCATCAGAGCAGTAGATTTATATAGGTTCGAGAAGAAGAATTCGCCGATGTTGAGTCTGCGGCTTTTTGCGTCGCCGCATGAGCATGACGGGTGCGGCGAGGAGCAACAAAGATGCGCTTGCCGGCTCGGGAACCGACCATTCCACCGCGTAGATGCCATAGGAATTATCGTATGTGCCAATAGCGAAACCGAAGATATTTCCGTTGGCGTCGACAGTCAGCGCTTCGGATTCCAGCCATGGCCCGGGTGATGGAAGTAGATTATTCAAATTCACCGCGGAAGCGGCTGTTCCATACCAGAGAAAGGCCTGGTCGAAAGTGCCACCCAGCGAGCCGCCGCCCGCGTCTCCAACCTGCACAATGCCGTTGGTGTCGTTGGCGTATGAATAGGTAGTGTTGGGCGGCTGTAGATTGACTGCGCTGTCGGCAGTGCCCGTCCACAGAATAGCGCTCGGCATAAAGCCGCTCTTCTGCGCCCAACCCACCTCCTGATTGCCGCCAACGCCTACTGCCTCCGAAGTGGTAAATCCGAGGTTGGTAGGATCCAGGGCGACGGCGCTCGCGGCGGTGCCATGCCACAACAAAGCATGATTTTCCCCTGCAAGCTGACCGTATCCCACTTGCGTCGTGCCGTTGGTATCGACAGCGCACGAAGAAGTGAATGCGAGATAGGGGTTTGTTGGAGTCAGATCGACGGCACTTGTGGCCGAGCCATTCCAAAGTATGGCCCCGCCATCAGCACCTTGGCCGACTTGCTGTGTCCCATCGGTCCCGAACGCCTCGCCCGGTCCGAGGCTCACGGCACTGTCGGGGCTGCCGTTCCAAAGTACCGCGCCACTTGTGCCAGGGCCATTTACCAGTCCTACCTGTTGGGATCCATCTATTGCACTCACGGAAGAAAGGCTGATTCCGCTAAGGTTCGTTGGATTCAAGTCCACTATAGCGCCAGTGGAGGTGTAAAGGTACGCGTGACTATTGCCGTCGGAATAAATGTAGTTCGCGACCATCTGACCGGCTTCCGCGTTGTGCCCATTCCCAAATATTACATCCGCCGGCGATCCACTTGGAGTGTAAAGCTGATAGAGAGCTTTCCCCGAATATGCCTGCCCCTCCGCCGAGGGCGACGCCATGAACATCCCCGCCATCACCAGAAGAGCCCACAGAATGATTCCGCGCTTCATATTCTCCCCTTCCATATTTCTCTGCAGACGTGTGCGAGCGCCCGTGCTGTTTCAGTCCGACTAAAGGACTATCACGGTGCTAAACGTTTCAAAAAGACGGTTCAACGAACGAAATGCCTGCACTCTTTTTGAGAAGTGCTTGGATATTAGCAAGTTACAATATCACAGTGCGTGGCGATGCTCAAGAACATTTTGCGATCAGAGCCGAGCTAAATTAAAGGGGGCCCAGAGCGGCGCGCCGTTTCCTATAACAGCCGCGTTACAGCAGTAGCTGAATCTGCGTGATAAACACGACTTCGCCTTTGCCGTTGCTGATCAGCACATCGCCGCTGGTGTCGCTGAGGGGAATTCCGGTGGGCAGATAAGTGCCCAGGCCGGTGAATTTGAGATTGTGGCCGTAGAAGTAGTAGTTCATGCCCAGCGAGATATCGGTCACGTTGTTCTGGCTTCCGGTCGGGGTGCCGGCCAGGTGCATGTATTCGTAGCGGATGAACGGTTCGATTCGGCCATCGATTAGATATGCCAGCTCGGCATCGACGGATGGCTCGTATGTATCCTGCCCGGGATCGCCGGGGGTGCCGAAGGATGCGCCGGGGTTGCTGGTGTTGGGGATGCCCATCTGGTGGTTGGTGTAGCGGCCGAAGTAACAGAGATAGGCAAACCAGCCCATGGGGTCGGCATATTGCAAATCGACTGTGTGCGAGAGCGTGTAATATCCGCCCAGGCCGTAGGAATAATCCATGCCGGACCCGAGGACCAGTAGATCGCTCTTGTCATTGAGCGATGTGAGTTGATCGTAGTCTTTCCAATTTCCCATCAGTTTCCACTCAACTCGGCCGGCAAGTCCGCCGTTGTAGGCGTTGCCGTTGTTGCCGGCATCCTCAAAGTTAGTGTTGGCGCCGCGGATGCCGTGATTGATGCCGGCCTCGACGCGGAACGCTTCGTGGGGATCGTAGATCAGTGTGGCCGCCTGGGTGAAGGTATCGGTATTGCCGAAGAGATCGCCCTGCAGTGAGGCTTCGGGAGCGCGATACTTGGAGCCGACGATGTTTTCGTGATCCAGCGGATCGTGCATTTGGCCGACGTGGATAAACCACGGCGTCTCGTCAAAGTTGTATTTGAGCCAGGCTTCTTCAAGAACGGGAAGTCCACCAACGGGGGATGACGTCGTGCCGACCGTGGCGCCGGTTGTGCTCTTGACCGTCAGGCTGCTGTTGGCGCGATTGGTTGCCCAGTTGATGAAGTATGTGAGGTTTTTGCCGAAGAGATTGCCGTCAAATCCCAGGCGCGCCCGGCGAATTTCCAGGCCGTTCTGGATGTCGTAGTTGCCGTAGGTGTAATTGGTGTCATCCCGGACCTCAATGTGAATCCAGGGCCGGAGCGTGAAATCTCCGTCATCGCTCTGGATGAAAAATCGGCGATTGAAATAACCGGCGTTGGTGTCGTCGCCAATGGAATCCAGCATTTTGCTGTGCGAATCGGCGTCGGCGATGACGCTTTTGATCTCATCGTCGATCTGCGCCCGGCTTGGCTGGGTGGATGGGGCCGTGCGCTCGGCCTTCAACTCCGCAACTTCAGCGCGGAGCTCGTTCACCTGCGATTGGAGATCCGTCCGATCCGTCGGCTGCGTGGCCGGTGCGGCTTTGGCAGAAAATGCAGCGACACCCACGACTCCCGCGATCAGCCCAACGCGGGCAAAAAACCCTGCCATGTTTCCTCCGTCCTTTCCGAGACGTTAATACTACGGAGGTGTAGGGGAGCGATATTAAGATGTGCTTAAGGAATCAACAATTTATTTTGAGGGAGCGTAAACGCCCGGCTCGAGGTGGGCCGCATCGGTGGTAATGTCCAGCACCTTATTCGTCGCCGGGATCACGATGCCGAGCCAAAGAACGGCGATCATGGAGATGCCGACGGATACCAAAACTGGAACGGGATGGTAGATGGGCCGCTCGAAAATTGCCGCCTCGCGGCTGCCGACCGGTGTGCCGCGTAGGAAAAGTGCCCCCACGATTCGCAGATAGTAAGCGGCGCTGACGGCTGCATTTAGCACGAGAATCACGACCAGCCATGTCATGCCCGCGGATAGGGCCGGGGCGATCAGATATAACTTTCCAAAAAATCCGGCTGTCAGCGGCAGGCCGATCAGGCTGAAACAACTGACCGCCATGGCCAGTGATAGAAGCAGATGGTGCCGGCCCTGCCCGGCGATGTCGTCGAAGGTTTCCGCGCTGGTGGCCGGGGCTTCGTGACGGGCCGGCAACAGGATCAGCACGCCGAAAGCGCCGACATTCATCAGGCCGTACGCGGCCAGGTAAAATAGAATCCCCCGCAATGCAGCCGATTGCGTATCCATCGTCGCCCCCTGACTCACCAGGGCCGTGACGCCAACGAGCATATATCCGCTGTGGGCGATCGAGCTGTATGCGAACACCCGTTTGATATTGCTGGCCTGGACCAAACCGAGCACATTGCCGAAGGTCATTGTCAGGGCCGCCAGAATCCAGAGCAGATTGACGATCTGATGCGGCATCGACCACGTTCCGCCGCTGACCGAATAGAGCACCTTCAGCAGCGCGACAAACCCGCTGGTTTTGGGGATGAAGCTGAGGAATGCCGTCACCGGAGTGGCCGCGCCCTGATAGACATCGCCGGCATAAACGTGCAGCGGCACCACGGCCATTTTGAACGCAAACCCGCCGATCAGCATGACCACCGCCAGCATCTGCCAGGGCGAAAGTTGCCCCGGCTGGGCCATTGCGGCAATCTGATCCAGCTTGGTTGTCCCCGTGGTTCCATAGAGATAGCTGAAGCCAAACAGCATGATCGCCGCCGCCATTGCGCCCAGGAAGAAGTATTTGACCCCCGCCTCCTGCGCTTCGGGCAGCGGACGCGAGATGCTGACCATGATGTAAGTCGGAATACTGGCCAACTCGATGCCGAGGAAGAGGAGCATGATGTCATTGGCCTCGGCCACCATGAACACGCCGGCGATGGAAAGGAGCATCAAACCGAAGAATTCGCAGGATTCGCTGCCGTAATGGATCGCGGGCCCGGCGGTTCCCTCGCGGTTGGCGGGCCAGGCGAGCAGCACCAGCAAAATTCCCACCAAGGAAACAAGCAACTTGACGTAAGCGGCGAACGGAAAGACGTGGACGGTTTGCCAGCTATCAATGCCCTGTTCTCCGCCGGTCCATTGGATGATGGCTGTGGTCAAAAGCGCGGCCACTGCCAGGACCGGCGCGAATCGCCGCACCGCGGCGCTGCGCGCAACACCCAAGAGCAGCAGCAGACCTGCCACCGAGCAGAGGATGATTTCCGGGAGCATGAGATCAAGAAGCTGTTTCATAAATCATCAAATTTCATCAGGGGGTCTGCATCGCAATTGCTTTAGTCGGCTTCGGCAAAATCGCCGGCGCGGCGTCAACCGTGCGGAGGTCACTAGCATCCGGCGGCGCTACGATGCCGGGCACTCCCAGTTGGGCAACCGCGTTGTCCATCGACTGCAACATTCCCGCCGGCCACACGCCCAGCACGACCACCAGCAATGCGATCGGCACCAGAATCGCAATCTCCCGGCCGCTCAGATCGACGGGCAATTCGCCGTGTGATTCATGTGTGGCGGCGCCATGATCCCCATGCCCATCGCCGGTCTGACCGGGGAATTTCAGCGGGCCCCAGATCACCTTCGCCGCCATGTGCAGCATGTACACCGCGCCCAGAATGATTCCTAATGCCGCAATTGATCCGTAAACCGTTCCCAGATACGGCGAAGTAAACGCGCCCAGGATCGTCAGGAATTCGCTGACGAAACCGTTGAGTCCCGGCAACCCGATGCTCGAAAGTGTGAAGAAGATAAAGAAGAAAGCGAAGATCGGCATGCGCCGGGCGAGGCCGGAGAGTTGCTCGATGTCGCGGGTGTGGAAGCGGTCGTAGGCCATGCCGATCACGAGGAACATCGCCCCGGTGCTCAGGCCGTGATTGACCATGTAGAGGACCGAGCCCTCGATGCCGTGGAAATTCAGCGCCAGCAAGCCGAGCACGCAGAATCCCAGGTGGGAAACGGAGCTGTATGCCACGAGCTTTTTGATGTCATCCTGCACCCATGCGACCAGGGCGCCGTAAATAATGCCGATGAGGCAGAGCGCGCCCAGGACATGGATCAGCGTCAGGAATTCGACGTGATTGCCTCGGCCGGAAAAACTGATCAACCCGATCGGCACCGCTAATCGCAATAGGCCGTAGGTTCCCAACTTCAATAGCACGCCGGCGAGGATCACGCTGCCGGCCGTCGGGGCTTCGGTATGCGCCAGCGGCAGCCAGGTATGCACCGGAAACAGCGGCACTTTGATCGAGAACCCGGCGAGAAATGCCAACAGCAGCCAAAACCGCTCGGTTTCGCTCAGGGAAGTTTGTGCGTACGCCGTAATGTTGGTGAGATCGAACGAGCCGGCCGCCAGGCCGAGGTAGATTGCCCCGGCCAAAGTGAGCACGGAACCGGAGAACGTGAAGAGGAAGAATTTCCCCGCCGCGTAACGCCGCTCGGGGCCGCCCCAGATTCCGATGATGAAAAACATCGGGACCAGCGTGAGTTCAAAGAAGACGTAGAATACGATCAGATCGCCGGCGACAAACACGCCGAGCATCGCCGCCTCGAGCAACAGCATCCACGAATAGTATTCCCGCTGGCGGTCTTTGATGCTCACGAAGCTGGCCGCCACCGCCAAGGGCATCAGCAGCGCCGTCAGCGCCACCAGCCAGAGGGAGATTCCGTCGATTTGCAATTTGAATGATGCGCCAATCGAGGTCAATTGAAAAACCTGGAACTGCATCTGCGGCCAATGGGCGGTGAAATCAAACTGCAGCAGAATATCGAACGCCAAACCGGCGGTCGCCACCGTCACGAACAGCGCCCAGTAGCGCGAGAACTTGATCGGCAACACCGTCCCCACCAGCGCGCCGGCGGCGGGAATGAGCAGAAGAATGGGAAGCCAATAATCCATGTCGTCTTCTAGTGGTGCATGAAAATAATCATCAGGATGATCGCCATGCCAAACAGCATGGACGCGGCATAACCCTGCAAATAGCCGCGTTGCATCGTCAGTTTCAATACGAATCCGGACAGTTTGGGAATGAAGCCGACGACTTCGACGATGCCGTCCACGATCATCTGATCGATGAAGCGGAAGATTCGCCCGAGATTCCAAAGCGGCTGGACGATGAGGGCGTCATAAATTTCATCCACATAGAATTTGTGCTCGATCAAACTGGTAAGCGGCTGCAATCTCGCCGCCAGCGCGTCGCCAGCGGCACGATCCTTCAGATGCAGCAGCATTGCCAGGAGAATTCCCAGGACTGAAAGACACGCGCTGACAATCATCACCGGCGGGATTCCCGATTCGGGATGCGCCTCGGCGGTCTCAATCTGCCCCATCTGCTCCGCCGGGACTTCTACACCGCTGGCTTTGGCCGTGTCATACGCATTCTGAAATGATGGGCTTGCCCCGAGGAAAGCGCCCAACCCATCGGTTTTGGAAAAATTCAAAACTCCCGCACCCAGCGCGCCGATCGCCAGGATCACCAACGGAAACATCATCAGGAACGGCTCGCGGGAATGATGCTCTTCTTCGCCGTGAGAATCATGTCCGCCATGGCCGTGTTCATCGGACGGCGGAGCAGGAATGACTTCGGGTCCCTGAAACACACGAAAGTAAAGGCGGAACGTGTAATAGGCCGTCATGAATGCCGTGATCAGCATGATGACGCCGATCACCGGAGCCTTGGCCATCGCCGCCGAGATAATTTCATCCTTGGAAAAGAATCCGCTGAATCCCGGAAACCCGGCCAAGGCCAGACAACCCACCAGCATTAGAATATTGGTCAGCGGCAAAACCTTCTTCACCCCCGACATCTTCCGCATGTCCAGTTCGCCATGCATGGCATGCATCACCACGCCGGAGGCGAGGAACAAGAGGGCTTTGAAAAACGCGTGGGTCACCAGATGGAAAACCCCCGCGACCGGCGCCAGAACGCCGACGCCGACGAACATGTATCCGAGCTGACTGATGGTGCTGTAAGCGAAGACTTTTTTCAGATCGAATTGCCGCAGCGCGATGGTGGCGGCGAGGAGCGCGGTGAAACAGCCGACGCAGGCGATGGTCATCATGGCCGCACTGTTGCCGACGAACATTGTTCCGCAGCGTGCGATCATGTAAACGCCGGCGGTGACCATCGTGGCGGCGTGGATCAGCGCGCTGACCGGCGTCGGGCCTTCCATCGCATCGGGCAGCCAGACGTACAGCGGGAACTGTGCCGATTTTCCAAAGGCGCCGACCATCAGCAGAAACGGAATGTATTTCAGCGCATCCAACTGAGCGGCATTGGGGTGCATCGCCAGAATCAGCGCGCCCGGATGGTCGGCATCGCCGAAATAACTGACGGTGTGGAACACCTTCCAGATCAGCATGATCCCCAGGCCAAATCCGAAGTCGCCGATGCGATTGACCAGAAACGCCTTCTTCGCCGCCGCGACGGCCGAGGGTTTGTCGTAGTAATATCCAATCAGCAGATACGAGCAGAGACCGACGCCTTCCCAGCCGAGATAGAGCATCACAAAATTATTGCCCATTACCAGGCAGGTCATGGCGAAGATGAACAAGCCGAGATAGGCGAAGAAGCGGAAGTATCCGGATTCGCCCTTCATGTAACCGGCGGCGAAGACCATGATGAGAAATCCGATGCCGGTGACGACGCAGAGCATAACCGCCGAGAGGGGATCGAATAAGAATCCGGCCGAGGCCTGGAAGGTGGTTCCGGTGATGATCCAGGTGTACCAATCGTGGGATATCCACAGCGTTGCGTTGATAGCGTTTTGCCACAGGCTGTACATTCCAGCCAGCAGCGAAAAAGAGATCACCGCGCTACCGCCGACGCCCAGCCAGATCGGCCAATGCGATTGCCCTCTGAGCCATTTGGCCCCAAAGAATCCCGCGATCCCCGCCGCAATCAGCGGCAGGAGCGGAATCAAATACGCGTGTTGAACCGCAAAAAAATCGTCCACCGGCTACCTTCCCTGATCTCCTATAAACGCAAGCGACGCACCCATATTTCCCCTCCCCTGGTACTCCGGGGGAGGGATAGGGTGGGGGTTCTTCTTGAGGGCCTCACCAAACCCCCACCCCTGCCCTCCCCCGGTGTACCGGAGGAGGGGGAAATCTTTCGGAGAGGATGTCGCGCGACTTTTCAATTTCATCCTCTGAGATCCCGCCACGCATTGGCATCCAGCGTGTTTTTCGTCCGGAACAACAGCACCACCAAACCTAGCGCCAGCGATGCTTCCGAGGCGGCGATCACCAGCACGAATATCACAAACGCCTGCCCGGCCATATTTCCGACGTACCGGCTGAAAGCGATCAGATTGATCGCCACGCCCTGAAACATCAGTTCGGTGCAGAGGAAGATCACGATCAGATTTCGCCGGGTGATGAAGCCGATCAGGCCGATCACAAACATGATCGCGCCAACCGCCAGAAAATGTTCGAGTGCCAGTTGCGTCATGTCAGTTTTGGGGAAATGCCTTTTGCCGGGGGTTTGTCGTGCCATAGACCGGGATGCTGCGCGGGTCGTCGCTCAGCGGGGTCATGGTGGCGTTGATGGTTTCGATGCTCGGCTCAAACGCATCGTCAACATCGGCGGTGGCCACGCGCCGGCGGGCGATCACGATCGCTCCGACCATCGCCACCGTCAGGATCAGCCCGGCCAATTCCAGATTCACGATTTGATTTTCAAACAGATATTCCCCCAGCGCCTGGGTCGATCCGTGGACCGCCGCCCCGGTGCCGGATTGGGCCACATCCGACGCCGGCTGCACGATTCCGCTGGCCCGATCGAAAATCAGGAACAGCAGCACCCCCATGAGAATAAACCCGATACAGGAGGCGAAAAACGGCTCCCGGCTGACCGCATCATATTCCGCGAGCCCCATCAGCGGCCGCTTGCCATCGCCCTGGGCCGACGCCGCCAGCATGATCACGAACACGTAAGTCACTAGAATCGCCCCGGCATAGATCAGCACGAGCGCCGCCGCCATGAACTCGGCATACATCAGAATAAACAGCCCCGCCGTCGCAAAAACTGTCAATATGAAATAGAGAGCGGAATAGACCGGCCGAGGATGCGTGACCACCCGGATCGCCCCGACAATGGCGATCCCTGAGAAAATCCAGAATTCCCACCCCACGCCCGCTTGTGGAGGCCCGCCGGTCACCTGCAAAATCACCACGACAAAAAGCAATCCCGCCAAGGTCAGCAGCGTCCCGCCGAGTTTGCGAACCGAAGAATCCTGCCTGGCCGGCAGCAGCATGACCGTGCCGATGCCCGCCACGATGCAAAGCCCCAGTACGACCATCGGCTGGATGAGATTCCCATCAGCCAAGGGCAACACCGGCGGCGATCCCAGCGATAAAGAATTACCAAACATGTGCAGTTTCGCCACCGGTCGGCAACCTCCGCCGGTTGGGTGGGAGAGTCTAAGAGTGGCCGAGGGGGTTTGCAAGGGAGGAGGAAAGATGAAGAAAAATGAACCACTAAGTCACGAAGACACTAAGCGGCTTTCGTGGTTCCGGTGCAACCTGGCGAATTTATCTCTTCCTATTTTAAATTTTTAAGGAACCTCTGAATAACCCAAACATTCTTGATCCCGGATTTTTCCATGTCAATCGCCGCGACATTTTCGATTCGGTTTTCGTCTCATCGGAGCGGCCCAGGCCGTTTTTGCCGGCCGCGGCG
>JBEKUH010000005.1:0-85330 GCA_049515255.1 Tepidisphaeraceae bacterium | reverse complement strand
GTCGCGCTGACCATCGACAGTGGCGGCGTGGTCAACCTTCAGCAAAATCAGGGCGTGGTCACCGTCTCGGGCCTGACCATCAATAACCTCAACGAGGGCAGTAAATTCAACATCGGAAACGGATCGGTGGTTATCGCCTACACCAACGGCGTTAGCCCGCAGTCAACCATTCGTAGCTACATCCAAGCTGGCTTCGACAACTTCAACTGGGATGGACCGGGCATCACCAGTTCCGTCGCCCAGGCTGACGCCGCCAATCCCGGAAGCTCGCCTTACGGAGGCGTTGCCGCCATCGGCTATGCGGATAACAGCGATCTCGGTCGCACGGACATCCCGGGCAACAGCGTGCTGGTGCGGTTCACTTACTACGGCGACGCCGACCTCAATGGCGTGGTCGATCTGAACGACTTTGATGATTGGCTCTATGGATTCACAGGGGGCCAGCTCGCAGATGGCGGGAACGGCTGGGCCAACGGCGACTTCGACTATGACGGCACGGTCGACCTGAATGACTTTGACCTGTGGCTGGCAGGTTTCACCTCGGGTCTAGGCTCGCTGAGTACGCTGGATCACGCGATTGACGTGTCAACGCTCTCCAGTTCACAGAAAACCCAATTGTTGGATATCGTCTCATCGGTTCCGGAGCCGGCATCCTTCAGCCTGCTGGCCGCAGGTACCATCGGATTGCTGAGTCGCCGTCGGCGAAAGGTGGCCAGGAAGAATTGAGCTTTGGATTGCAACGATACCCGAATCCCTCGCAGCAACGTCAGACGCTTCACCGCGTCTGACGTTGTTTTATGCGGTCGAGTAAAACCGCCGCCAGGAGAATGCTGCCGCTGATGACGTACTGATAAAATGACGGCACATCTTTCAGGCTCATCGCGTCCTGTACGGTTCCCATGATCAGCGCGCCGACGATCACTGCAAGGATCGTCCCGATTCCTCCCGTGAGGGAAACGCCGCCGAGCACGCAGGCGGAAATCACCGCCAGTTCCAGTTTGTCGCCGGCGGTGGGACTGCCGAGATTCATCTGGGCTGATTCGATAATCCCGGCCAGTCCGGCGATCAGCCCCTGCATGGTGAAGATAATGATCTTGGTGCGCGTGACGGCAATGCCGGCGAGCTTGGCCGCTTCACGATTTCCGCCGATCGCCAGCGTGTTGCGCCCCAGCACCGTCCGATGCAGCAGAAAGCCGAAAAAAACGAAGCAGCCGAGCATGATCCAGATCGGCAACTCGATGCCGGCAATCGTGGCGGTGCCGAGCTCGATGAATTTTTCATCCGGCACCGGGACAGATTGGCCGTTGCACAGAATCAGCGCAAGCCCCCGCGCGATCTGCATGGTCGCCAGAGTGGCGATCAGCGCGTTGATACCGATCCACGCGATCACCACGCCGTTGAAAAGTCCGACCAGTCCCCCGGCGAGGATTCCGCAGGCGATGCTCAGCGCCACGCTGTGCGCGTGTTGATCGACGAGCGCTCCGACAACGCCAGACAGCGCCACGACGGAGCCCACTGACAGATCAAAATCCCCCGCGGCCAGGCAGAACAACATCGTGCACCCGATAATCCCCACCGGCATGATCTGCAGCGCCAAGGCCTGCATGTTGCGATGTCCGCTGAAATTCGGCACGAACACCGCGCATGCGCCGAACATGAGCAGGAAGAGCACGAGCATTCCGGCGCTGTCCCACAGCTGCCGCACCCGATTCGCCCTTGCGAATCGTGCCGAAGCATCCGCACCCGGCATGATTGTTTCCGTTGGAATGCTCACTCGCCTCCCGCAACCGGCAGCGCCGCCTGCAAAACATTCTCGCTGGTTGCCGTTGCCCGAGGCATTTCCGCAACAATTCTCCCTTGCCGCATCACTAAAATCCGATCGCAAATCCCGAGCAGTTCCGGCAATTCGCTTGACACCACCAGCACGCCGATCCCGCTGGAGGCCAGATTGTAGATGATCGAATAAATCTCGCTTTTTGCGCCGACATCGATCCCTCGCGTCGGTTCGTCCAGCAGCATTACCCGCACCTTTTCGCCCAGCCAGCGGCCCAAAATCACCTTCTGCTGATTTCCGCCGGAAAGATTCATGACCGGCTGATTCAGCGACGGCGTTTTGACATTCAATCGTCCGACAAAAGTTCTCGCATTCTCCCGCTCCCGGCGTGAATTGATGAGACCTAACGGTGAAAAATGCCGCCGACAACTCAGATTGATGTTCTCCTGCACCGAGCGGATGGGCACGATCCCTTCCTTCTTGCGATCCTCCGGACAGAGCACAATTCCCGCGGCGATAGCATCCCGCGGCGAGCGGATGCGCGCCTCTCGCCCCAGCACCGAAACTCGTCCTTGCTTGGCACGCCGGCCACCGTAAATTAATTTCAGCAACTCCGTCCTGCCCGCGCCCACGAGCCCGAAAATTCCGAGGATTTCGCCTTTCGCCACCGACAAACTCGCCGGCTCGGATAATCCCGGCCCGAAAATGTCGCGCACCTGCAATGTCGTGTCACCCGTTGGTCGCGAGGAATAGTTGTAGATGTTGGTGATCGATCGGCCGACCATCCGCTGGACAATCTCATCTGTGGTTACATTCTTCAGGCTGTCGAACGTGCACACATGCCGGCCATCGCGCAGCACCGTGGCCGCTTCGCAAAGCCGAAACACTTCCTCCATGCGATGCGTCACATACAAAATCACGCGGCCCTGATCGCGCAATTGCCGGATGATGGAAAACAGCCGATCCACTTCCCGGCTGGAGAGGCTGCTGGTCGGCTCATCAAACGCCAGCACTTTCGCCCCGCGCCCAAGCGCCTTGGCGATTTCGATCATCTGCTGTTGCGCGATCGGCAGGCTGCCGACTTTGGTGCGCGGGTGAATCTCTTCGCCCAGCGCCGCCAACGCCTCGCGCGTCGCATCAAACAACCTCCCGCGCTTCACGCAACCCGCCGTCGCCGGCAAACGACCGATGAAAATATTCTCCGCCACGCTCATTTCCGGCACGAGGTGCAGTTCCTGGTAGATCACCGCGATCCCCGCCGCCAGTGCCTGAGATGTCGATCCAAAATTGCACGCCTGCCCATCGAGCGAAACATGGCCCGAATCCGGTTGATATGCCCCGGCGAGAATTTTCAACAGCGTGCTTTTGCCCGCGCCGTTTTCGCCCAGCAGTGCATGGATATTCCCGCCGAGAACGTCAAAGCTCACGTCCTGCAGTGCGCGAACGCCGGGGAAACTTTTGGAAACGCCATCGATGCGAAGGGTGTGGGACACAAATTACCGGCTGCAAGAGATTTGGGCCTAATCCAATTTTTCCGGCTCGAGCTGGATATTCTTTTCGCCCGCCGCCTTTTTTTCGCGGTATTTTTTCACCCATGTCTCAAAGCTCTTGCCGGCTGCGGTGTCCTTGCCGCTGAACACCAGGCGGGCGATGTCGGCGTAGGTGATGGAGATTTTTTCGTTGCCGTCCTTCGGATACAGCCGCACGGCGCAATCCGCCAGGCTCTTGCCCGCATTGCGTCGGTCGAAAATGTATCCTTCGATAATACCGCCGTCTTTGCGGGTGATCGTCACATCGCCGCGGTAATCGAACGCTTTTTCCAACGCCGCGCGGATTTCGTCGTCGCTGGCCAATTCCGGAATCCAGCCTTCCAGATTTTCGTGGGCGGTGCCGGGAGCAACTTCCAGCGTGTCGGCATCGAACGGATGGGCCTTGGTTTGCTGGGGCATGGGAAAAAGTGTTAGACAGATTCCATTTCGCGATTGCCGCCGCGGATCGTCAATTCGACCGGTTGACTCGCATCAGCGGCGGGTTCCTTGAGCATTTTCATTGCCTGCTCGTCGGCGTAATTGCCGCCAAACAGCGTCGCGCGAGCGGTGCGGATTAAACCGGCGAGCGAACCGAACGTGTCGTCCACCGCGCTGGCTTCGTATCCGCTGTGCACCATGCAGTTGGCGCATTTGCGGTTGCCGCTCTCGGTGCCGTAGCGTTCCCACTCGGTGGTTTCCAGCAATTCAGCGAACGATTCGCAATATCCATCCTGCAGCAGATAGCACGGCTTCTGCCAGCCAAAAATATTGTACGTCGGCATTCCCCACGGCGTGCATTTGTACGTCCGCTTGCCCATCAAAAATTCCAGGAACAGCGGGCTCTGATTGAATTTCCAATTCTTACTGCGATTGCTGAGAATCGTTTTGAACAATCGCCGGGTACGCGATCGGCCCAGAAAATGCTTTTGATCCGGGGCTTTGTCGTAACTGTAGCCCGGGGAAAGCATCATCCCTTCGACACCGAGTTCCATCATCTCATCGAAAAACGCGCGGACACTGTTCGGATCGGCGCCGTCAAAAAGAGTCGTGTTGGTCGTCACGCGGAATCCCCGCTTCACCGCCTCACGAATTCCTTCCAGCGCGATATCAAATCCGCCCTCGCGGCAAACCGAAAAATCATGGTGTTCTTTTTGCCCATCCATATGCACGCTGAAGGTGAGATATTTGCTCGGCTTGAAGAGATCGATCTTTTCCTTCAGCAGCAGGGCGTTGGTGCAGAGATAAATATATTTCCGCCGCGCGACCAGCCCCTCAACGATTTTGTCGATCTGCGGATGCAGCAGCGGTTCGCCGCCGGGGATGCTCACCATCGGCGCGCCGCATTCCTCGACGGCCTTGAAACATTGCTCGGGTGTGAGGTTCTTTTTGAGGATATGGGCCGGATACTGAATCTTCCCACAGCCGGCGCAGGCCAGGTTGCAGCGGAAGAGCGGCTCAAGCATAAGCACCAGCGGATAGCGTTTGCGGCCACGGATTTTCTGCCGCAGCACATACGTCGCCACCGTCCACATTTGAGAAACTGGTACGGGCATAAGCCTCGAAAGCATACCCAATCCCGGCCCGGAGGTACAATGCCGAACCTGTGGATCGGACCAAACTATTGATTCTCACCGCCTTGCGCATGGAGGCCAAGGCACTTTCCGCCACCGTGGCGGATGTGCGGATTATCGGAATTCGGGCCGTTCAACTGCAAAAGCAATGGTGCGAGGGCAGATCGGGCATCGTTTTGGCGGGATTGGCGGGGGCGCTCGATCCGTCGCTGAAAATCGGGGATGTCATCGCCTGCATCGGGCACGGGAAGTGGCCGCATTTGCCATTTCGACTCGGCGAGATTTACACAGCCGATTGCGTCATTGCCAATCCGGCTGAAAAAGCTGAGATTTTCCAGGAAACTGGCGCACTGGCGGTGGACATGGAACATTCGATTGTCCGCGATCTGGCGTTGGAGCTGGATCTGCCCATGGTCAGCATTCGCGCCATCAGCGATGGATCGGGCGATTCCTTGCCGCCGGACCTTACCAAAATGGTTGACGAAACCGGCCGGCCGAAATTGGGGCCGATGCTCGGAAGTCTGTCGCTGCATCCGATGCAAATTCCGCGTCTGATGCAACTGGGCCGACAGTCGCGCGTCGCCGCCGACAATCTGGCCGCCGCGGTTGCGCAATTGCTCAAGGAATGACATGCAAGCCTCCCGCGACCTCATCGTCGAACCCATCGGATTGGATGTCGAAACGCTGCCGCATCCGATTCATTGGCTCGATATATTTGGGAACACCAATCCCGTCGAGATCGAAATCGGCATGGGAAAAGGCACATTTCTCACCGAACAAGCCAAATCCCGGCTGGATGTGAATTTCCTGGGCCTCGAATATGCTCGATGGTTTTGGCGATATTCCAGCGACCGGTTGCGGCGAAATCATTGCGTCAACGTCCGCACCGCGCGGGCCGAGGCGGGGTATTTCTTCAAGGAATTCGTGACCGACGAATCCGTTGCCGCCGTGCACATTTATTTCCCCGATCCCTGGCCGAAGAAACGGCATCACAAGCGACGGCTGATCCAGCCGCCGTTTCTGCTGCAAATCCACCGCGTTTTGGTCGGGGGAGGCCGATTGCAAATCGTGACGGATCACGCCGAGTATTTTGAGCAGATTCAATCGGTGGTGAACAGTTCGCCGCTGACGCCGATGAATTATTCCCCGCCTCCGTCGGCGCTGGAAGGCGAAATGGTCGGCACGAACTTCGAGCGCAAATACCGCGACGAAGGCCGGCCGTTTTTTGCCATTGCGGCGATGAAAGCCCGCTGAAAACACAAATACATTTCCACCACGGAGACACGGAGGACACGGAGAGGAAATCGAATTTGTTCCATATCTTCCTCCGTGATCTCCGTGCCTCCGTGGTGAGAATTCCGTCTTTGTTTTTCTAATTAAATACCGGGTCTGCGTCCGATAACTCCCAATGAGTCTAGCGAAAGGGATGTTATGAAGTCGTTGTTGATTGTGGCTGCGTTGTCGGCGGGATTGCTCGGTTGTGTGGGAGACGGCGAGCCGACGTTGCTGCCGAATTCTGATCCGGCGTTGCACAAGTCCTCCACGGAATTGGCCTCCGACGCGGCGAAGCGCAGCTATGAAGTCAGCGCGCCCAAATCCGATGCCGCCAATGCCCGGGCCGAGTACGACATCATGCAGCGGAAATTCGATCTGGTGAACCTCTCCGATTCGGATTGGTCCAACGTCGAGGTCTGGGTCAATCAGAAATACGTCGTGTTCCTCCCGACGATCCAGAAAAACGTCGATGAGCAACTGAACTTCGAGTTTTTCTACGACCGCGACGGCGATCATTTCAACACCGACAAGGGCAAGAATCCGGTCCAGACTCTGGAAGTCTTCCACGATGGAACGATGTACAACATTCCAGCGACGATGGAATAATGCCGGGGGGAATTTCCACCACGGAGACACGGAGTTCACGGAGAAGGAATAAATACATTGAACCGCAGAGAGCGCAGAGGGTCGCGGAGAAAGAAAAAATTGAAATTGAATTCTGCATTTTCTCTGCGGCCCTCTGCGCTCTCTGCGGTAAAAATTGCATTTTAGAATTTGAAGCATCGCTACCAATTTCAAATCCAATCCAGAATTCTCTCCGTGCTCTCCGTGTCTCCGTGGTGGAAATTCTTTCTTCGAATCACAAAAATTTCGCCCCGACACGATCCAGCAATTTCATCGGCGTGTCGTGATAGATTTTCTGCAACACCTCATCCGGTAAAGCCAATCCCCGAAGAATCGGCTGCTCATCTTCCTTCAAATCCGGATCAAAAATCGGTGTCGGGCCGACGTACGCAGTTTCCCACAGTTTTCGATGCGCCCACCAGCGGCTGGAGAGAAAGTCAAATCCGCGCCGGTCGCCGCTGACCTGGTCCGATCCGAAGAGAATCCGATCGGCATTGCGGATGAAAAAGTCGCGCGCTTCATCCCGGCGCGGGCTGATCTCGCGCACCATCCAGCGCGTGGCGCTGCAATCCAGATAGAGATCGGGGAAACGGTCGAGCATGGATTGCAACCGAGCGAGATTCTCCGGATTTCCGCCAAGATGCGCTCCGAGCCAGGGATGGCCGCGATATTGTTCGAGCGTCGCTTCCCACAAGGCGTAGTGCGCTTCGCGCGTGCCGTACTTCGCATGATCCGTGTATTTGTCGCGGTACCACGTGTCCGGATCACCGACATGGCTCATCAGTAACATCCCGCGCGAGCTGGCTTCTTTGAGCATGCGCTGAATCTCCGGCGATTCGAAGTTCCACTTTCGCATCACCATCGTGCCCGGCGCCATGTGGAATTTGATGATCCGGCTTCCCATGTTGTAGAACATTTCGAGCCGACGCAGCCAATCATCCAGCGTCGGATTCTGCCAGGCGGGGATGGTGATGAAATGAAATTTCCCCGGCCACTCGCGCTGGATAACGGTCGCCTCTTCCAGCGGGCTCATGGTGACAAACGCGTCGAAGCCGTAATGCGTGGCGGATTCGATCCAATCCTTGGCGTGTCGCGCGGCCATCAGATGATTGTGGCAATCGAGCACCGTTCCGTTGACCTTTGGCCGCGGCATGAATTGGCGGTAATCCAGCCCCAGGCGGTTGTATTCTCGCAATTCATCGGTCTCCTTGCGGAAAAACGCCGCAACGGATGGAGAGTTGGTGGGAAACGCGGAAGCTTGTGGGGCGGTGCTCATCTTCAGGGAGCCTATGCTTTCAATTGGGCCGATTCAAATTCAAAGCGCAAACCAAATGTTCCGGAAAATCGCGACAGCTTTCCCCCTCCCCTGGTACTCCGGGGGAGGGTTGGGGTGGGGGTCTGAATTTCGGGCGATGTTCTCCATCGCAAAGACCCCCACCCTCGCCCTCCCCCGGAGTACCAGGGGAGGGGAATAGTTTTTCGCGCTCGTCATTCTGTCACCTCATAGACCCGCAGCATCGACGGCGGTGGCAACGGGCCGGTTCGCATGCGGTCGCGATTTTCCGGGAGCGTTTCCCATCTCAATAGATATCGCATGTGCGGATCGCCGGATGTTCCGCTGTCCTCGGCAAATCGCGCTTCCATGCCGGGGAAATCGGATTCGGGCTTGAGCAATTCCAGCGGAATTCGCGGCGGAGGATCGATCGGCGTCGCCGACAATGTTTGCGGATCAACCGCAAATCCACCGCGACCGAATTTCACGTGATTGTAGGTGACAAGAATCCGCCCATCGGGCAGCGCGCGCGGCGGGGTGAAGGTGATCTCAAAAACGATCGTTCCATTTCCGGCGAAATTCCAGCGGTAATCCCATCGGCTCAATTGCGAGATTTTCCATTGCCCCGCATCTCGTCGTGCGAGATAGAGCTGGCTGTTGCCTGCGGAATCATATTTGTTGTAGGCGATCAGCACGTGATTCTGCGCATCGAATCCGATCAGAACATTGGTGTTGATCGCGCCGCCACGCGGCGGCACCGCATCCACCACATCGCCATTGTCGATCGTGATCGGCAGCGAAATTGGTTGTCCAGCAGAGGATTCCCAATGCAGCAAATCGCGCGACCGCGCATAAGAAACATCATGGCATGAAGAGCAATCCGGCGAATTGCGCCAGACCCAGGCCAGATGATAATAACCATCGGGACCTTTGCTCGGGCCAGTGGAATAGGCATTCATTTTTCCCCGGCCATCGAGCAGCGGTTGATCGATTAACCGTGACCAGGTGCGCGTCTTCGCATCGTATTGATTGTAAATGTCCGCGCCGTTTCCGGAGCGGCCATCACGATATGCGAAAATCAATTCACCCGAGGGGCCGGGGAAAAATCTCGGATAAGTTGCAGAGATTTCGCGGTCGCCGACCATGCGATCGATCTCCTGCATGCTGGTCACAACGCCGGCGACGGACGCGCGGCAATAGAGCAGCGGAGATGCGTGCATGTTGCCGGCGAGATGCAGTTCGTTATTGGAATCCAACGCGATGGCGATGGAATTGTGCGAATCCCAACCGAGGATCGTGCTCGGCTGCGTCGCGCCTTGCGCGGAGGGATGATCGGTTTTCGACGGCAGCACAAACATTTTCCACGTACTCGATTTCAGTGATCGCGAGGCAACCGTCAGGTGACGCTGGGCATCGTAAAATGCGACGTATTGGATGTCGTGGTCGGGATCCGTCAGCAGGGCGAAATCCACTGGATGACCTGCCCAGACCGGCGCGATGTCGATCGCAACCGCAGAATACACCTGCGGGCAGAGCAATAAAATCGCCAAACTCAAAGGCAACGAGAATCTTGAAAACATGTTTACTTGAATCGCTCCACCGCCGCCTTCACCTGAGGCGACAGTTCATTCAATTCATCAATCGCCTCGGCCTGATTCTGCCGAAAATCCGCGGCTTTTTCGACGAATGTCTTGAGCAGCACTATGTCCGGCTGTTCGGGCATGGCGGCAAATTGGGCGCTGATCTCCTGAATCTCCGGCGAGTCCGCATCGCCCACCGCCAGCGGCGAATGGCACAGCCGATCGAAGTCCGCCAGCTTCGCCGCCAGGTCCTTCGCCTTTTCCTCCAGTTTGTTGGCGTGGCCCTGCATCATGCCAAGTTGGTGATTGGCGACGGACTTGGAATATTCGTCGATCAGCGCCAGCATCACCTTGGCCGGGCCGGCCAGATTGCGTTTTGCGGTCGAAAGCCGTGAATTCATTTGCTCGACGAGCTTGTCGAGATTGGCGTCGCCGGTCGCCTTGGGCGCTTTGGCGGATTTGGAAGCGGCCGGCGATTCCACGGGCTTCTTCGCAGCCGGCGCTTTCGCCTCCGCCGGGGCGGTTTCCACCACCACATCCGGCATGGCCGCCTTGGTCGCGGCTCCGGTGAAGGTGTAGAGCACGGGCAATTCCAGATAATATTTTTTGATCTGCTCCCAATCGGCTTTGACCATGCGCTCGATGCGGTCGAGCATGTTGAGGGAATCGCCGGCGATCTGCGATTCATCCACGAAGCGGTACAAATGCTCACGGAAATATTTAAACGCCACCACGTCGGCGATGATGATGATGATGACGACCAGGCCGCAGATCGCATCGCCAATCGGATTGCGAAATTGCGTCGGCGCCAGCGCGATGGCGCAGCCGATGAGCGTGGGCAGCGTGGCGGCGTGATAGAAGGTTAGATCGGTGCGCGCCATGCGAGTGCCGAGCACCAGCCATGAAATGATAGCAGCTGCCAGCGATCCGACACCGGCGGCAAACAGCGTGGTGGTCAGCACATTCTGGATATACACGCCGAATTGCAGTTGCGGATTCCACGCCAGCAGGAACGCCAAACCGAAGAACACGAGCGACACGAAAATACCAGGAAGAACTTCAAGCTGGGCGGTGCGCCGTCGAACCCGCCGAACATGCGTCATCGCGCCGTCGTGGCCGGGGATGAGCTGCAGGGCTTTGGCGGAGATGTTCAGGCTCTCCAGCCAGCCGAGCGATTTGAATTCGTCGCCGGCCATGGCGACGTAGGCGGCGGCGAGTTTTCCGCGGAATGCGCCCAGGATCACCTCGGATTTGGCGCGCCATTGCTGGGTATCCAACGCGCGGCGGAGTTCTTTCAGGCCGAGCTGAACCTGCTCCGTGTCGAGCAAGGCCGCGGCGCGCTTGGTGGGTTCCTGGCGGATGCGATCGAAGACCTCGGTTTCGCCGAAGACTGTCAGCCCGCTTCCCGCCAAATAGGCCCGCAATTTCTGATTTTCAAAACGATACGAAACGGCGATCAGATTGGCGCGGAACACAAACAGATCCATCCGCACGGTCCGCCCCAGAAATTCCCGGCGGGCATGGCGGACGAGCTTGAGAATCGTGGCTCGCAACGGCACGTTGGCGATGGTTTCGATCAATCGCTCCGGGATCGTCTCGCCGGAGAGATGGGCGATCAGGCGGTAATCGTTGCTGGTGAGATTTTTTCGCGTCTGTTCGGCGGCGGGATGATCGACGATCGCGCCGCGCGGCGGCTCGTCGCCGCGATTGCTGCGAACGATCAGGCCGATGGCGTACAACGGCCGCTCGGTTGCGCCGGAGAGAATGATGTGCTGATCCAGATCGCTCTGGCCGGCGGTTGTGCTGGCCCATTTCACGACGCGGACCCGGATGTTGACGGCCTCGCCTTCGTCCAGTTCGCGGGATTCAAAAAATATTTTGAACACGCCTCGCACATCGTCGCCGCCGCGAACTTGCTTCTTGGTAAGTTCATCGAACATCGCATCCGTATCCGCGCGGGACGGGGTGCGCGGGATGGGTGGAAAAACCGGATATGCCGGCGTCTTGGGCGGCGGGGTGGCGGAGACTTTGGAAGATGTGCGCGAATCCGCGGGGGAATCGACAACGGTGTCCCCCGGCGCTGGTTGCCCGGCGCGCGAGGATGCGGGAGATGGCTGGCCCATCCGGGATGATCCCGAAGAAGACAGCCCGGCGCGGGATGCATTTGGCGAGGCCTGGCCTGCGCGCGATGCACCCGGCGAAGGTTGTCCAGCGCGCGATGCTGACGGGGCCGGCGGAGGAGGAGTTGGATCTTCCAGCGGCGGCTCGATCTCCGCGGATTCCAAATCGGCGACAGCCATCGGTTCTTCTTCCGTCGGATCTCGCCCTGACGGCAATGCTTCATCCGCCAGCGGCAACAGGTCATCCTCCGGGGGGGCACTTGCATCCGGTTTGAGGGCGATGTCGGCATTATCATCGGCAAATCCGATGTCCACCGGCGGCTTGATCGCCATTGCCGGGCCGGAGGGTTTCGCCTGCGGAGTTGGAGTCGATGTGAATGCCGATTTCGCCGGCCCGCCCAGCGCGTCGAGAATAATTTTGACCGATTCAAATCGCCGCTCGCGCCGGGCGTAGCACTTGCGGAAAATTTCGTTGAGGTTGGCCGGGACCTCGGGATTCAGATCGCTGGGCATGTCCGCGCCACTGGGCAGTTCGCCGGTGAGAATCTCGAATAGCACGACCCCGGCCGAATAGATATCGCCCTTAACGTCCGGCGGCGCGCCGGCTCGCTGCTCGGAAGGGATGTACACGAGCAATTCACTCAGCTTGGGCGACCCGGCGATGGCCGCGGACATGGCGGCCACCCCGACACCGAATTCCGACAATTTCACCACTCCCGCTCCCGCGAAATCGGTCGCTGGGGCGTTGGGGGCCAGCAGGATATTCTCAGGCCGGATGTCCGCATGAATGGCCCCCTGTTCGTGCCCAAACTGAAGTGCCGTCAGGACTTGGCGGAAAATATTGATGGATTGCGGGATGGTCAGCCGTTTCATCGCCAGCCAGGGCCGAAGATTTCCGCCGGCGACGAATTCGGTAATGAGATAAGGTGGATTGGCCTTGGGGTCGAAACCGAGCGGCTGGACAATATTGGGATGCACCAGCCGCTGGATTTTCACGCCAACGCCCTGAAGTTTGGCGAGATAACCGGGATCGGTGGGGATTTTGACGGCCGCGAGCTGGTCGGCCCAGAGATGGTTGTGGGCGCGCCAGACCTCGGAGTGGGTGGTTTGGCCCACGGATTCTTCGAGGATGTATTCACCGACTCTCTGACCGGACTTCATGCGGACCCCTTAACCCGAGAGCATTTTCGTGAAAACTAACATGTGGGCTGTGGCGATGCCAAATTTATTCGCCGGACGCAAATGGAAGACGCAATGCACCTTCCGAGTTCCGTCGCCGAGGCCAGCGACCTAAACCGGGGGGAGGGGGGGGTAAACGTAACATTGTGTAACATTCTGTAACTTCTTTGGTCTGGCTCTCGGTTGGACCGGGACCATTTACCTAATGACCCTGCGATGGGCCGGAAATGGCCCAGATGCTAGGCGGAGCGGCGAAGCAACCCTGACCAAACGGGTTGGTGAGCCGCGACAACGCCGCAGATGGGCCATTTCCGGCCCACCCCTTCGGGGCGACGCACTTTTCGGCCGGCCTCGGCGTCGCTCCTCCTCAACGACCACGCGAGGATGGTCGCCTCGTCGTCGCTCCTTGATGCCGGCCGAAAATTGCGTCGTCGCAGGGTCATTGGGTTGTTTTAGAAGCTCTTAGGCAGTGAATCGTTTTTTGCGGCCCACCGCTCATCCCATACTTATTACGAACATTCGCTGAATTTGTTGTCGGAATCAAGAAAAAAATTTGGAATCTGCAATCATGTCGATGTCGCCTCGGAGTCCATGGCTGAGAAATCGCTGAACATCCTGATTTCCACCCTTGGCAGCCATGGGGATATCCATCCATTTGTCGGGATCGGGAAGGAGCTGCGCCAGCGCGGGCATCGCATCACCTTCATCGCTCCGGCCATGTATGAAGCGCTGGCCCTGCGGCATGGGTTTGAATTTCAGGCGGTGGGCACGGTCGAGGATTTCGAGCGGCTGGCGAACAATCCCGATCTTTGGCATCCATGGCGCGGGATTGGGATCATCATTCAGGGGCTGTTGGAGATGCTGGAGCCGTATTACCGGGCGATTGCCACGCGGAATGAGCCGGGCAATACGGTCAGCGTGCATTCGACGCTGGTGGCGGCGGCGCGGATTGCTCAGGAGAAGCTGGCGATTCCCACGGTTACTGTGCATCTCTCGCCATCGCTTTTCCGCAGCATCCGCCAACCGCCGAATCTCGCGCCGATGTTGCTGAGGCCGTGGTATCCCAATTGGGTCAAACAACTGGTTTTTGAGATCGTGGATGTGGTGGCCCTTGATCCGTTGCTGATGCCGCGACTGAATGAATTTCGCGCCAGCCTCGGATTAAAGCCGGTTGATCGGATTTTCGACCAATGGCTGCATTCGCCGCAGCGCGTGCTGGGCACGTTTCCGGATTGGTTCGCCCCCAGCCCCGGGGATTGGCCGCCGCAAACGGTTCTGACCGGATTTCCGCTTTATGATGAAGCCGATATCGATTCGCTGGACGATGATCTTCTACGATTCCTCGACGCCGGCGCGCCTCCCATCGCTTTCACCCCCGGCAGCGCGATGCGGCATGCGCACAAATTCTTCAAATCCGCCGTAGAAGCCTGCCAAATCCTCGGCCACCGCGGACTGCTTGTCACGCGTCACGCCGATCATCTACCCAAAAATCTTCCGCCGGAAATTCGCGCGGTGGAATACGCTCCGTTCAGCCAACTCCTGCCGCGCTGTGCGGTAGTCGTACATCACTGCGGCATCGGCACCAGCGCCCAATCCCTGGCCGCGGGGATTCCGCAGTTGGCGACACCGATGAATCACGACCAACCGGACAACGCCGACCGGCTGATGCGATTGGGTGTCTCCCGCACATTGCCGGTCCGGCGGTTCACGGCACGATCTGCCGCTGCCAAGCTCGATGAATTGCTGCGATCTCCAACCATTGCCGCCGCCGCGAAATCGGCGCTGGATCGCCTGGCGAACACTGACGGCGCCGCCGTCGCGGCGGATTGGATTGAAAGGGCGATTCAAAGTCAGCTTTAAATTTCCTTCGCTCCGCATACCATAGCGCCCGAGGCGACGTTGATTCAGGGCGGAGTTCAACTATGACATGTTTTCGATGCGCGGTTGTTGCATTGGCAATGGTTCTGTTGGCAAATTTCTCCGCGCGTGCGGCCGGCACGCCAAACGTGGAGCAATGGGGCATATATGAAGTGATGTTGACGGGACCTGCGGCGGGGAATCCGTTTGTGGATGTGAAGCTGTCGGCCCAATTCACTTTGGGCAATGATACTTTGGTCGTTCCCGGCTTCTATGATGGCGAGGGCACTTACCGCATCCGTTTCTCTCCTTCAAGGCGCGGGGAGTGGAAATATACGACGAGGAGCAACGCGGTCGATCTGGACGGCAAGACCGGTAGTGTCGTAGCCGTCGCGCCCGCCGGCGCGAATCACGGGCCGGTGCGGGTCTACAAGACATTTCATTTCGCCTACGCTGACGGCACCCCGTATTTTGAATGCGGCACCACCTGTTATGCATGGACGAACCAAACGGAGGAACTGCAGGAAGAGACACTTAAAACGCTGGCCACGTCGCCGTTCAATAAGCTCCGCATGTGCATCTTCCCCAAGTCGTTTGTCTATAACGCCAATGACCCGCCAAATTACCCATTCGTTCGCAATGCCGATGGCACGTTCGATTTCACGCGCTTCGATCCCACTAACTGGCGGCATTTTGAGCAGCGGGTGCTGGACCTCCAGAAGCTGGGCATTGAAGCGGATGTCATTCTCTTTCATCCGTATGATCGCTGGGGCTTTGCGACAATGGACCCGGACAGCGACGATCGCTATCTCCGCTACGCCATTGCCCGGCTATCGGCGTATCGCAACGTCTGGTGGTCCGTTGCCAACGAATACGATTTTATGATTCCCCCGCTGCGCAAGGGGCAGCAGGGCAACAAATCGGTAGCCGACTTCGACCGATTCTTTTCCATTTTGCAAAATGAGGATCCCTATGATCGCCAGCGCAGCGTCCACTACGCGGCCAAGATGTACGACAACACCAAACCTTGGGTGACGCATGTCAGCGTTCAGACGCGCGATCTCACGCAGATCATCGGCTGGCGCGAAAGATTCCAGAAGCCGATTGTCATCGACGAATGCCGGTACGAAGGGAATATCCCCCAAAGCTGGGGAAATCTCACCGCGGAGCAAATGGTTCACCAGTTCTGGGTCGGCACCGTCTGCGGGGGATATGTCGGGCATGGAGAAACGCTCAAAGATCCCAACGACATTCTTTGGTGGTCCAAGGGTGGAGTCTTGCATGGCCAAAGCCCACCGCGAATCGCATTCCTCCGCGCATTGATGGAGAAGTTGCCGTATACGGAAATGACTCCGAGCAGACTTGGAACGACCGCTTTAGTATTGAGCAAGCCGGGAAGTGTGTATCTTGTGTATGCCTTGAAGGACGGACCAATCGCGCTGGAATTGGCGGGTAATCACGACTATTCCGTGACGGCAGTGGACACCTGGAATATGCAATCCGAGTCACTGCCTCCGGCCAAAGCGGGAGAATTCGACTTCACCGCTCCCCGGCCGGATTATCTTCTGCTTATCAAAAAGCAGGAATAATCAGGTTATTGCTCCTCGCCTTCTTCACCCCGACGAGGCCGCCTCGTCTTCATCCGTCGATCTATGTAGACCACGTGAATGCACCCCCAGGCGTCGCGGCGGATTGGATTGAAAGCGCGATATAGCGCCCCCAATTATTGCTCCTCATCTTCTTCACCAGCCGAAGCCGCCTCGTCTTCATCCGCTGCATCCATATAGACCACTTCGATGCGCTCCCACGCATCGCGCGCGGCGGGCTTGGCTTCGTCCCAGCTCAAGTTGGATTTTCCTCGGGCTGATTTCCAATTGTCGCCCAGATCGTCTTCGACTTCATCGAAGCTCTTGCCGGCATGCTTACTACGGGCTTCCCAGCCATATTGATAGGCGGGGCCGAATTGTTCGTACGATGTGCCGGGATAGACGTAGGGGCGGTTGGCGTAATTTTCTTCCCAGTACTCGTGTTCGACGGAAGGATTGATTCCTTCGGCAATTCCCTTGCCGATCAATCCGCCGGCGACCGCGCCGATCACCGCACCCGCGGCTGCGCCGACCGGACCCGCTGCGCTGCCGGCCATCGCCCCGGCAGCGATTGCGCCGCCGACTCCCGCGGCGCCGCCGGCGGCTGCGCCGATTCCGGTTCCGACCGGATGCGACCCGGGGGCTTTGGTAATTGGGTCGGGATTTGCGGCTGGATCATCGGTCCGATTCGCGTTGATGTTTCGGTTGTTCATGAGCGTTCCTCCAAAAAAGGTTTTCTAAAAAGGTTCACCGGCCTCCGTCAGCCGCATGACTTTCTATATCAAATGGCATGCCCGTGAGGAGTTGGTGTTTTTTTCACGAATTGATGATCGTCAATTTTGAAGCACAGATAATCTGGCGTATGCAGACGACAGATTGTCTTGCGGCAACGCGGCGAACCAAACTGATGTCATTGCCCCGTCGTTCATTCGCTCATTGTTCCGTGACGACCTCGGCACGCGTCGTTTCAATAATCGCCAGCAATTCTTTCTGCTCCGTGTTGGCGATCTGCAATTTATCGAGCGTTGCTTTGAGATCGCCGACGGCGGCGTCGAATTCGTCGTTGGTGATGTGCAGGTCGGCGTGGGCGGATTTCATCTCCTTGCCTTCGTAGACCGTTGGTCCGCCGCTGGCGAGGGCGAGGAATTGGGCCAGATGATATTTGAGTGCTTTGATGTCGTCGGCGGTTGGTTGCCATTCCATGGACTCATCGTGGTGAATGGTCAATCCGCCGCGGATGACGCCCTTGCGGTCCCAATTCACGCGCGGGTCGGCCATCGCGCGGGTGACAAAATCATCGGAAATCGCCTGCAATCCGGCCTGGCCGCCGAGGCGATCGTAGAGGGATTTTTTGACATCCGGCTGACCGGCGACATCGCCCGCTGATCCACCCTCGCCCTGAAGTTGTTCCGCCTGAGCCATGCGCTGATCGGCGCGCTGATCGGCTTCGCGGTTTCCGGAGGTGTAGAAATCCTTGTTCTGCGTTTCGCTGTTGCCGGCGCATCCGCAAATGAACAGCAGAAAAATCGTCAGCGTAATGCCGATTGTTGTCGCGGCCATCATCTGCTTAATCGAGAAAGATTTCATTGCTGATCTCCGATGGAAGAGGAGTCCGTGATGGAGCCTTGATCGAATTCCATCCCGTCGAAACTGTTCGTGCCATTCTGCAGGCGCGGGAGATAGGCGCGGATGAAAGCGTTGTACAGCACGTTGCCCACGGCCGAGAGGATGTCGGTGTTGGGCTTGGTCATGTCGCCGGTGAATGGAATAAGTGTCCCGAATTGATCGTGCGGCTGATTTTTAAGTACTCCTGTCGTCACTCCCAGCACGGCCTGCCAGAAAAATTGCAGCGGATTGTCATCGTGTTTGATGTCGTACAGCAGATCGAAGACTTTCAGGTTGCGAAACAGTGGCTTTACATATCCGTCGATCTGGCCGTATTGGGCATCGGCCTGAAGGACCAGATCAAACCAGCCGCGCTCAAAGTCGAATTGCCCGTAGGTGAGCGCCAGGTCGTTGAGTTTGGTGACATCCAGCCCGAGGAGTTGGACCGCCATGTGGAAGGTCGGACGATATGAGAAAGGATTCAGCCGCATTTTGAACTGGAAATTGGCCTGATCCATGGCGAGGCCGGATGCCTGAACCGTCGTGAGCAGCGGCGTGGTGCTGTTATTCACATTGGTCAGATCGTCGACAGAGGCGTTGAGTTGGCTGAGATAAACATCGACGGGCTTGGCTGCGCGATAGCTTCGGAAATGAATGGACCCATCATTAATTTGGACGCTGTTGAGTGTAAAAGGAAACAAATCCTGCAGCGTCTGGAGCCACGGCCCCCCTGAGCCGGTCTGTGAATCGGTGTCATCCGAGGAATCCACAAAATTCAATTCGGGCTCATCCATCTCCACCCGGCCGACGATTTTTCCGTGGTAGAGGGCGTTCCACTGGATCGCCAGGTCGAGTTGTCCCACGTGAATAAACGGGACCGGGACATCGCCCGTGCGTTTGAGGATGCGGACATCCGAGATCGTGTAGGCCCCGCGCCACAGATGGATGGTGACATCGCCGATACGACCGGTGTAGAGGGGATTTCGGTCGAGTACCCGATTTACATACCAGCGAACGACGCGGGGAAGCATGGGGCGAGCGCAGCATCCCGCGCCGACGATCACCACCAGAATGATGAGAAGGATGCGCCAGATCGACCGCCGTTTGCGCGATGGAGAATCTGTCGATTTTTTCTCGATCGTTTTGCTCATGCAGCATGTGCATGTCAGAAATCATGCACAGCTTGGACCTTAATGGTGCGAGGCAAAAATCGTCAATGGTGGAATTGCCGAGTTGGGTGCGCGCAATGAGAACAAATCGGGCCGAGGACGGCCCGGCTCAATGTGCAGGCGATGCGGGGGCTGCGAAATTATTCCGCTGACAGACGCGAGGCCATTTCGGTGAACAAATCCACCATCGCGGCTTTGTCGACTTTCGCGGATTGCAGCTCGTCGGCGGATTGCTGAATCTGGCCGGCGGTTTCCAGTCTGGCGGCGGTTAGTTCGTCTCGCAGGGATTTGCTTTGTTCCAGGATTTCCTGACGAATTTCGCGATGCGTCTCGGTGGCCTGGTCCTGCAATTCCGTGGCTCGCTGCTGGAAGGATTTCACGGTTTCCTTCAATTCCTGGGCGATTTCGCGGAGGGATTCGGTGCGCTGGGCTTGTTCGCCCTTGACGCGGTCGATGATCGACTGCACTTCCTTGCGGACAAACGCCTCCAGCGATTCCAGGCGTTTGCGGACTTCATCCCGCACCTCGCCGGTCTCCTTGGCGACTTGTTCCTCCAAGCGGCCGAATCGGCGTTCGTTGTCGCGCAGTTGCGATCCGAAGAGGATGTCGCGCACCTTGTCGAGATTTTCCACGCCGGTGTCATTGTCGCGGGGGATTCGGTTGATGTGCTGGGTCTCGCCGTTGCTGTGTCCGTTTGAACGGGCGCGTTTTGTCTTGGGCATGATGACGTCCTTGTGTTTGAGTTTCGCCGGACTCCATGTCCGGGCTCTGCGAATCATACCGAGTCGGCGTTTGATTTTCGATAGCGATTCTGTTCTGTATGAAGCGAATTCATGATCCCCTGGCTGATTATTCTGCTGCAGGTTTCAAGTGCTCCGGGAAATCTCACGATACGAGAAGGGGGGACTTACAGTGGGAATTTCCAGAACATCACGGTTGCCACGGCCCAGCCGGTGATTATTGAGAATTGCACGCTGCGTGGACCGGGGCCGCTGATTTCCACTTCCGTTTCCGGGGTGCATCTGACGATTCGTAATTGTTCCGGATTCGGGGAGAATCCCAATATCACCGGCAAATCCAAGGGCGGATTTCTCGATGCATACCAACCCGCCAGCCTCGACATCGAGCACAATCGAATCGAAGGCATCGGCGGTTATGGAATCAATGTGAACGAATATGCCAGGGATGCCAACGCCGGCGACACGATCAAAATTCTCTACAACGAACTCCACGACATCGACGGCCGATTCAGCGACGGGAACGGCGGCTGGCAAAATTCCGGCGATCCGACGCCACATGCGATTATTCTTCAGCATGTGCATGGAGTGGCCGGAATCGAAATTGGTTGGAATCAAATCATCAATGAGCCGGGCAGCAGTTACGTTAACGATGTGATCAACATATTTGAATCCAGCGGCACGCGCGACAGCCACCTGATGATCCACGACAATTACATTCAGGGCCTCTACGCCATCGACCCGCTCAAAGAATACGATAGCGGATGCGGAATCATCACCGATGGATCAAACGATCCGGCGATTGCGACGGCGTTTGTCGAGATCGCCAACAACCAGGTGATCTCTACCGGCAACGGGGGCATCTGCATCGCGGCGGGGCATGACAATGTGCTGCATAACAATCGGATTCTCTCGGCCGGGCGGTTGCCGGATGGATCAGCGGTGTTTGCGCAAAACATCGGCTGCTATATTCATCCGATGAATCCGGCCGATCCCGGGGCATTTCACGGCAACGGGGCGTATCGCAATCTCATCGGTTGGCTGCGCCCGCCGCACACGACCGAGAATCAGAGCGCGGAAACAGCCCGCGGCGATTGGTGGCTGCCGGATGGCGATATCGACCCGGTGTTGACCCACGACAACATCGATTGGTCCGGCGAAATAACGCCGGAGACCGAAAAAGCGGAGCTTGCCCGCTGGCAGAAAAAATTACGGGATGCCGGCGCAACTGTCGGACCTCTCGGATGAATTGCGGCGCGGTTCCAATAAAACTCGCGGCCATTTCAATCTGATTCGAAGCGATAATCTGGCACACACTACATATCTGCTCAATCGGATCACCGGCGCGTTGGTTGGTTAAGGCAAATGCCCACCCATCCGACAGATTCATCAGGACCGTTGCGTTCGTCACAACCGGCAATGCTGCGCCCCCAGCAGATGGAGACCGCCTGGAATGATCCTACATCCCCAGACCACGGAAAAGCTCACTACGCCATCATCAGCACTGACGATGGGCGCCTATCAACCGCGCTCGGGCCGAACGCTGATCTTCATCCTCATCATTCTTGGTGTTCTGCTGGCGTGGGCGTGCGCTTCGGTATGGCGTCAGACGGCCGGAATGGAACTCTGCTTTGCCGCCGCCATTTCCATGATCCTCCTGCTCTTCGTCAGCAAGCGGCGAAGCGAGAGGGAATTGCGCAAACTCGCGCTGGTGGCGGGCCGCACCAACAACGCCGTCATCATCACAGATGCGACCGGACGCATCGAGTGGGTCAACGACGGCTTCACTCGAATCACGGGCTACACATCTGAAGAGGCCGTCGGCAAAAGGCCGGGCAGTTTTCTGCAGGGTCCGGAGACGAACCAAAAGACCATCGAATACATGCGCCAGCAGTTGAGCGAGGGGAAGCCGCTCAAAGTCGAGTTGCTCAACTACGGCAAGTCCGGCAGGAAATACTGGCTGGAGATCGAAGTTCAGCCGATTCACGATGTCCAGGGAAATCTGACGAATTTCATCGCGGTCGAAACCGACATCACCCGCCGAAAATCCGCCGAGGATGCGCTGCGCGACAGTGAACAGCGAATGCGGCTCATCATCGAGCATGCTCTGGATGCGGTGGTGACGATCGATGCGGATGGAAAAATGACCGGCTGGAATCCGCAGGCGGCGAGCATCTTCGGCTACAGCGAACTCGAGGCGGTGGGGAAGGAATTGATCAAAACCATCGTGCCGGCGCGGTTCTGGGAGACGCATGCCCGCGCATTGCAAAACTGTTTTAACGGCGAAGGGCGGCAGAGCAACAGCAGGATTGAAATCGTCGCCGCGCGTCGGGATGGAACGGAATTTCCGGCGGAATTGTCGATCTCGCCGCTGCATGGCACGGGGGATTTTGCATACAGCGTGTTCATTCGGGACATCAGCGAGCGTCGCCGGGCCGAGCAGCGGCGTGATGTTCAATTTGCCGTGACGCGAATCTTTTCCGAAACCGAATCACTGGATCGGGCGCTACTGGAGATGTTGCGAACGGTTTGCCAGGCCATGAACTGGGGCGCGGCGCTGGTGTGGCTGGTGGAGCCGGGGAGCGATTCACTCGTCTGCCGGCAAACGTGGCTTGGCGGCGGCGTGGATGCCAAGGAGCTCGAAGAATTCTGCCGGCGAACTCCCCTTGAGCGAGGCGCTGGTTTGCCCGGTACCGTCTGGCGCAGCGGAGCGGGTCTGTGGCTGCAAAATGTATCCCAGGACGGCCACCCCCAACGCATGGAATCCATACGCCGGGCCGGCTTGCAGTCGGCGCTGGCATTTCCAATCAAATTCGGCGGCGAAGTGACGGGTGTTGTCGAATTCCTCAGTTGTGAAAGTCGCATGGTGGATCGCAGCCTGCTGATCATGTTCGAGGCTTTGGGGAATCAGATCGGACAATTTCTGGAACGTCAGCGCGCCCAGCGGGAATTGGCGCGGGCCAAGGAAGCGGCCGAAAGCGCCAGCCGCATCAAGAGCGAATTTCTCGCCAACATGAGCCACGAGATTCGCACGCCGCTCAACGGCGTGATCGGTATGACCGGATTATTGCTGCGATCGGCGCTGAATCCGCAGCAGCATCGCTATGCATCGGTCATCCGTTCATCCGCCGATGCGCTGCTGGCGCTTATCAGCAACATCCTGGACTTCTCCAAGGTGGAAGCGGGCAAAGTAGAGATCGAGAACATCGAGTTTTCGGTGCGGGAAACCGTGGAAAATGTCGTGGAAATCCTCGCCCAACAGGCGGCGCAAAAGGGCCTGGAAATCGCCTGCCGGATCGATGACAACATTCCCCAAAAGTTGCGCGGCGATCCGGATCGCTTGCGGCAAATCCTCATTAATCTCGCCAACAACGCCATCAAATTCACCGAGCGCGGCGATGTGCTGGTGCGCGCCAGCCTGAAGGAACGATCCGATGGCAAAATCGTCGTGCTCTTCCAGGTGCGCGATACCGGCATGGGAATCCCAGCGGAGCGGCAGGACCGGCTCTTTAAAATGTTCTCGCAAGTCGATGCTTCCACTACTCGCAAACATGGCGGCACCGGGCTGGGACTTGCGATCTCAAAACGCCTGGCCGAACTGATGGGCGGTTCCATCGGGCTGGAAAGCGCCGTGGGGAAGGGATCCACGTTTTGGTTCACGGCCGTGTTTGACGAATGCGGCGCAACACAAGTTGTACCGGCGGCGCGGCGATCGGCGGTTGATCTGGGGTCGGTCCGCGTGCTGGCGGTGGACGACAGTGACACCTATCGCCATGTGCTGCGAGAGGATTTGTCCGCCTGGGGCGTCCGCAATGTCGCCACCGCTTCCGGGGGGGAAGAGGCGCTTCATCTCCTGCGTCAATCCTTCTCAGCCGGCCAGGGGTTTCACATTGCGCTGCTCGATCTGATGATGCCGGGAATGAGCGGTCTGGAGTTGGCCAAGGCGATCAAGGCCGATCCTTCCATCGCATCCACCACGCTGATCATGCTCACCTCCATGGACACAACCGCTGAGACGGCCGAACTGGCCAAGGAATACTTCGCCCGCCAACTCAACAAACCGTTGCGGCAATCCCAGGTGTTTGACGCCATCATCGAATTGGCTGTGGGCATTGTCGGGGCGGAGAAATCGCCGGCGGATTCGATAATCGAGCAATCGCCGCCTGTGGATGCGGCGCCGCCGGCGCGCCGGGGGCGGATTTTGCTGGCCGAGGATAATGAGGTGAATCAGATCGTGGCAACGGACATGCTCACGTCGGTCGGGTACGAAGTAACGGTGGTCGCCAATGGATTGGAAGCGGTTACGGCATGGCGAAAAGGCGAATGTGACATTGTGCTGATGGATTGCCAGATGCCGGAAATGGACGGATTTGCGGCTACGGCGGAAATTCGGCGTCTTGAGCGAGAATCCGGCGGCCAGAAACACTGCCCGATCATCGCCCTCACCGCCAACGCCATCAAAGGCGACCGTGAAAAATGCCTGGCTGCCGGTATGGATGGATATCTCACCAAACCGATCGAGGGGGAAAGGCTGATGAGGGAAATCGCGTCGGCACTGAAGGGTCAGCCGGCGACGCCGCAACCTGTCGCCATCGCGGAAAATCCGCCGGAATCCGCGCCGGCCGGTTGTCCGATCGATATGGATTCACTTCTGAAACGATGCCGGGGAAAGCCGAAGCTGGTCAGAACATTGCTGGAAATGTTTGAGAAGAATATTGGCAAGCAGATGGACGAACTTGCGCGGCTGAATACGACCCAGGATGCGGCGGCGCTGGCGAAGCTGGCGCATCTGATCAAGGGAACCGCGGCGAATCTTTCGGCCGAGGCGGTGAGGCAGCGAGCGCTGGAATTGGAACAACTCGGCATTGCCGGCGATTTGTCTGCCCTCGGCGCGGCGGCGGAGTGCCTGACACGGGAAGTCGAACGATTGCGGGCGTTTTTGCCCGGGGCGATGGAGGGTTTGCCGGAGCCGGAACCTATCAACTCGGTTCCAGATCGGAAGTGACTTATGCGCATCCTGATTGTGGATGATGATGCGGTGGCGATTGAATTGCTGCGCGATTTGCTGGTCGATGCGGGGCATGAGGTGACCGCCGCCGCCAACGGCACGCAGGCCGCGGATATTCTTGCGCGCGATCCGCATCGCCTGGTCATCACCGACTGGGAAATGCCCGAAGCCAGCGGCATCCAGCTTTGCCAGACCATTCGCAGCGGCGGGCAGGATGGATATGTCTACATCATTCTACTCACCAGTCACGGCACCATGGCCGAGCGAATCCAGGGCCTCTCGGCCGGGGCGGACGATTTCATCACCAAGCCCTTCGAGCCGGCGGAATTGCTCGTGCGAGTGCAATCAGCCGAGCGAATTCTTTCGCTGGAGACACGCGACGTGGCGATCTTCGCCCTGGCGAAACTCGCTGAATCTCGTGACCCCGAAACCGGCGCGCATCTGGAACGGGTGATGAGTTATTGCCGAATTCTCGCCCGCCAGTTGCTTTCGATGGGGTATTACACCGATCAGATCGACGCTGATTATCTCCGCGCGATTTATTCCACGAGTCCGCTGCACGACATCGGGAAGGTGGGGATACCGGATTATGTGCTGCTCAAACCCGGCCGGCTCAGCGACCGGGAATTCGACATCATGAAAAAGCACACCACCATTGGCGCGGAGACACTCGACGCGGCCGTGCGGCGATTCCCCGGAACCAGCTTTTTGGAAATGGCCCGCGACATCGCCCTCACACACCACGAACGCTGGGATGGCGAGGGATACCCGACGAAACTGACCGGCGAAAAGATTCCCCTCTGCGGCCGAATCGTCGCCGTCGCGGATGTTTATGATGCCCTGACCAGCAAGCGGGTTTACAAGGATGCCTTCAGCCACGACATCGCCAAAGCGATCATCCTGAAGGATTCCGGCACGCACTTTGATCCGAAGATTGTCGAGGCATTTACCGCCGCCGAGCAGCAGTTCGTGGCGGTGCGCGAGTTGTACGCCGAGATACCGACCGCCGCCGCGGCGTGAAAACGGATCATCTCAGCATATCGCTTGGCGGCCCGCTAAACAGCAACGTTTTAATTCAGAGTTGCGCATTCATCCCTCGTCATAATCATTTATAATGTCTCGATGATCGCGCGCTGGGCATTTCGATTCCTGTTGCCGTTCCTGGCGATTGGCCTGGTGATCCTGGCGGCAATCCGTGTTGCGATGACTCAATTGCAGCCGTGGACGGATGTCGAGTGCGCGTTCGGAGCGGCGGCGATCATCACGGTGGCGGGCGTGCTGCTGTGGCGGCGGAATTGGGTATTGCCGGTGCGGCAGATGGAGTTGGCCGCCAAGCAGATGGCGGGGGGGAATTGGGCGGTACGCGTTGAGCCGGTCGGGGCGGAGTCGGTTCGGCGAATGGGAGAACATATCAATCTTCAGGCGGAGCAGGCGCAAAAACAGCTTGCGGATTTGCAGGAAAAACGCGGCGGATTGCAGGCACTGATGGACACGCTGCCCGATCCGATTCTTGCAGCCGATGCACAGGGACGAATCACCCTGATGAACGCCCCTGCGGCAAGATTTTTCGCCATGCAGCCGGGTCAGGCGTTGAATCAAAAACTCGTCAGCGTCGTCAACGATGAACAAATTGTCGAGCTTTACGAAGCGCTGCTCGACAGCCCCAAGTCGGCATCGCCACTGAATCGAGAAATCCGGGTGATGCGAAACGCCCAGCGCTGGACCTATCAGGCGGTGGCGACGCGCAACATCGGCGGCGGGGTGCTGCTGGTGCTGCGGGATGTGAGTACATTGGCGGGGGCCGAGCAGATGAAAACCGATTTCGTCGCCAACGCCAGCCACGAATTGCGCACCCCCATCGCCGCCATCAAAATCGCCTTTGAAACTCTGCGGGATGTTTATCAGGACGAGCCGCAACAGGCGGATCGCTGCATTGGCGTGATCGACGGACATTTGAAGCGGCTGGAAGAAATGGTGCGCGATCTGTTGGATTTGTCGCGAGTGGAAAGCCCGGACAACAAGCCGGCCGTTTCTGCTATTCAAACGTCCGAACTTTTGCAGCCGCTGAAATCCACCATGGGTGCGCTGGCCCGGCAGAAGGGCGTGGAGCTGCGATTGGGAGATCAAGACCCGGCAACCCCGCCGGAATTGTCCACCGATGCGCGGTTGTTCAATCTGATTATAAAGAATCTGGTGGAGAACAGCATCAAATTCACCCCCGCGGGTGGCAAGGTGACGGTGACGATCCGGCAAACGCCCGGGATGCTCACGCTGACCGTTGCCGATACCGGCATCGGCATCGCGCCAGAACATCTCGACCGCGTGTTCCACCGGTTTTATCAGGTCGATTCCGCCCGCAGCGGAAGCGCTGGTCGTGGAACCGGATTGGGGCTGGCCATCGTGAAGCACGCTGTCCATGCGTTGGGCGGATCGGTGCGGTTGGACTCGACCGTCGGTTCCGGCACAACGGCGACATGCGAATTCCCGCATTCGGGGGAGAATCAGACGGACGATTTAGAAACCGCAGTCGCTTGAGGAGTAGCGCCTCGGGCGATTTTCGCCAGCAACGGAACGGCAACGCCGGGGATCAGCCAGATCATTTCCCGCTCGATAAATCCCATCCAGAACATAGGGGCGGCTACAAGAATTGCGATGAGTACCCGGGCCATCGATCGGCGCGGTGGAACCATGCAGAGCCAGACGTAGGTGGGAAAAACCAATCCATAAAACCCCATGAAAAAGCGATAGATCGATTCACCGGAATTGCCGCCGGCGAAACCCAGTGCCGCGGCAATGGCGATCGCAACGACGAGAATTATCGCCAAGGGCAATCGAAGGCCACCAGAAATCAAAACGCTTTGTCCATGCAGCGCCATGGTGAATCCACATTGGGCGATAAAGTGAATTGCGAGAATCACGGCAATGACGCCGCCAATGGGTCCGGTCAGCCAGCGGCTGTATCCGGCGGTGAATAGGAGCATTAGCAGAAAGACGACGCCGAAACCAAGGACGAAGGCAAAGCGAGCCTGGGTCCGATCAAGCGCCTGGCGGGCGCGATGGAAGGTGAGATCAAGGTAGGGGCACAGCGCAAATCCAAAGACACACACCGGCGCGAGAAATGCGATATCAATCAGCGGCAAACCGGTCGGCGAGCGAGCGACGATTTTCGGAACCGCGGAAATGCGAACGCTCCAGATTATTGCCGCCACGGAGACCGCAAAAGCGAGAATCGCAGCGAGCCAAGCGCCAGCGTTTCGGCGACTGAGGAGAATTGCAAAGACGGTGATCGCTCCTGCAATTGCGGGCCATGTCCAGATTCCCGCCAGGGGACGGACGATCCAGATAATGAAGAAGACATGGAAGGCGATTGTCACTATGGAAAACATCGCCGCCGCGAACCAATGCACGGCGATGAAAAGCCGGCTTTGGCCCATGCTTCGCATGATCCACCCCATCGCGGCAGCTCCCAGCACATTTGGGATCGCAAACACCAGAAACCCGCCGATCCCCAGATCGCGCAAGAGCAGTACCGGGAGATACATGCCGATGCACCACGTCCATGAAGTTCCAAGGAATATCGCCCATGCGAGTGGTTTGAATCTGCCCCGATTGGAAAATGAGACACCAAGATCAGGAGAAATCACCACCCGATCATCGCCCGCCATTTTTCACCTTGTCACCCCCTCACTTTGTCACCTTGTCATCGTCATCCAAATCCCGTCCGAGGCCGGACGGGCTAAACGGATTCACTTCCCATTCTTCCGCCGCGCCATCTTCGCCTTCAGCAGCGCCTTGGGCGTGACGTGAAAAGTCGCCTCGCATCGGCCGACGCGCTTGTCTTTTTCTTCGGGGTTGGAGATTTGCTGGAGGATTTCCAGATCGAGAGTGACGTTAAATTCTTCGCCGGAGGCCAGAAGGTTGCGGAGATTTTCGCGCGTGGTCATTTTATAAATCGCCGGGCCGAAACAGGGTCGGAGGAACGTGTAATCCAGATGTTTGCAGACAACAGTGTAATTCACGCCGCAAATTCCAAAGATATACATGCCGCCGGCGATCTCACTGTTGGCCAGCAGCGCCCCGCCGGCCATGGCGCGGTACCAGTTGCGGTTGAACCGGCGAAAGGGCAGGACGGCGGCGTAAGTGTCGGCGTTGATCGCGTTCATCTTGATGCCGCTGAAAAATGCGTATGGCAACCAGATGAACGAACAAACCCGTTGCCAAAAATTATCCCGCACCGAGAGTTTGCTGACGAACGCCTCGATGGCGTCGTACCAGCGCGAGAGCCGCCCGCGCGGAATCGCCGCCGACAGCGGCAAGTGCGGCGGCGCACGGTCGTCATCGTTGTCGGGTTCGATTACTGGATCGGCAGGAACTGTCGTCATGGGAGCCGTGGTTGAGATTCTATCTTCGGGTTGAGAATTTATCCTCCATGGTATACGTTGCAACCCGCTGAGAGGTCAAAAATCAGATCGCATTATTATTGTGTGCGACATTACCATCGGAGGTCCGCATGAAAAGCTCAAATTTTGAAAGTCAGATAAAATCCGGCCGTATCGTCCCTGGAATGTCTTTCGCCCAGCGCGTCTGGGCCGCCACCTCGCGCATTCCCGCTGGAAAGGTCGCCACCTACGGCGATCTCGCCAAAGAACTTTCTTCCAGCCCGCGCGCCGTGGGGCAGGCTCTGCATTGCAATCCCTTCGCGCCGCAGGTTCCCTGCCATCGCATCGTCGGTTCGGACGGAAAGCTGACCGGCTATGCCGGCGGACTGCCGAAAAAGCGAAAAATGCTCGAGCATGAAGGCATCGGCTTCCGTGGCGAGCGGGTCGATCTCCATCGGCATCGAAAATCATAGGCTCCTGCGGGCCCGTGTTGTAAATCATCGCGGAGTTTTCGAGTTTTTTGGCTCGTGCTGGTATCCTTTCGGCATGAACCAACCACTTCATCGCGCTATTTCCCTGACGATTTTAATCCTGCTGCCGCTGGCCCGATTCGCCGCCGCGGCCCCGATGCCCAACGACGGCAAGCCGCACACGTTTTCCCTGCATGATGAAAAATTCTGGATCGACGACCAGCCGATCCGCATCATGGCCGGGGAAATTCATCCTTCGCGCATCCCGGCCCAGTTCTGGGACGACCGCATCAAAAAAGCGGCGGCGATGGGGCTCAACACGGTTAGTGTTTATATCTTCTGGAGCCAGCTCGAGCCGCAGGAAGGCAAATTTGATTTCACCGGCAACAACGATGTTCGGCATTTCATTCAGCTCTGCCGGGACAACGGCATGTGGGTTTTCCTCCGACCCGGGCCGTATGTTTGTGCCGAGACCGAATTCGGCGGATTCCCGGCCTGGCTGCTCAAGCACAAAGACATGCAAGTCCGCACCGATGATCCGCAGTTCATGAATTATCAAAAGCAATATCTCCAGAAACTGCACGATCAGGTCGGCGATCTGCAAATCACCCACGGCGGGCCGATCCTGGATGTCCAGATGGAAAACGAAACCGGCGCGATCGACGAATACATGAACGATCTGAAGGAAATCTTCGTCGGTGTCGGCTTCGATACGCAGCTTTCGACCTGCGATCATCACGTCGATATTTGGCACCAGATCAATGGAATGCCCAATGTTTTGCGCGGATACAACGGGTTGGTTCCCACCGATAACAATCACCCGGAGATGGCCGAAGCAGCCCGGCAGGCGGGGGATGAATTGGCCGACCAAAAGTTGGCGGACCTTGAGACCGTCAATAAGTACATGGGTTACCCGATGTACACGCCGGAAAGTTACACCGCCTGGTTCTCCTGCTGGGGCGGAAAGCTGGCGAAGAAAACCGTCGAACAGCAGGTGCGCGACGCCCAATGGCTTGTCGATCACCCGCAAGTGTCGTTTTGCTATTATCTCTTCGACGGCGGAACCAATTTCGGATTCTCCAACGGGGCAAATCGATTTCTGTTTGTGACCACCACATATGATTACGACGCCCCGGTCAACGAACTTGGCCAGGTGACGCCCAAATACAAAGCCCTGCGGCAACTATTCATCGACAAGCTCGGCGCTAATCCCCCGGCGATCCCGCCGGACCCGAAAGTGATTTCGATTCCGCCGTTCACGCTCACCGCCGGTGCTACCTTGCTTCAAGCGCTTCCACTGCCCATTGATGCGGATATGCCGGATGTGGAGAGCATGGAAGACATCGGCCAGAACTACGGCCTGATCGATTACCGAAAGCATTTGGACAATGGCGTGAGCGGAATGCTAGACATCGGCCCCACCGGCAACGCCTCGTATCCCCGGGCAATGGATTACGCCTGGGTCATGATCGACGGCAAAGTCGTGGGCGAATCCAACGATTCCAACCCTGCCTCCAAATACCAATTCAAATTGAATCAGCCCGGTCCATGCACGCTGGACATTCTGGTTTACAACCTCGGCCGAAATAGCGTGGGCATCATCCAGGCTATCAGCCGCAAGGGATTGATCGCCGATCCATCTCTGGATGGACAGGATTTGAAAGGCTGGGACATTTTCTCATTGCCGATGGACCCGCCGGACACATCCACCAGTACATCCAATATCGTCGGCGACGGCCCGATCTTCTACACCGGCACATTCCATCTGAACGAAGTCGGCGAAACCTATCTGGACATGAGCAACTTCAGCTTCGGCGCAGTCTGGGTCAATGGCCACAACCTCGGCCGATTCTGGGATGTCGGCGAATCCCGCGCCCTATACTTGCCCAGCGTCTGGCAAAACGCCGGCGACAATCAGATCACCGTTCTGGAAATGGGCAACCGGCCCCAGTCACCCAGCATTCAAGGCGTGACCCAGATGGTGACGACACCACCCAAGGCGTTCGAGCCATATCATGGGAACTGAATCGCCTGAAACGGCAGGACCCATCGGCCGACTGTCGATTTGGCATCCGGCCAAGGATTGGAAGGAAACCGATGCCGCAGATAAATGTTTGTAAAATAAACACTTATCCGCCCGATCCAGCCGATCAAACGTGGCACGGTCTTTGCCTTTGAAGGCTGATTTGACCGAACTCAAATCGGGAGTAGCAATATGGCAAAAATAATTGGAATCGATTTAGGAACTACCAACAGCGTCGTCGCCGTCATGGAAGGGGATCAGCCCAAGGTGCTGATCAACGCCCAGGGCAGCCGGCTGACGCCGTCCGTCGTCGCGTTCACGGATAAAGGCGAACGCATCGTCGGACAAAACGCAAAACATCAACAAGTAACCAATCCCAAGAACACCATCTTCAGCATCAAGCGCTTCATGGGCCGACGGCACAGCGAAGTGGCATCCGAAGAGAAAATGGTCCCCTACACCATCGTCGGCGCGCCCGAGGAACTGGTGCAGGTGGATGTCCGCGGGAAGAAATACACCCCGGAGGCCATCAGCGCAATGATCCTTCAGGATCTTAAAAAGACCGCCGAGGATTATCTGGGCGAGAAGGTCACCGAGGCGGTGATCACCGTCCCGGCCTACTTCAACGATGCCCAGCGCAAGGCGACCAAGGACGCCGGCGAGATCGCGGGGCTTAAAGTCCTGCGCGTTCTCCCGGAGCCGACCGCGGCCGCATTGGCGTATGGACTCGACAAGAAAAAGAACGAAAAAATCTGTGTCTTCGATCTGGGCGGCGGAACATTTGACGTTTCCGTCCTCGATGTCGGCGACGGCGTTTTCGAGGTGCTCTCCATCAATGGCGACACCCATCTCGGCGGCGACGACTTCGACCAGGTTCTCATCAATTATCTGGCCGACGAATTCAAGCGCACCGAGGGCATCGATCTCCGAAAGGACCCGATGGCCCTGCAGCGCCTGAAGGAAGCGGCCGAAAAGGCCAAGATCGAACTCTCCAGCGCAATGGAGACGACGGTCAACCTGCCGTTCATCACTGCCGATCAGAACGGCCCCAAGCACCTGCAGATCGCCATCACCCGGACCAAACTCGAGCAATTGATTGGCCCGCTGGTTGAGAAATGCCGCAAGCCCGTGGTGGATGCGCTCAAGGACGCCAAGCTCACCCCAGAGCAGATCGACGAAGTCGTGCTCGTGGGCGGCTCGACGCGCGTTCCGATGGTGCAGCGACTGGTGAAGGAACTCTTTAACGGCAAGGAGCCCAACAAGAGCGTCAACCCCGACGAGGTCGTCGCCATCGGCGCGGCCATCCAGGGCGCGATCGCCACCGGCGAGGTCAAGGACATCCTCGTCCTCGACGCCACCCCGCTTTCACTCGGCGTGGAAACCCTCGGCGGCGTGATGACGGTCCTGATCCCGCGCAACACGACGATCCCGACCAGCAAGGCGGAGGTCTTCTCCACCGCGGCGGATAATCAGAGTGCCGTCACCATCAATGTCCTCCAGGGCGAGCGCGAGTTTGCCCGGGACAACCGGTTGCTCGGCACGTTTAATCTCGAAGGCATCCCGCCGGCGCCGCGGGGTGTGCCGCAGATCGAGGTGACATTTAACATCGACGTCAACGGCATCCTCAGCGTCTCGGCCAAGGACAAGGCCACCGGCAAGGAAAGCAAGATCACCGTCCAGAACGCCGGCGGGTTGAGCAAGGAAGAGATCGAGAAGATGAAGCGCGACGCCGAGGCCCATGCGGCCGAGGACAAGAAACGCCGCGAGGTCATCGATATCAAAAACCGCGCTGAGAGCTTCGCCTTCGAAACCGAGAAATCTCTCCGCGAGTATGGCGAAAAAGTTTCGCCGGATGTTCGCTCTAATATCGAAAGCGCCCTGAACAACTTGAAGGACGCGATCAAGAGCGACGACGGCGACCGTATCAAGAAGACGCTGGAATTGCTCCAGCAGGCTTCGCAAAAACTTGGCGAAGAGGTGTACAAAGCCACTGCCGCCAAAGGCCCATCGGCCGGACCGGCCCCGGAAGCCCAGTCTGACCGGGCGACCGCCGGCGGTGGAGATGGCGCCAAGAAAGATGAAGATGTCATCGACGCTGAATATGAAGTGAAGGAATAACTCCTTTATTTACTGATTCTTCTGTGGACCCGCAGGTCGGCTTGAAATCACAGGTCAAGTCGGCCTGCTTTTTTTGCGCCAATTGACCTCTAACGCCCCAATCGGCATCATGGTTCGCATGGCAATCGACGTAACCGTTCCAGGAATGGGTGAATCCGTCAAGCAGGCGGTCCTGCTCAAATGGCACAAGAAAGACGGCGACACCGTGCAGGTGGATGAGCCGGTTTGTGAACTGGAGACCGACAAGGCCAATGTCGATATCCCGGCTGCGGCGGCGGGGACCATCAAGCGATTGAAGAAGGAGGGGGATACGGTCAATGTCGGCGAAGTGATCGCGCGGATCGAGCCGTCCGCCGCGGGGGCTGCGAAATCTTCCGCGCCGGCAAAGGCACAAGCCCAATCCGGCGGATCGGCTACCGCAGTTGCTGCGCCCCCGACTCAAACCGTTGCGCTGGAAGATTTCAGCCCGGCCGTTCGGCGGTTGATTCAGGAAAATAATCTCAATCCCAAATCCATCCCCGCCACCGGTCCCAGCGGGCGATTGACCAAGGAAGACGTTGAAACATTCCTCAGCAAGCGCGGCGGCAACGGCGCGCCGGCCAAACCTGCACCGCCTCCGACCGTCGAGAAGAAAAAAGACACCGCCCCCGTCGCTGTCGAACCCGGCGCGGCACTTGTCTTCGATTCGAATGGCATCGCCCGCCAGCCGATGAGCAAAATCCGAAAACGCATCGCCCAGACGCTGGTCCAGGCCCAGCAAACCGCCGCGATTCTCACGACGTTCAACGAAGTCGATCTCTCGCAGGTCAACGAACTTCGCGCCCGGTACAAGGAAAAATTTCAGGAAATGCATGGCGTCGGCCTGGGATACATGAGCTTCTTCGCCCGCGCGGTCGTGCTGTCCCTGCGTGAATTTCCCAGAGTCAACGCATTCCTCGACGGCGATGATGTCGTCTATCACAACTATGTGAACCTCGGAATTGCCGTCAGCACCGATCGCGGCCTGGCGGTGCCGGTGCTGCGAAATGTGCAAAGCATGTCCTTCGCTAAAATCGAATCTGAAATCAAACGCCTCGCCACCGCCGTGCGCGATGGCAAGCTGGCCATCGAAGAACTCTCCGGCGGCACGTTCACCATCACCAACGGCGGCATCTTCGGCAGCCTGCTGAGCACCCCCATCCTCACCCCGCCCCAAAGCGGCATCCTCGGCATGCACGCCATCCAGAAACGCCCGGTGGCCATCAACGACAAAGTCGAAATCCGCCCGATGATGTACCTCGCCCTCAGCTACGACCATCGCCTGGTGGATGGCAAGGAATCCGTAAGTTTCCTCGTGCGGCTCAAACAATTTCTAGAAGATCCGGCAAGGTTGGTGCTGGAAATCTGAGCACTTCCCAATCACCCCCAGAGCGGGGGGCTAACGGATAAGCTTTAACTTTCACCCCCTCCCCCACTCTCCCCCTCCCCCACTCTCTTCAATTTTTCCCTTGCTCTCCCAAATGAACACTGTTATATATCTGTAATCACTGGAGGCCGCCGTGTTCGTCCGCGTCGAATCATCCTCGGGGGTGCCGATCACTCGGCAGATCGCGGATCAGATTCGCAGCCAGTGTGCCAGCGGGGCATTGGCGCCTGGGGATCGGATGCCCAGCGTTCGCCAATTGGCGCGGGAATTGACGGTCAATCAAAATACCATCTTGCGAGTTTACGAGCGATTGACGGCTGAGGGGCTATTGGATCGGCGGCAGGGGGATGGAACTTATGTGGCCGACAGCCTGCCACGCGGTCGAGTGAAGGTCCAGCGCGACCTTCTGCAAGGGGAGGTCGACCGCGTGGCTCATCGGGCGATGGATCTGGCCGTCACATCCGAAGAAGTCCACGAGATGCTCGATGAATCCTTTTTGCGTCTGGAAAAAGAGCGCGGCATTTCCAAGAAAGGGCAATCGTCATGAGCGACATGCTGGATTCCCCCAAACCCGTGATCGAAATGCGCGGCGTTCGCAAATCCTTCGGCAAAAAGCCGGTGCTTCAGGGATTGGACATGGCCGTGCCCGGCGGGCAGACGTTCGCATTTCTCGGCCGAAATGGCGCGGGAAAGACCACCACCATCCGCATGTTGCTCGGATTGCTCAAACCCGATGAGGGAACGGTGCGCGTTCTCGGAATCGATCCCGGCGCCGATCCGCTGGAGATTCGCCGGCGCGTGGGATACGTCGCGGAGGATCAGGTGATGTTCGGTTGGATGCGCGTCGGGCAATTGATGTCGTTCATCGCGCCGTTCTATCCAACATGGGATGCGAAGTGGGCAAAGGAATTAAGCGATCGATTCGAGTTGCCGCTCAAGACGCGCGTGCGGCATCTTTCCAAAGGCCAGGGAGTTCGCGTGGCATTATTGCTCGCGCTAGCGCACCGGCCGGAGTTGGTGATCCTGGATGATCCCACGCTCGGCCTCGATCCGATCATGCGCAAGGAATTTCTACGCGATCTGGTCACGCATCTGCATGGCGAACATGTCAGCGTATTTTTCAGCTCGCATCTGCTCTACGAAATCGAGCCGGTGGCGGATTCGGTGGTGATCCTCGATCGCGGCCGGATCGTGCGCCAGGCGGCTACGGAGGATTTGCGCGAGCATGTCAGGCGATTAATCGCCCCGGCGGAATCGTCCGAAATCCTTCGGCGATTGCCGGGGATTCTGGATTTCAACCAGTCAGGCCGACAGGCGACGGCGGTGGTGGAAGATATTTTCCTCGCGCGGCCCATGCTCGTCTCGGCGGGAGTTTCGGCCCAGGAAATGGAACTGAATCTCGATGAAATTTTCGAGGCCTACGTGATCGGACGAAAGGAGGGGACCGATGCGCCAGCTCATCTGGAAAGAGTGGCATGAACAAAGCTGGCGTCTCGGTTTCGGCTGCATCGTGCTGGGCGCGATGGCCCTGATCGGCCTGCACGCGCGGCTCATCGCCGACGACAACATGATGCTGTGGGTCGGTTTTATCGGCATCACGTTGCTTCCGGTTTTGTCGAGCACGGGGTTGTTGCCGGCGGAGCGAAGTGAAGGAAGTTTTGAATCTCTGCTCGCCCTGCCGGTGGCGCCATGGAAAATCCTCGCGGCAAAAACGGCGATGGGATTGCTGCTATGCGTCGGACCTTTGGCGGTGGCGGCGGCGATTAGTCTGATCGTGGCCGGTGGAAGAGAAATGACCGACGGCGATATCGTGCATTTCTACGCCGCCTCGAGCGTCGCGGCGGTTTCACTCTTCATCTGGATGATGGCACTCACATCGCGACTGCCCAGCGAGGGACGATCGGCCCTGGTGGCGATCGGCGTGTTGATCATCTGGAGCATCGCGACCGGAAGCGCATCCGCCGGCGGACTGAATTCATCGGCCGCCCCGAGATTTTTCAAAGCAACATCCCCGCTCATGGCCGTATGGGCAACCGATCCCCACAGCATGCCGCTCATCGCCGTGGTGATCGTGCAGGCGATCATCGCGATCGCACTCTGGACATGGATGGCCAAACGCATTGTCCCCCCAGTGGAGGGCGAATCATGAAACAACTTGCCGCGCTGGCGTGGAAGGAATGGCACGAGACACGCATCTATCTGTGGATCGCTATAGGAGTTTTCATCGGCCTGCCCGTCATCGGCGGATTCGAGGCGATCTTCCAGCATATTTCCCATGCCTTTGAAATCTCGACGACACCGTGGGTGGTGATCTTTGGCGGCGTGCTGGCGGTATTCGTCGCGGTGGGGGCAACGTGCCGGGATTACAACGGACGGCTGGAAGATTTCTGGCGCTCGCGGCCGGTCGGTGTCGGGCGTTGGCTATTGGTGAAATACCTTGTAGGCCTGGCGGTGGTGCTGGCGTCCTGCATCTTGCCGCTGCTTGTTGAGCTTTGCTTTACTCCGGCTCCGGACAGGGATGCGTGGCCGATTACCGCCTGGTTTCCGTTCATGTGGGCGGCGGCGTACAGCATTGGATTCCTGGCGGGTTGCCTGCTGCGACGGACAGCCCACGCGGCTATGCTCGCGCTGTCGGGGATGTTGTTACTCTGGTTCCTCCCGATGGTCTTGCCGCCGCTACGATGGATGAGCGTCGCGTTCTCGGACAATTCCGACTCCTATGGAAATCGGCCACGGATTTTTAATCTGGGAAGCGTCGAGTTCGGGATATCGATGGCGGTCCTCGCGACGGTGGTGACGGGGCTATCAATCCTGGCGGCCAAACGGAATTGGCGCATCGAGGCCGACCAGAAAATGATGTACGGCTCGATCTCCGTCGCTCTGCTAATCCTCTTCGCCTCGGCTGCGTTTCAATTGGGGACGAATTTACCAATTTTGCAACAGATAGATTTGCCGGACGGCCCGGGCGTCACGCTAATCCGCTGCGATGGACAGCATGGGTTTATCGTAACGGATATTTCCAGATTTCGTGAAAGAAACGAATGGTACCCCGATTTCAAGTTGCGCAATTTCGACCTGACACCATCTGGAATCGTGCTGGCCAGCACGTCCAGCGAAAGCCCGTTTTTTCCATATTGGAACGAGGGGTATTACACCTGGGCGCCCGGAAATCCATATATTCAATATCGCATCGAAACCAACGATCAGAGTGGGGATGGCAATTTTGCCCAAACGCTTTACGTGGACTCCATGCAGGCGGGGAAAGCGGCCCAGCCGCAGACTTTATGGGAAGATACGCCGAAGGACCTGCAGATAGGGCCGATATCTCCGACGCTATACACTCGCCAGAATCGGCTTTATGTCATCGGCTCGCATCTGGCTGTGTTTGACATCAGCGATCCACTGAATCCGAAGCTGATATCTCTCAAGCCATTCAATTACGTCGGTGGCCGTCTTTATTTTGATTATCAGAAGGCCGTCTTCGCGCTGCCCGAGGTGCCTGATTTCTCGCCGAGTGAGCGTCTCGAAGTGGCCATGAGGTCCTCATACTGGGAATATGGCAAGGCCCTTGAAGGGGAATATCTCTGCCTCGAGGATAACTATGGATTGTTTGCTTACCATCTAGACAAAATTACCGATTATACCGCCACTTTTACAAACATCGGACGATACAAGCCAAGCATTCTGGAGGGCGTGTTTGGCAAAGCCAATTACTATCACCTCAGTATGGAAAACGGGCTGGTGTACTTGGAAAGCTACCCCTCTAACGAATTTGCCAATCCCAGCATCAGCGTCTTCGACGTCCACAGCCAACCGCCGCTGAAAATGATTGGCCACTTCGCCGCGCCCGGGGCGAATGTAGTATTTCCCCTGTCCGACGGCCGGGCGATTGTCGGCGGCAGCAAACTATGGCTCGTCGGCCCGCCGCCAGGATGGGGGGCGAAATGATTTGGATCTCGGGTACTCGTTTCGCTTGTGGACAATACGATGAACGATCGACTTCCAGCACAATCCCAATTGCAAGGTCAGCGCCAGCAATAGCGCTTCGAGTCTTCGATATTTTCGGCGTGCAACCAGTCGCATACCAATTCTCCCCAATCAGTCCCCCGTTTATCCGCGGCGGCCTCGCCGCGGGACTGTGCGGATTCCAAAGGCCCGCACGAACCACCAACAATCATCACTCGCTTTACACCATAAAGTTTCAAAATAAATCTTCACTCCCGGTAATTCCCCGGACTCGATCACATGCTGGGAACAATCCCCGAAATCGCCGAATTAAACTGCGAGGCGTGCTTTTTTTTGGAGGCCTTGGCGTTGGTGACCACGCTCTCCAGAACCGCGATGTATTCCAGAAATCGCTCGCGACCGGCATCGGTCAACCGGCAAAGCGTTTGCGGCCGGCGGTTGCGGATGCCTTTCCAGGTTTCGACGAAACCCGTCTCCTGCAAAAGTTGGATTTGCCGGCTGAGATTGCCATCGGTCAGGGCACAGAGGGATTTGAGTTCGGTGAAGAGCAGGCCGTTGGGGTGGGCGGCCAGGGACGAGAGCACGCTGAGGCGGGCCTTCTCGTGAATTACGCGCTCCAGGCCGTCGTAGGCGAACTGGCCGGAGGATGGTTTGGATGCGGCGTCATTGCGACTCATGGTGACGCTCCAGAGAATAATGCAGCACGCAGGCCGACAAAATTTGTCCGATGCCAAACGTCAGTCCCATCGACCAGGCCGAGTAATCCAGGCGGCCCAGCGCGAGCCAGCACAATCCGCAGAGTAAATAAAACGCGGCGACCAGCGAGATCATCCCCGGCAACAACCGGCGCGACGCCATCAGGCCGAGTCCAAAAAAGATCGGCCACAGTCCCGGCAAGAGCCGGATGGCCGATGGGGCGAAATCGCACAGCGCCATCGTGACCAGGCCGCCGACGATGATGCAGGGGAGAAATTGCTCAGCCGCGTGGATGGTTAATTCCCGTTCCAGGGAAGATTCGGTGTGTCGATACCGCTGAATAATTTCCGTGCCGACGAGCACGATAGATCCAACGGCGACGGCCACCCAAAGATCGACAAAACCGATTGGGTCCAACGCCGGACGCGGGATGAAGCGCATCTGCCAGATCGCCGCCCCTAATGCCGCCAAGCCCGTTGCCAATGTAGTCCCCGCCCGATATCCCCGAAACGTCCGCGTCCGCGCCATCTGGCTTTTGATCCGCGCAATCTGCGACAAGGCGTTTTGCAATTCCATAGGGAAGCCTCGCTGTTAGCTTTATATGGCAAAGTAAATTGCGGGGGTGGGGTTGTCAAGTGGGATTGGAAGCTCCGAAAGATTTCAACATGGCATTGGCCAGTGACACCATCGGCTCCCAAGCAGGGGGTGGATCGGACCACCAATCAAATCGCGACATGGAATGCAAGTCACCGAATAAAACGAGATGAAGGCTGACTCCATCCAGGCCCGCCGTATCGGTCAATACTGGGGCAATCGGCATGTTTATCGCGAATAGCGATTGCACGAAATGTTGGAGTTGACTGGAGGGGTGCTCAATCTGATCAAACCCTACGAGAGATATTGTTGAGGCCGTCCGGGAAGCTTTGGAGCGAAAAAGATTATAGCTATTGCTTTGTTCGCATATTTCCCAGCAGGTCGCTTCAGCAAACGATGGGCAACAAGCCAACTGAACGCGAGCGCGGCCAATCCCTTCGGCACACGGCGGTTGCCCGAATGGGCGAGGTTCATTTTTCAAACGATGAAGCTGTACCTCTCGGTCCTGCTGATGGCGAAAATCGCGCGATTTCCGACTGCCCATAGGCGAATTACTGATAGCCAAGTGATACAATATATTCATGCTTGGGACACGAGCCTAATATGACATCCACAAGCTCCGATCAATCGAAGGAATTTGCCCGCAGGGGCCAGGAGATTTTCGAGAAATCCGTGCGCGCGTCGGTTGAGGGCGAACACGCCGGGGAGTTCGTGGCGATCGATGTGGACTCGGGCGCATGGGAGTTACATGCGGACGATTTTACCGCGACGGAATGCCTGTTGGCCTCGCGACCGAATGCCCGTATTTGGTTGGTGCGAGTGGGGAGTCCCGCTGCATTTAAAATTGGCGGGGCACGTGCAGTGGAAAAGCGAGAATGATCTCCGGGCGGGTTAACAATCGATACGAAGCAATAGTGCAAATCTTGATTCAGAATCAAGCGGGGGAACTGGTCTCAGTTGATGCAGTCGTGGACACGGGGTTCGACGGCTCGCTGACTTTGCCGGCAAACGTCATCGCTTCGCTGGGATTGCATTGGCGGGGAAAGGCGGGGGTTGTTCTGGCTAATGGATTGGTCGACGAATGCGATGTTTATGCTGGCGTCGTGAAATGGGACGGAATACCGCGACAAGTACTTGTCGAGGCTGCCGAAACGGATCCTCTCGTTGGCATGGCGATGATGAAAGGGTTCGAAATGCGGCTCGAGGTCAAATTGGGTGGAAGTGTCACTCTGGAAACGATGAGTGCGTAATGAAAGCCCGGTGGAGGACGCTGGAACGCCGACGCGGTTCTCGTTACCATCCCCAGCCTTATGCCCAAGATCACCGTCGATGGGAAATTGATTGAGTGCAAGGATCGGCAAATGATCCTGCAGGCTTGTCAGGATGCCGATCATCCGATCCCGTCTTATTGTTACCATCCGGGTCTTTCGATCCCGGCTTCTTGCCGGATTTGTCTGGTGGAAGTGGAGGGGATTCCCAAGTTGGTGCCGTCCTGTCAGACGCCGGTGCGGGATGGGATGGTGGTGCATTCCAGATCACCCAAGGCGGTGGCCAGCCAGAAGCAGGTGATGGAATATCTGCTGATCAACCACCCGCTGGACTGTCCGGTGTGCGATCAGGCGGGGGAATGTTTTCTGCAGGACTATTCCTACGACTATGGCCGCAGCCAGTCGCGGTTTGAGGAAGACAAAGCCAAGAAGCCCAAGAAGGATGTTGGGGACAATATTTATCTATACTCCGATCGCTGCATCATGTGCAGCCGATGCGTGCGGTTCACGCGGGAGGTTTCCGGGACGAGCGAGTTGTATGTGGATGGCCGGGGGTTTCGGGAAGAGATCGATATTTTTCCCGGCAAGCCGTGCAACAACAAGTTGGCGGGGAATGTCGTGGACCTCTGCCCGGTGGGGGCGCTGCTGGATAAAGATTTCCTGTTCAAACAGCGCGTGTGGCTGCTGAAGCAGTCCGTGTCGATTTCGCCGGTGGATTCCGGTGGCGAGAATATTTATCTCGAGCACAACGAAGGCGCGGTCTGGCGGATCAAGCCGAGATACAACGCCAATGTGAACACCTGGTGGATCAGCGACGACACGCGGTATTCCTACAAGATCATCCGGCATCCCAAGCGTCTGAAGACCGCCAAAATTCGCGAGCACGGCGCGCCGGTGGATGTGCCGGCGAGCAAGGCGCTGGAAGCAGCGGCGGCGGGACTGAAATCGCTGGCGGCTCAAAGTCCGGGCAGTTTGTATGCGGTGCTTTCGCCGATGATGGCTTGTGAAGAAGCATTTTTGCTGGGCGTGCTGATTCGCGCAATCGATCCGCAAGCGGTGCTGGCGATGGGCCCGGTGCCGACGACGGGTCAGGATGAAATTTTCAAAAATCCCACCAATGGCAAGCAGACGTTTGTAATCAAAGCGGAGAAGGTGCCCAATGCCGCGGGGATTCGGCGCATTCTGGCCCAACTCGGCGGCCCACAAGCGAAATTCGATGAGCTGGGAAATAACCCAAATCTCAAGGGTGGCTGGATTGTCGGCGGATATCTGTCGAGCTGGGCTGGGCAATTTCCCGAATCACTCAAGAAGGGATTCAAGATCGTGCAGGATATTTTGCCCAGCGATTTGACGGAGTCGGCGGATGTATTGATCCCCTCGGCGGTTTGGGCGGAAAAAGACGGAAGCTGGGAGAATTACGCCGGCGTGATTCAGCCGTTTCTCGCTGGCGTCGCGCCGCCTGAGACGATCATGAAGGAGGGGGACGTGTATCTAAATTTGCTGGGCCGGCCGGGGTTGTACCATGCCGAGTCGATTCGCAAGGAGATCGCCGAGCCGTTCGCTTCGGTGCGAGTGCCGATTGAAGACGAAGAAGCGCCGGCGATCGAGTTTGTGCAGCTTTGAGCAGAAGTTGGAGACGAAATGCCCCCGATGGTGAATACGATCATTGACTGGGTTTCGACGAACATTCCGCCGTGGCTTTGGATTCTGCTGGTGTGTCACTTTGCGATTCTCGGCACGGTGGCGTATTTGATTTTGCTGGAGCGCAAAGTCGCGAGTTGGGTGCAGGATCGCCTGGGACCCAATCGAGTCGGGCTGGGGTTTGGCATTATTCCGATCATCAAAAACTGGCACATGGGCGGATTGGGCCAGCCGTTGGCCGATGGGGTGAAATTTATTCTGAAGGAAGATTATCGGCCGGCGGGCGTGGACAAAGTTCTCTTCACACTGGCGCCGGGGGCGATGATTTTGATGGTCATCGTCAGCATCGCCGTGCTGCCGTGGGGCGGGACGTATCAGAGCCAAAAGACGATTACCGTTCCGGCAACGGCGACGGATGTGACGGCGTATGCGGGGACGCAGATTCCGTTAGGATCTTCCATCGTCGGCGATCCGACGCCGGTCGGCATAACGGGCAATCAATACACCATCACCTATCAGTGCTCGTTCCAGATCGCCAAGCTGAACATCGGCGTGCTCTTCATCCTGGCGGTGCTGTCGCTGACGGTTTATGGCGTGGTCATCGGCGGATGGGCGAGCAACAACAAATATTCCTTCCTCGGCGGATTGCGCGCAACCGCCAACATGATCTCATACGAAATCCCGATGGGGTTGTCCGTGCTGTGCATCGTGCTGATGTTTGGGACGTTGCAGCTTGATGAAATCGTCAAGGCTCAATTGCACAATTGGGCGGGGATCGTTCCGGCGTGGAATGTCTTCTCCCAGCCGCTGGCGTTTGTGATGTTTTTGATCTGCATCCATGCCGAGGCGAATCGTGCCCCGTTCGACATGGCTGAGGCGGAGCAGGAATTGGTGGGCGGATATCACACGGAATACAGCGCGATGCGATTCGCCCTGTTTTTCCTGGCGGAATATGCGGGAATGATCACCACTAGCGCGGTGCTGGTGGCGCTGTTTTTTGGCGGATGGGATTTCCCCGGACTCCGTGGCCCCGCCAACGATCCGGCACTCAGCACGAGCCTGATCATCTGCATTGCACGCTCCTTGGTCTTCTTCATAAAAACCGTCGTCGTCATCTTCGTGTTCATGTGGGTTCGCTGGAGTCTGCCGCGATTTCGATTCGATCAATTGATGATGCTCGCCTGGCGGGCGCTGATTCCGATGTCGCTGGCGCTGCTGCTGATGACCGCGATCGTGTTGACGATCTTCCATGGCAACATCTCTGACGGCCGCGCATCGCTATCATTGTTGTTGGCAAACATTGCGATGATGATCGTCTTTGGCGTCGTCAGCACGTGGATTCCCGCCGCCCCGGCGACCAATCGCAAGTTGAAAGTCCTTGGCAGCCGTTATTCCAAGACCCCGTTGCCGGCCGAATTGAATTGAGTTTTCATCATGAAAGATTCCGACGTCATTGTTCTTGAAGAGCCGAAACTTTCCCTGGGCGATCAATTCTATTTGCCGCAGGTGCTGATCGGTCTGGGCACGACGATGAAGCACATGTTCAACGTCGTCCTGCGCGGCAAGGACCGCGTCGTGCAATACCCCGAAGAGAAGCGCGAGGACTTGCCGGTCGAGAAGGGGGGAATGCTGCTCAAGACTTATCGCGGCGTTCATCGGCTGAACAAGGACGAAGAAGGGCGCGTCAAATGCGTGGCGTGCTTCATGTGCTCCACCGCATGCCCGGCCCGATGCATTCATATCGAGGCGGCTGAAAGCCCATGGCAGGATCGTGAAAAATATCCCGCAAAGTTCGACATCGACGAATTGCGATGCATTTATTGCGGCATGTGCGAGGAAGCCTGCCCGGTTGACGCAATCGAGCTCACCCATGTTTACGACATTGTCGGACTCACCCGCCAGGAGATGATTTTCGATAAGTCCAAGCTCTTGCGTATCTTCGATGAAACCGTCGCCAAAGAGCCGATGTAAACAATCGCAAATGGAACATGCTTTGTTTGGAACAAACCAAACCGGGGGGCGTTGTGTCTATTAGAATAGTTAGGAGTTGGTTATGAGCAGACAAAAATATTTGCGTACTTTGCTGAGCGCAGCCGTGGTGGGATCGGTAGGCGTGCTGGGCATGGTGGGGGGTTGCACGATCGAAGCCCAGCCGGAGCGGACGGTATATGTTCAAGAACCGCCGCCGGGTCCGCCGCCGGCTCCGGCCCCAGTGCCCGAGCCACCGCCCGATGTGTATGTGCAACAGCAGCCGCCACCCGATGAGGTTGAGGTGGTCCCGGCCCAGCCTGACCCGACTTATGTGTGGATTGGCGGACTGTGGGTCTGGGAAGGCGGAGGGTGGGCATGGCATCATGGCTATTGGGGCCCACCAGCGCCCGGCTATCATGGGTGGGAACGTGGTCGATGGGTACAAGGGGACCGCGGATATCATTACGCCCCCGGCCACTGGCGGCGATGATTTGAACTGACAAGGCGAAAAACAAAACCCGCCTTCGGCGCCAATGCGTGCCGGGGCGGGTTATTTTTGCGCAAAAATGTCATGCCGGCTATCGGCCGTCGTCGTCATCTGTCCACTTATCATCGGCCGGGTCCATATTTCGGGGGTCACCCGGCGGAAAGTCGGCCGTGTAATTGAAAACACTGCGCACATATTTCACAAACGGTAGCTTTTCCAGCCCCTTGGCCTTGGCGGATTCCAGGGTGCCCTCGACCACGCCATTGGGTTCGTCGGTGTCGGAGACCGATAATCCCTCGGATTGAAGGCGCGCAACCACGTCTTTGAAGCTCATGCCGGGTTCTTCCTCGATTACCACTACCACGTCCGAAAGTTCCGCGTCTTGATGCTCCATCTTTACACTCCTGGGCACTTCTGGGCGGCGGCATTGTACCGATCCTCTCGGCATTTGGCAGCCAGCGATATAGCCCCGACCACCAAGAGTACAGCGCGACGATACCTCTGTCCGATGAATGAGTTGCGCTGACGTTGAGATGGCGGATTTTATTTGCATCGAGGAAAGCGTTTGTTTAGACTTCGGCCCGGAAAGGTCTCCCAGGCGGAGTTTCGTAACGGTCACTGGTGCAAATGCAGTTGCTGCATCAAACCGAATACGCAGTCGAAAAACCCAGAGGATTTACCCAAAGGGCTTAAGCAATCGTTCATCACCACAAGAGTTGTTTCAGGGAAAGTTGTTTCCGGCAAAGTTGTTTCCGGCAAAGTTGTTTCCGACCGGGACCTTGGTCTCGAAAGTGAGTGGATATCCATGATCCGTCGCAATCCATTGGCGAGTTTGGGATTGGCTGTCGCTTTGTCGCTCCCGCTGGGACTTTGTCTCGGTGGAAGAGTATTGGCCGATGGGCCCACCACGGCGCCGTCGGACGCCTCAGGGTCCGGGGCTGCGCCTCAGTCGGTTTTCCAAATAGGCACTCAGCCCCTTGGAAATGACGATCTGCTGCGCGTGGGGTCGGAGCAGTTGAAGGACAAGCAGTTCGATCAGGCATTGGCGACCTTGCAGCGGATCGATCTCAAATCGCTGGATGATTCCAGCCGAGCCGTTGCGCTGGATGCGCTCTCCAAGGCCAATGCCGGGGTCAACCAACAGCGCAACGCTGACGCCGAGTACCAGCGGGGCGAGCAGAGCCGTCAGTCCGGCGATCTGGCAGATGCCCAGCAACATTACAACGCGGCCCTGAACAATTCCGACATCGACGATGCAACACGCGCCCTTGCGCAATCGCGCATCTCGGAGATCACAGCCGAACAGCAAAAGATCCCCACCGATGCGACCATTGCATTCAATCGCGGGGTCGATGAGTACAAGAAGGGCGATCTGGAAACAGCCAAAGTGGATTTCCTGAAGTCGCAGGAATTGGGATACGTCGGCTCCATCAATGTTGCGGGGCCTTCGGATTACCTCCGGCGAATCGATCAGACTCAAAACAACACTGCTTCGAACTTTTCCGAAAACGACCTCAAAGCGCGAGAAGCGTATGAACACGCCCGCGAGGAGTACCGCAACGGTGACTATGACGCGGCCCGCAAGGATTTCGTGGCCGCCAGGGATGCGGGGTTTGTCCCGGCATTTATGGAGGGCCTGACGCCGCAGGAATATCTCTCGCGGATGGACGAGTTACAGGCTCCCGCCACCCAGCCGGCCGATAACCAACTTTCGGACAAAGCGATGGCGAGCGGCACATCCGCCGCAGTGGGTGAGACGGTAAATCTGGCGGATGACGACACCTCCAATAGCCAGACGACCACCCCGACGGATGCGCAAACGCTGGAGCATCAGGCGGAGATGCAGAATCTCGCCGCCAGCCAGAGTCAGTTCAAAGCGACGGACCTTGTGCAGAAGGGCAAACAGGCCGAGGCCGCCGGGAATGACAAGGAAGCATTGGATGATTACGAACAAGCCCGCAGCCTGGATTCAAGCAACACCGATGCGGTGGACGGCGTTAATCGCCTCCGCGCCAAGCTGGGCCTGACCCCCGCCAACAACGCTCCAAGCAACACTTTGCAGGACCGCGCCGCTCAGATTGATCAGGAGCGGCAAGCGATCATCCTCAGCTTCAACCAGTCAATGAGCGATGTACACGACGACATCGCCAAGGGCGACTTTGACAAGGCCAACGATGATCTCGCCGCCGCTCAGGAAAAGCGCGATGAAGATCCGGCCATTCTTGGCCCCGATGATCTTGCGAAAATGAACGCCGCCCTTACCGCGGCCAAGAACGATCTGAATAACGCACAGCACAACACGACCGCTGAGCAGCGCAGTATAGCGGAGAGAGAAATTGCTAATACGGAAGAAGAGCGCCTCAAGGCGGATCGAGAACGCCGACAGCAGACCGTGGAACAACTGGTCAAGCTGGCGCGAACGCAGGTGGAAGAACAGAATTACGACGCAGCCCTAGGCGTGCTCGATCAGATCATCCAACTGGACCCGCAGAACGACTACGCGCTGGGAGTTCGGCAGTTTGTCGAAGACAAGGCCATTCTCCACGAACAGCGCAACGACCGTGAGGCGGTGGACTATAACACTTCCAAGCAGCTCAACCGCGCGGAAGAGGATCTCGTCCCTTACGATGACATTTACCGCTATCCTGACAACTGGCCGGATATCTCTGAGATGCGCGACAACGAGGTGGAGAACACCGGCGTTTCGAAGGAGGACCAGGAAGTACAGGCTGAACTGAACCGCCGGTTGCCCAGTGTCTCCTTCCCGCAGGTTTCCTTCTCCGAGGCGATCAGCTTCCTCAGTGATGTCAGCGGCGCCAACATCACTGTTGACTGGAAAGCGCTGGAAGCCCAGAACATCGACCGCAATACCCCCGTCTCCACGCCGTTGCTCCATGATGTCAAGCTGTCAAAAGTGCTGGATATCGTGCTTAAGGAAGTCGGAGAAGGAAAACTGGATTACGCCATCGACGATGGAATCATTTCAATTTCCACCACCGATGAACTGGATAAGGCGACCCATACCAAGGTTTACGACATCAGCGATCTGCTGCTGAATCCGAATTTCAACGGCATCATTCAGAACCCCAACGTTACCTTTGCCAATAGCACGAATACCGGCGGCGGTGGTGGCGGCGGTGGTGGTATCGGTGGCGGCGGCGGTGGCGGTGGCGGTGGCGGCGGTAACGGCGGCGGCGGCAATCTGTTCGGCGGCGGCCAGGGCCAACAAGGCCAGCAGCAGAATCAGCAGTCCCAGCAACAATTGCTGATGAACATTGAAAAGAAAATCACCGATACCGTCGATCGCGATACCTGGAACGTCAACAACGCCAACAGCAATGGTTATATCAGCGATTTCAACAGTGAACTGATCATCTCCCAGACCGACGCGGCCCAGGCAGACGTGGCCGGTTTGCTGGAAAAACTGCGTGAAAGCCGGGCCATTGAAATTACGGTTGAGGTCCGATTCCTCACCGTTGATAAGAATTTCCTGGAAGATGTGGGTGTCAACCTCGGCCTTTCATGGAATAATTCCAACCCCGTCAATTTCAGTCCCATTACGATTACCAATGGAACCTCCAACTTTACCGAGGCTCCGACAACCGGTGTGCCGGGCACCATTGGCACTGGTGTGACCGGACTTAATCTGAGCGCCGCCTACGGCAATCTGCTGGACGACCTGCAGGTTACTCTGCTGCTTCGTGCGGTGCAGGCGAGCAAATTATCCAGCATCGTCCACGCCCCGCGTGTTACACTTTGGAATGGTCAGAGCGCATCCATGGTGGAGGCCACCGAAATACCCTATGTGTCGTCCTTGAACGCCACTGTCGCCGCTGGGGCTGAAATCACCACCCCCGTCATCAGCACCGCGGAGGACGGCACATTCCTAACCATCGAGGGCGCATGGGTGTCGGCTGATCACAAATATGTCACCCTTGATCTAAACCCGAATCTCGACCAATTGGATGGATTCGACAACTTCACCTTTGAATCGTCCAGCGCTACGTCGACCATCGTCACCGGGCTTGGCAACGAAGTTGTGTCGCCCACTCTATCCGTTCAGGAGCCCGTGGAAACCATCACTCAGGTTCGCACTCGCGTCACGGTTCCCGATGGTGGGACCTTGCTGCTGGGCGGCCTGACCGTCGCGGGTGAAACCGAGGAAGAGGCCGGCGTCCCCATCCTCTCCAAAATCCCATTCCTCAAGCGGCTCACTGACAATAGTTCCATGGCCAAGGACGAGCAGGTCATCATTCTGCTCGTCAAACCGACGATCATTATCGATAAGGAAATCGAGGCCAAGGACTTCCCGATTCTTTCCACCAACGCACATTGATCTGGGCACATTGATTTGGGCTCATTGATCTGGATGGATCGAATCTGTTCGGGAATTTATTTTCGGCGGCGCGAGGAGCATTTTTTTCTTTCGCGCCGCCGCTTGTTTTCTAAAACCGCTTGATCGCCGCTTCTAACAGGTTCCGCTTATCCAGCAGGTTCCGCCTTCCTCCCGCGGCCATTTGCGCGCTGCTGCTCTCCATTCATGCAATCCTCTTGGGCTGGTCGGCCGCGTGGAATTCGGCGACGTTTGACGAGCCGGCCCACCTCGCCGCCGGCGTCGAATACTGGCGGCACGGTGACTTCTCCATCTACAGCCTCAGCCCGCCGCTCATTCGGCTCATCGGCGCTGCCATCCCCGTGCTGGTCGGCGCAAAGGCGCCATCTCCCAAACCTTTTGCAGTCGATCCAATCGTCAATCGCCACTGGATCTATCAAAACGCCCTCGTTTACGACAATCTCGATCATTTCGCCGAATATCTGCTTTTGGCGCGGCTGTCGCTGATTCCAGTTTCACTGCTGGCCGCGTGGGTGACATATCGCTGGGCCTCTTTCCTGTATGGTTCGACCGCCGGACTCGTCGCCTGCGCGCTGTATTGCTTTAATCCAACCATCCTGGCCCACGCCTCGCTCATGACCACCGACGCCGGCTGCACCGCGACGATGGTTCTCGCCGCATATCTCTGGTGGCGATACTGCCAAGCGCCCTCCGCTTGGCGATTCGCCGCCGTCTCCGCCGCGCTGGTGGCCGCCAATCTGTGCAAGTACACCGCCGTTCTCCTCTGGCCGGTGATGCTGGTGATGGCCGTCCCCATGCTCGCCGCAGTTGGCAGGGAACGATCGCGCAAAATCCTTGCCGGTGGAATCGGCGCGTTCTTCGTCACTTTTCTGGCGATCAACGCGCTCTACGGCTTTCACGGAACCGGCCAGCCGATGGGGTCGTTCGATTTTCAATCCAGCTTCATGGAGCATGTGCAACAAAAGCTCCCCTGGCATTTCCCCGCTCCATTGCCGCGCACCATTCTTCTTGGAATGGACGCCCAAAAGCAGGACACCGAAGGGGGATATCAGGGATTTCTCTTCGGCGAACTCTATCGCGGCTCCAAGTGGTACTACTACCCAGCCGCTCTGGCGTGCAAATTGCCCGTCGCGGTCTTGATCCTGGGCGCGCTGGCGATTGCGGTGCTGGCGGCCGGCGGACTCGATCGAAAATCTCCCGGACTTCCCGATGAGCTGGCGTTCATGGAAGCGCTGCTCATCTTCTCTGTCGGAGTGTTGTTGCTCAGCGATGTGAACATCGGCACGCGCTATCTGCTGCCGGCCTTTCCCCTGGCGGCGATTTTCATCTCGCGCCTCTGGTCGCAGCGATCTCCGGCCCCGGCCGCAAGTCCCAAACGCTCCACCCTGCACTGGGTGCGCAACATCCTGCTCGCCCTCGCCTGCATCGAGCCGCTGCTCGTAGCGCCGCGATTCCTGACTTACATCAACCTCGCCGCCGGTGGCCCATCCAATGGCTGGCGGCTGCTGGCCGATTCGGATTTCGACTGGGGACAGGGCCTGATCGATCTCCGTCACTGGATGCAGGACAACCAGGTCGATCGCGTCTGGCTCGCCTACTACGGCCTGGAAGACCCCGCCGCCTACGGCGTCAAGTATTCCGTCACGCCTGCCGACAACCTCCAATACACCGCCATCAGCAGTTCCTATCTCGACGGCCTGAGCCAGCGCATGACCATCAGCCCCACCCAGCGCATCCCCACGTTCATCGCCTTCCACAACGCCCTGGCTCGCAAACCCCCCGTCGCCGTGGTCGGCAACACCATCTTCATCTACCACCGCCAGGACGTCCTGGCAGCGGCGCTGGAGGGGAACGCGCCGTGAAATGCAAAAGAATTTCCACCACGGAGGCACGGAGCGCACGGAGGAATGCGGGTCCATTTCAAATAATTTCCCGAATTTTGCCACAATAAAATTGGACTTTTGTCATGCAATTAAAAATTAATTTTGGAATTTAGTGAATCGTGGGAAACGAACTGTAATATTTTGATATTATCTCGCCGGGAAGGCGTATATGTCGAATATTTGCCGTAGTCCGGCTGTTCAATTTACGGGGGATACCTATTCTGAGCCCAAAAATGCGCGTGTTTTTGCACAAAAATGACACGAAATTGATCGATTTTGACAAGACGATTTGTACTTTTGTTGCGCCCTTGCGGATCATTTCTTGGCCATATGTACGATGCCTCACAGAAAGGTGCAGACATTTGGCGCGTTGGGCGGCGTTCGCCAGGGGCTTAAAGGAATTCCCTTGTGACGACGAACATTCGTGTCAAGATTGTTCCGGCGGGGCGAATGAGGATATTCTGGAAGACACTGTATGGCCCTTGACGATTCCGTACATCAATTCGTGAATAAGTTACTGGAAGTACGTCCGATCAGATTTTCTGGCCTGGATGGCAGCACGGAGGACGCACTTCTCCAGAGCGCCTTTAAGATACGGTTGCTACGGTTGTGGTCAGCGATGGGAAAGCTTCGGGGTGGCGTGGGCCGTGTTGAGTCCCCGGACACACGTATAAATGGATTCTGGCTTGTGTTTTCGAATCCTTCGTTTGAGATTTTTGACTTCACCGACAGACTTACGCGATTTCAGATTTTCCTGGGTTCGCAGGAGCCAGTCGATGTTCAAGCTGGCATACCAGTATTGCCCGATGCGACGTCGGCGGTCGCTGGCTTCGCCCAGATCGCGGCAGTGGGAATGGGACCGGTGCCGGGGCGATATTCTGCTCTTTCGGCTCAATTGCGCACTCAACTGGAGACCGTACCGATTTCCGGCGACGGCTCGCTTGCGTACCGGCCGTGTGATGTCCTGCTCAAGGATGGGCGGCGGGTTGATCGCGTGTATGTCGTGCCAGAAGAACCATACAGTCTGCTCTGGGGGGTTTGGCCCGAGGATGACAAAGGGAAAAATGCGATTCCGATTGATGATGTGGCCTCTCTGCAGGACAGTGTTCATCGGCTGCCGGCACCACTCGCCAACAAGCTTTATGCCGCTGGGGAGTCGGGGATGGGATACGTGCTCTTTACAGTTATGTTTGATGACAGCGCGCGTCTGGCAATAGTCGCCGGCAACGCTGTAGATTTCATCGAATATCCTGCAGGCAAAGGGCCACAGAACGTCGTTGATGTTCTTCCCCACGTCGGCCGCGATTCTCCGGACCTGCACCGCGCGCCCGCATACCAGTGGTGTTTGTATTCTGAATGAAAACTCTGTATCGGTCTGGCTGGTTTCATGTCTAGTGTGGGCGGGACTGCGGTAATCGGCTTGTCGGGGCGAGGACGCCGCGGGTCATTTTTGCAATCCGCATTCTCCGTGCTCTCCGTGTCTCCGTGGTGGAAATGGATTTCGTCTTTTATCCGCCCACGCGCGTCATCACTCGAATGCCGAAGTGCCGCCCTTGCAGCGGTTCGCTGCCTAATAGCCAGGCTTCGCCGTAGTGGTTTTCTATCCAGTCGTAAATGGATCGGCCATAGTCGCGGCCGAAGTAGGGGTGGCCGAATTCGGTCGTGTCTTTGTGGACGATCATGATGAAATCCGGTGGTGAATGCTGCAGGGCGGTGAGCATGTTTTGTTCGCCGAAGAGAAGAAGGTCGGGGGGATTGAAATTGACATATCGGGTCGGCGTACGGCGGCGGGAGAGATAGTTGATCATGATCCCCTCGGGGGCGCAGAGCAGCGTTTGATCTGGGGGGATGTTTTGTTTGGCGAGGGTGATGGCCTGATTCACCAGATCGGCATTGGCGCCGGCGAAGAATTGATCGGGGCCGTCGCCGACGGGGGTTTTGAGTTTGGAGATGGCGTAGCCGGTGATGATGAGGTGGACGATGATGATGCCGGTCCAGATTCCGGCGACGCCGGCGAGGAAAACGCAAGGGGAAGAGCCGATGGTCGTGAGGCGAGTGGGAAACCAGCCGAAGAGGGCCATGATCAGTAGCATCGTCGCGGGCATTGCCAGCCAGCAGCCGTAATGTTCGATGCGGGCATAGAGGAAGACTTTTCCGAGCGACACAAACGAAAAAACCGCAAAGACTATGACCAGGCGAGGACGCGCCGGATCGGTGCGCCGGATAAAAAGAATTATCAAAGCGGCGAAGATGCAAATCAGTGCGACGACAGGCAGGGGGCGGAAGAGGGAAATCCAGTCAAGGCGTCGGTATCCGAAGCGAATCAACGCGGCCCCGGCGGCGGCGGATGCAAGCAGAATCGCGGGGTGTTTTTTGGATTTTAGAATCTTGGCCGCCCAGCCGAATACGCCGATCACGATTAGATATCCACACGTCCATCGAAACAGTTGCCAAACATTCTCACGTAAGTCATCCGTGCCCATACTGTGCTGGTAGAACTGTTGGCCGCTGACATTTCCATGCAGAAGCGCCGGCCACATGCCGAGGGTGCCGGTGATTGCCTGGGATATCGGCATGGCCAATGCGAGCAGGGCGATGGAGATGATCGGGGGGACGAGCATGGCGATGACGAAAATCACAGCCCCTCGCAGTGATGTTCGGGGATTTTCCAATGTGACTAATGCAAACGCGGCGAACGATGCGCAGGCGATGGCGACGAAAAATTCCGCGCGGGTGAGGAAGACCATGCCAGTCAGGAATCCCGCGCTGGCCACGGCGAGTTTGCAACTCTTTTGCATCCAGCGGCCCAGGCAGAGGATGCAGCCGAGGCTCAGCAGGGTGCCGTGGGTGTATTCGTATTCGTAGGGGCAGATGAAGTTGTAATTGCCGGCGGGCATCAAATGGGCGAAGGCGAACATGGTGGCGAAGGTGATTCCGCAGACGATCGCGCTCAGCCGGCCGGCGAGCTTTTGAGCGATGTGATAAATGGCGGCGAAGGTCAGGGTGATGGTGGGGAGTTCGACGAATTCCAGCGTTCGCAGGCTTGGGCCGAATATTTTGAAAGCGAGCGCGTGGTAATAGATGGAGAGCGGGCCGGTGTAGTGGGCGATGTCGCGGTAGAGGATTTCGCCGGCGGCGAGTCGCCAGGGGACGTAGAGTTGCACGCCGAAGTCGATGAGCAGATCGCACCAGGTTTGCCAGGTCCACCAGAACATGGCGATGGCGGCGATTGCGACGACGGCGGGGCCGAAGAGGGGGTGGTGCCAGAGGCGTTTGGGTTCGGGGGGGGAGGCGGTCATTCGGTGGGGGTTATCATAACGGAGGATTCGCAAATCGATTGCACCTTGGCTTGCCACTGAAGTGAGCAAGCCCGGTCAGACCGACTCCGCGGCGGCGGCGTCGGGGGGAAGTTGGAATTCATCCGTGTCGGATTTTGTTCGCAGGGCGATGGTCCAGAATCCGGCGATGAGGACGATCAATCCGGCGACGGCGAAGGGGCCGCCGATCCAGAGAGTGTAGACGATGGAGGCGATGGCGGGGCCGACGATTCTGGCGACGCTGGCTAATCCTTGATTGAGTCCGAAGACCAGGCCCTGCTCGCGCGGGTCGGAATTCTGGGAGATCAGGGCGTAGAGCGTGGGCGTTTGCAGGCTGCGGCCGACGGCGTTGACGGCGCCGCCGAGTAAGAGAATCAATAATCCCGGCCAGATGGCGGCGCTGGCGAGCATTCCCATTCCCACGGCGACGAAAATTGCTCCGGAGATTGCCAGCGGCCATTCACCGCATTTTTTGGTGAGTCTTCCGATCAATCCACCTTGCACCACGACGATGATGAACCCGAGATAGGTGTAATAGAATCCGACTTTCACATCGGAAAAAGAAAACGTGTGTTTATCGGAAAGGAACAGCGCCATCATGGCTTCGAGCATGGAGAACGCGGCCATGCTGATGAAGGCAATAGAGAGCAATTGCACGAGCCGGCTGTGGCGAAAGACGGGCGCGAATCGGCGAGGATGCAGCCAATCGGCGACGACAGCAGGCTTGTGCGCGCGGCTTTCGGGGAGGCGAAGCCAGGTCATGGTCATGGCGGAGAAACTGAAAATCGCGGCGGCGAATCCGGGGAGTGCGGGATGAATTCCAACGAGAAGTGATGCGACCGCGGGACCCAGCGCGAATCCCACGCCGAATGCCGCGCCCAGCACGCCCATGCCCTTGGCGCGGGTTTCGGCAGTGGTGACATCGCTGATGTAGGCCTGCGCGGTGGAAATATTTCCCCCGCTGAGGCCGTCGATGATGCGCGAGACATAAATCAGCAGCAGAGCCCAGGCGGCATTGTTCCAATGGAGCATCATCACCAGGCCGAGCAGTGCGTAACCAAGCACGCTGCCGAGTTGCGAAAACACCAGCACCGGCCGGCGGCCGTAGCGATCGGAGATCATGCCGAGGATTGGTGATGCGAGGAATTGGCATGCCGAGTAAATCGAAAAGAGCAGGCCGACCTCAACCGGCGAGGCGTGATAATCCTTGGCGAAGAGCGGGAGCAGCGGGATGATGATGCCGAAGCCCAGCAGGTCCATCATCGCGATGAAGAAAATGATGGTCAGCGCACCTTTCGGCGGCGAGACTGTTTCGGACTCGGTCATTGGGTGCGAGTTTACAGCAGATTCAGGGCGGCGACGATTTCGTCGACGGGGGATTGCCAATCATTGAGGCGTTCTTGCCGGAAGAGTCGGGCAGTGGGATACCACAACGAATCGGATCGGCCGAGCATCCAGCGCCAATCGGGGACGAATTTGAGCATGATCCAGGTGGGTTTGCCCATCGCGCCGGCCAAATGGGCGACAGCGGTGTCAACGGTGAGGATCAGATCGAGATTGGCGATGAGGCCGGCGGTGTCGGAGAAATCTTTCAATTCCTCGGTCCAATCGACCATTTCCAGCGGGGGTTTTTCGGTGGTCGCGGAGGCATCGGATTTTTGCAAACTGTAGAAACGAACGTTGGCGACGTTTGCCAGGGGTGCGAGCAATTGCGGCGGGACGAAACGATTGCGCGGGATGGGGCGGCCGGCCCAGGCGAGGCCGATCTTGCGGCGATTTTCGCCAGCGAGTCGGGATTTCCAGAATTCGATCTTCGCGGGATCGGCGTGGATGTAGGGGATTTCCGCGGGGATCGAATCGAGTCGGGTTTGGAAAACCCACGGTAGGCTGGGCAGCGGGCAATGTAGATCGAATTCCGGAAGCGGTTGCATCATCGAGGTGACGCGGTCGACACCGGGGATATTTTTTAATAGTTCCATCGAGGCGGGGTGGCAACAGAGAATGATCTTGCCGCCGCGCTCGGCGACCATGGGGATGTAGCGGGCAAAATTGAACGTGTCGCCGAAGGCCTGCTCGGCATAGAGGAGGATTCGCTGGCCGTGGAGTGGCTCGCCGTTCCAGCGCGGACGGCCGAGGTCCGGGGGCACGGTGCCGCTTTCGGGGACTAGCAGACGAGATTCGTATTCTTCGAATCCGCGCTGGTAGTCGCCGCGCAGCAGAAATGCGATGGACCGATTCAATCGCGCCATTGGATAATTGGGGATATCGAAGATGCGGTCCCAGACGGCGAAGGCCTGGTCGAGTTTCTGCAGGGTGAAATAGACGTTGGCGAGGTTGGTCATGCACTCGGTGTAGTTGGGCTTGAGTTCGATGGCGGTTTCGTAGGCCTTGGCGGATTCTTCGAGATGATCGAGCAATCGCTCGGCATTACCGAGATTGAAGTAGCCCAGGTGGAATTTCGGATAGAGCTGGATGAGCCGCCGGGCTGCGGTCGTGGCCTCGGTGTATTGGCCAAGGTCGATGAGGGTGTTGGCGAGATTGGTTAAGGAAACGGCGTCATCGGGTTTCAGTGCCAAGGCGCGTTTCAGTGCGGCTAGCGCTTCTTGATTTCTTCCGAGGCTGGAAAGGACCAAACTTAGATTGCTGAAATACTGGGCGGATAGATCGTTGATGGAAATAGCGCGCAGGATCAAATCGAGCGCGATCTGCTGTTGGCCGGTTTGATGAGCGAGGACGCCGAGCATGTGGATGGAGTCGGCATGGTTCGGCTGGGCCGCGAGGATTTGGCGGTATCCGACTTCGGCTTCCCTGAAATTTCCGGCGAGATGCTTTGCCTGCGAACGCGCGAAAATCTGCTCAATGGTTTCGCTCATCGCGGATTTCCGAATTGAGCCAGTTCCGCGGCGATTTGCCGGATGGGCGTTTCCCAATCATGGCGGCGCGGTTGGCGGAAGAGTCGCATTGTGGGATACCAAGGAGAATCCTCGCGCGCCAGCATCCAGCGCCAATCGGGCACGAACGGCAAAAGCAGCCAGACGGGTTTGCCCATTGCCCCGGCCAAATGGGCGACAGCTGTATCGACGGAAATAATCAGATCGAGATTGGCGATCAGAGCGGCGGTATCGGAAAAATTTTGCAGCGCGTTGGTCCAGTCGATCAGCGGAATGCCAGGATCGGGCTCTTTTTCCAGTTGCATGTTGTAGAAGGCGGCGTTTGTGGCTTCGCTCAACGGAGCGAGAGCGGCAGGAGGCAGGGATCGGCGGCGGTCATTGGTATGCAGCGGCGATCCGGCCCAGGCGAGGCCGATTTTCAATCGAGATTCGCCGGCCAGGCGGTTTCGCCAGGCATCGATTCGTGTTGCATCCGCCGTGATATATGGAATATTGGCGGGAATGGTTTCGATGGTGGTATCAAAAGCGCGCGGCAGGCTGGGCAGCGGGCAGAAGACATCAAAACGCGGCGGCGCAGCTAAATTGCTGAACACTGTGGCGCGCGGTTGCGATTGCCGGATTAGATTCAGCAAACTCGGCGAGCACGCAAAAACAACCTTCGCGCCTTTGTCGGCGACGATCGGAATGTAGCGGGAGAATTGCAGCGTGTCGCCAAACCCCTGTTCGGAATAGAGCAGGATGGTCTGGCCATCCACGTTGCCGCCATCCCAGAGGGGTCGGCGAAGGTGGGTGGGGGACAGATTCAACGCCGGGATTTTCATCCGCCAATCAAATTCCGGCCAACCCCGAGCGAGATCGCCCTTGAGCAGAAGGGCCTGGCCCCGATTCCAATGCGAAGCGGCGTGGCCGGGATTGAGAGCGATAGCTTTCTGGAAACATTCGATGGCCCGATCGATTTCCCCCAGTTCATAAAGTGAAGAGCCCAACTGAAAGAGCACTTCGACGGAGTTGGGATCGAGCGCGACGGCCTTCTCAAATGCGGCGACGGACCTTTGAAGATCATCGGTGATAGCCAGCGCGCGGCCGAGATTCTGGTGATTCATCGCGGCGTTGGGCTTGAGTTTCACTCCGCGCTCGTAGGCCGCGATGGCGCTGAAGAAATTGCTTTGGTCCATCAGGATGTTGCCGAGGATTTCCTGCGTGTCGGCGTTGTGCGGATCGAGCGTTGCGGCGGCGGTGGCAATGTCCAGAGCTTCGTTGGTGCGCTTCAGCAGTGCCAGCGCGGTGGCGAGATTGTTGTGGATTTCGACATTGCGCGGGGCAAGGGCGCGGGCACGCTGAAATAGTTCAGCGCCGGCGGCAGTTTTGCCCGCGCGCATGGCAACGACGCCAAGGAGGTTTAGGGCGTCGGCATTGTTCGGCTCCTGCGACAGAATTTGCCGGAGATTGACTTCCGCCTCGGCCAGCGCGCCGGCTTGCAGCGAACGGGACGCCTGATTGAGCAAGGTACTTGCGGCAGACATCGACGATTCACCTGTTTTCAGCCACGCGCTGGTGGAGCGCCGCGACGGCCTGATCGATGGGCGCGGCCCATTCGCCCAGCTTTTGTTGATGGAATAACCGGGCAGTGGGATACCAAGGCGTCTGATCCCGATCCATCATCCACCGAAAATCGGGCACCGCCTTGAGCAGCACCCACACCGGCTTGCCCAGCGCTCCGGCGAGATGCGCGATCGCGGTGTCGATGGTGATCACCAGATCCAGATTGGCGATCAGCGCTGCGGTATCCGAAAAATCCTTCAGATCGTTCGTAAAATTCAGCAGATTCAATTGCGACGGAATTTGCGACGGCGGCTCGTTGGGCGCCAATTTCTGGAGACTGATAAATCGCACCCCTTTGGCCGGCGCCAGCGGCATCAGCAGTTGCGGCGGAATGGATCGCCCCTGCGGCAGGGGCCGGCCGGCCCAGCAAAGGCCCACCTTCAATTGCGTCTCGCGCGCCAGCCGCGATTTCCACGATTCCACTTTCTTCGCATCGGGCTGGAGATACGGAACTTTGTTGGGAACAGTTTCAATCGTAGTGCCCAAATGCATCGGCAAACTCGGCAGGGGACAAAGAAGATCCGCTTCGGGAATCGAATCAGTAAATGAAATCGCCGAATCCGCGCCCGGAACCTTGCGAAGAAGCTCCAAAATCGGCTCCTGCACAACAAGCGTGATGCGCGCGCCGCGATCTTTCAGTAATGGCAGAAAGCGGACGAAACTGATCGTGTCGCCGAACACCTGCTCGGCGTAAATCAGCATGCGTTTGCCGGCGGGATCGTTGCCGTCCCACATGGGCAGCTTCCAGTCGGGTGGGGTGAGTTGTAAATCGGGAATCTTCAGCCGCCATTCGTATTCCTTGAAACCGCGAGGGTAATCGCCCTTGAGCAGCAGCGGCGAGGCGAGATTCCAGTGCGACCATGCCAAATCCGGCTGGACCGCGACGGCACGCTCCAGATATTTGATCGCCTCATCCAGCGCGCCCACGGTGGAAAAAATGTTCGCCAGATTGTTCAGGACATTCAGATCGTTCGGATCGAAATCCAGAGCCCGTCGATAAGCGGCGGCGGCTTCGTCGAGCCGGCCCAATCGGCCATGCGAATTGCCAAGGTGAAACAGCACCCCCGCCGCATTTTGGCCGAGCATCAGGGCGTGGCCAAAGCAACCGACAGCCACATCAAACCGCCCGGCCTGATACGCCAAAAGTCCCAGGCGAACCACGGCCGCGTCGCAATCCGGCTTTTGGCTGAGGACTTGCCGATAGAGCGCTTCGGCCTGCTGGAGCCGGCCCGCCTGCTCCTCTTTGAAGGCCCGGTCCAGGGTTTGTTGGATGGCGTTGATGTCCATGATGCGTGAAGTGTCGGAGAACCGGATGGAATTGCCAAGCCCCGGAACCAATACTTGACTCCACGCCCCCCCGGACGTAACCATATCACATGGAACACCCCAAGATTCTCCACGATGCCATCACGTTTGACGATGTGCTGCTGATTCCGGCGCACAGCGGGTTTGTGCCCAACGAGGCCGACACGCGCGCCCGCCTGACCCGGCAGATCGAACTCAATATCCCCCTCATTTCCGCGCCCATGGATACCGTCACGGAGGCGGCGCTGGCCATCGCGCTGGCGCAGGAAGGGGGGATCGGAATCATTCACAAAAATATGACCGTCGAAAATCAGGCGCGCGAGGTGGAAAAGGTGAAGCGCAGCGCCAACGGCGTGATCGTCGATCCGATCACATTGCCACCCAACGCCACGATTGCCACCGCGCGAAAAGTAATGCGGGAATACAACGTCAGCGGGATACCGATCGTTGAGGGCGGCCCAGAGTCCGGTGATGTTCCGCGCCGTCGCGCCGGCGGGGGGAACGGGCGCGGGCCACGGCTCGTGGGCATCATGACCAGAAGGGATTTGAAATTTCAAGAAGACGATGCCCGGCGGATCAGCGATGTGATGACGCGCGAAAATCTCATCACCGCTCCGGAAACCACCACGCTGGATGAGGCCGAACGAATTCTCTACAAGGCGAAGGTGGAAAAGCTGCTGCTGGTGGACAAGGAAAATCGCTTGGCCGGTCTGATCACGATGCGCGACATCGACAAGCTGCATCAGTTCCCCCATTCTTGCAAAGACCGTCGCGGCCGTCTGCGGGTGGGGGCGGCGGTGGGCGTGCGGGATTTGGGCCGGGTCGAGGCGCTGATTCGATCCGATGTGGACGTCATCGTCGTGGACACCGCGCACGGCCACAGCCAAAACGTCCTCGACACCGTGCGCGAGATCAAGAAAAAGTGGGACATTCAGTTGATCGCCGGCAACGTGGCGACCGCGGCGGGAACGCACGATCTGATCGAAGCCGGCGCCGATGGCGTGAAAGTCGGCATCGGTCCCGGGGCGATTTGCACCACGCGGATCATCAGCGGCGTGGGCGTTCCGCAAATCACTGCCATCATGAACGCCGCCAGCATCGGCGATCATGCGGGTGTGCCAATCATCGCCGACGGCGGGATTCGCCATAGCGGCGACATCACCAAAGCCATCGCCGCCGGCGCCAGCAGCGTGATGATGGGCAGCCTCTTTGCCGGATTGGACGAATCCCCGGGTGAGCTGGTCATCCACCAGGGCCGGCGCTACAAAACCTACCGCGGCATGGGTAGCATGGGGGCGATGATCAGCGGATCAAAAGATCGCTACGGCCAGGCGGCGGTGCGCGAGAGCAGCAAGCTGGTGCCCGAAGGCGTCGAAGGCCGAGTGCCGTATCGCGGGCCGCTGGGGGATTTTGTGTACCAAATGGTCGGCGGACTCCGCGCAGGGATGGGATATTGTGGGACCAAGGACATCGAGTCCCTCCGCACGGATGCCAAATTTTGCCGGGTTTCGTCGGCGAGCATGGCCGAAAGTCATCCGCATGACATTACTATTACCAAGGAATCTCCGAATTATACTGTCGAATATGCCGAGGAAGGTCGGTTAAAATAGGATCACTTTGTCCCTTCTCCCAGTACTCTGGGAGAGGGTTAGGGTGAGGGTTTTTTAGTTCGGCCCTCACCCCTGCCCTCTCCCGGAGTACCGGGCGAGGGAGTGAGAACAAAAGAACGGAGGCACACGATGCGAACCATGCAATTGTTGTCGGCTGTCGCGATCATCGTGGCCGGTTCTGGTTTGGCGTTGCTGTTAAACGGGTGCAGCTCGGATTATTCGCCGCCCGATCCGACCACCAGGCCATTGGCCGATCCGATGGGTTACCAACCGGATTTTGACGATGACATGAATATCAGCGGCGGGGGCACAAGCAATTTCGATTCCAAGGCATTCAAAAGGGATGTTGATCATGTATTCAATCCATAAGACCGCCGGCCTTCTCGTGGCGGCATTGTTGCTCGGCCTCGGTGGTTGCCAGATGGAACAGCGCCGCCCCGGCCCCGAGCCGCTCGACAACGCGCCCATCACCGTCGATCCCGCCATGCAACAGCGCGATTGGCCGATGACCGAAGCGCTCTATGTGAACGACACCGTCATGGCGTATCCGGATCTCAAGCCGCTGCAACCAACCCGAACGCCGACGTATGAGGCGACTTTCACCGAGCCGGCCTTGTTCCTGGCCGACACCGTGTACATTCCCTTCGGCGTGTTCATCGAGCCCCAGTGGAAGATGGTTGCGTACAAATCCATGTCCACGCCGCCGACTTACACCGCGATGCCGCCACAGCTTCCCAGCAGCGAAAACACCATCGTCAGAGGGAATTACTGGTAGCGGCGGCAAATCATGGCTGATTCCCGCCCCCAAATTTGTCAGTCCACCAGCGCCAAGCTGCGGGCCGCCGCGCCGACGATTCCGTCGCTCAAAGCCTGCATCGGGCTAGATGGATTCGTGGACGAGATCATCACCGTGGTGGACAAACGGCTGGACAAGGACCGTTACGATGCCGTCCCCACCATCGCCGCGTTCGGCCAGAAAGTTCTTCGCGCCGTCGGAGAATCCAGCAACTACGAATTAATCGTCAAACAAACAAAACTCGGCGGCAACGGCCCGATCATGGCCAACGCGCTGGCGACCGCAGGGATGAATGTTACGTACATCGGCAATCTGGGATTCCCGTCGCCGCATCCGGTGTTCAATGAATTTGCCCGCCGCGCCAAAATCATCACCATCGCCGATCCCGGCCAGACGGCCGCGCTGGAATTTACCGATGGCAAGCTGATGCTCGGCAAGCATCAGTATCTCCGTGAGATCACCTGGGAAAATATTCTGGAGCGCGTGGGATTGGAACAGCTCATCAAGCTGGTGGCGGAGGCAAAACTTCTGGGGCTGGTGAATTGGACGATGATCGCCGCCATGTCCGACATCTGGGAGAAGATGGCCGAGCAGGTGCTATCCAAACTGCCGCGCGAGGGGCGCAAGCTGTTCATTGACATTGCCGATCCGGAGAAGCGCACCGCCGACGACATCCGCGCCGCTCTGGAAATGATGACGCGGCTCCAGCAAACCGTGGATGTGATTCTCGGATTGAATCTGAAAGAATCAACTGAGATCGCGGCCGTGCTAGGATTGACCGCATCGACCAACCCCAAATCAGACATCGAATCCACCGCGGTGGCGATCCGGCGAGCGCTGGAGTTGTCCTGCGTGGTGATCCACCCGCGCTCCGGCGCGGCGGCAGCCATCGCGGGGCAAAGCGCGCAGATCGAGGGCCCGTTTGTGCAGAATCCCAAAATCAGCACCGGCGCGGGCGATCATTTCAATGCCGGATTCTGCCTCGGACGTGTGCTCGATTTCAGTCTGGAAGAAAGCCTCTGCACCGGCGTGGCAACCAGCGGATTTTACGTCCGCACCGCGCTCAGCCCTACCGCGACGGAACTCGCGAAGTTCATTTCGGAGCTTCCCCCGCCGGAAAATTGACCCGGTGCAGAATTTCTTTGCGCCGTTTTTCAAATTCCAAATCATCCAATGCTGGTGTCGCACCGATGGTGGAAATCCCCGCGCGCAGTGGCACCCAGCTCTTGCATCCCGCGTATTCCAGGGAGTTCTCGATCGTCACCGGGTCGGCAAGTCGATAGGCTCGGATCAATAGCAAATACAGCGGATTCTTCGGGCGATAATTGAATCGCATATCAATCAGCGGCGGGGCCCAGATGTGCTCATCATCTAACGAATCCATCACCGCCCGGCTGGGCATCTGCACAATATCCGTGATCATCGCCGCCGAGGAAATCCGCACCAGCCGAGGTTCGGCATCCGTAGGCGAAAGTCCCGCGCGCTCGGCCGGTTTTAGCATGGCCGCCTGTTGATGGAGATACGTTGGAAAAAGCAGAAACTGGCGATGTTCGATCTCAAATCCCCCAATCGACTCGCTGATTCCCCCCTTGCGAAGCAAAATGATTTGCCTCCCGCTCTCCAGCGCCGCGCACACGGTCGCCCATTCCTTGAGTCCCACCTGAAGATGCCAGGCCAGAGCCATGATCGCTCATCCAATAGGCGACGCCGCGGGCTGGTCGGCCTTCATCTCCTGCAGAATCTTCCAGAGCACATCCAGCAATTTCTCCACGCCCTGATGGCTGGCGCCCGAGATGGAGAAAATCTGTTTGCCCGGCAATTCCTTGCGAAGATGCTCAATCGCCTCATCATCAATCGCCAGATCCATTTTGTTGGCGGCGATTAGTTCTCGTTTTTCGGCCAGCGTCGGGCTGAAGGCTTCCAATTCCTTCCGGATGGTGCGGTAATTTTCTGCGGGGTCCGAGCCGTCCATCGGATACATGTCCAGCATGTGGACGATCACCTTGGTTCGCTCGATATGCCGAAGAAATGCGTGGCCGAGTCCCGCGCCGTCGCGGGCGCCTTCGATCAATCCGGGAATATCCGCAATGACCATTCGCCGTTCGGAATTCAACTCGACAATGCCGAGCTGCGGGTCCAATGTGGTGAACGGATAATCGGCCACCTTCGGCCGGGCCGCGGAAATCGCTCGCAGCAGGGTGCTCTTGCCGGCGTTGGGCATGCCGACCAGGCCGACATCGGCGATCAGTTTCAGTTCGAGTTTCAGCCGGCGTTCCTGGCCTTCGGTGCCCGGCTCGGCATAGCGCGGGGTTTGGTTGGTCGAGCTTTTGAAATGCCAGTTCCCGCGCCCGCCTTTGCCGCCGCGCGCGACGACCACGCGCTTTTCCGGCTCGTCGAGGTCCGCCAGAAGAATTTTGTGTTCCTCATCAAACACCAGCGTGCCCGGCGGGACTTGGATAATTAGATCGCCGCCATCGAGGCCGGCCATCTTTTTGCCCATGCCCCCTTCGCCGCGCTTGGCTTTCCAGTGATGTTTCCCGGAGAAATCCAGCAGCGTGTCTTTGTTGGCATCGGCCACCATGATCACGCTCCCGCCATTGCCGCCATCGCCCCCATCGGGCCCGCCCTTGGGAATATATTTCTCCCGCCGAAAGGAAACGCACCCGTTCCCCCCGTCACCGGCTTTCACACTGATAATGGCTTCGTCGACAAACATGGAAGTTAAATTCTACCACGGAGACACGGAGAGCACGGAGGGAAAAGAATTAGCCACCGATGGGGCACCGATGGGCACCGATAATAAAAGAAAATCAGGGCCTTTTTTTATCGGTGCAAATCGGTGCCCAATCGGTGGCTAAATTTGTTTGGCTTTTAATTCAGTTCGAAGCCGCGGCTTGCACCCTCACATGGACTTTGCGGCCCTGGAATTCGACCTGGCCGTCCTTGAGGGCGAAGAGGGTGTCGTCCGAGCCGATGCCGACGTTGAAGCCGGGCATGAATTTCGTGCCGCGCTGGCGGACGATGATGGAGCCAGCCGTGATGACCTGCCCGCCATACGCCTTGATGCCACGATACTGCGGATTGCTGTCGCGTCCGTTCCGGGTGGAGCCTTGACCCTTCTTATGTGCCATACATCACCTGTTCATTCAAAAACCGCGTTGGATGCGGGGGAGGGAATATACGGTATTTTTGGGGGGGAAGCAATGGGGAGTCGCGACCTGCCGTGGGCGGCTGGCTAATTCGAAAGATCAGGCGTTTTTGGATTATCTCCCGGCAAATCTTTCAGCCTTCCATTTTGCCGCATTTGTCCCACTATTTTGGCGGCTAGATCGACGCATTTCCCGCACATGTAAATACCGTTTGGCCCTTCGACCATCGGACCAGTCTCGCTGCGGAGCTTCCCGCAGAAACTGCATCGCGCGTTCGGAGGATTGTCTCCTTGGCGTTCGGGATAGCTCTTGGGCGTCGCCATTGTCTGTTTCCGGTTGGAAAGATATCTAGCAATCCAAACCGCTGGAAGTATCGCAAAGAACAATAGGGAAACGCAAAATGCTACGGGATCCGGCCGGTCACGATATTGGAACACCCAAGTCCGATCCGGCAACTGAACCATAGGGGGAGGTGGGCCTGCGGGTCTCGTCAAAATGTTCACGACCCCCATTATAAGTTCGGCAACTAACATCAGCATGGATAGGGCGGACAAGCCATTGAATAGCCACCGTCCAAGCGGCCCCGGCTTTTTCGGTGGTGGCGGCGTCGCATAGTCCAATGTCTGCGATTCCATGTGACTATTCCACCACCGGCACCATGCCGCATTCCGGGCAACGATCTGGCGTGGCGCGCAGATCGTAGCCGCATTGTCTGCAGCAGCCATTGCCAAACTTTCGGCGATGGGTCAAATATAAAATGATCCAGGCCGATGGAAGGATCGCGGCGAGCAACACCACGGCCCAAACACGGACAATCAGTATCCAACTCTCAAGTCCCGTCAGGATCGTGTGACTGTATGTCCAAAACCCGGCGTGGCCGTAAATTGCCGAATCCTTTGAACTAGCGACGTAGCGATGATGATGCCAAATGGAATCCCACTGGCGTAAAGGCACCGCGTTTCCCGGCCAAAATCGTTGCACTTCGTATTGGAATCGTAGAAAGCCGTTCAAAGCCCAAATTTGGGTGCCGTTGACAGTGTAGGTTTGCGAATGCCAAACACCGTGGTACCAGTTATCAGCGATCCCCATCGCCTGTCTGATCCGATCAGCGGCGAACACAATGCAAACCAGCAACGATATCGCCGCGATTCCGTTCCAAAGCCATCGGCGTAGGGGTTTCATCGAAGGTAATTCTACCAGCCGCGAGCGTCAGAGACTGCCCGCAAGAATCTAAAGTGAAACGACCTGCCGAATCATCCGAAAATGCGGGCCGGCGTGGGGGATTTGGAATTCTTCGCCGACGGTTTGCCAGCCGTGTTTGCGGTAGAAATCGACGGCGGGGGTGCGGGCATTAGCCCAAAGGATCGGCACATTTTTCTCGGCGGCGATGCGGTGGACTTCCTCGAGTAATTGTGAGCCGACGCCACTGCGCTGATGCTGGCGATCGACGGCCATGCCGCGCAGTTGGCAGGCGGGTTGGTTATCGAACGTGTTGAGCAGCACTGTCGCGCAGCCGACGATTTTGCCGTTGATCTCGGCGGCTAGGTGCAGAGTTTCCGGCGAATCGTCGCCGTCAAATCTTGCCGATTCCGGCGGCAATCCCAGTCGCAATTCTCGATGGCGCAGATCGAGAATCCGCTCGACGGGCACGCGGGAAATAGTCAGCGGTGTCATCGCCACGCCTGTGGATGATCGGATGGCGCAAGTTCAGCGGCGGCGGCGTTGGCGCGGACTTGTTTCTCATCTTTGCAGCCGGGGATCACGGCCGTGACGGCGGGATGCACCAAACACCAAGCCAGCGCCCACTGGGCCATGTCCACGCCCTGCGGCACTTCGCCCCGGCGGATGTTTTGTACCTCGTTTAGTTTTTCATCCAGACTCTTGGGATCATTCCCCGCGCGGACATCGTTGGGCGCGAATCGCGCGCCGGGCCAGTATTTGCCGCTGAGAAGTCCGCTGGCCAGTGGAATTCGTGCCAGCACGCCCAAATCCTGTCGGATGGCCGAGGGGAAAACATATTCTTCGGGTGTTCGATCCAGGCGATTGTAAATCACCTGCAGCACTTCGATGTGCCGGCGAGTGGAAGCATCGGCTTGCATCGGGGCGTTTCCGCTCTTGCTGATGGAATTGCCCAGATGCCGGACTTTGCCGGATTTTACGAGCGATTCCAGTGCGGCCGAGAGTTCATCGTTATCGAATTCGCTCTCGCGCACGCTGTGGTATTGGAGGATATCGATGTAGTCGGTGCGAAGGGCTTTGAGGGATGCCTCGACTTGCGCCAGCGCATCGGCCGGGGTGCGTTCATCGGTCCGATTCAAATGCCCATGAAATTTGTGCCCGAACTTGGTGGCGATGATCCAGTTGGCTCGATCGCGGTGGACCGCATTGCCGATCAGCGCTTCGGACGTGTGATCGCCATAGCATTCCGCGGTATCAACGAGATTGATCTGCACATCTCGCGCGGCATCGAACATGCGATCCACTTCCAGCTGGGCAAAATCCTTCCCCCATTCCCCGCCGAGCTGCCAGGTTCCCAGCCCGATGACAGAAACGCGGAGATTAGTTTTACCAAGCCGGCGAAATTTCATGCGGCGATTTTAGTTCGGAAAGAGAAAATCTACCACGGAGACACAGAGAGCACGGAGAAGAAAAGAAATATTTTCAACGCAGAGATCGCAGAGAAAGCAGAGAGCCGCGGAGAAATTCAATTTTAGAAAGGCAGATTTAGATTTCTCTTCCTCTCCGCGTCCCTCCGCGCACTCTGCGGTGAAAATATTTTTTCTTCTCCGTGCCCTCCGTGTCTCCGTGGTGGAAATCCGGAATTAGATTTGCCAACGAAAACACCCATCTCGCGACGGGTGTTTTACGGCGTTCACGAACAAGATTTTCCAAAGGCTTCGTATCACCCCGCAACGGCGGGGGCTGCGGATGACATGCCCTGAGCGGCAGCTGGCGCCGTTCGCCGGACTCGCGTGGCTTTCAATCCCTTGGGCCCGCTTTCCGCTTCGTAATCGACCGTTTCTCCATCTTCGAGGGTTCTAAATCCCTGACCCTCGATGACGGTGTGATGGACGAAGACATCCTTTCCATCCGCGTCCGATGCGATGAAACCAAAACCCTTTTGATCGTTGAACCACTTCACCTTGCCGGTGGCCATGGCAGCCACTCCTTTCAAGATGTGAAAAGACAGCCAATCAAATATATATTGGCGTCCTACGGCGACACCCCAAGTCTTGACCGTCGAGTCCTTCCCCGAACGGAGACGTCCTCTGGGTGCCGAGAGGACGGAAATGCGAGCGGGAACATACCGCGCTGGCGGTTATCGGTACAAGAAATCCCTATTCTTGCGATAGCCTCGCGCCACTTATCCACACGATGCCAAAAAACGCCGGTAATTTCGGCACTCTACGACAGAACTGCCGATTTTTGCTCGGAAAAGTCGGCAAAAAGTTTGCGCGATCGCCGCTTCCAAATGAAATTTCGCGCCTAAGTTGTTTGTTGTTTATTGTTTATGGTAATTCGATTCAGCAAATACTCATGTGGATTGATTTGGCAATTGGTTAGCAAGTTCTCTCGACGTTGCCCCGGCCATTCCGATTTCCTCGGTAATTTCGCTCACTTTGCGAATTATCCACGAGTTATCCACATTCTTGGCAATCGCTTGATTTTACACGCCCAGCCGTCAGACTACCGAACCTAATCGCACCCCGCATGAACCTGCTGGAAGTCACCAAACTCGTCAAATCCTACAATGGGCGTACGGTGGTCAACGATGTCAGCTTCCTGATCCACCAGCAGGAGGTGCTCGGCCTGCTCGGACGCAACGGAGCGGGCAAAACCACCACTTTTCGCATGATTCTGGGCATGGTCCAACCCGACAGCGGGGCGGTGGCTTTCGATGCGGTGGATATCACCTTCATGCCCATGTATCGCCGGGCGAGGCTGGGAATCGGCTATCTATCCCAGGAGCGCTCGGATTTTCGGCGATTGACGGTCATCCAAAACCTGCTGGCGATCCTGGAGACATTGGACCTCTCCCGGCGCGATCGCATGAAAAAGGCCGAAGCGCTGCTGGATCAATATGGTTTGGTCCGCCAGCGAAGCCAAAGAGCCGACACCCTCTCCGGCGGCGAGCGGCGAAAGCTGGAAATCGCCCGCGCGCTGGTCACCGATCCCAAATTGATTCTCCTCGATGAACCCTTCAGCGGCGTCGATCCGATTGCCGTTGAGGATTTGCAGCGGGAAGTTCGCCGGCTCAAGGAGGAATTCAGCAAAAGCGTGCTGATTACCGATCACAACGTCGCCCAAACCCTGCGCGTCTGCGACCGCGCACTGATCATCAATGATGGCGAAGTGTTCAAAGACGGCACGCCCCGCCAGATCATCAACGATCCCGCCGTCCGGGCGACCTATCTCGGCCACACATTCCGCGGGGACGAGTTCGATGACGATAAGAACCAAGGGGATAAAATCTCTGGGGAAAAGAATTCGGGGAAGAAGAATCCGGTTGCGTGATGCCGTGGCCGTCCATGACTAAAAATACACCCAATCCTTTGCTGGCCGAGGCCGCGGGTCATCATCAGTCGGGCCGATTGGATGTGGCCGAGGGAATTTATCGCCGGATATTGGCCGAAGACCCGCGGAATTCCGAGGCTATGCAGTTGCTCGGCACTTTGCTTTGCCAGCGCGGAGACATGCGAGATGGCATCGAATTAATTCGCCGATCCATCGACATTCAGCCCACAGCCCACGCGTTCATCAACTTATCCGAGTTCTGCCGGCGGCTCGGAAACCAGCAAAAAGCGATGGAGTCGATTCTAGACGCCATCCGACTCAAACCCAGCGCGATTGCGTATGACAAGCTTGCCGTGCTGTTGATGGATTTGGGTTTTGGCGATGCCGCTGAAGATGCCATGCGAGCCGCGTCGCGGTTTGATGTGAATCACACAGAGCGTTTACGAATGCTGGAGACGTTTCTTCACGAAAAACCGCCGGCGTCGCCACGGGATCAGATTGAGGGAATTAATGATCTTGGAATGCTGCTTACCCTCAGCGCCGCCCTGGCGCATGTGCATCGATATTCAATCGCCATCGAAGCCGCCCAGCGCGCCATCGCGCTGCGGCCAAATCTTGTCGATGCCCACGTGAATCTCGGATCGATCCTCGGGCTCAATGGGAATTACAACGAATCCATCACCGCATGTGAAAAAGCAATCTCGCTCGATTCCCAAAATCCCGGCGCGCATCTGAATCTGGCGATGGCGCATCTGGTGCAGGGCGATCTTGCGCGCGGCCTGCCGCTCTACGAATGGCGCTCGCGGACGCGCACGCATCGCCGCCGCAACTTCACCCAGCCCCAGTGGGACGGTCGGCCACTACATGGTAAATCGATCCTCCTCTGGCACGAACAGGGCCTCGGCGACACGATGCATTTCGTCCGCTACGTTCCGCAAGTCATTGCATCGGGCGGCAAAGTGATCCTGCAGGTTCAAGCGGAACTGCTGCGGCTAATCCAGAATTGTTTCCCCGCCGCGCGATGCATTTCCTCCGATGGGGACCCAGGAAATTTCGACTTGCAAAGCTCGCTGCTGAGTTTGCCCATGGCTTTTGGCACCACGTTGGAAACAATTCCCGCGAGCGTGCCGTATCTCCGCCCGCCTGCAGAATTGATCGATAAATGGCAACAGAAACTGCAACCATTCACCGGCCGCCCCCGCGTCGGTCTCACATGGGCTGGCCGATTGGAAAACAATTTCAATTCCATGCGCTCGATCAAATTGAAACAGCTCGCCCCGCTCACAAATTCCGGCGCGACATTTTTCAGCCTGCAAAAATCCAAGCCCGATTCCGAATTCGCCGAGCCGCCGACGGGGATGCGAACGGTCGATTGGACGAGTGAACTGAATGATCTTTGCGACACCGCCGCCCTGATCGCCAATCTCGATCTGGTGATTTCCGTGGACACCGCCGTCGCCCATCTCGCCGGCGCGATGGCCAAACCGGTTTGGGTATTCGTGACAAAAGTCCCCGACTGGCGCTGGCTGCTGGATCGGCGCGATTCGCCGTGGTATCCGACTTTGCGATTATTTCGGCAACCCAAGGCGGGAGATTGGGAAACGCCAATTAATTTAGCGGCCGACGAATTGCGGAACTATTCAAAAATGAGTTGATCCACTTCACTCAAAATCCACCAACTTCACCACCATCTCCCTCTGCCGTGGCCCATCGAATTCGCAAAAATAAACCCCTTGCCATTGGCCGAGAATTAATCGCCCCGCTTCGATCAGCAGGGTCACGCTCTGGCCCACCAGCGAGGTTTTCAGATGGCTGTCGCTGTTGCCCTCGGCATGTTTGTAAAAATCCTCCGAACGCGGGATCAGGGTTTCCAGTTTCTTCATCAGATCGTGCTGAACATCGGGGTCGGCATTTTCGTTGATGGTGATCGCGGCCGTCGTATGCGTCACGAAAAGAATCACCAGCCCGTGGCGGATGTTCTTCTGGCGGACTTTCCCGGCGATCACATCGGTGACGTTGATCATCTCAGACCGCTGGCGGGTGTGAACAATATGCGATTCGGCCGGATGCACCTTCATGGCAATCCAGCATAATCATCCGCGCCGATCACGCCAACGGCGAGATTGATTGCCACTCGGCTATTCCGCACCTATTCCACTTGCTGTACCTTCCCCAACGTGAGCCAGATATTTCGCATCGGCAGCGTCAGTTATCTCAACGCCAAGCCGCTCATCTTCGGCCTGGAAAATTCCCCCGATATCAAACTGTCGCTCGATGTCCCGGCAAATCTCCTGCGGGGTTTAGCCACCGAATTGCTGGATGTCGCGCTTCTGCCCGTGATCGATTTTCAGCGACTCCCCGGCCTTCGCATGTTGGCCAGCGGCGGCATCGGCAGTGACGGCGAAACCCTCACCGTCCGAATCTTCAGCCCAAAACCGCTGAAGGAAATCCAAACACTCGCCTGCGATCCCGAAAGTCACACATCGGTGGCGCTGGCACAGATCGTGATGGCCGAGACTTTCGGAATCCGCCCGCGGCTGATCAATCTCGGCCCCGATGTCCCCTCGGATGCGGCTAGACTTCTCATCGGCGATAAAGTCGTCACGCAGCAACCCACCGGAATGGAGCATCAGCTCGATCTCGGAGCCGCATGGAAAAATCTGACCGGCATGCCGTTCGTGTTCGCCGTCTGGACCGCGCGCGGCGATGTCGAACTCGGCGATCTCCCCGCGCGCCTGGAGCGCGCCCGGCGTGAGGGCCTGGCCAACCTTCCCAAAATCATCCAGCAATTCGCGGTCCCCACCGGCTGGCCGGCCGATCTGGCGATGAAATATCTGAAGAACAATCTGAAATTCGAAGTCGGCCCGCGCGAATTCAAGGCGATCGGGCGATTTTTCGAGTTCGCGGTGAAACACGGCATCCTGCCGTCGATTCGGGGAAATCGAAGAGGATGAACCGCCAAGACGCCAAGACGCCAAGGTAGGAAAATACGCCAAGGGGGAAATTAGGTTTTGATTGAATTAAATTTCAAAACTGAATTATGATTTCTTGGCGTTTTTTCCTACCTTGGCGTCTTGGCGCCTTGGCGGTCAATCCGCATTTTCTACGGTTGCGCTAATCGCAGCTCGGCCCATGCTAACGGATGATCCGATGCGTGTTCCTCGATGTAGCCGCTTTCCACGGCCGTAAATCCACGCGCGAAGATGCGGTCGTAGGCCTTGCCGATGGGATCGATGACACCGGGAGTGCTGGCGAGAGCGGCCACATCGGGATCGTTATCTTTTCCGTTCGCGTCTTCAGTCAGATTGAAATCCCCCATCAAAATCGCCGGCTCCTGAAGCGATAAAAATAGTCCGGAAACATCTCGAATCTCGGCCGCGTGATCCTGCTTGCGGTCGATGTGGGTGATGAGCACATTCAGCGGTTGGCCGGCGAAAGTCGCGCGAAGGAAAATGACGTTGCGGTTCGAGTCAGAATCATTGCTGGAAATTGGAATCCGTTCCCACTGAGTCACCGGCAAATCCGTGATGGCCGCGTTGCCGAAGGATTTGTACCACCATTGCGATTCGACCGGGGCGTAGAGGTAAGGTTGACGGAGGTTTTGCCCGAGAAAATCGGTTTGATCCAGGCCATGCACTTCTTCCAGGCCGGCCAGATCAAATCCCCCAAGCACATGGGCGACATGATCCAATCCCTCCGCGCCGCCATCGATGTTGAACGTGGCGACTCGAATCGTCGGCCCGGTGGGCTGCGTCGCGGCCGGCGCGCCGGAAAGTGTGCTCCCCTCGGCCGGCCCGGCGGGAATTTTTTTCTGGGCATCCCACAGAAGAATTGCTGCCACGATCAGCAAAAATACCGTGATGCGACCGGGCGTAAATCGGCGTGAATGGACCATGCAATCTCGCCGGTTATTTTACAAGGTTCTGCACTTCATCCGCCAGATGCCGTTCCATGGTTTGATCGCGACCGATGGCGTACCAATATTGCACCGGCGCGGAACTCGCCCCCACTCCGCCGACAACATCGCCCGGCTGCAGCGGCAGAAACGCGCCGCGGAATTGTTCCACTGCCGTCACGCGCTCGGATTGCAGCGACAAGCGTTCGATCACCACCTTGGGATGCGCGACGTACGATCCCTCCGGCGTGCGATCCACCTGAAACCGCACTGTCCGGCGAATGGTTTGCAGCGAATCCTCCAGTACATCGCCGTCCGTCCCCGCATCACGCCGCCAGATTTCAAACAACTGTTTGGAGATCATCGGCTCGCTTGCGATGGTGCCTTCGCGCCAGTCCATAAAGTCGATGTCGAACCGATAATCCTTGATCGTCTTCTCGCAGGCGTTCCAGATTTTCGGAAAGCTGAGCGATTCCACGCCCGCCACATCCGGCTGGTCATACCAATATTCCGGCAACGCCTGCTCGGCGGGAATGTCCATCACTGGTTGGGTGGTGGGATGTTGGTCGGCGGACGCACAGCCGAATGCGGAGAAAGCTAGAGCACAGAGAATAAGCGGAAACATCCGCAAAAATTTTCCCCCTCCCCTGGTACTCCGGGGGAGGGTTGGGGTGGGGGCCGAACGTCGATTGCCATACCTCATGCCCAGCGCGCTCCCTGCGCCGCTTCATGCTCCATCTGGCCATCCCACTGCTCGCCGACGGTGTGAATCACCACGCCATTGAGCGTGCCCGGCGTCCCGAGCGCCGCGCCGGCGACGATGATGACGCGGTCGCCGGCGTCGGCGAATTTCCGCTCGCGCACCATTTGATCCACCTCATCGACCAATTCGATCATTCCCTCCGGCGCGGACATTTCGTGCGGGATCACGCCAAAATGCAGCGCCATTCGCCGCAGCACGCGATGATCGCTGGAGATCGCCACCAGCGGCATGGGGAATCGCATCTTGGAAAAAATCCGCGCCGTCGCGCCGGTCTGGCTCCAGATGACCACCAGCTTCACCTTCATGTCGGTGACGATCTGAAACACGCCGCGCGCCACGGCGGCTGAGAATCGCAAAGTCGCCGAATTTAATTTCGGCGTCGCCGCCGGGCCGGTGGTGTTCTTGATGAGATAATCCTCCGTCACCTCCGCGACGTGCGCCATGGTATGGACCGCTATCACCGGGAATTTTCCCACGGAAGTTTCGCCGCTGAGCATCACGGCGTCGGTGCCGTCGAAGATGGCGTTGGCGACATCACTGACCTCGGCGCGCGTGGGGCTGGCTTGCTCGATCATCGTCTGCAGCATCTGCGTCGCCACGATCACCGGTTTTCCCGCCGCCTGGCAGCGGCGCACCAAATCCTTCTGAATGATCGGCACCTGGGCGACATCCATCTCCACGCCCAAATCCCCGCGGGCGATCATCAGGCCGTCGCTGGCATCGACGATCCCATCAATGTGCTCTAGCGCCTCGGCTTTCTCGATCTTGGCGATCAGATGCGCGTCGCTCTCCTTGTTTTGCAGGTGCTCCCGCAGCAGATTCAAATCTTCGGCGGAACGCACGAACGACAATGCCAGATAATCCACATCATGCTCGACGGCCCAGTCCACGCATTCCCAATCCCGATCGGTGATCGAGGGAACGGTCACGGCGGAGTCGGGCAAGTTGATGCCCTTGGAAGTTTTCAGCACTCCTCCCATCGTGCAATTGCAATGCAGCTCATTGAAATTTTTATCCGTGCAGATAAATCGGATCGAGCCGTCTTCGATCAACACGCGATGTCCCACCTGTACATCATCGACGAGATTGGGATATGTGCTGCTGACCCGTCCATGCTCGCCGATGATGGCGGCGCGCTGAATAATCAGCTCGTCGCCGACTTCGATGGGCATTCCACCGACGCAGCCGGTTTCGGTGATTTTGCCGAGCCGGATTTTGGGACCGCACAGATCGCCAAGCACCGCAATCGGTTTATCCCCGCGCGCCGCCGCCTCCCGGATGTTGCGCAGCATTTGCAGGTGCGAATCGAGATTTCCGTGTGAGAAGTTCAGCCGGCACACATCAACACCGGCCTGGAAAAGAGACAAGAGTGTTTCAACATCCCCGCAGGCCGGTCCCATGGTGGCGACAATTTTTGTACGAATCATGGTTGAGAAATCCTGGCGCGTGAAATTCCGATGGTTATCATACGGAAAATATGGATGAACCGCCAAGGCGCCAAGAAAAAATGCGACCGCCGAGACGCCGAGGACGCCGAGACAGACGCCGAGAAAAAGTTCAATTGCATTTAATGTTCGCAATCTGCGCATCGCATTTGCATTTCTCGGCGTTTGCCTCGGCGTCCTCGGCGTCTCGGCGGTTGCATTTGCATTATGTTTGAATTTTGGCCTCAGTGCGCGTCTTGGCGGTCCATTATTCCCTCTGTAATATTTCAAAATGGCAAGAACATGGCGATGCGCGGTGATTGGAACAGGGACAGTCGGCGAATGGCACGTGCGGACCATTCCTCGCCTTGCAAATTGCCAGCTCGTGGCCGTGTGCGATCTTGAAGATATGAAAGGTCGCAAAGCGCTGGATAAAAATAAACTGGCAGCCCCCGTTTACACCGACATCAGTGAGATGTATCGCAAAGAGAAAATCGACGCCGTGCACATCTGCACGCCCAGCGGCGATCATCGTGGTCCGGCCATCGCGGCGATGGAGCAGGGGAAATATGTCGTCGTCGAAAAACCGATGGAGATTCAAACCGATCGCATCGACGAGATGACCGAGGCGGCAAAAAAATATTGCGTGAAACTCGCGGGGATTTTCCAGAATCGCTGGAACGAAGCCAACCGCGCGATTCGGGATGCCGTGCTGAAAAATCGATTCGGCAAAATCGCCTGGGCCGGTTCGTTCACCCCGTGGTATCGGCCCGACAAATATTACGAAGAGGGCGGCTGGCGCGGCACCTGGAAATTGGACGGCGGCGGTGCGGTGATGAATCAGGGCGTCCATCAGGTCGATCTCATCCAATGGGTCGTCGGCCCGGTGAAAACCGTCAGCGCGTACAGTGCCAGCCGAATCCATCCCAAAATTGAAGTCGAAGACACCATGACCTGCGCCCTGCAATTTGCCAGCGGGGCGTTTGGAACTTTCGTCAGCACCACAGCCATGTTCCCCGGCGGCCCAACGAGATTGGAAGTCGGCGGCGAGTTCGGCACCGCCATCAGCGAAAATGGACTGAAGAAATTCGAATTCAAACAGCCACTGCCGGAAGATCAGGAATTACTGCAGCGACTTGATCCCAGCAAGTCCACCAACACCGGCGGCGGCAAAAGCGCCACCGACATCGGGCTGGACCTGCATGGGAAAAATATGCAGGCGATCTACGAGGCGTGGTCGCGCGATGAAGAAGCTGAGACCAACGGGCCTGAGGCGCGCAAAGCGGTGGCGATTATTCAGGCGATGTATGAATCCTCGCGGAAAAACGGCGCGCCGGTGGATGTGAAGTAAATTGGTCAGAAGTCTTTTGTGGCTGTCATCTGGAGGACCACATGGTGAGCGAGATTTGGCCTTTTGACCAGCCTAGGAACTGCGCTGCAATTTCACTCAAGTCGGTGGTCTTCGACAGCAAGCCAATCCTTTTGGGGGTCGCATGACAAAGATCATGGCTGGCAATTTCTCGACGGCGAAAAATGTAACTTAGCCGACGCGGCGGTGATTTCGTTGGAGGAAATTGTCAAACTAGATCCGAGTGTGCTGGAGATCGCAGACTTAAAGCCAGGGTTCCACGCTTGGCGTGACACACCGTCTTCTCGGTGGCAACGAGCGCGAACGAAACCTTGATGGATGGGGAAAAAGTCTCAGAAGCCTTTTGTTGGAAAGAGGTTGCTTACCCATTTTCTGTTCTCGGCTAGCCGCTGAAGCCGCTAGCCCGGTGGGGATGTTTTCTCCCTCGCCCTGTAATCAGGGAGAGGGCAGGGGTGAGGGCCGAATGCAAAAGTGGGCCTGTTTTACCGGATGAAAAGGACCCTCACCCTAACCCTCTCCCTGAGTACAGGGCGAGGGGACAAATGCTACGATCCCGCTCGATATCCGCCGCCAACGCGCTTGTTGTATTCCTCTCTCGCCTTGGCTTCTCTTTCGCCATAGAAAAACGTGAGCAGCACGAATCGCCGGCCGGCCGTCACATCCGTTGCCTCGTGCAGCATGGAGCCGGAGAAGACGATGGCGCCGCCGGCGGGGGGGCGGTAGAGGTGGGGGGCGTATTCGCCGAAACGCAAATAGCCGCCTTCGTAATCGTCGTTGAGCAGCAGCGAGCAGGCGAATCGGCGATGGGCCGTTGCTTCGGTCGTGTTGTCACGATGCGGCCGAAAATATCCGCCTCTGGCGGCGTCGTAGCAGGCGATCTTCATGTCCTCCAGCCGGGTGACTTGGTAGTTGAAACATTTCCACACTTCGCCAACGACCCGGCGGGAGATGACATCACGCAGCCTTCGGAAAAGATCGGTCCCCGCCAGCACCATGTGGTCGCGGCGAATCTTGTGATTGTAGTCGTATTGGCCAACGGTTTTTCCATCCACCTGTTTCATGAATCCGGAATCCTCGTTGCCTTGTGTTTCCCAAATCCGGATCAGCTCGCGACACGCTTCCGGCGGCATGACATTGGGAATCAGCAGCACCGGCGCTTGCTGGATGATCCGCCGAGGCTCTTCGATTTCGACCATCGCTTTCACATCAGCCAGCACCTGGGCGACATGAGCAGCGGGATCGGCCGGTTCGTAAATCTTCCCCACCCGGCCGTTCAAGTCGATCACCACCGTCCGCGTGTGAATGGCATCATATTGAGCGAAAACTTTTCCATCCGTGTCCGAAAGAATCGGAAATGGCAAACCATCGGGCATCGGCGACGCCGGTCCATCGAGCGAATCTTCCCCACGCCCCGCGCCGCTGACGATCGCTAATACCGGAACTCGAACCTTTGCAAATTCCGCGGAGAATTCAGCAAAAGCGCGCAAGAGCGGCGCAGTCGTTGCATCTTGAATCGGCAACATCACCAAGACGTGAGGCACGCCCATGACATCACTGAGCGCGACGATCTTGCCATCGCCGCCGGGCAGTCTGAAATCCGAGACCCAATCACCAACCGCATATGCCATGACACGCGCCTGTGAAACCGTCGGCTTTTAATTATGGCGAATCGACCCGTTGTGACGACAAAGCCGTAAATCGGCGCGCAATCCATGTTGGCAACGCGCCGCCAGACATTTATAATCCAAACCCACCGCCGAATGGAATGGCGGCTTGTTTTTTATCAGGAGGCAGCACATGGCTCGTGGTTCCAGTCGCTCAGGTGGAAAATTAATTCGCTCTACTCAAAAAATCCCCGTTTCCTCGACGCATATCGAAAAGTTGGAAGAGCGAAGGCTTCTTTCCGGCTCCATCACTATCAATGCTCAAGGTCAGGTCACCGTCACCGGCACCACGCAGGCCGATGACATCACCGCGGTCCCCGATCCCAATGCGGCGGGGAACATTCTTTTTACCGTCGACACTCCCGGAGTGGGCACCGTGACGGAATCATACGCCCTGGCGAGCATCACCGGCGTCGTCGTCGATACCGATCCTCCCGGCACGAATCCCATCGTCAACGACAACGACTACGTCAATTTCAGCCTGGTCACATTTAACCCCGGCGTCAATGTCGGCGTTCAGGCCGGCCACGGCAACGACACCATCATCGGCGCGCAAAGCCCCAACCTGATTTTCGGCGGCGGTGGGAATGACTCCCTCGTCGGCGGCGCCGGCAATGACACGATCTCAGGCCAAAACGGAAACGACACCATCCTGGGCGCCGCCGGCAACGATCTCCTGTACGGCGACTCAGGAAATGATTTGATCCGGGGCGGCGCGGGCAACGACCAGATCATCGGCGGCGTCGGCCAGGACACCCTCTATGGAATGCTGGGCAACGACAGCATCTATGGGGGAAAAGGCGCTGACATGATCATCGTGGGATCCGGCAATAGTTTCGCCCGCGGCGACCAGGGCAACGACACCATCATCGGCGGAACGGGCAATTGCACACTCAACGGCAACCAGGGAAATGATTTCATCGCCGCCCATAATGACGATTTCCTGACCGCCACCGGCGACACGCCCATGGCCAACACCGGTTCTTCCCTCCTCTTCGGCGATCCCGGCAACGATACGCTGGTCTCCACCGCCGGAACGGACACGCTCTCCGGCGGCGGCGGATCGGACAGCGATTACTTTGTCGTCGGACCCAACGCCAGCATCGCCGATGCCACCGCCAACGACACCATTTCCACCAGCGAAGTCGCCCCGACGCCGGTGCAGACTTTCACCATTTCGCTGACAATTCAGATCGTGAATTCACCGGCGGTGAGCACCATCCAGATTCCCGAGGGCGCCGGCTCCGTGCCAGGACAGACCTCGATTGCCCAGACCATCGACAGCAACGGCACCATCGAATTCAATTCCGACAGCGAAACGCCGATGACCCTCGGCCAATTCTTCAACCAGTGGGGCGTGAATTTCAATCAATTTGCCATCGGCCAGTACACCTCGGTCGGCGGCGTTCATAACCTGGGCATGACGGTCAACGGCTCGCCCAACACGCAGTTCGATCAACTGCCGGTGTCCAACGGGATGAATATCGTCATCACGTTCACTAATTGATGGCGACACTAACCTATTCAGGTGATTTGCATCATCGCTGCACCCAGCGCGCCAGCAATTCCGCGCGGCTGGAGACCCCGAAGCGTTTGTAGAGCGATTTGACGTAAACGTGCACCGTATGCCGGCTGATTGCCAGGCGCGCGGCGATTTCTTTTTCCGCATTGCCGCTGAGCAGCAGTTCCAGCGTTTGCCTTTGCCGCGGGGCCAGCGGGGGGCCGTCGATATCGGGCGATTTGCCTTCGGCTGTCTGATCTCCCAGCATCTTGCAGAACATGGCGACCATTTTCCGCCGCCGCTGAACCGTATCGCTGACCTGCGGTTCCGGAATCGGAGTTGGCTCAGGAGATTTGCCCGCCTGGGTTTTGCGAAGCTCCGGCGTGGCGGAGCGTGCCGCGCGCACCATGGCTCCGACATTCCCCATCCGCTCGGCCGATCTGGTTGGTGCCTTTACCACAACAGGTGATGACCACATCAGGCGAATTGAAGCCGATGCCCTTAACTCACTACCAATATACCTCGCCGCGCAAGAGCAGGCCATGCGGCCGCCGGTTCGCGGATGCAATCGAGGTGTTTCCATGCGACAGGATGAAAGATTCGACCAAAAACGCTGCTGGATCGACGTTTACGAAACCCCCTATTTTCAGGGCACGCTTCATCGCCATTTCGGACCCCAAAAGATGCAAACCCTCCCCGGCGGCAGCGCCATCGTCGGCCCCGAAGCCCATGTCGAACTGCAAATCCTCCGCGGCGATCGGCCCGTCACCGTGATCCTAAAGCCCAACCGCATCGTCCCCGACCTTGCCAAAGCCACCCGTGGCGGAAGCATCCGACAGGTGATTTTGCATTGCGAGGCCGGATCGCAAAGGTGACATCGGGAGCGACACGCGCGCCAATTCTTCCCCCTCCCCTGGTACTCCGGGGGAGGGCAGGGGTGGGGGCCGAATTTCGATCAGGCCGCGAAGAACCCCCACCCTATCCCTCCCCCGGATTACCGGAGGAGGGGATGAAGAATTCTTTCAACCCTTCTAAAAATGATCCTCATCCACATGATCGCGCTGCGTGTCGGGCATTCCTTTGACATTGGTGGCTTTGAAATCCGAAACATTTTTAAGCTCGAAATTGGACACGCCCTCATCCGGAGGCGCGTTGATGTTGTGGGCATCGAATCCCTGCACATCTTCCAGTTGGAAGACCGGCCGCGCGTCCGGGTTGGTGCGATCCATGACCACATCGTGCAAATCCATGTTCTTCACATGGCGGATGTAGAAACCCCATGAAGGCATGTTGCGGAACATCGTGGGCTCCGGGTAGCCAGTGGGTCGCTCTTCGGGCTGGGTCGCGGCATCTTCCTCGGTGCCGCCGCCGGGCCAATGGATGCGGATGTTGCTGATGGACAATCCATCGATGGATCGGTCCGGCACACCGCTGATGATGCAGGCGTAACGCGAGGCCAGATTTTCCGCGACGACATTGCTGATGTTGACGTTCTCAATCACCCCCGGCGGCGGTTTATCCGGACCCCGGGCGCGCTCGCCGAGGCGGATGAAGATCGGTGTGCTCACGATGTCGCGCATGGTGATATTGCTGATGCTCACATCCCGGATGATCGCCCCATCCACACTTTCGATGGCCAGCCCCTGGCAATCATCGAAGACGCAGTTGGAGATGGAGATGTTAATGAACCCGCCGTTGGATTCGGTGCCGAATTTAATTCGCCCGGTTCGGCCGGGGGCGCCGAATGGCCGAGTCGCGGCAAAACCGCCAAACCCACCGCGCCCGCCGAAACCTCCGCCAAATCCCGCAGGTCGTGACGCCGGCTGCGTGGACGGCGGCGGCGATGTGCCGAGATTCGATCCCGTGTACCAGCGGCCGATTTTCTTCCATGTTCCATCAATCACGGTGCCTTCTTCATATCCGCCCGTCACGAAACAATCGCTGATGACGACGTTTTCCGTCGGCCGGGTCGATCCTAATGCATAGGAACTTTTCAGCACGATCGCGTCATCCCATGGCGAATTGACCGTGCAATTGGTGATGCGGACGTTCTTGCAGCAGTCGATGTCCATGCCATCGCGCTCGGTGTCAATCTTGAGATCGTCGATGGTGAGGTTGTCCACGCCGGTGACGAGGATTCCAAAATGTCCGCCATGGAGGATGGAGATATCGCGGATGATGACGTTGTGGCTGTCCTTGAGCGAGATGGATTTATTGCCGACTCCGGATGCGAGCGTGTCGCGCGTGCTGGGGTAAGTTGGTTCGGGCATGGGCATCGTCGTCGGCGGCTCGGCGCGATCGTCGAGAGAATCGGGATTGCCTTCCTGCGAGGGACGCGCGCCGCCGAATCCGCCGCGCCGGCCGTATGGGCGCGACGACGGCCTGCTGCCGCCAAAACCGCGCCGGCCTCCAAAACCTCCCCCGCCAAATCCACCAAATCCCGATCCCGGACCGGTGGTTGGCCGGCTGGTTGGAGTTCCCCGGCTCAGCCCGCGTCCCCAGATTTTCCCCGGCCCGGCGATCGTCACATCATGCACGTCTTCGCCCCAGATCAAACTGTTATGCCAATGCGTGTGTCCAAAATCCTGATAATGATCGAACGGATTCGACTCCGGCGGATCGTATTCGCCTTTGTCCGGCGTGCCGGCCGCTAAGATCGTCGCGCCAGCATCCAGATACAATGTGATGTCGCTCTTGAGCTGAATCGAATAACAAAGATAAGTGCCCGCCGGCACCGTCACCACGCCGCCGCCCGCATCGGACGCCGCCGCGATGGCGCGGTTGATGGCCGGCGTATCGAGCGTTTTTCCATCGCCCTTGGCGCCAAAATTTTTAACATTGAAACCTTGCTGTGTCGCCTGACAACCGCCCAGCAGGGCCGCAAATAGAATGAAGAACAATCCGCGCGCGGAGTAGAGGTGCGTATTCAGATCAACCCTCGTTGTGAAGCCGGTGGAGTATAAATCCAAGCAACCGACAATGCCAAACGCGGGGGGTGATACGAACAGGCATGGATATTTGGGAATGGAATATCGGTTACGTCTTTCGCGCCCAAGCGCGACCTCAACCGTCCAATGCAGCCCCGCTCGTCCGACCTGCCCTGGAAATCGCGGAACGGGGCATTTCTTGCATTTTAAGCGGATGTCGGACAATGGGGCGTGAAGGACGCTTGAGGTCATGTGCTCGAAACTCCTTCGCATCCGCCCGCCGCAGGCGGAAACTCCGCATCTTGATTCGCTGCAAAATGCCGCCGCGAATATCAACGGGCCAGCCAGTGGTTTTCGCAGCGGCAGCGCTGATCCTAATCACATGAAAGGCCGTCTCCCTGTCGGAAGTTAAGATTCCGATGGGTCTATTCAATACAAGGAGATAGCCATGAAGATGTAC
>JBEKUH010000004.1:0-82552 GCA_049515255.1 Tepidisphaeraceae bacterium | reverse complement strand
TAGTCCAGGCCGACGAAAACAGGTACATTGCTCATAATCCGTTGCTCCCTGACGAGACGCTCGTCAATAAAAAATCTGGGCTATCGTTACAGCAACGGACTTTCATTTTCATCCCCATCTCCCTGGAATTTGCGAATGCCGTCCCTTCGCGCATCTGAATCAGAGGTCGGACAATGGGGCGTGACGGATGGTTGAGGGTCGGCCCGTGGCCGAAAGTCCATCGCATCGGCCGCCGCAGATGGCGACTCTCTTGTCAATTGCAGAATGCCGCTATGAACGTCAACAGGCTGGCCAACGGTCTTCGCAGCGCCATCGCCGTTTGCTATTCGAGCCCGCGCCCTCGATCGGTTCGAGCCCCATGACCGACAAAAATGGTGTTCCAAAGACATAAATGAAAGTCGGCGTGAGTTTCATTCCGTAATCATAGTTTCTATTTCTCAAATAGCGCTGGAAGTGCAACCGATCAGGCAGAAATTGCGCCAGAACTTCATTTCCACAAGGGAGCCACTGCGAACGCATCCCTCGGTAAAATCGGGGGATTTGTAATCTCACATACTGAAACTTCGTCTGGCACGCCGCTTGATATAGGACGGCAAGCGAGTTGCTGCGCACCGGAAAAGTCCGTCGGCGTTTTGGTTTGGCGCGGGCAACTGTTTGCGAGAGGAATGGAATGCTTTACGGGATGTACCTTTCGGCGGCTGGATTGATCGCCAGCTCGTACAGACAGGACGTGATCGCCAACAACATCGCCAACTCTGAAACCACGGGCTTCAAGCGCGACCTGGCGTTGTTGCAGCAGCGGCCCACCCCCGCGGAGGGATTTGGCCCGCTCGATGACAGCGGCGATCCGATGCTCGATTCCCTTGGCACCGGAATATTCGCAAGCCCGACGACCGTGGACACCTCGCAGGGCGAACTCGAACCCACCGGAAATAATCTCGACATCGGGCTGCAGGGTAGCGGGTATTTTGGCGTCTCCAACAATGGCCAGGTCCGCCTGACTCGCAACGGCCAATTCCTGGTAAATGCCGGCGGCCAGTTGGTGATGGCTGACAACGCGCAGGAGACGGTTCTCGATCCGGATCAAAAGCCGATTCAAATTTCCGGTACTCTTCCGGTGACGATCGGATCTGATGGAACGATCATGCAGGGTGGAAAAGCCGTCGATAAAATCGGCACATTTAACGTAGCCGATCCCGCTGCGTTGCGCAAGGACGGCGACACTATGCTTTCCTTCCCCCAGGATTCCGCGCTGACCACCGCAAGCCCCACCTATCGCAGCGGATACATCGAACGATCCAACGTCGAGCCCACCACGGAGCTAACGGAGTTGATGGAAATGCAGCGCCAGCTCGAGGCCAACGCCAACATGATCAAATATCAGGACGAGACGCTGGACAAATTGGTCAATGATGTAGGAAAGATCAGTTGAAACGAACTGGAATGAACTAGAGCCCATTACCGACAACTAATTCCATGGCTATCACCGCACTACACGCTGCCGCGACCGGATTACGGGCGCTCTCCACGGACATCGACGTCATCGCCAACAATTTGGCGAACTCCGAAACCACGGCGTTCAAGGGAAGCCGGGTCAATTTCGAGGACCTGTTCTATCAGACATTAAAACAACCTGGCACGGATGGTTCGACCGGACAAATTGCGCCGTCGGGCATCGCTGTCGGATTGGGCACGCGCATCGGCAATACCGAAATCGACATGTCACAAGGGAGCATGCAAAATACGAACAACCCGCTGGACATCGGCATCCAGGGGCCCGGATTTTTCCGGGTAAAAGTGCTCAGCACCCTCGGCGATGGAACCGCCTACTCGCGCAACGGGGCGTTCTACGTCAACGCCGACAATGAGCTTGTGCTGGGTGTGGGCGACGGATATCAGCTTGTGCCGCCGGTCACTATTCCGACGGGCGTCACCAACATCACTATCAGCCAGGATGGAAATATCACCGGCCTCAAGGCCGGCGCGGAAGCGCCGACAACCATCGGCCAGATCAAAATTTCCCAGTTCGTGAATCCGCAAGGCCTGTCGCAACTGGGCGGCAGCCTATTTCAGGAAACCGCGGCATCCGGCCCGCCGATCGAGAGCATTCCCGGCGATCAGGGGTCGGGCCAGTTGCTGCAGAATTTTCTCGAAGCCAGCAACGTCGATCCCGTGAATGAACTGGTCAATCTGATCAAAACGCAGCGAGCGTTCGAGCTTAACAGCCAGTCGATCCAGACCGCCGATCAGGCTCTGGAAACTGTGGCTAATTTGAGGCGGTCGTAGCGTAAGTAGAGTCGTTATGGATACGCGACAGGGAGGTCGCGATGAATGGGCGTAAATTAACCAAGAAGCAGCAAGTGCAATTGGGAGTGATCCTGACGGTCCTTTTCTGGGCAACCACACTCTTGTTGCATCAGTGGGGATTTGGACAGGAAACCACCCCGCTGACGATTTCGCCGGATGAAATATCCAGCGATAAATTCGTCACCGATCCCAATGAAATGATCGGCGGAACACTGGAACTACGCGGAGAGGCGACCATCATCGGATCCCAGGCAAAACTCAAGCAGGTCTGCCGCTGGTCAGCGGCGGATGCAACGGTTTTCAAATCGCTGGAAAATCTGACGGTGGCGCGCATGGACGACAAGACAGCCTTCAAATCCGTCACCGTCGCCGACATTCGGCAGATGTTGCACGATGCCGGCGTGAACGTGGCGATGATCAACTTCGCCGGCGCCGAAAGCTGCACGATCACGCGCGCGGATGCCAGTATTGATCCACGACAGGCTCTGGAAGATTGGATCGACTCCCGGCAATCCGGCAGAAGCCCGCTCGATGATGCGCATTCGCCGGCAACTCAACCGGATGTTGCGCCACCTCCTGTCGCCGCACCGACCGCCGATGCCCAGCCGGCCCATCGCCTGCAAGACCTGCTGATCGCCGATGCGTGTCAGCGTCTGGGCGTGTCGCCGGACGACATGCAGATCACTTTCAATCCTGAAGATGAAAAAATCCTCGCATTGTCCGAGCCGTATTTCAAATTCAACATCCAGCCCCAGCGAATGAACAATCTAGGTGCAGTGTCGTGGGATGTGACAATCGTCACGGACACTGGCGACAAGGACGTGACCATCAGCGCCATCGCGCGTGCATGGGAACAACAAGTGATCGTTGCCAAGCCGATCGCATACAAACAGGTCTTGCAGGAATCGGATTTCACCAGCAGCCGGATTCTCGCCAACGTACTCCCCGATCAACCGCTCCTGCGATTGGATCAATGCGTCGGTCAGCAAGCCGCCAGCGACATGAAGCCGGGCACAATCATGGTGCCGCGGCTCGTGGACCCGGTTCCGATGGTGCGTGGCGGGCAGTTGGTAACGGTGATGCTGCAGGAGGGATCGGTGCAAATCAAAACCGTCGGCCGCGCACTGGAGCCCGGCTCGATGGGGCAGACGATCAAGGTTCGCAACGATGCCACGCGGGATGTTTTTGATGTGACCATCACCGGCCAGCAGGAAGGCCGGCTGACGGGTACAGATTGAGGATTGCAAAACAGTTTAGCCGCGACCCGGAGGGGAGCGCGTTCGAGAGGGCATGGACGCCCAAGATCACGGAGACAAAAAAATGCCGAGAATTCCGTTGGTTTTACTGGCAATCCTGGCGATCTCCACAACGGTCCGCGCGCAAACTGCCGCTCCGAACAATGCCCGCGCGCCTGAGCCGCAAAGCAACACGGTCCCGCCTCCGCAGCCCATCGGCGTCGTTCTGGAACGAGCCGGCGGTTCGCTGGCGCGCGTGGAACTCGGCGGCACCCTCGATCCATCGCTGGCCGGCGCTTCTTCCAACAGCTACTACTCCGTCCCCGAACCCGCGCCGAAAATCCTGAAGAAACACGATCTGGTCACCGTCATCGTGCGTGAGGAAAGCCAGTTCGCTTCCCAAGGCACGACGAACCTCAAGCACACCCAGGATTTCGACGCGCAGATCGACAGCTACGTTCAGCTTGAGATCGCCCATCTCAAGGCCATCGAGCAATCACCCAGCACGCCGATGGAATTAAAGACCAGTGCCGCGCGCGACTTCGACGGCGAGGCGACAGTCAACCGCTCCGATTCCGTCACGGCCCAGATCACCGCGGAAGTGATCGACGTGAAACCCAACGGAACGCTGGTCCTCAAAGCGACGGAAGACATCAAAACGGATGAAGAAGAGCAGCAAATGACGTTGCTTGGCACCTGTCGTGTGGATGATGTAACGGCCGATAATACCGTGCTTAGCACGCAGCTCTACGATCTTTCGCTGATCAAGAAGCACAAAGGCGCCGTCCGCGACACGACCGAGCGCGGGTTCATCACGCGTTTATTGGACTCGATCAATCCATTCTGACGATTTATTGGACCGATGCGTAAGGGTCTGCTGATATTCGCGGTGGTCGCGCTGACCATCTGCAGGTCTGCGCTGGCGGTGAAGGTCGCCGACATCACGCGAATCGGCGGCCAGCGCACCAACATCCTCACGGGCCTCGGACTCGTTTACGGATTAAAGGGGACCGGCGACGGCGGCGATTTCACACCGGCAATCAATCCGCTCCGTTCCATGCTCGCCAAGTTCGCCGACCCCGTGACCGTTGCGGAATTGTCCAACGCCGCCAATGTCGCCGTCGTGATGGTCACGGCAACGGTCCCCGAGACCGGCGCCCGTGACGGAGATCATCTGGATGTGAATGTCAGCAGCGTCGGCGCCGCGCCGAGCCTCAACGGCGGACGATTGTTCGTGACACCGATGCAGGGACCGATCCCCGGCGGACCGCTGTTGGCGCTGGCGGAGGGTCCGGTGACCATCGAAGACCCCAGCACGCCAACCGTCGGCGTCATCAAGGCCGGCGCGGGCGGGGCGGTTATGGAGGCCGATCTTCCCGCCAAAGTCATCGATGCCGGCGGACATTTCAGCCTGATTCTCGATGATCCCGCCGCCAGTTGGGCCACGGCAAGTCGCATTGCCAAAATCATCAACGATTCCGAAGCCCTCAATGGCGAAACCTTAGCCGTGGCGATCGACGCCAAGAATATTCTGATCACGATCCCGGTCAACGAGCGGGAGCATCCCGATGGATTCATCGCTCGTGTGCAAGAATTGCCGGTGCAGCTTCTTTCCACCGAGGCGCGGGTCACGATCAACGAGAAGACCGGCACGATCATCATGACCGGGGATGTGGAAATCAGCCCGGTGGTCATCAGCCACAACGGGCTGTCGATCTCTACCATTCAGCCCGCTCCGGTGCCGACGCCGCAAACTCCGGTGACGACCGATCACGAGGCCATCGCCATCGGCACCACCGAACAGCCCGGCGGAAATCTTGAGGACCTGGTCAACGCCATGGAGCAACTAAAAGTCCCCGCGCAGGACCGGATCGACATCATCAAAGAACTTTACAAAACCGGAAAACTTCACGCGAAGTTGATTGAGGAGTGACCATGGATTTTACGACGCAACATGTCACCCCGCTGGCGCATCCAAACACGGCATTTACGCGCTCGCCGGTGCGCGTTGTGCCGGAGCCTTCGCAGCATGACAAACTCGTGACACAAGCCAGCAAATGGGTGGCGATGAGTTTTTTCGGGCCGATGCTCAAAGAATTGCGACAGGATCCCTTCCGCAGCAAAATGTTCGATGGCGGCGAGGGTGGCCAGGTGTTCGGAGAGATGTACGACCAGGAACTTACCCAGCGTCTCAGCGGGGCGGTGGGCAGCAAACTCGTGAACAGTCTGGTGCGAAAGATTGAAGCCAAACAAGCCTACGCCAAACAGGACCTCTCGAAGAAACCATCCGACGTTCAGACCCTGCGGCGGCTGACAACGATGACCACCCAACCACAGATGCCTTATGTCACGCCAACTCACTGATCTTCTTTCGGTCCTGGCGCAGATGATCGCCGAGCAGCACAAGTTGCTGCATCACATGGAGTCGCAGCACGTCGCGATGAAAACGCTGGATTTAAATTCCATGAATGAATTGATCAGCGCGCAAGAGGCGATTCGGCTGCGTCTGACGATGCTGGACAATCGCCGGAAGATTCTCGTGAAGCAACTTGCGGAAGCCGCTCGTGTGAAAGAGGAACCGACGGTGACGAAATTGGCGGAGATGTTTCCGGGACATGCAACGGCATTGCTCAAGAGCCGGGACGATCTGCGTGATGTGATCGGCAAAATTTCCGCGCGATCCAAGAGCACGTCCAAATTGGCGGCGGCGGTTTTGGGACATTTGAATACGGTCGGCCGGCTAATTGCGGGGGCGGTGCAGCGCGCAGGACTTTACACCAAACAGGGTGTCAGACAGATGAACGGTCGGATCGGGGTGATGGAGGCAGTCGGCTGATATGTCACTGATCGGAGCACTCAATGTCGGGCAATCAGCGCTGGCCGTGGCTCAGGCGCAGCTCCAGGTCACGGGCAACAACATCTCCAATTCCGGCGATCCGAATTATGCAGATGAAGTCGCCAATACCACGCCGGGCAACGATACGCAGATTTCCCCGGGCATCTTCATCGGCACAGGAACCGACCTGACCGATGTGCAGCGGCAGGTGGATGAATCGCTGAACCAGCGGCTGAACTCCGCCGTGAGCGACAACCAGGCCGCCAACGTCACAGAGCAATGGAGCGGACAGGTCCAGTCGGTTTTCAACGCCCTGGGCAGCAATAGTTTTGACACCCAAGTCAGCACGTTCCTCGGCGACTGGTCCAGTCTGGCCAACGATCCAACCGATACATCGCAGCGCACTGTCGTGCTGGATGATGGTCAATCGCTCTCCCTGACGCTCAACAATCTTTCCGGGCAATTGCAGACGCTGCAATCACAAGCCGGCAGCCAGCTTTCCACCCTCGCCACCAACGCCAATCAGCTCACGCAGCAGATCGCGGGTCTGAATCAACAGATCAGCCTCTCGCAAAGTGGCAGCGGAACCGACAACGCCCTGCTCGACCAGCGTGATGCGGATGTGCAGAACCTCGCCCAATTGGTGAATGTCACCACGGTGAATCAAGCCAATGGAACTGTGAACATTTACGTTGGTTCCCAACCATTGGTGGTGGACACCACCGCCAGCGCGATGTCTGTGCAGTCAATGGCGACATCCACCGGCCAACCGTCGTATCAGTTGGTTTTCACCGCCAACAACAGTCCCGTGCCCGCGACCAGCGGCCAGCTTGCCGCCACGATCCAGGCGCAGCAGCAGATCACCAGCGTGCTGGGGCAATTGAATAACCTTGCCGCCGGGCTGATATCCGGCCTCAATACTCTGCACGCCAGTGGTCAGGGTTTGGAGGGATTCAGCACGGTGACGGGAACATCGCAAGTGCTCGATCCAACGGCCGCGCTCAACAGCACAGCGGCAGGTTTGGATTTCACACCAACCAACGGCAGTTTTGTCGTCACGCTAAAAAACAGTCAAACGGGACTTTCCAGCAGCACTCTCGTTCCCGTAAATCTCGGTGGAACCGGAACGCAGACGAGCCTGAATAGTCTGGTCACCAGCCTCAATGCCATACCCAATGTTCAGGCATCCATTCAGGGCGGGCATCTAACAATAAGCTCGACGAACCCCGCGGATCAAATTTATTTCAGCCAGGACAGCAGCGGAACATTGGCGGCATTGGGCATCAACACATTTTTCTCCGGCGACAATGCCGAGAACATCGCGGTGAATTCCACGATCGCCAATTCGCCGAATTTGATTGCCGCGGCACAGAATGGCCAGCCCGGCGACAATTCCAATGCCCTGGCCATTTCAACCATGGCCAATACCAGCCAGACGGTGCTCGGCGGGCAATCGGTGATGTCGGCGTATCAGTCGATGATCAACGGCATTGCCCAAAACACCGCCACTGCCACAAGCAACGCGGCATCCACGCTGGATATCCAGAACGCGCTCAGCGCCCAGCAGCAATCGGTCAGCGGCGTCAGCATCGACGAGGAAACCGTAAACATGATGAAACAACAGTTGATGTACCAGGGCGCGGCCCGATTGGTCTCAACCATCGACACGATGATGACCGCTTTGATGGCGATTACGTGAGAATTTTATGTCGGTTCTACCGGTTGGATTAAGTCGAGTCAGCAATCTCCTGCAGTCGGAGGCCACGACGCAGTCGGTGGACGGACTCCAGTCGCAATTGGCGACGGTGGAACAGCAATTGTCCACCGGCCTGGCGATCAGCCAGCCCAGCGACAATCCCGCCGCAGCATCCATGATCATGCAGTTGAATCAGACGTTGAACGTCCGCCAGACTTATGCCAGCAACATGAACTCCGCCAGCAGCATGCTGGGCGAAACCGATTCGACCCTCGGCGATCTGACGACCCTGCTCCAACAAGCCCAGACTACAGCCAGTGCCAATGTCGGCACCGGTGTCACAGCCTCCGAGCGCAACAGCGCCGCCACCGTTGTCCAGAGCGTCTATAACCAAATCCTTTCCATCGCCAATCAAACCTACAACGGCCAATATCTTTTCGGCGACGACGGCGGGCAAACGCAGCCATTCACCGAATCCGCCAATGGCGTGCTGTATAACGGCACCGGACAAACGCTCAGCAATCTCGATGATGACAACACGCTTCTTTCCTATCAGGTGGATGGCGCTGCCCTGTTTGGTTCACTCACCGGCCAGGTCGCCGGCGCAACCGATCTCGCCCCAACTCTCTCCGCCACCACCCGACTCACCGATGTTTCCGGCGCGCAAAATCAGGGCGTTCGCCTCGGCTCCGTGCAAATCAGCGATGGAACCGTCACCAAAACTGTCGATCTTAGCTCCGCCTCCAGCGTCGGGGATGTCGTCAACCTGATCAACAACGCCGCCGTCGGCTCGATCACCGCATCCGTCTCCGGCAACGGAATCACATTGACCGGCACAGGCTCGGAGAACATCACCGTCACTGATGTCGGCGGCACAACGGCGGCCGATCTTGGTATCGCCACGCCTTCCACCGGCGAAGGGACCGGAAATCCGGATGTCGGATCATCCATCAATCCGAAAGTCACGCTCCTGACGCCCGTCGCCGATCTTCGCGGCGGGGCGGGGATTGATAATTCCGGAATCATCATCACCAATGGCCAAAGCACGAAGACCATTACCTGGTCCCCAACCGGAACGGTGCAGGATGTTCTCAATGCCATCAACGGCGCCGGGCTGGGTGTCACTGCGCAAATCAACTCCGCCGGTACGGGAATCAACGTCCTCAACGCCACGCAAGGAACGGATTTACAGATCGGCGAAAACGGCGGATCAACCGCGACGGAATTGGGAATCCGAACCTTCGACACTAACACGCCGCTGACGCAACTCAATGATGGCAACGGCGTCCAGACCGCCGGCGCATCGACTCCGGATTTTCAGATCACCGCGAGCAACGGCAGCACGTTCAATGTCACCCTCAACGGCGCTGCGACAGTACAGGATGTCCTGACCGACATCAACACCGCCACCGGCGGGGCGGTCACAGCAACCCTGGCAACCACCGGAAACGGAATCGTTCTGACCGACACCACCGGCGGGGGCGGAACGCTCACCGTCACTCCCGAAAATAATTCCACCGCCGCCAGCGAGCTTGGCCTCACCGCTGCCGCATCGGGCAACACCATCACCGGAACCGACACCAGCGGCGTGGCATCCAACGGAATCTTCGCAAATCTTTCCAAGCTCGTCACCGCACTGCAAACCAACGATATCGACGGAATCACCGCGGCATCGCAGGGCATCACCAACGACATGCAGCGTGTCAGCCAGACCCAGGGCCAGACCGGCGCGATTGAGCAGGAATTGCAGGAGCGGCAGACGCAGCTGACGCAGGAGAACGAGACAACGCAATCGTTTCTCTCCCAGCTCCAGGACACCAACATGACCCAGGCCATCACACAATACCAGCAACTGCAAACCGCCCTGGAAGCCAGTTACGAGACGGCGTCGAGGTCATTAGGGCTGTCTCTCTTGGATTTTCTGGATTGAGGAGGTCTGTGGCATGGATGTTGCAATGCATAAGGAGCCATGTAGATTGCGAATAAAGAATAAGCAATCGACAAGCAGGAGCGCAGAAAATTCTGCCGGTAACGGCGGAATTCGCCGGAGAAAATGCGGGTGGCCTGGAGAGGCCGTCTGAAGCCAGCAAATGATCGGCGCGGCGGAGCCGCATGACAGCGGAGCTGTCTTCCCTCCAGCGGAGCCGATCGATGCGATGGAGAATCGCAAGTTTGCAGAGGCGAACGGATTCGCCACACCGGGTGGAACTCGGCAATCGCTGCGGAGCCGCGGGGAAATAGATGCACGGGCTTCTGGATGTCGCCCGGCTAGATAAGCGCAGGGGAGAGCGATCCGCGGCGGAGGCCGTGGGGTTGGTTGCCGGCAGGAGCCGGCGCCTGGGTTTCGCTGGATCATTGGTCGCCCTTGTTGGGTTGCCTGTCATCCAGCGGCTTTGGAGTTGTCAATGGAGATCGAGACTTCACGGTTCGGAACGTTGACGGTTGACGACAACCGCGTCATGACTTTCCCGCGCGGACTTTTGGGATTCCCCAATCACTCCCGCTTTGCTCTGATTCAGACCGGCCAGGAAAATTATTTCTTCTGGCTGCAAAGCGCGGATGATCCGAATCTCGCTTTCGTCGTCACCGATCCGAGCACGTTCTTTAAAGATTACGAGGTGCCTCTTCGAGAGGAGACCCGCGCAGACCTCAACCTGGCCGACATCCATTTCGCCCAGGTCTTCGTCATCTGTAACAAGATCGGCGAATGGCTGACGGGTAATCTGCTCGGACCCCTCGTCATCAACGCGGCAACGCGCCTCGGCGAACAGGTCGTCCTGACTGAAAAGAAATGGACGACGCGCCAGCCGCTCTTGAAGCTTCAGTCCGAGGTGGCGCTGGCCAAGTCGGCTTGAGACGCGAAATCGTCCGGTAAATCCGGCGAATTGCGAGCAAGTCGTTGGTTGTGTGCGACACGGATGTCGGGGCTGCGCGCCCAATTTAGTTGCGCGACGCCCGTACCACCAGGAAGGAGCCTGACATGTTGGTGCTTTCTCGCCAACGCGACGAGACCATAATGATTGGTGACAACATCGAAGTCACCGTCGTTGATATCCGCGGCGATAAAGTTCGCCTGGGCATCAATGCCCCCAAGGAGATCAGCGTGCATCGCAAGGAAGTGTACGACGCCATTCGCCGCGAAAACAAAGCCGCGGCGCAGGTGAAGCCCGAGGATCTTTCGGGATTTGGAAAGATCGTTGACAAGAAACCGGACAACCAGCAGAACAAATAGTTCTCAGAACAAGTAGTCCGCAGCGGAAAGAGTAGTTCCGCGCCACGATCAATGTGGTTTTCGCCTTTAGGTTTTTGCCTTTAACAATCATGGAGGATTGACATGGGCAGCATCAATACAAACGTAGCATCGCTCATTGCCCAGAACGCGCTGGCCAATTCGCAGAACCAGTTGAGCACTTCGCTGGAGCGGCTCAGCACGGGTCTGCGCATCAACAGCGGCGCTGACGACCCCGCAGGTCTCATCGCCAGCCAGAGTCTGCAAAGCGAGATGGCCGGCCTCACTCAGGCGGTCAACAACAGCGCCCAGGCGCAGAACGTCATCTCCACCGCCGACGGCGCGCTGTCCGAAGTCTCCTCGATGCTCAACGACATCAAGGGTCTCGTCGTCGAATCCGCCAACTCCGGCGCACTCTCCCCCGCGGAAATCCAGGCCAATCAGCTCCAGGTGGACTCCGACATTCAGAGCATCACGCGCGTCGCCGACACCACCAATTTCGCCGGGCTCAATCTGATCGACGGCAGCCTCAATTACGTCACTAGCGGCGTCCACACCAGCGCCATCAGCGCCCTGAGCATCGCCCAGGCCAACCTCGGCACCGCCACCAGCATGCCTGTCGATGTCAATGTCATCAGCAGCGCCAAACTCGCCGATTTGCAGTTTCGCTCCGCCGCTATTACCTCGAGCGTCACGCTTGAAGTTGCCGGAAATACCGGTGTGCAAACGCTGTCGTTCGTCAGCGGAACCACCGCCTCGGCCATCGCTTTCGCTGTCAACAACATCTCCGACAGCACCGGCGTCACCGCTACTTTGATCAATGCCGCCAATGCCGCTTCCGGAATCGAATTCAATAGCTCTGCGTATGGCAGCGCGCAATTCGTGTCCGTGCAAGCGCAGACCGGCACGTTCGCCACCACCGATGCCACCGGCGCCTCCAAGGAACGCGCCGTCGGCGCCGATGCGGTCGCCACCATCAACGGCGCCCTCACCGTCGGAACCGGACAGGAATTGCAGCTCAATACCTCCGCACTCGATCTGGACATGACCCTGAACAATTCCTTCGGCATCGGCAAAACCAGCTTCGCCATCACCGGCGGCGGGGCGCTCTTCCAACTCGGCTCGCAAGTCACCAGCGATCAACAGGTGAGCATCGGCATCAGCTCGGTCGCCGCCAGCGCGCTGGGCAACCAGTCCGTTGGTTTCCTCAACGACATTCAAACCGGCGGATCATCCTCCCTCGTGGCGGGCAAATCTGAGCAGGCCAGTCAAATTATCGACGTGGCCATCCAACAGGTCGCCGAGTTGCAGGGCCGTCTGGGCGCATTCCAGAAGAACACCCTGGAAGCCAACTCCGCCAGCCTGCAGGTGACGCTGGAGAATGTCACAAGCAGCGAAAGCGACATCACCGACACCGACTTCGCCTCGGAAACCAGCGCCCTGACCCGCGCCCAAATCCTGGTCCAGGCGGGTACGACGGTGCTGGCAACGGCCAACAGTATTCCGCAGACAGTGCTGACGCTGCTGCAAGGGCACTAAATGACTCATTGAAACCGGACCGTACTTTGCGGATTGAGAATTGAACTGTTTGGGTCCCCGCGATTAACGCGGCGAAGAAAAAGGAACTCTGCGCCAGCAATTGACCGAATTCCGCCAATCCGACCAGCAGCTCCGCGAGCCATAACGCATCAGTTCCGGTCACCTTTAATTCGTCCGATCACCACACCAGTCAGACTCAAACATCTTTCCCGGTTGCCCCTTCGGCGATGTATTCCAGCTTGGTGATGCTGTCGTACGGCACCTCCATCTTCTTGAACCATGCGGCCAGAGCCTCCGCCTTGGGGCCTTCCCAGTGGCAGAAGACTTTGCCTTCGGTCAGGTTGGCAAAGCTTTCGTGGCATTTAAGACCCGGAGCCTGCTGGGTGGCGGCGGAGATCTGGACGAATTTCTCCCGCGAAATGCCCTTGGGGGGCAACGTGTGTGTGACTAGGAATTGCGGCATGATGATTGTCTCCTTTTTCGTTAATCGATTTGGCTCTCAGCACGTTCCCCGGCAGAGCCGGGGGCTAACGGACCAGATGAAGTTGGTGCATGATTCCATGCCTTCCCCGCCCAATCACTTCTTCTTCAATCCATCGCGCCAAGCGATGACCTCCAGTCCGCCGCGGACGGCTTCTTCGACGGGGATGACCGGGTGCACCTCGAACACGAACGACGGCAGCATCGAACAGAATTTGTGAATGGTCACCAGATCGTCGCATTTTATTAGCATGTGTCCGCCCCCAATCACTGACGGCTCTCCGATTGTCTGCAGGCTGGACTGGGGTAGAATGTAATGCATGAGCCAAGGTGGTGCCCTATGACTTGGGAAGATCGCATCGAATTGAAGCCGCAGGTGTTGTGTGGCAAGCCGGTGATCAAGGGGACCCGCATCAGCGTGGAACATGTGATTAAGCTCTTGGGCGATGGCTGGAGCGAGGCGGATGTTCTGCGAAGCTATCCGCACCTGACCGCGCAAGATGTGAAGGCATGCCTCGCCTACGCCGGGGAAATGCTTGCCAACGAGCGGGTATTTCCCGCCGTTTCATGAGGGCGAATGAAGTTCGGACATAAGAACCTCATTGCACCTTCGGCGTTTTGGCACTAGCCAGAAGCGTGGCGATATTCTCATCCGGCGAGGGCGTGACATGGAATAGCCGCAGGTTGCCGTCCGTGAGGGCGACGAAGGTCATCGTGTCATCTGGCGCGAATTCAAAATTGCAGGTGGAGCCGTTGATCGCCCAGTCGAAGTGCGTCACCGGTTTGCCATCTACGCTGAGGAGCTCCGAATCCTTGGTGCCCATCGACCCGAGATTGGTGTGCTTGAGCGTGTAAATGTGCTGGCTGTCGGGGCTGAAGAAAACTCGGCCGGTCTGGCCGGTCGTGTTGCTTTGTTCGATAATCTTGCCGTTGAGGAAAAGGGACCAAACGGTGTTGTCGGTGCCCATGTAAGCGATGTGCTTGTCGTCGGGGCTGAAGACGTATTGCATTCCCGTGCTGGCGCCGGGCATGTTGACGCCATCGACGTTGAGGTGGCTGCCGTTGATGTAGGCATAGCGTGTGCCATCCGGGGTGAATGAGAAACAATAGCATCGCGATGGGCCGCTGGAGGATTGGGCCGGGCCAAAGATTTTGGTGTCGCCATCCACAATCACGCGCTGGTGGCCGTCGGTGGTGTTGCCGATCACGGCGATCCGATTGCCGACCGGGCTGAGGACGGGCTGCAGCGGGAGATCGGTCTTGAACGGATCGGATTCATCGCTATCGACAACCATGAATTGCCTACCCCCTTCCGAGGCGACGTAAACAAACTTGGACGAATCTGCCGTGAATCCCGGCACGGGCGGCGTGACATCCGCATTGGACGCGGGGTCTTTGCCGTTCATCCAATTCCATCGCATGCGGAGTTCATTGGCAACGCCGCAATCGGGCGAGATGGTTTGATATTCCTCGCCCTTGGTGCCGTCGATGATCATAAAACTGGCGCCGGTCTTGGTCTGGACCAGGGCAGCCCAGCGTTTTCCATCGGGGCTGAAATACATCTTGTTGACATTCAGGCCAGTGGCATCTGGGATTTCCTTGCCGTTGACGACCAGAATTCTGGGGTCGGTGTTGTTGGGGGTGATCTCCATGGCGATTTCATTGCCATCTGGGGAGAGCCACATGGGAGTGATGGCTTGCGCCTTGATCGAAGGCTTGCCGTTGATGAGCAGACCGGTGCCGCCATCGACGCCCATGGTGGTGAGGATGATGTTCTTTCCGGTGTACTGCATGTTGTCGCCGAAATAATTGACCTGCCGGCCATCGACGACGGCCCAGTTGGGAACGCCGTTTCCGAGGTTGGTGTTTTGAAAGCCGGAGTATGCGTAATGATCGCCGTCGTTGCTGACGATTAAGCCATACGGTGGCTCGCCGCTGGCGGGGCCTGGCTTGCCATCGACGACGACGTGAAATTTGCCGTCGTCGCCTACGACCAAGAAAATCAAATGCTTTCCGCCGTTGGTGAATTCCAGCGGGACGTTGATGTTGGAGCCATTGCTGACGGACTCGGGACCGCGATAAATCTCCTTGCCATCCTCGAAGACGACGTAATCATCGCCCATCTTGGCGATGTAGGCGCTGTGCGAGCCGTCATTGGAGAAGAGAATGGGCACCTGTCCCTGCCAATACGTGCCGGCCTGGTAAAGATTTCCATAGATGGCGGGCATCAGGCCTTCGATCTTGGGCCCTTCCACGCCGTCGAGCAGGACGACGAATCGGCTGCCCTTGGCGGCGAGCACGCCAACGTGATTGCCATGCGGGCTAATGGAACATCCGATGGAATCCCCGTCGGGACCGAGCGGTTGCTCATCCACCTTGGCATCGGCGAATGCCATGCCGGCGGTCAGAGTAATCACAGCCATGATGCCAAGGAACGTGCCACAAATGTCTCGCATATCCCTGCCTTCCCAAAAAATTGACGCAAGCATTTTAACGGATGACACCGCCATAGGGAAAAGGTTTGGCGAGCGGGGTATGGCGACAAGCTCGCAAGTGCGAATTTGGCGAGGAAAAAGAAAAAATATTTCGATGAAAATCCAGCCGCGGGGCATTTCATTGCGCGATCCATCAGTGATGGAGCGGTGCGCGGCGGCGAACACCGGGAGAACAAATTGTGTCAATGCGTTGGACGCAATTGCGCAAGCCACAACCGATTCGCAAGGCTCGAATCACCGGTCACGGCCGTGGATATAACATGATCGCGCAATCGTCATGCGATGCCGCGGCGCGTTTTTTCCACGACGCATTTCACAGGCTCGCGCGCCGACAATTGGCAACCGATTGGCCGTTCTGTAACGCATCCCACACACGGTTTTTCCGGGGAAATATTTGACTTTTGTTTTCTGCTACAGTAGCCTACATTTGGTGGATGGTCAGGAAAAAGTGGACTGTCGGATGACTAAGTAGACGGTAGCTCGGTTTTGGGCGGGCGACCGGATAAAGAGTAAGCCGACGTGGTTGAACGCCTAAGGGCATTCTCCCACGTCGGCTTTTTTGTTTTGAATGCAGAAGAATGGACAGCGCTTGTGGGAACCTTGCGCTGAGCATCGAGCAGGGAGGCCAGTATGGACACGTCACGGAAGATTTCAGGTGTCAAGGCGGTCACCCGGTCGCCCATGGTCACGCCGATCGTGCGCGGCATTGAGACCAACAGGGATATTGCCGCCAGAGACATCGCCGCCGCACAGGCGACGTTGGCGGCGATTGTTGAATATTCCGACGACGCCATCATGAGCAGCACGCTCGATGGAATCGTCCAGACCTGGAACCGCGGCGCCGAACATATTTTTGGCTACACCGCAGCCGAAATCATTGGCCAGCCCCACAACATGATGATTCCCCCGGACCGCCAGGACGAGGTGCCCAGAATTCTCGATCTGCTCAAGAAAGAGCAGCGTGCGGATCATTTCGAGACGACGCGCATCGCCAAGAGCGGCAGGAATGTGGACGTTGCCGTGACCATTTCGCCGATCAAGGACGCCACCGGGCAGATGACCGCCTTTTCCACCAGCACGCGCGACATCACATCGCTAAAAAACACGCAGCGGGAATTGAATTTTGCCAAAGAAAGCGCCGAGGCTGCGAACAAGGCCAAGGATCATTTCCTCAGTGTTTTGTCGCATGAATTGCGCACGCCGCTGACGCCGGTCCTGGCGGAAATCAGTTTTCTGGAAACACAGGCGAGCCTTCCGCCGGAATTTCTACAACACATTGGCATGATTCGCCGCAACCTGGAGTTGGAAGCGCGGCTCGTTGACGATCTGCTGGATTTGACTCGCATTCGCCGGCAGAACATTAGTTTGCACTTTGAAGTGGTCGATGTGCATCAGTTGCTTCGCAACGCTTTGGAGATGGTGCAAAACGTGATCGACACAAAATGGATCGACGCCGCCATCGCCTTGCGGGCCCATCGGCGATATGTCTGGGGCGATCCCGACCGCCTTCAGCAGGTGTTCATGAACATGCTCTCCAACGCCGCCAAGTTCACGCCGCAGAAGGGCCTGATTACCGTGCGCACGTCGAACGCGGCCAACGGCCGGCTGCGGATCGAAGTGGGAGATAATGGGATCGGCATCGAGCCGGACATGATTCTCCGATTGTTCAACGCCTTCGAGCAAACGGATCGAACGCGGCGATTCGGTGGTCTTGGGCTCGGACTGTCGATCGCCAAATCTTTGATCGAATTGCACGGGGGAACGATCACCGCGACCAGCGCGGGTCCGAATCTGGGCGCGATGTTTGCGGTTGAGCTGGACACGGTGGCGCCGGTTGAACCCGTGGTCCCCACGGCGGCGACAACGGAAGCCGGCGCCACCGGATGCCGGGTTTTATTTGTGGAGGATCATTCCGATACCCGCAATGTCATGGAACGGCTCCTCAAACATCTCGGCTGCAGCGTAATGAGCGCCGGCGGCGTGCAGGAGGCGCTGGCGCTGGCGGAAAAACAACAATTCGATCTGCTCATCACCGACCTGGGCCTGCCGGACGGATCCGGCACGCAGATCATGGAGAATTTCAAACTCAACAAATCCATCCGCGGCATCGCCATCAGCGGATTAGGCCAGGAAGAAGACCTCCAACGCAGCCGCGAAGCGGGCTTCGAGATGCATCTGATCAAGCCGATTAATTTCCCGACGCTGAAGGAAGCGGTTCTGCGGATGAGTGCGTGAGAATTTTTCATCCTCACCCTCAAAAAGCCACATAGATGCTTGGTTTGATCCCGCTGGGCACGTGCGCAGTTTTAGGGAAATCGCCAGCTCATGCCCTAATTTCATTCGCCGCCCGAGGGCTGGGGTGTTGCTTGGGAATACGGAGAATCTTGCCAGAGTAGCGCAAGCCTCTGACGGCAAGCGTCTTCACCTGCGTCGCGCCGTTCGTGAAGGAAGTGGAACCGCTCGCGACCCAGACGATTTCCCGCTCAAATGCAGCAAGTTTCCTGCCGTCATCACGCAACCAGTTCTTTAGCCATTGAAGCTTTTTTAATACGACATTTATCTGATCATCACTTCCGGTATGCGTTTCCACCCAATACACGGATTCGAGAGTGCGATTTTCGTGCATGTATCCGATAGCGAAATCCCATCTACTGGCGTTAGGTTGAGTGAACTTCAAAGCAGTGTCCACATCCACGCTACCCCTTAACATGTGCGTGTCTTCCGCCTTAATGTGGGGCCTGTCCTGTGAACGCAACGCACCAAGGCCCGGTTTCCAAGAGTTCTGCAGGTTAGGGGTCTCCTTGACTGCTTTCTTAAATGTCACGGGTGTTCCTTGGGTCTTGCGTTAGCAACGGCGCGTGCGACAGCCTCGTTGGCGCGTCCGCTGAATTCAGAAAGGCCGCCCCAGCCGGATTCGCCTGCTTCCTCTGACGCAGGATCAAGATTGGAAATATCTCGCACTCTCTTGCCGTCGCGGTCAAAGTAATACACCTTCGCGGACTTTTTCATCACATCCTCAGCCATCTTGAGCATTGGCGCGGATACCGGAGCGCCGAACACCTCAAGCAATGCGCTCGGATCGGCGTGATTTTCTTTCAGATGTCTCAGTGCCCATACCGCGTCGAGAACCTGCGGTGAATGAGTGGAAATGCAGACCCTGTATCCCCGAGACACCAGTTCGAAGAGCATCAAAACAACCACGGCAATTGCACGCGGATGAAGGCCCATTTCCAATTCCTCGACCACCACCCATTTCAGGCCCTTTCGACGCGAGGCGCCAGATGGAGTAAGCAGCCAGTATAGTCCGAGCAATAGGGGAACAAACTCGCGTTGGCCCGTCGACCACACCATAAACGGTAGCACGGGTGCGTCCTTCCCGCTCGAAAGAACCATTCGCTTTTGGGCGCGCTCTGTATCGACTTTGAGGTCGAATCCCGGAAAGAAATGCTTCTGAATAAGCTCTCTGAATTCACGCTTTAGCCGACGAGGCACGGGAAATAAGGTCCCCGAAGTCCCGAAATCCGCCATCAACTGGCGTAATTCCTCGCTGAATTCACGCACAGTGAAAGGAACTCCGGCGTCGTAATAGCCAAAAGCGAGGGGCCAGCCGTCGCGCATCGCCAGAACTCTCTGGGCAGGTATGAAGAACATGGACTCGCCTCTTCGAGGCTTAGCGTTTTTAATCCGTAGTGGAAGACTGACTGCGTGCCCGTTGAAAGTAATTTCCGTTTCCTCCGCCTTCCATAGCCCTCTCATTCCCTCCCCAAAATACACATCGAGAAAACGCCGGAAATTATCCTCCCAATCGATGTTCGCTCGCCGGAGCTCGTATTTGATGTGTGGCGCATCCACCAACAATTTCAGTAGTTGAAGAAAGATGCTCTTTCCGGACGCCTGGGGTCCAACCAAAACTGTGAGGCCACGAAAGTTAACCTCAGCGGAAACAAGGGGACCTAGATTTTCCACTTTCAGCATCCGGCGGCTGTTCGCCTTTCTCATTGGCTTAGGTTTCATATGAGATGTTTCAATAATTCATCCTCGAACATTCGTGGCCCTCTGACAAGGCGAGGTAGCATAGCGGCTAAGCGATGCGTGGCAAAGCGGCTGCTACCCAACAGGGCACTTCCTCCCCTGCGCATCCAGCAGACAAACGGGTTGCCTTCCACCCCCATTCTTACCCCACCACCGATAACCCCAGGATTTCGATGTTGCTATCATTCGGCAGCGTGATGCTCGTGATCGTCAGGCCCGACTCCAGGTTCAGGACGTAGCCGTAGAGATGGACGGGGTTTTCATTTTGCTCGATGCCTGTATTGCCGTCGCGGTAAGTCATGGTCTTGACGATGGTCTCATCCGAATAGCCGGCTGAGAAAATCCAGTCGCTGAGGTTCAGGGCGATGGTTTGCGTCGTGCCGTTGGAGTAGTGGATCACGAAGTCCTTGTTTGTCTGATTTCCGTTGACGCCGGTGGCGAGCAGGTCGAGCGAGGCGTACGCGCCGGAAGGAAGTGTGATCGTTTGGCCGGTGGCGGAGACGACATCGTTCTGATTGGCCGAGCCAAGCGTGTAGGTCAGGCCGTTCCAGGTCACGGTTGATCCGATTTGGCTGGCGGAGTAGCCGTAGCCGTCGGTGTCCAGGCCCGTGGCCGAAGTTGTCTGGCCATCGGTGAAAATTCCGGTGCGGTTGAAATAGGATTTCAGGGAGACCACTTGCGTTGTGCCGGCGGATGCGGTGGCGCTGGATGTTTGCGTGGTTGTGCTGGTGCTGGATGATGCCGAGGGAACGCCGATCGTGACGCCGGCGGCGGTGGCGGAAGTTGTCCATGCCGACTGAAGCGAGGAGATTTCCGCATCGTTGATTGTGCCGCTCAATTTTGTGTAGCTCGCCCAGCTTGTGCCGCTGGTTGTGCCGTTCCAGATGTCGTTGCGAACGCCTTTGCTATTCATCCAGCCGACGGTATTCACGCCGACGGTGATGTTGTGGTAGTTGGAAGTCGATCCGCCGCTCATCTGGTCCCAGGTGTAGATGCCGACATTGGCGGAGATATTCATGGTGCTGGTGCCAGGGATTTCGCCGGTGGAAGCGCAAGTGTTTCCAGTGACGGTGATGTTATTTCCCGCCGCGATGCCGATGCCGCTGTTTCCGCAATTTAAAATCGTGTTGTTGGTGATGGAGACATAGGCGGTTTCGGGCGAGGTTCCGCCATCGGTAATAATTCCACAGCCGCTGTCGCTGATGGTTCCCGGGGATGGGCTCCAAAGGCCGTTGATTAGGTTGTTATGAATGTCGATGGGCGACGCGGACGTTCCGCTGGAATCGTAAATATTGATCACATCGGTGATGTAGCTTTCGCCGACGGTGTTGACGATCTGATTCCAGCCGATGTTGATGCCCGCGACGCCGACGACATTGTCGAGAATGATGGCATGTGGCGTGGCCGAGCCGGTGGTTTCGTAACCGCCGCTGCCATTGCTGTACATGCCGTTGATGTTGGAAAAGCTGTTGTCGAGGATGGTGACGGTTTGCGAGCCGGTGCCGGTGAAGCCGTGGACATCCAGCGCATAGGCGCCGACGTTGGAGATGGTGTTATTCTCGACGGTGAGACTGGCGGTGTCGTCAGCTTCGAGGAATTCACCGATTCCCACACCCGCGACGTTGGGATTCACGCCGGTGGCGGTGCAGTCTTTGACGGTCAGGTTGACCCCGGAGACGCCGGTGAAAATGAGATCTCCCTCGCCGCTGATGTTGGAGTTGGTGATCGTGACGGGCTGTGTGGTGTCGATGGTGATGGCGGGCTGATTGGGATTGGTGCTGGTGTAAGTGCCGGTGTAGGTGCCGCCGGTGGTGATGACAATCGATCCGGACAAGAGCTGGCGCGCTTCAAGCGATTCCATCAGCCTGCGAGTAGCGGCCCGCCTGGCTTGGTCTATCCGACGACGCCCGGAAAACGGGGTCGAGTTATGCGCAGACGTACAGCGGCCGATGCGTTGAACGCTCATCGAAAACCTCCAAAAAGTTGTGCCCGCACCGCGAGAGATTCAGTGCGAAAATGAACCACGCCCGTTAGAGCGTCGTGAGATGGAGCGAAAGTCGAGACACACAATCCCCGGCCGCGCAAATGACGCAGAACCGAAAATCACATACAGGACTACCGGGCATCGCGCTTCAGAGCAGCGCATCCACCCATTCGGGGCGTCGGTTTTGTGTAACCGCGCCCAATTCACCCGGCTGCATAGTCTCCACGACACCAAACCGGATCTAGCAAGACCAATTTGGCGGAATACCGAATCATCGCAATACTAAAAATCGGAAATTCGCAAAAAAATTTCGGGGTCGCATTGCAATGAATTGGTTTCCAACCCACTTCACATTGCGTGAGGCGATATTGCGGATTTTTCGATGTTCTTTTTGGGGCGGGGTGTGTGAATTTAGAGAAAAACCCTGCTTATCCTTCTGGCGTGTCGATCAATTGACCGAGGCGGTCCGCGAGAACCTTTGGAAGTCGAGTCTGCCAGGAAGCGTCGATCAGGCCAACGTCGATCAAGTCGCGCAGATGGGTTCGATCCTTGTCGCGGAAGGCGGTGAGTTTGATACGCACCAGCGCCTCCAGCGAAAGGACGCGAAATAAACCCGCGTCCTCCGCCTCAGTGACATCGGGGTTGGCTATTGGTTCGTGTGAGCGGACTATTTCGTTGGCAAAGACAATGTGGACGGCGTCGCGGGTTTTGAACGCCGGACCATCGAGAAAAGCATCGATGCCGGCGATATGGCGATAAACAAAGCCCGCCGATTCCAAGGCGGCCTTGGCGGCGTCAAAATCCTCGCGGCGAATCAGAATGTCCACGTCCTGAGTATTTCGAACCGCGGCGTCATCCACGCGAGAGACCCACAGCGCCACGGCATTGCCGCCAGCAATTGCGTAAGCGACGTTCGCCGTCTTAAGCGCGGCGGCGGCCTTGAGAAGACGTTGTCGGACTTTTTCCACGGCGTTCACCACCCGATCCAATGAAAATGGCCCTGATGCGGTGGTCATGACAATCAGAGTATATGTGGCGTGTTGCGCTGGGTCACTCTCCCACCGTCGATTCGCGTGTTGCGGCTGTTGGATCGAACGTGATCGTGCACTGATCGTCGTATTCCTTGCCGCCTTTTTGGCCAATCGCTTCCAATTGATTTTCGCCTTGGTTCAATTGCACGTTATCCCAGATGAATCTGTGGATGTCATCGCCTTTTTTCGATCCCAGCGACTGGCCATTCACTTTCAATTCCACCGAATCGCAATTGGAATAAATCTTCACCGGGCCCTTGCCCACACATCGCGGCGTAAACCGGCGATCGGTGATGTAGGCAAACGGATCATCCGACCAGTTGGCTTTGTAAAAATAAAACGCATCTTTTTTGGTCTTGCGATCGTAGGTGACCATGCCCTTGTCGTTTCGACCGGCGTGATCTCCTTCGTTGCGGCCGTCGGAGGCGAAATCGAACATGCACCAAATGAACGAACCCCAAATCCATTGCCGCTGGTGGATCGCGCGCCAGCTTGCTTCGTGGACCTCTGTCTGCCACTCCTCTGGATGCCAGGGATTGTTGTTGGCCCTTGGCTGTTTCGGATCGGCCTCGTGTTCCATCACACTGGCGCCGGCGCCATATTCGCTGATGCCCATCGAATGATCCGGACGGGACGCGTGGAGTTTGTCCAGATCGGGTCCGAAAGCGGCAGGCGTTTTGCCATACCAGCCGTCATAATAGTTGTATCCCATTACATCCGTGATCTGATTGAAGGGAAACCACGGATCGGGCCGATTCGACGCGGCCGTGGTTAGACGCCCGGGATCGAGCGCGTGGGCCAGTGCATTTAATTCGCCGATCAAGAGCACCTCGTGCGCCAGCAGCGGATTTTGATCCGGCCTTGTCGAGCCGCGACCGGGTGAGAGTTCATTGCAGAGCGACCAGAAGCAGATCGAGGGATGGTTGTAGCTTTGTTTGATCAGCTCGCGCAACTGCTGCTGGGCGGTTTGATCGAAGGCGCTGGAATCAGTCACCGTGTTGACCAGACACGCCTCCGCCCACACGACAATACCTCCGTGATCGCACAGATCGTAGAACTGCTGGGCGTGCTGGTAATGCGAAAGGCGGATCGCGTTGCATCCCATTTCCATGATGAGATCGAAATCCTGTTGCTGATCGTCCGGGCTGATCGCCCATCCTTTGTCGAGCCGGTCCTGATGACGATTCACGCCATGCAACGGATCTGAAACTCCGTTGAGAAAAAATCCCTTGTCCGGATCGACGCGGAAAAACCGCACGCCCAGCGGCTGGTCGAGCTGATCGACCACTGTCTTGCCATCGCTGATCGTCACATGCAGCGTGTACAAATACGGATCGGCCCGACCATTCCACAGATGCGGATGGGTAATCGTGAAATCCTGCTCCGCGTCGGCCGTGCCGTTGGCGGGGACGGTTTGATCGCGATGGACGGTCGAAACGATTTTCCCAGCAGCATCCAACACGTCCAACTGAATCGTCGCGGTTTTGTCGGTTGAATTGGTATTTCGCAGTTTCGTCAAGGCCCGCACCGATGCATGATCCTTGGTCACGGAAATCTGCTGCTCGTAAACACCCGGCCCACCGTCATCAATCGGTGAGATCGACAAACGATCGAGCGCCAGCAAATGCACTGGCCGATACAGACCGCCGAAGATCGTGAAATCTCCCGCGAGCGTCGGTACGTCGACGTTGTGCGTGTTATCCACGCGCACGGCGATCACGTTATCGCCGGTGAGATTCAACAAATCCGTCACATCAAAAACAAACCCAGCAAACGCCCCCTTGTGCTCGCCGGCCGGCTTACCATTGACGTACACCTGCGCCACCATCGACGCGGCATCGAAGCAGAGATATAGCCGCTTGTCCGCCAGGCTCGCCGCATCAGCCGAGAGATTTAAATGCCGCCGATACCAGCCGGGACCGCGATAGTAATTGTTGCCCCCATCCTGGCCATCGAGATTGTTCCAGGTGTGCGGGAGCACCACCTGTTGCCAAAGCGAATCGTCAAACGTCGGATTCGACGCATCCGGGACATCCTGCCGAATGAACCGCCAATCGGGATTGAGATTCATCTCCCAACGCGGGCCGGAATTTTGTGCTTGTGCCGTCGCGCAAAATGCCAAGACCGTCGCCAACGCCAAAACGCCAGACCAGTTCCTCATAATGTTTTTACTCCGCCGAAGATGGTTGGTAGCTTAAAGGCGGGGGATTCATCGGTCCAGCGGAAGGCATCTGCAGGCGATTGGAACCGGAACGGGAATTTTATCGGTTACGGGTTCCGCGCCGAGGGGTGGGCGTCTGCTCGAATGGGAATGCGCGCCGGCGCTGCGGAGACTGTTGGCTGGCCTGTTGACGTTCGCGGGGGCATTTTGCTGGGAGGGGATGAAATGCAACCGCCGAGTCGCCGAGGCAGACGCCGATAAATCTAATCCAATTCTCACCGCGGATTACACGGATGGGCGGGGATAAATGCAGATAGAGTTAATTTCTTATCCGTGTTATCTGTGGTCAAATGCATTTGCATTTCCTCGGCGTCTGGCTCGGCGCTCTCGGCGACTCGGCGGTTGCATTTTCACGCCATCGTACGGAACAATCTGCGCGAGAAACCAAATCCAGCCGCCAGCAGGACCACAATGCCCAGGCTTGTCGGTTCGGGAACCGGGGTGAGCAACTCCGTGAATTGGTATGACATCTGGTTGTTAAAGCTCAGAGTGTATTGGAAGTCGAAATTGGAGCCGACGTTGATGGGCGGGGATCCGCTAAACACGACATCGTCCTCGTACTGACTGCCGTTGTAATAGACGCCGGAATTAGAGGTCGGGCTCCAGGTGGCCGGCGTGGTGGCCGCCACGCCGGTGAGGGTGAAAATGTTGGGCATGTAGACGCTGAGATCATACGAGGTCCAGGCAAACGATGTGCTGTTGGTGAAGGAGTTGGTTACGAATATGGACGGGTCAGTATCGGAATTGGTGAGAAACGAGCCGTTTAATTGGCTTGTGCCGCCGTAGTCGTCGCCGGAGACGCCCATATTGTATTCGGATGTGTTGGAGTCCCAGCCATCCCATGCTGCGGAGTCATCGCTGGCAGTTTGGTTGCCGTTGCTGACGCTGTGGGAAATGATGGATGCCAAACTTCTTCGCGCTGGTAAAGCAACGACCGCGATCACCGCCAGAAGCGCGATTGTGGAAATGCTGCGCACTTTAACCTCCCCGAACATGTAAACTTACCCGGCCTAATCAGCCGTCTTCACCAGAATTGCCTACTGTACTAACACGCCACGCGAAATGCTCGCCGCAAGAAATGAAAGCCTTCCTTTGCGGCAACGTAGCTAAAATGATTATCACTCATATTTTGCCCAGATTCAATAAAAAAATGGATTGTGTGGGCGAACGAACGCCAAGGCCATGGCGATTCTCTTAACACTATTATCAGGCCAGACTTGTGGATTACACGAGCGGCTATGGTTTGCTCGGCGATGCTAGGTTTGATGCAAAGCCAAGACCCCCGCGATGGCAGCCCCACCCCGGAATGCGCGGGTTGTTGCGCGGGCTACCATCGACGGGGACCTCGGCATGCGCAGTTCGCCGAGAGGCATCAACTGCATCAAGCAACTGATCGGAACAACCGGCGCGATGCGCCGCATGCGATAGCCAAAACCAACACAACTCCAAGGCTGGCCGGCTCAGGCACCGGGGTCAATTGCTCGGAGAATTGGTATGACGTCAGCCCACTGAAGTTGACCTGATATTGGTAATTAAAATTCTGCCCCACCTGGATAGGGTTGGCTCCGGTGAAAGTAATCTGGTACTCGTATTCGCTCAGTCCCGCGTTGTAAAACTCTGGGCCGATCGTTGGGCTCCAACTGTTGGGCGTCAGCGACTGCACGTTTGTGAGCGTGAACATGTTGGGCATCAACACGTTCACATCGTACGCCGTCCATGCGAAGTTCGTGTCGTTATTGAACGAGTCATTGATCAAGATGGATGGGTCGGTGGTCGTATTGGTAGTGAGCGATAAATTTAACTGACCAGTGCCATCGTATTCGGCGTTACCGACGCTCATGTCGTAAACACTATTGTTTTTGCTCATCTGCGTGACGCTTGCATCGCTGGAAGATGGGTTTGGATTGGCATAATTCCATGCGATGATGGATGCCCGGGTAACTCCCGACGACAACAACACTGACGCCAAGAGCGCAATGCCAGCTATTTTCCGCACTCTAACCTCCCCAAACCTGTAAAAACACGGCCAAGCTGGCCGCTGACTTCAGAATTGCAAACCACGAGAAATGCATGCCGCTAGAAATGACAATTCCTTTACGGCAGTCGTGGCTGAGGAGGATTATGGCTCGTGTTGACTACAAATTCAACATAAAAATACGTTAAGTCTGCGCTTGTGCGCAATTTTGAACATCTTGCCAAATGAATTTGTCCCAACTTGATGCGGAGCTTGTGTTTGTAGCTTTCAGGTGTGACTTATTCTACAGCGGGTTTCAGGCGAAGGACTTCAAATCCGCGCACGATCATGTGATTCTGTGTCGTACGAAAGGCGAAGTTGCCGCTCGTGTACGGATCGGGATCGTCCATCTCGAACAATTTTTTGCCATCGCGGTAATATTGGATCAGATTTCCGCAGGCGATCAGTTGAATCCACTGAGATGCGTTGGGGGTCAGCAGGTCTTCTTTGTCCGACAAATCATTCTGTGGCAACAATGGGCGCGTGTCGGCGGCGCCGATGTATCGCCGGAAGCGCGTGGTTGTGTTGGCATTGCCGCCCTGGCCGACGTAGTAGCAAAGGAGCTGGTTGTAGTCCGCAAATTTTCCGGTGCGTGGGACAGCAAAGAGATCGTCCATGTTCCTGGCATCATGGGCCATCCAGAAACAATTGAGATCACTCACGCGATCGTTTGGTCCCCCGGCGGATATCACAGTGGCCTGATATTGAATGAGAATTGGGCCTTGCAGCATCGGCTTAAACCAAACTGTCGCGCCGCGGGGGACGTCGATTTCCATTTTTCCGCCGCCGATGGCAACAGTGCCGCCGTGCTCCAGTTCCGAGACCCAGTGGCCGGTGTCGGTTGAAAAATCATCGGAATAAATCACGGCACCGACGGTGAAACGTGGATCGGTTATTGACGGTGCGGTGGTTGGATTCTGCGCGGCCGCCCAGTTGGTGATTACCAGAACGAAACAGATTCCCCCCCAACGAACCATCACAATTCCTCCGCCAATTTTGGCTGACTCGCTGGCTCGACGACCAAAGATTTCCCCTGGGCGGGACGAAAATCCTTGGTTCCCTCCGGGACTCCCAGCACCTGAAAATCGATTTCGCTGTTGATCTCGGCGCCGATCAGCAGCACTAGCGCGTCGATGTAGAAAAAGAACAGCAGGATCGCCACCCCGCCAACCGCCCCGTAGGTTTGATCGTAGTGGGCGAACTTGGAGATGTAATATCGAAACGCGAAATCGAGCAGAATCCACACCGCCACGCTGAAGAACGCTCCCGGCGACATCGGTGCGAAGCGGTGTTTGATGTTGGGACCAAAATGATAAATGACCGCCAGAACACCAAACATGAACGTCAATGACAGCGCGTACCGTGCCACATCAAATCCCAGCCGCAGCGGCAGCGACAACATGCCGTGTGCGATCAACCAATTTTCCACCGCCGCCCCGACCGGCAATAGAATAATCACCGCCAGTGCCATCACGATCAGCGCGATCGTGAGCAGCATTGCCAGCGTACGCTGGATGTAGAACGCCCGGCCGCGTTTGATGTCATAACATTGGTCCAGCGCCGACATCGTCATCGACATCCCCCCGCTGGAGACCCAGAGGCTGACGATAAATCCGATTCCCATCCACCCATGCCGCGGCAGGCTCAGGACCTGGGCCACATTGTCATTGACGACCTTTGCAGCATTGCCGAGCGTGGAAGTCGTGAACGAACTGATGGATGCCCGGGCCGAATCGCGCAGATGTGCCGGCAAATACGGTACAAGCGAGAGCAAAAAGATCAGGAATGGAAACACTGCGAAAAGCCAGGAATACGCCAACGCCGACGCCCAGACGAAGATGCCGTCTTCATTCATCTGTTGCCAGATGCGAAGGCAAAACGCCACTGGACCGGGCTTTCGCATCACACTGGGCACATCTCGCAGGCGCGCCATGAGCCGATTGTTGGACGAGACGAACGCAAATGCAATGCACAAACGGGTTTGGCTCTCAAAGCCGTTTTGACGGTGAGGAAGGCTTTGGATAGCTTACGGTACTCGACTGGAGAGGTGGCAGAGTGGTTGAATGCGCCGGTTTCGAAAACCGGTCTGCCCGAAAGGGTAGCGGGAGTTCGAATCTCCCCCTCTCCGTTCGCAATTTGCGCTAATTTGCTCGATTTGCCCGATGGTTTCGATTAATATGCCCTTCGGGTGCGAGGTGTTTTTCGCTTCACAGGCATCTGGGTGGTCGGGCCGCCATCCTTTCTCTATCCCCGCTTCAGGCGGAGACGGAAAAGTTTTCGTGGGCCTGCTTGAACTACAACAATCCTCCTTACCGCGCATGGGCAGTCGTTTCCCGCTCAAGCCGTTACTTTTCATTTTGCTCGTAACGGCTTGTGCCATGGCCCTGACCGCCGGCAAACATGTGGGCTTTGTTCTGGATCATCGCCAGATCGAAAGCCTCATCATCTTCTGCGGTCTGATCCTGGGGATTCTTTTCTTTGAAGACTATCGACTGGCCATCGCATTCAGCGCGGTGTTACTCATCCTTCTCTTCCGACTCCTTTCGCTCCAGCAGGCCGTTTCCGCCGCTGCCCTGGATGTCATCTTCTTCATTCTCGGCACGTTCTTCGTCGCTGGATATCTTGAACAAAGTTTGTTCTTTGAACATCTCGCCAGCCAAATCGTGCGGCGGGTTGGTCCCCGGCCAGGCGTACTGATCGCGGCGCTCATGTTGTCGGCGATGATCGCTTCCGCCGTCGTCGGCGAAGTACCGGCCATTCTCTTCGTCGGCGGCGCGATGCTGCAGATCGCCGCTCGTTATGATGTCAGGCCGATTCCTTTCCTCATCATGCTGGTGTTCGCCACGAACACAGGTTCGGCCGCCAGCCCGTTCGGACCCGTTGGCATTACCATCGCCATCAAAGCGCATCTGACCGTCCCCGATTTTTTCCGTTGGGCTTTGCCCATTGCCCTGGCCGTGCTGGCACTTGTCTTCACAATCTGTCGCTGGTGGTTCGCCAGTGATTGGCAAAATTTCGCCCGCGCCGTCCATCGTGAACATTCCAACCCAACTGTTCCCGATGTCAGCCATGGCCGCTCCGCTGCGCCCGGATGGATCCTCATCATCTCCATGATCACCCTCATGGTCTTCCACGCCCAGATCGAGCGTTGTCTCGGCATGACTTCCAACACCATGCTTCTCGCCGCCGCCCTGGGCGCCGGCGTCGTCGCTCTGCACCTTTCCGGCTCCGGCGCCAAGGAAGTGATCCAACGCCGAGTCGATTGGAGCACATTGACATTCTTCCTCCTGCTCTTCATCGTCGTGGGAGCCCTCCAGGCCACCGGCGTCACCGCGGCCGTCGCGCAGCTTTTGATTCGCAGCACCGGCGGTCGCCCCGCCGCGATTGTTTTGTCCGTCGGTTGGGCCACGGGATTGCTCAGCGCCATCCTCGCCAACATGCTCGCCGTCGCCGCGTTCCTGCCGGTCGTCGCCGATCTCAAGGCCCACGGCGCGATATGTCCCACCGCTATCTATTGGCTCATGCTCTTTGGCGCATGCTTCATGGGCAACATGACCAGCATCGGCTCCGCCTGCAACATCATTGCCTGCGGAATGGCCGACAAACGCGGGCATGGAACCATCTATTTCAGGTCATGGCTCAAGATCGGCCTGATCATCAGCCTCTCATCCATGGTCCTGGCGACACTTCTGCTGGCAATGCAAACGCATTGGCTGACACAGTGATAGCGGCCTATTGGGCCTGAACAGCGCGATCTATCTCTCGCATTTTGTTTTCGTCCAACTTCAAACCGGCCGCGGCGACGTTTTCTTCCAGATGCTTCACACTGGAAGTTCCCGGTATCGGCAGGATGACTGGAGACCGTGCCAGCAGCCAGGCGAGCGCGATCTGGGACGGTGTGGCTTTCCATTGCGCGGCCAAACGACTGAGCGGACTTTCGGAGCCGGATAGTTTACCGGCTGATAGGGGAAACCAGGGAATGAAACCCATCTTCTGCTTTTCGCAATACTGCAGAACATCATCCGATTTACGGTCAGTCATGCTGTAGCGATTCTGCACGCTGACGATCGGCACAATCGTCTGAGCATGCTGAATCTGCTTGACGCTCACTTCGGATAGACCGATGTGTTTGATTTTGCCTTCGGTCTGGAGTTTTTTCAGCTCACCGAGTTGTTCTTCAGCCCCAACCTTCGGATCGATGCGATGCAGTTGATAAAGATCGATCCGGTCCACGCGCAATCGCCGTAGGCTGCCTTCACAGGCGGATCGCAGGTGCTGTGGCTTACCGTTTTCGACCCATCGGTTCGGCCCCGGCCGCTCAAAGCCGCCCTTCGTGGCGATGACAAGATTTTCCGGATAGGGGTGCAGAGCTTCGGCGATGAGTTCTTCGCTGACACTTGGCCCGTAGGAATCCGCGGTGTCGATGAAATTAATTCCGAGTTCAACGGCGCGCCGCAGGACTCGGATGGCTTCTGCCCGATCCGCCGGCTCGCCCCAAACGCCGTTGCCGGTGATTCGCATGGCGCCATATCCAAGCCGCGTGACTTTGAGATCATTCCCAATCGTGAATTCGCCGGCTTGGTCAGCGAGCGAGTGCCGCTGTTGCTTGGTCGTTGCATCGGTTGACATGGTGTTCCTTTCCTTTGACCACTGTATTGCGGCTCGGCGGTGGGAATCTAGTGACAAAATCCAATAGCGTTATGCGAAAATTGCGGGGAGCGCTTTTGGCTTTTTGTCACAGCCCGGTTCATTTTCGATTTTGTTTAAAAAATTCGGCGAAACGTGGAAAACGAACTACAAATTAACAGACGATATTCCGAATAGAACGATGTTTTGTCATATTCGTGCTCAAATAATGCACCGGATTTTACGTTAAATTCTGCATGAAAATGCATAAGAATGCGCGCTTTTTATTATGAAATATTGCTTTTAAAAATGAGTTTGAGGAAAATCGCTGGACTTTTGTCGCAAATGGCCTGATTTTTGGACGGCCTGATGATTCTATCGAAATTCTACGCCGAACGCCGCTTGGCATTCTCTTCAAGAAACCGCCGGCCCCGCGGAGTCAATTCGATGATCGGCCCCTCACCCGCGACGTGCCGACGGATAACAAATCCGCGGTCGTATGCATCTTCCCAAACCGTGAGCTTCGGACACGATGTCCGCCAGGCCTCCAACACTTCGGCGTACGGCCTGGGCCGGGATGATATCCATTCGAGGAAATCCAGAATCAGCGGTGTGAGGGTATTAGGCATTGTTCTCTTCCATTCACCGGCCACCATCATCATAGGCGCAAGATCTATCGGCGATTCAAACAGAGTAATAATTTGTGGGCTGGTGCAAATTTATAGTATGGTCCATCTGGCAGCCGCCCGGTGGGGCCGCCGAGCATTTCTCAAAGCAGAAGAAAGATGTCAATGAAATACGTGATCAGGCGATGGATTGAAAAAGAAGTGATCGGCACGAAATCAAACAGCAAATTCATCTGGTCCATTAGCCCCCGGCTCTGCCGGGGAAATCGCTAAAAGCCAAATCAGTCAACAAAAAAGGAGACCATCATCATGCCGCAATTCCTCGTCACTCACACCTTGCCCCCCAAGGGCATTTCACGGGAGAAATTCGTCCAGATCTCCGCCGCCACCCAGCAGGCTCCGGGACTTTAGAGCGGTGCTCCTTTTCCTGAAGCGTCTGCGTCGCCGCCATTTGCGGCACAGGCTAGGCACGACGACGAGTCGTATCTGAATGAACGATACGGCGAGGAGGAGTAACGACGCATGGGCCGCAAAGGGCGACGACCCGAAGGGTTGCGTCCAGAGGGGTCGTTCGCGTCGTTATCGCTCCTCAGAGGGTCGTGATTTTGACCCGCCTCGTCGCGATGCCTAGCGCCCGGCCCCTCTGGACGCAACGCAGACGCTTCAGGGAAAGGAACACCGCTCTGAATGTCACGAAAGCTTTGCCAACCTGAGCGAAAGCAAAGTCTTCTGCCATTGGGAAGGCCCCAAGGCGGAGGTGCTGGCCTCATGGTTCAAGAAGATGGAGGTTCCGTACGACAGCATCACCAAGCTGGAGTACATCGCCGAAGGGGCTGATGTGAGGGATGTTTGAGTCTGCTGGTTTGTTAATTGGATAAATTGAAGGTGACGAGAGCTATTACATTATGGCTTGCGTCACCTTAATTTAATCCACCCTTATTTAATCTCGCGCGGGCTTGGAATTCCGGTGATTCATACCTGCAAAGAAGGGCATCTCGATCAAGCCCACTTCGACACCAAGCAATTAAGCCACATCGTGTGGAAATGTCCTGATGATCTTCGAAAAAAGCTATACAATCGTATCGTCGGGGCGGTTGGCCGAGGTTATTATGCGTCCCCAGAGGCAGAATCTAATATCACTTAAACGATGACGCCATTCGAAACATACGAATTGTGGGTCCAAGTGCCAACGGTCATCTTATTGTTGGCGACAGTATTCGTGTATTTCCGTCAGCTCCGCGCAATGCAAAAACAGCTGGATATCATGAACGAGCAATTTATCGCTACGACGACGGAAATGGGATGGCGACTGAGGCCTTGGATCGGACTCTACAGCATCAAATTGCTTGGCGCCAATTTCAAAGAGGATTTTACTGGCAATATTCTTCACATTGTGCTGCGGAATATTGGGCCGTTGCCAGCGAAAGAAGCGCGTCTCTCCTTGGTTATGCGTCCCGAGGATGGTGGCCATTGGGAAATCGTATACAAGGAGCAGGAATCCAAGGTACTTTTGGCGGGCGAACCCGGTAATTACCGTGTGGATCTTAAGGAGCTTAATGGCTTCGAGGAATTCACGGATTGGCGATGTCAATGCCGCAATGTGGTTCTCCATGGCAATATGACTTACTCACTTGGACAATCACAATTCTATAGCAATTTTCGATGCACCTTCTACTTCGACGGATCAGGCGACGCATCTGGTAGAAGGTACCGTTGGCGAAATGTGGAGGTTGTGTGATGGGGAATGCCAATTCGATTAAACCGGTAATGGGACGGAGATGCAGGGAAACTAGGGGAAACTAGGGACAGTCAGACTGTCCCTAGTTTGCACATTTTTTTGTGGATCCATTGGGGCGATTCGCTAGGCGAAGACCGGGTTTGATAGAATAATACCAACTATATCGCTAAAAAATGCCACAACGTGTGGTTCGCCAATGGGGGCATCGCCTGGGTGAGCGCTATGGCAACGATATTCGAAACAGGTCGCAAGCCGCTGCGCCTGTGTCCCGTCGATCAGTCCCATGCCCTCAAGAATGGTGATGAGATCGGTGTCGAACACGTTTGTCTGCAATTCGCCGAACGACGTAATTCTAAACTCTTTGCTCCATCGCTTATGTTTTCCACTATCCATATTTTTGAGCCGCGCGGACGTCTCGTTAAATGCTGGGAAACCGAGGGCCTGGATTTTTTTTCGCAATCGATGAACTGCAGCGCACCAGCCAAGAACGATTGCGGCTCGCGGTGCGGAATGGTTGATGCAAGTAATGGCCTCCTCTATAAAACCTCGCTCAGCGGAATCGATGACCTTTTCAGCGAGCGCTTCTAATGTTTTTGCCGTTGCCGAGGTCTGCGTTTTCGCTACCTCCTTGCCGCCATACACTTTGGTGAAATGATCGCGCACTGCGCGCTCAAGCCGATAGCAGTCCTGGTCAGGCAGCAACTGCTTGGGCTTCTGCTCGCAAAGACTTTTGAACCATGGGGCCAGGGAGCCCGGCTTCTCGATGTTGACTTCGTCGTAACACACACGAACATTGGCCTGCGAAAACCGAGCAAGATTGCCATGGACGTGCAAATACCAGCCGAAGAACTTAATGCGCTCTGAATGGCTACCGAGGGCCGGGGCAGCCTTATCGTAAAGGTCGTTTAGCGTCATTGCGGTCAGCTTACGGTGTTCATTCGCGCGACACGGTCCTCACCGTTCTTCGTGATTTTGGACATTCCGTTCTTTGACCCCTTCACGAAGAATCCGTTTTCGCGCCTTCGTCCATCACGGAATGGCTGTCCCACGTCCTCAGGTGGCAAACTCCAGTCGGAGCTGATGTATTGGCAGGCCGTTATGACATGGGAAATCCCGATTTCCTCAACCTGTTTGTGCGCCTTCATCCAAGAGGCAACCAATAGGTACCAGTCCATCTGATCCTTTGGCTTTTTCTCTTCAGCGAATTCACGGAAGGTAGGCGAAGCGCTATTAAAGTCTAAGTCAGGTATTCCTGTGACGCGCGGTCTGCCCTTTCTTTGGCCAGCAACGGGCCGAACAGGTTGGGAAGCGGCATCCACCGATTCAGGGTCATTGTCTGCTGGATCGACGAAGAGGCGCGGCTCCTCGTCAACTTGTTTTTCGCCCCTACCCTCCGCGCCAGTGGTCGCCTTAATTCTTTCCTTCGCGGTGCTCGGTGATATGTCGCGATTCTCGGCCCCGCGTCGATGGATCATGCTGTCTACTGTACGGAGGGCATCCTGCAGGGTCAGATTGCTGCCGTTTAAGTTCACGACGATCACTTGGAGGTTGCCGCGATCTTCTGTTGTTCCACGATGTACAGCCATTTTGCCTATCCTTTCCTGGAAATCCTAAGAGCCCGCTCTGGTAGTGATCAGGAGCACAATCCAAATGGCCCCAGATGTTGGGGACGCCCTGGAAGGATTCCGTCCCTTGGTACCGTTCAAAGCCTTAACGGCATTATAGCCTGCAATCACCAAAGTCCACTAAAAAATCTTGAGTTCGAAGTTTTTATAGGCCTGGAAGCCGGAAACTCTCGTTCACTCCCACATATTATGAAAGGGAAATCCACTATTTGACTGGAGATGTCACGGCTTTCGGCACCAACCGATATCGCGTCGGGAGTGGGTAATCTTCCACCACGCTCATGAGTTTTGGTCCGGTTCCCACCTGTTTGCGGTCAATTTTATAGGAGATGCCCCAGGCTTTGAGGCGGCCTTCGCCGGAGACGCTGAAGCGGGGGAAATAGATGAGGAGCTGGCGGTCGGATTGGCGGAATTCGGTCAATTGCTGGCGAAGGGTTTGGCTTGCATTGGTTTCCCATTTCATGCGGACGGCCGCCACGATGCCGGCATTTACCGTCAGTAGGGCGACGAGGATCCAAGCCGTGTTCAGCGCCCATCGTGAAGGCGGGGCCCAAAATATGAAGACGGCGGGGACGATTGGTAATAGCCAAAGCTGTGGGCCGTAGCGCGCCCACCAGAAGTATGGGCTGGTTACAAGCGATGCGACGATCGTTATCGCAACTAAGATCATCACGGCGCGTGCGGAGGTGCGCTTGAGGAGAATCCATGTTGACAGGCCGAGGCTGAGTAGCAGCGCTCCGCTGAACCATGGGCCGAAGCCGGCGACGCGGGTTTCGTGGTAGCGGTAATAAAACAAATCCGCCCATCGCGCGGCGAATGGCCACATCAATTGGGAATTGCGCTGCTGGTGGTAGGGCTGATTGCCGGGCCGGCCGAAAACGGACAGGAACAGACGAACGAAACGATTGTGAGGCAGAAAATTCTTTGGCGTTTCACCGTGATCGATGCCCCGTGCATTCTCGTCGCTGGGGGCGGGAAATGCCTTGCTGTCGGATAGGGGGTAGAAGGGGTTGTGGCGATAGATTGTGTTGGTGACGTACGGGTTGTAGCCGAATACGGCGGCGCCCAGGAAAATCGCCAGAAGCGCGAGTCCGCAATAGGGCAGCAGCCATCGGCGCGCTCGCAGCATGCACCAAAGTCCGCCGGCGGCAAATATCATGCAAAGAAATGCCAATCCGGTGAACTTGGCATTGATGCACACGATGGCGGCGAGCAATCCGACCAAAATTACCACTGGCCGAGGTTTTCGAAATGAACTGAAAATCGCGGCGATCACGACGGTTAGGAATGACATCATGATGCCGTCGATCAGGAAGGTCGTGATCTCGCTCATCACCACGGGATTGAGCGACACGACGATGGCGATTGCTGCGGCGCGACTTCGCCGCAGGCCGTAATCGAGCGCGGCCGCGAATGTGGCAAGCGCCATCGCGGCCCATGAAATCACGTTGATACATTTTCCCAATTCAACTTGGTGCGTTGTGTCGAAGATGGCTGCCGCCACGTACCAGGGTCCCTTGGGATAATGTCGCACCCAGAGTTCGGCCCTGGGCGGATCGGGAAACGCGCGCAGCGGATCGGTCAGAGGATTCCAATCATTCGCCAGTGCGTAGATAGCGGTCTGGTGATACCACTGACCGTCCCAGGAGAAGTCGAAGTAGTACGCGGAAAAGGCAAGCCCCAATCCCAGCACGCCCAGTGCCAACACCGGCGGCCAAATTCGCTGTCGTCGTGCCAGCCCCATTCGCCGGCCCGCGCGATCGCCGATGATCAATGCCAATGCCAATCCCACCGGCGCCGCCCACGCGATTCCCGCGCGGCCCATGAGCATGCAAAGCATCATGTCGGCCTGAGTGAAACACATAAAACCCCCGAGGATTGCCGTCGTTGTCCAGCAAATCGCCGCCAGCGGTGGATTCTTTTCCGTCATGGATCTCCGCACGTTTCATGGCAAATAAAAATACAACGCGAACGCCTGCGTGTCAGAGCATACACCCAGCCAGTAAATAGAATAAATTGGGACAATCACATATTTCGCGCGCCGGGAAACAGGTGACTGGGTCACTGTCACCCATTGTCGCCCACACAAGGGTCGTGGTGATTGGGTCGGCGTGCGGAGTTTATTGCGCAAAGAAGGTGTGCGAAATCCTAATGAGATGCAAATGGTTTACGGTGGGGACATCGTCGTCGGCTGGTCTGGAGTCCCGCTGCCACACCCTGTTGATAACGCAGCAAATTTTTGTGGAGATTGGCGGTGACGACTACTATCCCCGCCTTGTGTCGAGTTGGCTACGCCCGTGGATCATAGAATCCACGAGCGGGCCTCGCGGCCAAATCTGAACAGGGAGTGAGTCATGGCCAAGAAACCCAAGTCGAAATTCATGTTTAACAATGCGCGTCCGGTCAAGCCGGGAACAGCGCGCGGTTCTCGCAACAAGGCGGTGCCCATTCCCCTGCCGCCGGCGCCGGACGGGAAAAGTCTAATCCTGGACCTTGCGTCGATCGTGGCCCCGGCGCAAATCACGGCCATTAACAACGCAAAGAAGATAGTCTTTCACACGGTGGGCGACACGGGCGGCGTGCGCGACGGAGCTGCCCAGGAAACGCTGATTGCCGAGGCCATGGAGGCGGACTTTTCGAGTAATAACGGGAATAGCCCCGCGTTCTTTTATCACCTTGGAGATGTGGTTTATTACAACGGCGACGCGGAAGACTACCCGGTTCAGTTCTTTAAGCCCTACCAGTACTATCCGGCGCCGATCGTGGCGATCGCGGGGAACCATGACAGCTCTTTGCCTTCTCCGGCCGAGCCGGGGGGGGATTTGGTCCAATTTCTCAAGGTATTCTGCGCGGCTAGTCCCGTGCCGCTGGTGCCGGATTTCGACCGGACATCCATGATCGAGCCGCACCTGTGGTTCACGCTGGAAGCACCGTTTGTGAAGATTATCGGTGTGTATTCCAACAATGGCGAAGGGCCGGGGATTCTGGATCCGGGCGGCGATACGGCGCAGCTCGATTTTCTGGAGGCGGAATTTACGCGGGCAAAAAAGGCCCGTGCGGGCGGCGACTCACGCGCGGTGCTCGTGGCCGTACATCACCCGCTCTTTTCGGTCGGCAAGGATCATGGGTCTTCGCCGACGATGCTGACGAAGGTTGACAAGATTATGAACGACACGGGTTTCATTCCCGATGCCTTTCTGTCAGGGCACGTTCACGGATTCGAATTGTTTTTCCGGGAGTACAAGGGGTATGAAATTCCATATATCGTCTGTGGCACCGGCGGCTACAACGATGATGCGCATGTGAAGGAGGATATCCGGCTTCCGGTTCAATACCCGAACGGATTCTCGCTCACGCAGTTCTTCGATTTCCAATACGGGTATATGCGTATGACGATAGACAATGCTTGGCTTACCGTGGAGTACGTCGGGGTAGGCAAGAGGGCTAGCAACGCGCTGCCGCAGACGAGCGTTTTGGAATCATTTAATTTGGATTTGAAGAAACACGTGGCGAGTACTTTTTAGTTAAGAAGCTGGCTAGAAACCTAATGCCCCCGCACGTGGCCAGCACATCTTTTCTCTCACCGGCCCGCATGCTACGATCCGTTGGGTAAGCAATTGCGGGCGTAACTCAATGGTAGAGTACCTGCCTTCCAAGCAGGATGTTGACGGTTCGAGTCCGTTCGCCCGCTTTTTCAATCAAAAAAATTTAGCCACCGATGCGGCACCGATTTGCACCGATGGAAGAGGATAAGACGTGAAATATCCGCATTTTATCCGTGTTAATCGGTGCCCCATCGGTGGCTAATTCCTCTTTTGCGGTTGGGATCACTGCTGCGACTTAGCCAGATCTTCCATTACCGCGGCCAGGCGGTAGCCGGCCAGGGCGATGCGGAGGTCGGCGACCTCGGCGGCGGTTTTTTCGTAGCCATCCGGCAGGGCGGGGACGGAGTTGGGGTCGTCTTCGCCGGCTTGGCGGGAGGTGTGGGGGATGGTGCCGTTCAAATACACTTTGTCCTTGGCCAATGCCAGGCTTTCCTTGGCCCAGTCGGTGACTTTCAGATCGGCGATCTGGTCCTTGAGCGAATCGGCCGGGTGATCCTTCTCGAATTGGTCGGCGGTCTTGCGGATGACATCGGGGTCGAGGGACATGCCGGCGGCGTCGTCCCAGAAGGCGTGGAGATTGATGTTGCCATTGGAGGATTTGACCATTAGCGCGTTGCCACCCTGATCGCCGTTGGGATAATCCTTGGAATACATGCTGACAGCGTGGAGCGGCTGGTGGATGTCGCCGACGAGATGCTCCACCCAGCAGAGATCGATGGCCTTGCGATCGGGGGGAGTGGTGGGGTCTTTCAATTCGGTGGTGGCTTTGTCCATGGCCTGGAGCAGATTGGCGGGGAGTGATTTGCCATCCCAGGTTTCATCGACAGCGGGGGCGGGGACATCATCGAGGATGTAGGGGTAATCGACATAGTGCCAGGGTCCGTGATTCTCGGTGCGGCTCATGGGATTGATGGGATAGCGGACCATATCCGGCCAGGTGGCGGCACGGAGGAACATGGCACGATCGGGGTCTTCGCCAGGGGCGGCGTCGGCGAGCAAATCCTGATGCAAGCGAGGATGGAGTTTGAGGATGGCGATCATCTTGGCTTTGGTATCAGGAGTGAGATTGTCGAATGCGATCTGGGCGACGATCTCGTGGCCGGTGCTGTTCCAGGCGTAACAGGGGGCGGCAAAAAAGATGAAGGCAATGAAGGGAAAAAACGAACGGCCGACTCGGCGCATGGGATTCAATGTCATTCGCAAAACTCCAGTTCTGTGATCGCGGGGCGAGGGCGATGTTAGCGGCGTATGGATGGCGGGGCAAGGACGATACACTTTGATGCGATGTCAGATGCCTCGACGAGTTTGCCGAGAATTGCGGGAGGTGCCGAGCGGCGCGCTTCGCGGCTGGGGCGGGTTGTCGGGATGCTCGTGGCGGTGTTGTTGGTTCCCTACGCGTTGGTGCTGATGGTGCCGTGGCAGCCGCGGTTTCCGGAGCACGAGATTGATAATTCGTGGGTCATGGTGCTGCACTGGGCGCATGCGCATCGGGTGGATTTCGGGCACGACATGACATTCACGTTTGGGCCGTGGGGATTTATCTGGGCGGGATATTCACCGGAAACTTTTGCGGCACAGATTTTCGCGTGGCTGGTGATGACAGGGGCGATGTTGGCGGGACTCGCAGCGGTGGCGCGGCGCATGCGGCGGCCGACGGCGGGGCTGGTGTGGGCGGTGATGGTCATCACTCTGGTTGGGTTGCCGATCCAACAGTTCGAAGATTTGCGCATGCTGCTGCTGTGTTGTCTGCTGATTGTGCTGCATTTGCATGTGGATGATCGGCCGCTGACGGCCACGAAGGCGTTGCTGCTGGTTGCAGTGGCGCTGGCGAGCCTAGTGAAATTCACGCTGGGGATGTTGTCAGCCGGGGCGGTGATATTGCTGGCGATTGAGGATATTCGCCGGCGGCGCGTGCCGTGGAGCGCAGGGATCTATCTGCTGGCGCTGCTGGGATTTTGGTTGGCAGCGTCGCAGCCGTTGAGTGGGCTGGGACCATGGGCGCTGAATTCATGGGATTTGGCCGCACATTATCCGGATGGGGAGTCAGTGGATTCGCCGGATCAGGGGGCGAGCGTGGCGATGTTTTTGATTTGCGCGGCGCCGTTGCCGATGTTGATCGCAATCGCGGGCCGACAAACACGCAGGCCGTTGGGGCAAATTGGTATCCGGTGTGTTGCCGCGATTCTGCCGGCATTTCTCGCGTTCAAGAACGGATTTGTACGGCATGAAAACATTCACGATCTTTGCGGCTGGTGGATGCTGATGGTGGTCTGGCTGCTTTGGGGCGTGGTGTTGTGGCCCAAAATGCGCGGCGTGTGGGCGCGGGGATTGGTCATTGTCATGGTTGTTTTGACTTGCTCGATCGCTTGGCGCTCGCTCGTCCAAAGCGCCGGCGGCAGGCTGACGGCAAACCTGGTGCGAGTTTTCACGGCTCTTCCCGATCGGGCGACGGCGGCAATTGGAGCGCTGGGCGGTTCCGGGGATTCGCGCCAGTTCTACCAGAGATTTGTTTCCGATCTGGCGGCAAAAAATCCGTTGCCGCCGACGCGGGGGACCGTGGATATTTATTCCTGGGAAGATGGACTGGCGGTGGCACACGGACTAGATTGCGATTTTCGGCCGGTTTTCCAGGGGTATTTGACATACACGCCAAGACTGGCGCGGTTGAACGCGGATTTTTTGCGCGGGCCGCGCGCGCCGGATTCGATTTTGTTTGATGTGAACGGGCTGGAGGATCGTTGGCCGAGCATTGATGAATCGCTGAGCTGGCCGATTTTGCTGACGCGATATGATGTGGTGGATGCGACAGGGGCGATGCTGACGCTGCGGAAGTCAGCGGGTCCGCGCGAGTATTCGATTTCGCCAATTTCGCAGACTCAGGCTTCGATGCAACAATGGACGGCGGTTCCCGAATCGAGTGATCCGATCTGGGCGAGCATCGACGTGCCGATCACGCCGATGGGCAAGCTCGTGGGCTTTGCGTACAAGCGGCCGAAATTATATCTGAGCGCGCGACTGGCGGATGGGCGGACGGTTCGGCGAGTGATTGCTCCGGAGATTGCGCGAAACGGTTTTCTGCTGTCGCCGATGGTGCTGAATCGGCGGGAGTTTGCGATGCTGGAATCGGTGCGCTGGGGGGAGCAATTCGCAGGTTCCAGGATCACACAGATTTCGGTTTCAGCTGACACATCAACGGGTACGAGCATTTGTTTCGGGAATGATTTGAAGATTCGATTCTCGCGGCTTTCGTTTCCACATGTCGATCTCGGCATCGTTCCGGGCATGGAGAGATAACGGACATCTAGCAGTTAACACCCGCGGCCCATTCCATTCAGCCCTTCCGGCCGAAGTAAAGAAAGAAAACCGTCATGCCCTCTTCACGGTTTCTCCTACCATTGCCAGTGGAACTTGTCGTTTAGCGGCTCCCTATGCCGATCATTTAGCAGCACCCTTGTTTCTCGCTTCACATACAGCAATTCCAGGCGCCCCTTGTCAGGCCCTGACTCAATCGCCCGCGCACCATCTATTATGGACAGGAATCCTGTTACGGCGTGCGCAGCCGAAAGCGAAATTGCGTGCTCGACCATTTTCTTAGCTTCGTTGCTGAGTTCGTTAAACCATCGAGATAATTCCAATAGTTCAGCACTAGGCCTTGAGCCCGGCGGCGATGTCATATTTTTCAGAGTTGAGCTAACTGCACTTTCGAAAGCCAGTTTGTCAACCATTTCAACAAATAAGTCAGCATCCATGTTTTCTCCTTCAGCGAGTCCACTAATCTGTCGGCCTACCCGTCAGCGAGAATCGCAAGGTAAGTATTTAATTCCTCCCGCACTTCCTGTGGTATCTTTTCCGCGCTGTCCAGTGTTGCTCGAAAAGCTGACTCAAGCTCCGAAAATAGTTCTGTCGCTGTAGTCCACGCCGCCTTGTGAAGAAGGAAATGTATTCGATTGGCCGCGGATTCCAACCCGGCCTGACGGAGACGAAAGCATGTGTCGTCAACTCGCTTATAAAAGTCTTGATTGTTCATTTGCGGGATCTTCGCCTTCGGGAATGGAGGTCCGATACTCGAATTTCCTTAGTAATAATGCCAAGTGTCCGAAAAACCGCCAAAAAACGGTTTGCGATTATTTCGTCGATTGGAACATCGGAATGCAGTAGAATTCCGCCGAGAGAGATTCGTCCGCTAAGACTCTTTTCGTCACCAATCGGAATCGAAATTTCTTTTGTGGGACCACAGCTTTCGGCGTTTTGATCGAGGCTGGCTAATATCGCTTCACGAAATTGAGTTGCATGACCTTGTTGCTTACGCATTTCGTGAACTCGCTCGCGCTCCATCCGTCGATCGGCGAACCAATTCTCTGCAGTAATCTTTGCGCCAGGAAACTGCTCGATGATTCTGGCGACAAGAACGTCGAGCGTGAAGCCTTGTGGCACCGGCTGAAAACTTACGTATAGGTGAGGCATGACGCCTTTCAGCGTTGTCGGAATTTTTTGGCCGAATATTGTACTAGCTCGTACCGTCTCGCAACTGAGTTCGCCTCTGCACAATGAGGCGTCTGCAACATTCCAATAATTCTTGATCTTCTACGTCATAAATTGAATCGTTATTCCTGAATTGTCTTGCGGCACGTCCCCCCGCAAACAAAGCGAGCTGACAAAACCTCATACTTGGCCAAAGATCCTGCAGCTCTCGCAGCGAATCCAATATTTCATTTGTGTGTTCTGCCACAAAGACCTCCTCAAATCTTCTTAAAATGGCCCTTTCCTTGCCTGGAATTTTAAGGGTTTTGGAATCTTTTCGGAATGGGCTATTAGGGGGCATACATAACCACGGCTTCTCAACCATCACCGCTGGCTCGTCGCCGCGCGCCGACCGGGCTGGCGGCTTCGTTCGCGCAGCATGCCTTGAAAATCATTGCTAAGAGCGCTGCACAACTTTTGATTTTATTCCCGGCAGTCTCAATTGTTCGGGAGTTTCCACTTGTGCAAACCTAACCTCAGAATAACGAGCGATCCACCGGTTCCGATCCATATCCCAATGGACCACAGCGTCTGTGAAAAGATAACCTGGATGGTTATTTTCATCCTCATCTGCTTGATATAACAGGAGTTCCATTCCTTCGCGAAGCACAACACCATTCCTCTCAAGATCACGCTGGCTTCCAATCTTCGAAAGGCTCCCTCCAAAGGCAAAATCCATATAAATAAGTCGTTTCATCTGGCTCTGTCTCGATGCGGATAAGGAGTCATCCATGATCACAGCCCCTTGACCATCACCGCTGGCTCGTCGCCTGAACTTCGGCCTCCGCAGGAAACTCCTGACTCTCCGGCAACATCATCCACATCCCAATCCCCGCGGCGATGCACATGAGGCCCAGGACCATGCTGATGCTCATGCCGTAGTGTTGGCCGCCGAGCCAGATGCTCCAGACCGGCGGCTCGACTCGGATCAGTTCCAGAACAAATCGCGCACCGCCCTCCAGAATCAGCATCAATGCGAACACGCGACCTTCGACTCGGCGTATCGTCAAATATGAAATCAATAATCCGGCCAAAAGAAACGCCGTGAACGAACTATAAATCTGTGTCGGCTCCACCGGCAGGGACCAGCTTTGCGCGGCGATTTGCTGAAGATGCGGGCTGGCGCGCATCTGCGGATCATCGGGGTCCAGCAACGTCACGGAATAATCCGCTGCCCGCTGAAAAAGTTGCGGCGGGGCGACGATCTGATGCTGTTCGTATTGCGCAATGTATGGATCGGAAAAATAGGGGAATCGCACGCACCAGGGCAAATTGTCCTGCTCGCCGTAGCAGCAGCCATTGAGAAAACATCCGATTCGGCCGACGCCCAGGCCGATCATCAGTACCGGGGCGACGATATCCATGCCGCGCAAAATCGGAATTTTTTGTGCCCAGGCGTAGAGAATCAGACAAGGCGTGGCCAGCAGTACGCCGCCATAAAATGTCAGCCCCCCGCCGCTGAGGTTCATCATGTCGATCAGATTCCGTGTGAAGCCGAGTTCCGGCCGGGTGTATTCATGAAGGTTCTCCAGAATATGGCAGACCCGCGCGCCGATGATGCCGGTGATCAGGCCGATCAGCACGGCATTGACGACCAGATCGGGATTAATCCCATTTTGTCTCGCCAGCCATTTGCAACTTACGACACACGCCATGAACGCCAGCACGAGCATCAGGCCATAACCGTAAATAACGACGGCGTGTCCGAAGATCTGGAAATGGACGAGTTCCTTGAGCATTAAGGTATCAGCAGAATATTGTCGATCAGCCGGGTCTTCCCGACGCGCGCGGCAATCGCCAGAACCGCCGGCTCGGTCACAGTGTCCACATTTTTCAAACTGATCGCATCGACGGCCGCGACGTAATCAATTTGCAGCGGGACTCGGCCCTGTTCGCCGCCGGAGAGGAGAATATTTTGCATCGTCGTGATCAGTCGATTGGTTTGCCGGACGCCTTTGCTGAATTCTTCCTGAGCAGTGAAGAGGGCTTTGCTGATGCTCAGGGCGCGCTGGCGTTCGGGCGGCGAGAGATATTGGTTGCGGCTGCTCAGTGCTAGGCCGTCAGGGTCGCGGATGGTGGGGCAGCGGACGATTTCGATCGGCCAGTTCAAGGCCTGCACCATCGCGCTGAGGATGCGAAATTGCTGATAATCCTTCTGGCCGAAACAGGCGGCGTCGGGTTGAAAAATGTTGAACAACTTGGCGACTACCTGGCAGACGCCTTTGAAATGCCCGGGGCGAAACCGGCCTTCGAGCACGCCACTGAGATTCGGCAAATCCACGCTGATTTCTGGATGGTTGGCGGGATACATTTCCTCGGCCGAGGGATCGAAAACCATATCGACGCCTGCCGATTGGCATTTGGCCAGATCAGCTTCAATCGGCCGCGGATATTTGTGGAAATCTTCCTTCGCGCCGAACTGAGTGGGATTTACAAAAATACTGACAGCCACATGCGGCGCGTATTTTCGCGCGGCTTGAATCAGCGAGAGATGCCCCGAATGCAGCGCGCCCATCGTGGGCACCAGCGCCAACTTCCCCAGTTGCCGCCGCTGCATCCGACATTCCGCGATGGTTTTTGCGATGAGCATTTCCAATTTCTTCCCCCTCGCCCAGTACTCTGGGAGAGGGCTGGGGTGAGGGTCTTTTCGCTCGATCTGAGAGCGAAAGATTTTCTAAATTCGGCCCTCACCCCTCCCTCTCCCGGAGTACCGGGCGAGGGTGAAATACTATTTCGATCCTCACTAAACCTTCGTCAATCTCGCCACTTCCTGACAATCTTTGTCCCCGCGGCCGCTGAGGTTGACAATGATGATCTGATCTTTTTTCAGCCGTGGGGCCAGTTCGTGCAGGTAGGCGAATGCGTGTGCCGATTCCAGCGCGGGGATGATTCCCTCGAGCCGCGCGACTTCGCCGAAGGCATCGAGCGCCTGTTTGTCGCTGATGGTGACATATTGCACCTGGCCCGAGTCTTTCCAAAATGCATGCTCCGGTCCAACCCCGGGATAATCCAGGCCGGCCGAGACGCTGTGCACGTCCGCGGTCTGGCCATCCTCATCCTGCAAAACATACGAGAGCGATCCGTGCAAAACGCCGGGTTTTCCGGATGAAAGCGATGCCGCATGTTGGCCCAGCGCCGACCCGCGGCCGCCGGCTTCGATGCCGATGAGTTTCACGGATTCATCGGAGACAAACGGCGCGAAGATGCCGGCCGCGTTGCTCCCGCCGCCGACGCAGGCGAGGATAAAATCCGGGAGTTTGCCTTCCATTTTCAGGATTTGTTGGCGCGTTTCCCGGCCGATGATGGCCTGAAAATCGCGGACGATCATCGGGAACGGATGCGGGCCGACGACGCTGCCGATGATGTAATGTGTGTGGCCGACCGAGCCCATCCAGTCGCGCAAGGCTTCGTTGGTGGCATCCTTGAGCGTTTTGCTTCCGGAATTGACTTCGACCACTCGCGCCCCCATCAGCCGCATGCGAAAAACATTCAGCTCCTGCCGACGAATGTCCTCTGATCCCATGTAGACATCGCAGGACATCCCCAGGACCGCGGCGGCGGTAGCGGTGGCGACGCCGTGCTGGCCGGCACCGGTCTCGGCGATGAGCCGCTTCTTGCCCATGCGTACCGCGAGCAGACCCTGGCCCATCGTATTGTTGATCTTGTGCGCGCCGGTGTGATTGAGATCTTCCCGCTTCAAATAAATTTTCGCTCCGCCAAATTTTTCGGTGAGACGTTTGGCGAAATACAACCGGCTGGGCCGGCCGACGAATTCGCTGAGATAATAATCGAGTTCCCGCTGAAAATTCGGATCGGATTTGGCGCGATCGTATTCCAGCTCAAGCTGGCGCAGTGCGGCAATCAGCGTTTCAGGGACATAAACGCCCCCATAACGTCCGAAATACCCGGTGGAATCGGGGAGCGCGGAAGCAACGGTCATGCGATTGATTATAGGGGGCTGCGCAGAAAATGCGATTGAACCGCCAAGACGCCGAGAACGCCAAGACAGAAAATACGCCAAGGATTAATTTAGATCAGTTGGGAAAACCGTATTTGGTGGAGTTCAAAGCTAAAAATAAATTCTTGGCGTGTTTTCCAACCTTGGCGTCTTGGCGCCTTGGCGGTTTATCTCTTCATCGCGGGAACCACCATGGCCGTTGGATATTCAGGTCAACGATAAATTGACCCAGCAAATATCCCATCGCGGCGAACAGCACCAGGCCGACGAGGCCCAGCGCGATTCTGGTCGCCAGGCTTCGATGCGGGGCCTTCTTGCGTAACTCCTGTTGCGTGGGACTTTCGGCAACGGCGGCGTCGGTGCTGATGATCTGTGCTTTCGTTTCCATGTTACCCTCCAGACCAGAAACTGCGCTTTGGGGCTGCGACTCAGGCAGGTTCATTCAGGTCTGATGAAAGATATCTCACGTTTTGAATTGCGGCCAACGAAAGCCAGGTCCGATAAGGCTGGAAATGACATTTATTCGTCTTCAACGAGGAATTGGGGCGAATTTACCGCGCGTGCTCGCGGAAATTTGCCTGTGGCGGGTAAAATGTCAGGCGCATGGAAATCCGAGGCGCTAAAAAAGCCGATATACCCGCCGTCCTTCCGCTGGTGGCCAAAATCTGCGCGCTGCATGAATCGTGGGACCCGGCCAAATATGGATTCCTGGAACATCCGGAAAAACGGTATGAATGGTGGCTCACCCGGCAGGTGGACGATCCGCGCTGTGTTTTCCTTGTCGCCCAGCAGGAAGAAAAAATCGTCGCGTTTCTCATCGGCACCATCGAGCAGGAAATCCCCATCTATCGACTCAAAGAATTCGGATTCATTCACGATGTCTGGGTGGAAGAGGAATATCGCCACGAGGGAATCGCGCGGCAACTGACCATGCTGGCCATCGAACGATTCACCGCATTGGGCGTCAAACAGATTCGCCTCGACACCGCCGCCCGCAACGAGCCGGCTCGAAAACTCTTCGGCTCCTGCGGCTTTCGGCCCAGCATCACCGAAATGCTCCGGGAAATTTAATCCGCAATGCACCTCTGCATCGGCACAACCCCGACGGTCCAGCTCACGATGAGCTTTGAGCATGTGGAATTGGATCAAGTGAATCGCGCAAAGACCGTTCGCCGAACGGCGTCGGGGAAACCGATTAATGTGGCGAGGGTGTTAACCACCATCGGCGAAAACACGGTCGTTTGCATTCCGGTCGGAAGTGATACGGGGCGGTTTCTGATTTCAGATATGGATGCTGCTGAGATTGGGCATGATTGTTTCGCGGTAAAATCTCCGACGCGAACTTGTGCAACAGTAATTGAACATAAGAATCACACGGCCACGGAGCTGATCGAGGAGCACGGGCCTCTTTCATCGGATGAATGCCATGGTTTATTGCAAACAGCCCAGCGATGGGTCAGTCGATGCAAAACGGTGGTTCTCTCCGGCTCGCTGGCCGCAGGAATTCCAGATGATTTTTATGCCCAGATTTGCCGGATTGCAGCGGAAGCAAAGGTTCCCGTGATTCTCGATGCGCGCGGAGCTGCCCTGAAACTCGCGTTGTCTCATCGTCCGATGATCGTCAAGCCGAATCGTCAGGAGTTGGAGGAAACGCTAGGTGTTGCGGTGGATGATGATGTGGATCTGCGAAAGGCGATGGTCGTATTGCACGACATGGGCGCGCAGTGGGTAGTGGTCACGATGGGCCGAAACGGGGCGATGCTCACGGACGGCGTGAAATTCTGGAAAATCCCGGCAATTTCGATTGATGTCGTTAGCGCGATCGGCAGCGGGGATGCGTTCGCCGCCGGCCTGGCCGCCGCCATTTCGCGTGGGCGGGATGTTCCTGATGCATGCAGACTCGCCACTGCCTGTGCTGCCGGCAACGCACTCATTTCCGGCGCGGGATTCGTCCGCCTCGAGGATGTTCGACGGTTGGAACGATTGGTTCGTATCGAACCGCTGACGTGACTTCTCCAGCATGTTAAACTCCGCCGCGATGTCGGATGAGACATTTCGCAAACCGTGCGAGCCGTGGGTTACGCCCGGTGGCATCGAATGCCACACGGCTGACATGACCGTTGCTGTCGCGGCGGATGTGAAGCTCAAATCGGTTCAATCACGGTTGGCGGAATTCGATCAATGGATTCCTATTGATGGAAATCCGGATGATCCCATCGGGACATTAGTGGAGCAAAATTCCAGCGGGCCGTTGCGATTAGGATATGGAGCGTGGCGCGATTTGCTGCTGGGTTGCCAGTTTCGCATCGCCACTGGCGAACGAATCACGGCCGGCGGGCGCACGATGAAAAATGTCGCGGGGTATGACCTGACGAAATTCATGGTTGGCCAGCGCGGAATTTTCGGGCGGGTTGAAACGATTGTCACGCGCACTTATCTGCGGCCGGTGGGAGCGATCGCGGCGCGATTTGAACCTTCGGATAAATGGATCGGGAAAGTGATCGCCACGCCGCTTCGGCCGCGCTGGGCGGTGATGACATCGCAGGCGCTGTGGTGCGGTTGGCTGGATGATGCGATTACCCTCAATTTTTATGAGGGATTGATCGCCGCGGCGGGGCCGTTGGAATTTTTTCGCCGATCGCTGGAAGAAGATATCGAGCATCGCGCCAAACTCTGGTCGCATGGTGAAGAATATTTCCGCGCCTCGGTGCCGCCGGCGCGGATCGAGCAATTCGTGAAGCTGGCTGAAGTGACGGAATGGTCGGCGGACGCGGCATTTGGAATCGTGATAGGGCCGCTCGTTACAACTGATACAGACCGCATAACCCTCGCTGCCCGCACAACCGGCGGGAATTGCACCTTATTTCGTGGGGATTCACAGCCGATTTGGGATTCCAGCCCGGAGGAACGTCGGATAATCTCGCAATTATCGGACGCCTTTTCCCGCAAGGATCGCGCCGAGGAATTGGGTATATTGCAGGCATGAGTTTGGCTCCCGCCACCCCGACGGCGTCCGGCAGACCGTCACTTCATCTGGATGCGCGCACCGAAGCGCAGGCGATGTCGTGCGTGCATTGCGGATTGTGTCTGCCGGCCTGTCCGACTTATTTGCAAACAGGCCATGAGGGCGAAAGTCCGCGCGGGCGAATCGATCTGATGCGCGGATTGTCCAACGGCATCATCGCGCCGACGCAGTCGGTGCGGGCGCATTTGGATTCGTGCCTGGATTGCCGGGGATGCGAAACGGCTTGCCCGAGCGGGGTGAAGTATCACGAATTGATTGAGGAGACGCGCACCCGCCTCCATGCGCGCGGACTCGCGCCATTGCAGCGGATTGATCCGCTCTCGCGATGGTTTCTGATGAGCGTGCTGATTCATCCGCGACGACTGAAATTGGCGATGCTGCCGGCGCGATTGTTGCAGCGGATAAGACTCTACAATTCCGTGCGACGGCTGCGGATTTTTGAAATGCTGCCGCCGGAATTGCAGGCGATGGAAAAACTTTTGCCGGATCACGGCGCGCTCTGGCCCAGGCGGATGCCGGAACGGATCAGCGCGGGTGGGGTGGGGGCGATGCTCGCGGCGCTTTACAAAACGGCGGTGCTGGGGCGCTCGGGCATCACGCGGGACGGGCGGCCGAAGCGCACGGTCGCCGGGTTTCTGACCGGGTGCGTTGGATCGGTGCTCGGAAATAATGTGAACCGCAAGAGCGTCGATCTGATCGCCTCCTGCGGAATCGACATTTTTGCCCCGCGGCGACAGCAATGCTGCGGCGCGATCCACCAACATAATGGCGAGATGCAGTCGGCGCAAAAACTGGCGAGGCAGAACATCGACTTGTTTCTTCCCGTCAACGGTCGGCAGGTGGATTACATCATCTCCAATATCTCCGGCTGCGGCGCGACGCTTCGGGAATACGGATCGATTTTGCGGGATGATCCGAAATACGCAGAAAGAGCGGAAGAATTCAGCCGGCGGGTGCGGGATATCCATGAGATTCTGGCGCAGTTTGAATTGCCGCCGTTTTCATATCCGGTGAAGGTGACGGGGACATATCACGAGGCCTGCCATCTGGTGCATGCCCAGAAGGTGACGGAGGCGCCGAAGAAACTTTTGGGGCGAATTCAGGGATTGCAATTGCTGCCGTTGACGGAGGCGGACCTGTGCTGCGGAGCGGCGGGGACGTATAACCTCACGCAGCCGAAGATGGCCGGCGATCTGGCTGAGCGGAAGCTGCGGAATATTGAGGAAACGCAGGCGGACATTTGCATTGCGGCGAACATCGGCTGCGCCATGCATTTGCAGGCCGCCGCCAAATCCCGCGGCCGTCCCATCCGCGTGGTGCACCCCGTGGAATTGATTCACCAGGCGGTTTTCGGCAATGATAGGTGAATGTTGAATGAAGATAAGCCAGCCATGACCACGGTTCAGCAACAAGGATCGGTGCTCACTTCGTTTCTTCCAATTTACGACCAGCACTATGCGCGGCTGCTGGGCAAACGCCGCGCGGGTTTTCGGCGGATATTTGAAATCCTGGAGCAAAAGCTGCAATCGAGTTATCTCATTGTCGAAACAGGGTGCGCGCGCTGGGAAGGGAATTGGGAAGGCGACGGGCAGAGCACGCTGATGTGGGACCATTTTGTGCGAACCTTCAAAGGCGACGTGTGCACCGTCGATCTCGACCCCAAGGCGTGCAAGATGGCGCAGTCCCATGTCAGCCAGAGCACGCACATCTGGAACATGGACAGCGTGAAATTCCTCTGGCATTTCCAGCCGCCGCAGCCGATCGACCTGCTCTATCTGGATTCGTTCGATCTGGATTTAAAGAATCCGCACCCATCGGCATTGCATCACATCAAAGAACTGTGCGCGATCATGCCGAAACTGCGAAAGGGAACGCTGGTGGCCGTGGACGACAATTTTCCCAATGGCCCGGGCAAGGGAGTTTACGTCGCTGAGTTCATGGCCAATATCGGGGTTCCGCTGGTGATTAATGATTATCAGTTGGCGTGGATTTTGTGAGGATGACAAGATGACAAGGTGAGGGGGTGACAAGGTGACAAAATACCAGGGATTGGGATTTCAACTTTTTTGATTCTTCTGTTCACCTTGTCACCCCCTCACCTTGTCACCTTGTCATCTTCACCAATGATCGAGCGCCAATCCAACAGCGTTGAAGAAACCGAATCCATCGCCGGCGAGCTTGCGGCGACTTTGGTGGCAGGCGATTGTGTCGCTCTCATTGGCGATTTGGGGGCCGGCAAAACGCAATTCGTACGGGGCATAGCGACGGCGTTGGGCGCTAATCCACGGGCCGTCAGCAGCCCGACGTTTGTGCTTCTCAATATCTATCCCGGCGGTCGGCTGACGGTTTATCATCTCGATGCCTATCGCACCTCCGGGGCCGCCGATCTGGAGGCGATCGGCTTGCCGGAGATCTTCCAGCAGGGGGGCATGGCGCTGGTGGAATGGGCCGACCGTGTTCCGGAAATTCTCCCGGAAAATCGAATTGAAGTGCGAATTGTGTTGATATCCGAGACCCAACGGCGGATAACTATTGAGCGTATCGGACCAGGCAACACAGTCGCGCCGATCAGCCGAGATGGCGCCTGATTTATCGGCCGCTTGCGATTTTGCTCGTCGCAAACATCTTATTATTCGTCCCGTGATCTGGCCGATAAGAACAACCGCGAGGAAAACGAAAGGCAACCCATTATGCAGACTGCGGTTCACGTCACTCACGAAGCGATCCAAAAAATCGGCGGCATCGGGGCGGTGCTCCATGGGTTGCTCACCAGCAAAACTTATCTCGATAAAGTCGGCCGCAATATTTTAGTGGGCCCGTTCTGGCCCAGCGACGACCGCGGCGAACAGCGCCTCGGGCCGCAGGGCGAAGTGTTGTACAGCAGCTTCGATCAGCTCTATCGGTCGCCGCTGGCCAGCCGATTCCGCGAGATCGAGCAGACCTATGATGTCGGAATCGTCTACGGCCGGCGCAAATTCACCGACAAGGAAACCGGCGTCACCAGCATACCGGAAGTCATTCTCATCGATGTTTCGCGCTACGATGCACAGAAGATCAACCAGTTCAAATACGAATTGTGGAAAACCTTCGGCATCGAGAGCAGCCGATACGAAAACATCTGGGATTTCGAGCAATACATGCGCCTTGCCAAGCCGGCCATCGCCTCTCTGCATGCCCTGGGCCTGGGCAGCGAGATCGAGCCATGCGTGATCTTCAGCCATGAATACATGGGCATGCCCACCGCTCTTGCGGCCATCCTCGAAGGCGAGCAATCCAATTTCCGCACGGTCTTTTATGCTCATGAAGTCGCGCCGATGCGGCGGATCATCGAGCATCATCCCGGGCATGACACGATGTTCTACAACGTCATGCGTTCCGCCATCACGCAGGGGCATTACCTCGAAGACGTGTTCGGCGATCAGAGCGGATACTACAAGCATTCACTGGTGAAAGCGTCGCGGTTTTGTGACGTCATTTTCGCCGTCGGCGATTACGTGCTGAAGGAAATTCGTTTTCTCGGCCCGGATTTCGTGCATGTGGACAGCCAGGTTGCATACAACGGCGTTCCGCACTGGAAGATCAGTGTCGCCGAGCGCATGGCCAGCCGGCAAAAGCTTCAGGCCTATTGCAACACGCTGCTGGGATTCAAGCCGGATTACGTTTTCTCGCATGTGACGCGCCTGGTGCCGAGCAAAGGATTGTGGCGTGATCTTCGCGTGCTGGAACATGTCGAAATGATTCTGCGCGAGCGCAACGAAACGGCCGTGTTTTATTGCCTCAGCACCGAAGTCCCCATGCGTCGCGGCGATGATATTCGCAAGATGGAGCAGGCCTATCACTGGCCAGTCGTCCACCGCGAAGGTTTGCCCGACCTCTCCAACGGCGAAGCCGCTTATTACCAGGGCGTGCAGGAATTCAACGCGCGCGCCCGAAACGTGAAGGTGGTTTTCGTCAATCAGTTCGGTTGGGAGCAAAAGCTGTGTGGCTTGCGAATGCCCGCCGACATGGAATTCATGGACATCCGCAAGGGTTCCGATGCTGAGTTTGGCCAGAGCATTTACGAACCGTTTGGTATCGCCCAGGTCGAGCCGATCAGCTTCGGCGGCATTTGCGTTTTCAGCAGTGTTTGCGGCTGCGACGGATTCGTGGAAAAAGCCAACGGCGGCCAGCCAACTCCCAACGTGATCGTCGCCGACTACACCGATCTACCCAACAAATCCCTCCGCCCCGAACAAATGATGAGCATCGGCCAACCCCAGCGGGATGAGATCGAGAATAATGTGGCATCGATCGTCGCCCAGGATTTAGTCGATCGCCTCCCAAGAACGCCCAAGGAATTCGAGCAATACATCGAGCGCGGATTTGTCCTGGCCAGCAAAATGAGTTGGGATGTGGTGGCGAGAGATTATGTCCTGCCCGGAATCGCAAGAGCCAGCCGAGCGCAGCGCCTCAAACAAATCGCATAAGACTGTCAACGCGCTCCTAATTACCTTTACCGATCGAACCCGTGCATGAGCCGGGCCGTCCTCGGCCCGCCGCGGGCCGAGGACGGCTCGGCTCAATAACGGCGCGAGCGGGCTTTTAACCACGCCCCTTGCCCCCACCCCAACCTTCGCTACCATGTTCCCGTGCGATTGCCGCACACAAAAGGGGCCTGGTGAACTTCTCTTTTCCATCGCGCTATGTTCGCGGGCCGAGTTGGTGTCCACTAGCATTTTCCACTTCGCGTGCTAGTGTGATATCGTCTGTCCGGTTTCTGGTGAAAATGTTTCAACGGGATCGGTGATGTCCATCGAGCAGAGCCCAACAACCACGCCCGTCATCGAGCCGCCGCCGGCGACTCCACCGCGCGAGCCATTGTTTCGCCGGATCAAAAGCAAATTCCCCAATCCCGTAGTACCGCGCTGGGCCGGTTGGCTCGTGATCATTCTCGGATTGGGGGCGCTCTTCCACGATCTGGGCAACATCGGAATTGATCTCCGCACCGATGCGTTTGCCTGGGGCGCACAGGACCAATCCTATGCCCGCCTCAACGCCGGCATCGCCCGCGCCCAGTCCATTCTCGATTCCGCCACCGCCCTGGCCACCGATCACCCCAATTGGTCCGCCTATCGCCGGATCATGCACGGCATGGTGCTGACCTACGATCGGCTCGACGAGCAGTTGGCCGTGCGAAATCACATTCCCGATGCACCCCCGCTGGGGATGCTGATGATCACGCATTGCGTGAAACTCTCCAGACCCGCTGCGCCTGCGTCAGCCATCGCCCGCAATCTCATGCACTTTAATTTCATCTGCGAAGCCCTTTCGGCGATGCTTCTTTTCGCACTGGTTTGGATCTGGATGGAGCGCACGCCCGCCGACTATTTCCCGCCGCGCGTAAAAAAATGGATGCATTGGCCGACCAACGGCCAGCCGCAAATTGCCGTGACGACCGAAGATGATTGGCGGATGCGCTGGGGCGATCCGCTGCTGATCGCGCCGGTCATTCTGCTTGGCATCTGCACCGTGCTTCGCATGATTTTCACGTTCACGCCCGCCGGCCTCGACACGCAGCCCGTCGGGCCGGTGGATGCGCGCTTCACCAGTCCAAGCTTTTGGATATTCGCGGTGCTGCGATTCCTGTCGGTGATTTGCCTCGTGCGATTGCTGCCCCGGCCGTTCAAAGCGCCGGCATGCGCGTTCGTGGCGGCAATGCTGGTATGGCTCAATCCCGCGCTGATCCTCGGCAATCACGCCTGGCCGCTCTTTGATGTCTGGGCCGTGCCGATGTATTTGCTGGCGGCTTTGCTGATTTCTCTGAACCGTTGGACCGCCGCCGGAATCGCCCTTGCCCTGGGCTGCCTGCTCGCCGGCGCAACCATTTGGGCCGCGCCGGTGTTATTGCTATGTCCACTCGCCGCCGGATATCCAGCCAAATTCCTGAAAATCATCGGCGGATTCGGCGCGACCGCTGCCATCGTTCTCTGGGCCTGGCTCATCAATAATCATGGCGCACTCGCATACGTCGTCGTCGCCATGCTCTTTGCCATCGCCATTTGCATCATCTCCATCTTCCGTCCCCATGTTCAGGAGCATCTGGTTTCCCTGACCGATGAGAAAAAAGATTGGCATTGGTCCAGGCAAGTCGCCCGATTCACACCCGCCGCCATCGGCGGTGGATTATTACTCGCAGCCCTCATCACCCTTTGGGTTCGCTCCGGCAACACCACCGGCCGAATCTGGACATTCCTGCTTTGCCTGGCGATTCTTGGAATCCCATTCCTGACCCCTAAACGCCTGCTAATTTCCTGGCTGATTTTCGTCTTCGCCGCCTCGACGTGGATCGCCGCTTTCAATCTCGACGGCGACTTCTCCTGGTGGCGCGTCGGTTACGCCTTCGCCACCACCAAATATCAGGACTCCTCGATGAACACCAACACCGTCGGCAACATCGAAGCGGTGATGGAACGCCAGTTCGGCTGGCGCGTCGGCGATCCGCTGACGACTCTGCATGTACCTTTTGTGAAGGAACCGGTCGAATGGACACTGGGCCAAACGCTGGTGGCGATTGATCTGCTCGCGGTGGTGGCGTGCGCTGTGGCGGCGGGGATTCAGTTGCGGCGGGGGGATGTCAAATTTCTGATTGCCCTGGCCGCGCCATGGATGCTGGCGGCCACGCTCATCGTGCCGATGCCGGCGAGTTTCATGGTCTTGCCCGCAATCTTCGCCGCGGGATTGGTGGCGGTGTCGTCGGGATTGGCGTTAATGGAATTGCTGATGATTGCCGTGGGTAGCGTGATGATTTTGCAACCGATCTTGCAGGCCATGCCGCAAGCCGCGCCAGCCACGCTAGGAATCGTCCGCAACACGGCGATGGATTTGGGCTGGCTCATGCCATTGGCGGCGGCAGTATTTCTCTACACCGCTTTTTTGCCGGGTCGTGTGAACCGGAGCGCGTCGGCATGACAACACGGGGGGGAACACATCGAACCTCCGTGCCCGCCGCTTGGATCCTGGCGGTCCTCTTCACTCTTGCCTTCGGCTCCTGGGCCACTTGGGCCGGTTTGCAATTCCGCTGGCATCTCTGGGCCAACACCCGCACCATCCGCAGCTTCGTAATGGCCAACGGATATCGCCTCGGCAGCAACGCCCTGCGCGAATCCGAATCCCAGGCGAAATTGCCGGATTACACCGACATGCTGGTGAATCAGCCCGATGCCAAACTCCGCGCCGCTTCGGCTGCCGCCACGCTCCCTCGGCCCGCCACTGTCGGCGGCGGCTTAAACGCCAATGTCGCCGATGTGCCGGCCAACATTCTTGCCTGGGCAAAAGACCCAGCTCTCCGTCGGCTGACAATCCGGGAAATCCTCGGCGGCATCGTGCATTTCTACGATCGCCAAGTGGACCAAAATCCCGGCGGCGATTACGACATGGATTATTCGCCCATGCGATTGCTGGTGATGACGCTCTGGACCCGGCACACGCAGCGTAATGAACCGAGCCGATTAATTCTCGATCCGCTTCCTCCGCGCAGAAGGGCGATTACGGATACCGAAGTTCCCCAGCCCGAGGATGCCGCACTTCCCGTGATCGGATTTAATGCCGCCTGCACTGGTGCCGCCGCGCTGGGGATGTTCGCGCTAGTCTGGCTTTGGATGGCGCGTGATCCGAACTCCCGATTGAAAACGCCAAACAACTCCGCAATTCCCAACGGACTGATCGCCTTCATGTGCGCCGCCGCGGGGTTTTGGTTTACATTCGCATCCATCGGCAACATTCCCTCCAGGCCGTCGCCGATCATCCGGATCACTCAGGTCCACACGGCCGGCGATGCGGTGCAGGTCGGCGTCTCGATTAATCCCGAAGGAAATCCTCTGCGCTGGCGAATCGATTGGGGCCAATCGCCCGCACATGGAAAATCGACCAAACCCCGTTCCGTCGCCGGCGGCAGCACCGGCGATCTGACCATGCAGTCGGTTCTGCGCCCGATCAGTCCCGGACACACAATTTATCTCCGCGCTCTCGCCTATGGAAACGGCGATGCCCCGACCGCCGACTCCGCCGCCACGGAAGATGTCACATACACCGTCGGCCAGCCGCCGCTCAATCCCGATCAACCCGAAGTCGGCGGATTGGATTGGCCCGACTGGACCGTCTGGATTCGCATGGGCGCGCTGCTGCTGATCATGGTGATTGCCGCACGACGATTGCCGGGGGGATTAAAAGCATGGGCCTGCGGGCTCGTGGCAGGGATGTTCGTCTGGTTCAATCCGCCGACGATGATCAACACGCATGTCTGGCCGCAATGGGATGCGTGGATTCTGCCGTTCATCGTGGCGATGGTTTTGCTGGGATCACTGGAATGGTGGACCGCCGCCGGGATTGCGATGGCCATCGGCATGATGCTCAAAGCGCAATTGCTGATCGGCGCGCCGATTTTGATCCTGTGGCCATTACTCGGTGGCAAACTCGACGCGGCGGTGCGAGTGGCCGCTGGATTCGCGCTAGGCGTGGGACTCCTGACCTGGCCCTGGCTCATCCGCACTCGCCCGGCAATTTGGTGGATGATCGCAATCCTCGCCAGTTCCGCCGCCGCCGTGGCGCTGACACTTTTCCGCGGCCGCCGCTCCTATTTCCCCTCCTCCGGTACTCCGGGGGAGGGTCAGGGTGGGGGTCTTCGAATTGCAACGGACCGCAACTCGTCCGAACCTCCACCCCAGCCCTCCCCCGGAGTACCGGAGGAGGGGGAAAGATTTCGCCGCCGCCGCGCATTGATCGCGATTGGAACAATCCTACTCTCCATCCTCCTCGCCGGATTTTTCATCATCCACCCCACCCTGGGCAAACCCGGCGTTCCCCGCGCCGCCATCTGGTCTCTTCTCGCCGTCATTCTCGTCGGCCCGTGGATTCTTCCCAAAAAATATCTCTCCACCTGGATCCTCTGCATCTTCGCCGCCTCCATCGGCATGGCATCGCTGATGTTCGACGGCAGCTACTCCTGGGCAAAAGTCGGGTTAGTTTACGGCAGCATGTCGGACAATCACGACAACATGGTCCTCAGTCGCGGCATCCTCAATCTCCCTTGCCTTCTCGATACCGTGGGTTTCAACCTGCACGATCCCGCCGGCAATTTCATCATCAACATCAGATTCTTCCATTGGCATTGGGACCTGACCTCGACCCCAGAAGTCAAAACATTTCTGGCCAGCATTTACGGCGGATGTCTATTCCTTTGCGGAATCGTAGCCGCCGTGCATTCCCGCCGGCGTGATCCGCGCGTGCTGGCAGCACTCTTCGCCCCATGGGTGATTTTTCCCATCGTGCTCTGCCAAATGCAGGATCGTTATCTAATGTGGGGCGCGGCGATGTCCGCAGCGATGGTCGCCGTCTCCACTGGCATGACGCTCATGCACGTTTTGCTGAGCATCCTGGCCGCCATCATGGCCGGGCCAGATTTGCTGACGCCGGATCAGGGCCGTTGGCCGCAGTTACTGAATTTTATCAACGGCATTCGGCCGGCGGGGAGTTGGTTGATGATCTTGATCGCGTTGATTTTTCTTGCCGCCGCCTTGATGCCGAGTCGGCCGCCGGGAGAATTGAAGTCGATTTCGCGGAGTTGAAATGTCCGTCGAGACAGAACCAATCCAGTCCGTTCAGACGCCGGTGGAAACGGCGCGCCGCGATCTGTGGCCGCTGGCGGCAAACGTCCTCGCATGGTCCGTCGTCGCGGTCATTCTGCTTGCGGTCGGAGCATGGGCGGCGCGAACGGGCATTCAACTTCGACACGACCTCTGGGCCAATTCCCGCACCATCCGATTCAAGGGCGACATCATTAATGGCTATCGCCGCGGCTGGGATGTGATGCGCACGGCCGAAAGCGCCGCCGGGTTCCCCACCAATTCCGACGCCCTCGCCTTCACTCATGCCGGCGATCCCAAAGCGCGCCAGCTTACCATCCGCGACATCTGGCTCGGCATCATGATCAACTACGACGAAACCGCCGGCCAGGGCGATGCCGATTACGGCCTGGATTATCTCCCGCTTCGCCTGATGACCATGACACTCTGGGTGCGATCGGTCGAACGCCTCGGAGCGCGCGACCGCGACGGATTTCCCCGTGGCGGCTGGCCCAAAAGCGACGATCCCAGCCCCCAGCCCGAAGATGATGCCCAACCGCTCTTGGATATGAATACCATCTGCGAGGGAATTGCCGCCATCGTCATGCTCGCGCTGGTCTGGATTTGGGTCGGTCGCTGGCACGGGGCAAACGAAATCGTTCAACCCGCGTGGGTCTGGCCGAAATGGATGCTGGCGTTTTTGGTGGCATCCATCGGATTTTGGTACTCGCTGCAAACTTCGATCGGGCCGCCCCCGCGCCCGACGCCGATGGTGCAAATAACCAACGTCGCCACCGCAAACAATGCGGTGACCGTGCACGGAATCGTCAACGGCCAGGAACAACCGGGCCGCTGGCGAATTCAATGGGGCGTGACGCCGGCGATGGAGCGCAAATCATCCATTCATGGCGCTTCGGAATCCACGCTGGACGTCGTCATCACGTCACAGCTTCGCCCCGTCCACACCGGCGATACGGTGTATCTTCGCCTCGTCGCCACCAGCAACGGATTCTCCTCCGATACGGATGTCATTCAGTACACCGTCGGCGATCCACCGTTAACCGTCGATCAGCCCGCCAGCGGCGGCCTCGCGTGGCCCGATTGGACCGTCTGGATGCGCATGCTCGCGCTCTTCACCATCATGGTCGCCACCGCCCGCGCGTTGCCGCTGCCCCATCGTGGCTGGGCCTGCGGATTGCTCGCGGCCCTTCTCGTCTGGTTTGATCCGATCACCCTGATCAATTCCCACGTCTGGCCGCAATGGGATGTGTGGATTTTGCCGTTCATCGTCTCAGCCTTTTTGTTCGCCACGCTGGATATGTGGGTGGCGGCGGGATTGCTCATCGGCGTTGGCGCAATGTTCAAAGGCCAAATGCTGCTCGGTTGCGGCGTGCTGATTATTTGGCCACTCTTTTCCGGCCGGATCGGCGCGACCCTGCGCATTGCCGCGGGAATCGCACTGGGCGCGGGCTTCGTCGTCTGGCCTATGATTCTCAGTACCGTCGATCAGCATAATCAACTGCGAAATTACGCCGCGCCCGATCCCGTTCATTGGGTCATCGATGCGATGGTAGCCGCCGTTCTGATGGCCGCCGCATCTCGACTTTTGCCCATCCTTTGGCGCGCCGGCAAACAACATCTTCTTTCGCCCAAATCCGTGACGATGAAGAACACAATCCTTCTGCTCGGCAGCGCCCTGCTCATCGATATCGCCTGGAAACTCACGCTTTTTCTCCTGCATCGTCACGTCCCCGCCGCCGAACTTTCCGATCCCCTTCTTCTCTGGCTGACGCTGGCCATCATTCTCGTCCCGTGGATTTTGCGCGGCAGATTCCTCGGATATTGGCTGGTCATCGTCATGGCCGCCGTGGTCTGGACCGCCCCGGCTCTCTTCAACGGCGATTTCGCATGGAAAGCCGTCGGCATCGACTACGGATCGATCAAATTCCCAATCATGGCGATGGGCAACATGAGTTTTTCCAACCTCCCCCAACTTCTGAATCTCAAATATCGCTGGGATCTCAGCGACATCATTGGCACGTTCAGTTGGGGCCACCCCGGCGACAGCGCGACGGCAACCGATCTCGACGCCAAAACTACAATGAGTTGGGCTTATGGAATCCTGTTAGTCTTCTGCGGAATCGCCGCCGCGATCCAGGGCCGCCGAAAAGACCCGCGAACGCTCCTGGCCCTCAGCCTGCCCTGGCTGCTCTTCACCATGTTCATGGGCCAGATGAGCGAACGATATCTGCTCTGGTTCTCGGCGTTGTCGGCGGCCATGGTCGGCGTCTCCGTCGGCCTGAGCCTGCTGCATGTCCTTCTTGCGATCATGGCCGGCGGAATGATCGCCGCACAACTCATGACCCAATACGGCGACCCCGGCCGCTGGCCCGGCGTGAACGATTTCTTTATCCACAATTATCCCGAAATCGCGTGGCTGATGGTGCTGCTGACGGCTCTTTACTTCGTCACGATGTTTTTGCCATCGAGGAAAGAGATTGACCGCCAAGACGCCAAGACGCCAAGTTAGGAAAATACGCCAAGAAGATGTTGGAATTGAGTTGCCGATTCGCCGGTTGTGTAGTGGGTTTGTATATTTTGGTGATGAAAACCGAACCGGATGAAGAATTGGATAAATTGGCGCATGAGGTGATTGGTGCGGCCATCGACGTTCATCGAGCGCTGGGCCCGGGTTATTTGGAATCCATTTATGAACAGGCAATGTGCGTCGAGTTGAAACTCCGGGGCATTTCGTTTCAACAACAAGTCCCCGTACCTATCACACACAAAGGCGTGGCGATCGGACTGCATCGCCTGGATTTACTTGTGGAAGGAAAATTGATCGTAGAAATCAAAACCGTCAAGTCGCTTGCTTCCATTCAAAGTGCGCAAGCAATCTCATATTTGAAGGCGACCGGACACAACCTCGCTCTTCTCATCAATTTCAACTCCACAGTTCTAAGAGAAGGAATCAAGCGAATCGTCCGCTCCTAACCCTTGGCGTATTTTCCTACCTTGGCGTCTTGGCGCCTTGGCGGTCAATCCGCATTTATCGACCGGAAAAAGCCCCTCCACTTCCAATTTCCTAACCCGCGCTTTACCCTGCCAATATGAACGTCAAACTGCTCGATCTCCAGGCCCAATATCTCCCGATCCGCAACGAAATTCGTCGCGCCGTCGATGAAGTTTTCGATCAACAAGCCCTGATTCTCGGCCCATATGTGGAGCGATTTGAGAAAAATCTGGCCGCATACTGCGGCACCAAGCATGCCGTCGGCGTTAGCAGCGGGACCGATGCGTTGCTCTGCTCGCTGATGTCCATCGGCATCAAGCCCGGCGATGAAGTGATCTGCCCCGCGTTCACATTTTTCGCCACCGCCGGCTGCATCGCGCGGCTATGTGCTAAACCCGTATTCGTGGACATCGATCCGGACACTTTCAACATCGATCCCAAAAAAATCGAAGCGAAAATCACGCCCAAGACCAAGGCGATCATGCCGGTCGATCTGTTCGGACAACTGGCGGACCTGAAAGCCGTTAACGACATCGCGGCCCGGCACAAAATAAAAGTGATCGAAGATGCCGCCCAGGCGATTGGTGCGCGGTACGAAGACAAGCGCGCCTGCTCGCAGGCATTTGCCGGGTGCCTGAGCTTTTATCCCACGAAAAATCTGGGCGCCTTCGGCGACGCCGGCGCGATTTGCAGCAACGACGATGAATTCGCCGCCAACTGCCGGCTGATGCGCGTCCACGGTTCCGGCCACCAATATCACCACAAATTCATCGGCGGCATGTTCCGCCTCGCGGCCGTTCAGGCGGCGGTGCTGGATGTGAAACTCAAATACCTCGAAGGCTGGCACGAAGGCCGCCGACGAAATGCGGCCCTGTACAACGAGCTTCTTGCCGGCAGCAAAGTCATCACCCCGAAAATCGCGCCGGGCAACTGGAGCATTTACAACCAATATGTCGTCCGCGTCCCCAATCGTGATCGAGTGAAGAAAGACCTGGAATCCCGCGGCATCAGCACGGCCGTCTACTATCCCATCTCCCTCCACCTGCAGGAATGCTTCGCCTACCTCGGCTATCACGAAGGCGATCTGCCGATCTCCGAACAGGCCTGCCGCGAAGTTCTGGCGCTGCCCATCTATCCAGAACTCCCCGAAGAGCAGGTCCGCACCGTCGCTCGTGAATTGCTGGCCATCGTCCAGTAAAAAAATCCCGATTTTCCTCTTGCAATTCGGTAAAAGTAAGGATAAACTTTGGTGGTATTTAAGAAGCACCGGATGTATATCCGGGGCCTTGCGACCACCTTGCGGATTGAGGCCATCAATGTCGTGGAAAACCACACCCACATCGAAATATTTGGATGTATTTGAAATTCATCGCGCACCATATGGCAGGAAAAATGCAACAAAATGCAACAGATTGCAACGTTTACCCCCCCCCCTCCCCCCTATCGGAGCGGCTTGTGCCGGGTTGCGCACTTCGCGGCATACTCCGCAAACCACAGAAGTATTAAGTGCCCCAATTTCTGATCCGAATTAGCCAATACGCCGCCGCTGCGGGCCAAGACAAATGCCAACGATTTCCAAACGATATCAGCTTCCACTCCTGGCCATTTGGCTTGCTGCTGCGTGCATGGGATTCAAGTGGCTCGGCGACTATCGATACACCCCCGGCGCGGCCGCTGCCTTGACCTCTGACTGGCCCGCCAACTCCACAGTCCCGCGTCCAACCGATCACTGTCTCCTGCTCATGTTCGCCCATCCCCAATGCGCCTGCACTGATGCCAGCGTCGAAGAATTGGCGCGCATCATGGCACAAACCAGCGGAAAACTTTCCGCCATTGTCATGTTCGTTCGCCCCCTCGGTTTCAGCGACGGTTGGGAAAAGACCAAACTCTGGTCCGCCGCCGCGCGCATCCCAGGCGTGCAGACGATCACCGATGTCGGCGGCGCCGAAGCGCGACAATTCGATGCCCGCACCAGTGGCCAGACGTTTCTATATAGCTCCGACGGCCGATTGCTTTTCCACGGCGGAATCACCGATGGCCGCGGCCATGAAGGCGACAACGCCGGCGCTGATGCAGTCATTGATCTGGTCCGAGGCTATCCGACGCCAGTGTCGCAAACTGCCGTGTTTGGATGTGAGTTGTTAGACCCCGTATTGGATCATGTCGGAGGCGCAGCCCGAACCAGATGAATTCAGCCATCGCACATTCCGACAACTCCAACGCCGAGGAATTGTTCCGCGATGCCCGCCATCATGTGTACGTGCAGGTCGATCGGCTCTTCGCGGGCCTGATGTTCCTTCAATGGATCGCCGGCATCGTCGCCGCTCTGGTGATCTCTCCCCGCGTCTGGGCCGGTTCCACCAGCCAGATCAACCCGCATCTTTTGGCCGCCATCTTCCTGGGCGCGGGAATTAGCGCGGTTCCAATTTATCTCGTCCTCAGTCGCCCCGGCGAAACCATCAATCGCTATGTCATTGCCGTCGCGCAATGCCTCACATCGTCGCTGCTGATCGATCTGACCGGCGGCCGCATCGAAACGCACTTCCACGTCTTCGTCTCCCTGGCATTTCTGGCGCTTTATCGAGACTGGAAGGTCCTGATTCCGGCGACGGTTGTCGTCGCGGCGGACCATTTCCTGCGCGGAATTTACTTTCCGCAGTCGATTTACGGCGTGTTGGCGCCCAGCCCGTGGCGCTGGTTGGAACACGCCGGTTGGGTACTGTTTGAGGATGTCATTCTCGTGGCCGCGTGCATCAAGAGCACGGCCGAGATGCGCGAAATCGCCGAGCGAACCGCGCAGCTCCGCCAAAGCGAGGAACGAACGCGCAAAATCATTGCCACCTCGCTGGACGCCGTGGTGCTGATGGATGGAGATGGAATGATTCTCGACTGGAATCCGCGCGCTGAGGAAGTTTTCGGCTGGCCGTCCACGGAGGCAATCGGCCGGCCAATCGCACCGATCCTGTTTCCGCCAGGGAGCAATACCGTCGATCACGACAGCTTCTGGAGATTCCTGCGTTCCGATCATTCCAGAGTTCTTAGCCTGCGTATGGAAATGATGGCGATCGATCGAGCCGGCAAAAATTTCCACGTCGAAATGGCCATGGGCGCCATGCGGCTGGGCGAGCATCAGGTGTTCAGCGCCTTCATCCGCGACATCGGCGACCGCAAGCAGAACGAAGATGAAATGCGCACCGCCAAGGATGCAGCCGAAGCGGCCAGCCGCGCCAAGTCGGCTTTCATCGCCAACATGAGCCACGAAATTCGCAGTCCCATGACCGCCATTCTCGGTTACACCGATCTGCTTTTGGATGATTCTCGAACCAGGGAAGAAAAGAAATCCCACGTGCAGGTCATCCGACGCAACGGCATGCATCTGCTTCAACTGATCAACGACATTCTGGATATCTCCAAGATCGAAGCGGGCAAACTATGCGTCGAAAAGGTCGACTGCGATCTGCCTCAGCTCGCCGCCGAGATCGCGTCGATGATTAGGCCCAAAATTCTGGAAAAAGGGCTGGATTTCCGGCTCGTCTGCGATGGCGAAATTCCCCGTACGATCCGGACCGATCCCTTGCGGCTGAAACAAATCCTCGCCAATCTGCTCGGAAACGCCGTGAAATTTACCCTGCGCGGAATGATCACCCTCCGCATCAGTTGTCAGATGCACGAAGACGGTTCGACGATTCTTTTCGACATCGCCGACACCGGTGTGGGCATGACCGACGAACAGATGAAGCGAATCTTCAATCCCTTCACCCAGGCCGATGAAACCACGACGCGCCGGTTTGGCGGAACGGGGCTGGGACTCACGATCAGCAAACGGCTGGCAAAGATGCTCGGCGGCGATATCACTGCGGAATCTACATCAATGCTCGGCAGTATTTTCCATGCGACGATTGACGGCGGAGATTTGCGCGGCGTGCCGATGGTCGCCGATGCGGGAGAATCTTTCGCCACACCGGCGGACGACGAAGAATCGGAGTCCGGCCTGAAATTGCGCCTCACCGGCCGAATCCTTCTCGCCGAGGACGGACAAGACAATCAGCTGCTGATTTCATTGCTGCTTCGTGACGCCGGCGCCGAGGTGACCGTCGCCGACAATGGGCGGATGGCCGTCAATCTCGCCACCAGCCAGCCGTTCGATCTGATCCTCATGGACATGCAGATGCCGGAACTGGATGGATATGCCGCCGCCGGTGAGTTGCGCGACCTCGGAATGACGATTCCCATCATCGCGCTCACCGCCCATGCGATGGCCGGCGACCGCGAAAAATGCATCCAGGCCGGTTGTACCGACTATCTCACCAAGCCCATCGAGCACGATTCGATGATGCGCATGTGCGACAAATATCTCCGGAAATATCGAGGCGAACCCAGCGCAGCCGATACCCGCGCCGGCTTTTCCAAAGCCGCTATGGACGACGCGGTGGTGTCGTTCGTCGAGCGGCTGCCAGATCGTGTTGAAGAGCTTTCCCGCCTCGCCCACGCCGGCGATATCGAAAAACTCAGCCAGTTGCTGCACCAGATCAAAGGCGCGGGCGCGGGATATGGATTTCCCGGCATATCCGATTCTGCATCCAACGTGGAACGACAAATCGACGCCCATGCTGCCCTTCAGGACATTCAGCGATCCGTCGATGAACTGACGGACGTGATCCGCACGGCCAAGGGGTTTGCGTCCGATAAGGAGTCGTATGCGGCAACGCGTGCTCATCATTGACGATTCGCGGGACATTCACGAGCTTGTCATCGCCTCGCTGGCGGGCGAGGGCGTGGAGATTTTATCGGCCTTCGACGGCAAGTCCGGCCTGGAGACCGCGCGCGGCACGCCGCCGGACTTGATCCTTCTCGATGTGAACATGCCGGATTTGGATGGGTTTGAAGTTTGTCAGCGACTCAAGACGGAAAATCTCACATCGTCGATCCCGGTTATTTTTCTGACCGTTGCCGCATCCACCGCTGAAAAAGTGAAAGCGCTGGAGTTCGGCGGAGTGGATTACATCACCAAGCCATTCGATCCCGCCGAGTTGCGGGCGCGGGCGAGGTCGGCGTTGCGAACGAAATTCCTGATCGATCAATTGGCCCAGCGCGCCAAGATCGACGGGCTCACGGGATTGTGGAATCGCGCGTTTTTCGAGGAACGCCTGGAAGCGGAACTCTCGCTCGCCCGCCGCACTGGCCGGCCGGTGGCTTGCATGATTCTCGACATCGACTTTTTCAAGCAGATTAACGATGGATATGGCCATACCGCCGGAGATGTGGCGCTTCGCGCGCTGGCACAATCGCTGCGGGCGAACAGCCGAATTGAAGACGTGGTTTGCCGATTCGGCGGCGAGGAATTTATCGTTTTGTGTCCCAACACCGATTCCAGCGCCGCGATGATCGCCGCCGAGCGGCTGCGGCGAATCGTGGCGGCGATGACGCCTCGCTGCGGCGGGGCGACCATCCGCATGACGTGCAGCATCGGCGTCGCGGATATTGCGACCAGCGGCGAATCGAATCTCGTCAACGCCGCCGACAAGGCTTTGTACGAGGCAAAAAGTGGCGGGCGAAATCAGGTTTGCTGTGCGCGACCGGCCGTTCCCGTCGCGGCGAAATGACTGTCCGATAAACCCGCGTCTTATCCAACTTGTTGTATCAAGACGCACTTCGGTTCCGGCCGATAAATCTCGAACGTGAGCGATCTCCAATCCTCTACTCCGAACGTCCAAGAAACAGTGCTGCGGCAGCTCGCCGACGCACAGTTGCAGCTCAATTCGCTGCGGGATCAACTGACCGATTCGCAGCGATTGGCGACGATCGGGACGATCGCATCGGTGATTGCGCACGAATTCAACAATCTTCTGACGCCGATTGTGAGTTATTCGCAGTATGCCCTGCAGAGCGCGCAGAGTCTGACGCCGGACATGCCGCTGATCATCAAGGCATTGAGCAAGGCATTTGCCAGCGCGGAAAAAGCCGGAAAAATCTGTGCGGCCATGCTGTCGCTGGCGCGCGGGGAATCGACATTCGCCGCGGTTTCGGTGCAGCATTTGGTGGACGAAGTGCTGGCGGTGCTGGCGCGCGATCCCAAAAAAGACGGCATCGCGCTGCGCGTGCAAGTGCAGAGCGAATTGCACGTGCTCGGCGATTGTGTGCAGCTTGAGCAGGTGCTCTTGAATCTTCTCATCAACGCGCGCCAAGCCATGCTCGGCGGAGGCGGCTCGCTCACGGTCAAAGCCTCCGGCGACGAGCGCGAAGTAAAAATTCAGGTGATCGACACTGGCCCGGGAATTCCGGAGAAATTGCTGCCGAAAATCTTTCAGCCATTTTTCACGACAAAAAATGCCGCCCGCGCCGGCGAATCCCGCGGCACCGGTTTAGGATTGGCCATCTGCAAGGAAATCATCGAACATCACGGCGGAAGAATCGACGTGCAAAGCGAGGTGGGAAAAGGAACGACGTTCAACATCAGTTTGCCGGCGGTTGCGCGGGCCTGAAAATCATTGGTTGCCTGTGGAAATCAAACGGATAAAATGATGCTGACGTGGGGTTGATTACCGCGATGTTAAGCTTATCCAATCCAAAGCGTCCGGACGTTGAGCCTGTGCTGACGAGCGCATTGGTGGATACCGGCTCGGTATTTCTGGTGATCCCGGAACATGTTCGTTTGCAGCTTCAACTCGAAGAGCAGAGCAAGAAGGAAGTGACTCTGGCCGATGGTTCGCGTCGGATGATCTCGTATGTCGGACCGGTTGAGACACGCTTCAAAAGTCGTTTGGCTTACGTCGGCGCTGTTGTCATGGGTGATGAGGTTCTGCTCGGGGCGATTCCCATGGAAGACATGGATTTAATTCTGCTGCCGCAACAACGGCTGGCGGATGTGAATCCCGACAGCCCGAATTTCGCATCGGGAAAAGCGAAGTGATTCGCAGATCACTCCGCCGGCATGCAGCGGCCTTTGGACCAATCGCGGAGTTGCTGGACTTGCTCGGCCATCGTCACCGACAGCGGCGGGGAATTCTTGAACGCCTGATGAAGATCGTCGTTGCACAATTCTCGCTTGGCGGCGAACGCTTCACACAACGCCGCGATCACGGCTTGCTCGATCTCCGCGCCGCTGAATCCGACGCTCGCTTCGGCAAGTCCGTCGAGATCGAATTGATCCGGATTTCTCTTTCGTTTGTTCAGATGAATCTTGATGATCTGCCGCCGCGATTCCAATTTGGGAAGATCGACGAAAAAGATCTCGTCGAATCGGCCCTTTCGCAGCAATTCCGGCGGAAGCGCTTCGATGTCATTGGCGGTGGCGATCAGAAAAACCGGGCTGTCATGTTCCTGCATCCACGTCAGCAGCGTGCCGAACATCCGTTTGGAAAGTCCGCCATCGGTGCTCTGCGACGCAGCCGATGCGAAGGCTTTTTCGATCTCGTCGATCCACAGAATGATCGGCGACATCATCTCCGCCTGGCGCAGCGCATCGCGCAACCGGCTCTCGGATTCACCGATGTATTTGTCATAGAGCGCGCCGACATCCATGCGCAAGAGCGGCCGTTGCCAGCTCGATGCGACGGCTTTTGCGGAAAGACTTTTTCCGCCGCCCTGCACGCCGAGCATGAGCACGCCCTTGGGCGCGGGAATTCCGAAACGTGTCGCTTCATCCGACAATGCATTGCGGCGTTGGTCGAGCCAGTTTTTGAGTCTGTCGAGTCCGCCGATTTCGCTGAGATCAACCGGAGCTTCGACGTATTCCAGCAACCCCGCAGCCTGAAATTGTTTGCGTTTTTCGGCCAGGACTTTATTTACATCGCTGATATCAAACTTCTGATCAGGAATGACGCTGTCGAGGATCACCTGCCTCGCCTGCCTTGCCGTCAGGCCGCGCAGATTTCGGAGAATGGTGGAAAAACTTTTGCGGTCGATGTCCACCTTGATGCGAATAACTTCATTCCGTTGCCGAAGCGCGGTTTTGATGACCTGCTCCAATTCCGCTTCATCCGGAAGCGAGAGATCAAACGGCGTGGCGACATCCCTAATTCCCTGAGGCAGTTCGCCGCGCGCGTCGATCAACACGAGCATTCCGCCGTGCGCGGCGCACTTGTGAATCACCTCGCGCAACAACCGAGCGGTGCGCTCATCCTTCAGATTCCCCGCCATGTCGAGCAGAACGAAAAGCATCGGCTTGTCGATGGTGAGCAATTTATAAAGCGCCGCCGCCGGAGGACACGTGTCGGGCAATGGCACACTGTCGGCCACGAGCCCGTCGCGCAATCCGTAGGATGCCGACCAGACCAACACATCCAACGACGCTTCCACCGCCATGTTGCGAACAACAGAGAGCGCGTCGTCTTCCTCAACGGTGAAAATCGAAATGCACGGATGCTGGCAAAGATAGAGTTGCTGGAGCCGTTGGACGTCGGTCATGTGCGGAATGTTACCAAAATCTCATGGCATTATAGGACTCTCTCAGGTTTTCCCCGCCATTCGGCCGATAGGAAGAATCTCAGGAGTGTTGATGCCGGTAATGGTAGATCACGAACCGATGCGAGCCGAGGAGCTTGGGCTGCGCACTGTCGGACAGGTGCTGTCGCATTTGCAGCGGGCCAATCGGCTCGTGGTGCACGTGCTGATCGACGGCCAGGAGCCGGACATGCAGCGGCTTGGAGATGTTCGCAAGTCGGCCGTGAAGGATCACACCGTTTACATCGAGACCACCGATCCGCGGCAGATGGCGCTGCAGGTGCTGAGCGAAGTGGAATCGCAACTGGCCGAAGCCGAGCGGCTCAAATCCGAGGCGGCCGGCATGCTCCGCAAAAACCAGAATGTCCGTGCGATGGAACGGCTCTCCGGCTGTTTCACCACCTGGCAAAACGCCCAGCAATCGCTGCTGGGAACAGCACAACTTTTGAAAATCGACTTGAACACCATCGATGTGGACGGCCGGCCGTTGACCGAGTTGGTCGCCAATTTCACGAAGCAACTGAAAGAAATCAAATCCTCCCTGGAAAACCGCGATTTCGTGACGCTCACCGATCTCTTGATCTACGACACCGCCGATACGACGCGGCAATGGCGAGCGGCGATCACTGCGATGCGCGGGCATGTCGAGAAAAGATAAAATGCGGATTAACCGCCAAGGCGCCAAGACGCCAAGGTAGGAAAATACGCCAAGTGGGAAACGAATTTGATTTCTGATTTCATAATCTCAATTGTGATTTCTTGGCGTGTTTTCTTTCTTGGCGTTCTCGGCGTCTTTGCGGTTAATCCTCCCCCCGGCATTTTTCCTGCATATCGAATAGAATTCCCCCAATGGATTCGGAGCGTATCCAGCAACTTTGCGAGCGAGGCCAAGCCGAATTAATGCGCATGGAATACCTGCACGCCGCCAAAACGCTGGCGAAGGCTGAAGGAATCGCCTGGCGAACGCGGGATTTTGATGCGCTGTCTCGGCTCTACATGCCGTTGCAAGAAGCGCGGCGGCAGCGCCGCCAGCGATGTGCGGAGGGAATGATTCGATTGGATTTCATCGCACGCGATCCGAGCGATGTGATTTCTCCGCAGCGTGTGTTGGATGACGTTCCCATGGGCACCGTGCTGGTGGCCGGCTGGAAATCGCTCGAACCGGCCGTCGAAACGCGGCGATTGGCCGACAAACTGGAGAGATATGTCGATGTCTTTCTCGCCAGCGCCAACGGCGATGGGCGGATTTTCATTTTTCCCGACGTGGTCAACGCAAATCCCTGCGACTTCCCTGCAACCGCAAAAGGCGTGATGGAAATGTGGGAACGGCTGCATTTGCCGTTCCTCAAAAGTGCCGAGGCACAGTCCGATCCGCTCGAGAAAATCGAGATCTTCCGGATGGCCATCCATGTCGATTATGGATGCGAGCTGGCGCACCAGCATCTGGCGGATGCGGCACGGGCGGTTTTGCAATCAGGAAAGAGAAGCGATTGAACCGCCAAGACGCCAAGCACGCCAAGTAGGAAAATACGCCAAGAGGAAAGACGAGTTTGTTTTTTTGTAATCAGGAATTTGCTTTCTCGGCGTATTTTCTTCCTTGGCGTTCTCGGCGTCTTGGCGGTTTAATCTCTTGGACCGTAAGATCGCTTTCATGAAGGGGCGGGCGAGACTCATCGGGCGATCCATCGAGTGGGCGATTGTCATTGCCATCGCTTTCCTGGCGATCCAGCAGGGGATTCATCTTCGCACCTGGGCATACGCCGAGTCCGGCAAGAACGGATTGCGATTTCACGGGGACATCGATCACGCGTGGGAAATCGGCACGGATGTGTTGGCCATCGCGCGCGACGGAATCAGGCCGGGTCAACCTGTTCCACTGGGCAAAATGCTGCGGAGCTATCTGCTGCTCTATGACGTTGCGTTGGTGGAAAATCCCGATGGGGATTACGACGTCGATTATCCGCCGGCGCGATTGCTGATCATGTCGTTCTGGGCGTGGAGTCATACCGATACTCAGGGCCGGCCGGCCGGCGCGCCCGAAGATATCGACGAGCCGCTGCTGGATGTGAACACCATATTTGAACTGGCCGGAGCGATCATGGCATTCGCGCTGGTTCGGCTGGTACTGCGGCGCGAGGGATTTCGACACGCCGAATTACCGGCGCTGGCGGCGGGGCTGCTGCTCTGGTTCGATCCGGCCCTGATTCTTAATGCCCACGTTTGGCCGCAATGGGAAGCATGGGTGATTCCGTTCTTTCTTCTCGCAGCGTATCTGGGATTAATCCGCCAATGGCTGGCGGCTGGAATTTGCCTGGGATTCGGCTCCATGTTCAAGGGACAACTTCTTCTGACCATGCCGTTCTTCCTGCTTTGGCCGCTGTTTCAAATGCGCTGGAAAGCGGTATTGCAATTAGTTTTGGGAATTCTGTTCGGAGGAATGCTCTACGTTTGGCCATGGATGCTGATGACCGGGCCGGCCAAAATATTTTTCTTTATCGCATTGCAGCTGATTGTGGCGACGATGTGGTTCATCCCGCGCCGCTGGCGGACGGAATGGTTCTTTGGAAGCCTTGGGCTTTGGGTTTTAGCGGCCGGCTTGTTTCTCGGCGGCAGCTTCGGATGGTGGTGGGTCGGATTCGAGTACGGCACGCGTCACCATCTGGCGATGACCATGGGCCCGGTCGAAAATCTCGCCTCCATCTGCGCGGACCATTTCAATTGGCAACTGACGGATGATGCGCTGCGGATTCATTCGAAAATGCTCCATGCCGATTGGACGATTCCCATCCGCGCGGTGCTGGTGGCGATCTATGCGATCATGCTGGTGCTCTGCTCGATGGCGATGGCGGTGCAGGATGCGCGGAAAAGCCGACGGGTTTTGCTGGCGCTGGCGACGCCGTGGATTCTGCTGTTTGCCTTCATGCCGCAGATGCACGATCGGTATCTGGTGTGGGGCGCGGCGCTGACGGCGCTGGCCGCGGGTGTTTCATTGGGCAGTTCGCTGCTGCATTTCGTCGTGACATTTCTGGCGTTTTTGCCGATGGGATTCAATTTGATTTACGCCAATCGACTTCGCCCAGAGTTTCCGGCATGGCAACGGTTTTTCTCGGCGGCTTGCGATAGTTGTGGGGAAGTGACGGTTTTGGTGGCGCTGATGTTTTTGTGTTTGGCGTGGGGCGCAACGCGCTCCCCTTCGGGTCGCGGCTAAACTGTTTTCGAGGTCGATTAGACGTCTAAATTTTTTACATCCAGCGCATGATCTTCGATGAATTGGCGTCTTCGCTCCACGTCTTCGCCCATAAGCACGCTGAATAATCGCTCGGCTTCGCCGGCTTCTTCCAGAGTCACTCTCATCAGCACCCGGCGGTTGGGGTCGAGGGTGGTTTCCCACAGTTGCTCGCTGTTCATTTCGCCCAGGCCTTTGAATCGTTTGATCTCGATGCCGGTTTTGCCGATGGCCAGGATCGCCGGGAGGATTTGCGATACACCGGCGGCGTCGATCTGTTTGCCATCGGTGAGCAGGGCGTAGTGCGTGGGCAATCGCTCGCCGCTGACGGATTCTTCCTGCGTGAGGAAATATTCGTCGATGGAGAGGCCGAAGGATTCGAGCTGCGGGACGAGCAGATTCAGGTCTTTCGCCTCGTGCAATTCCTGATGTTTTTTCTTCGGCCGGCCGTTACCGTTGGTGGCCTCGGCGATTTCCTGCTCGATCGGCTCATCCTCGATGACATCATCAAATTGATCGTGCCCGCCGACGATCGAATGGTGCTTGGGAAAATGTCCGTAGCGGGTGCGCTCCTGGAGATATCGATCAAAGGGAATGCCGCGGCGTTCGATGATGCGAACGAATTCGTCCAGGCGCGAGAGCAGATCGACCAATCGGCGAAGTTCCGCGCCGTTGTGCCGGCGTTGTTCCTTGCCATCATCATCACGCACCAGCAATTCGGTTCCTTCCAGCCCCAGATCGAGCAGCGTTTTTCGCATCGAGCGCTCGTTGAGCACATATTCGCTCTTCTTTTTCCGCACCACCTGATAGAGCGGCGGCTGGGCGACATAAATTCGGCCGTCTTTGATCAATTCCTGCATGTGCCGAAAGAAAAATGTCAGCAAGAGCGTTCGGATGTGGCTGCCGTCCACATCGGCGTCGGTCATGATGATAACTTTGCCATAGCGGCGTTTTTCCAGATTGAAATCCTCGCGGAATCCACAGCCCAAAGCGCTGATGATCGTGCGAATCGCCTCGTGGGAAATGATCTTTACCGCGTTGGCCTTTTCGACGTTGAGGATTTTTCCAAACAGCGGAAGGATCGCCTGGATGTTGGAGTCGCGCCCCTGTTTGGCCGAGCCACCGGCGGAGTCGCCTTCGACCAGGAAAATCTCGGTATCCACATTGGATTTACTGCGGCAATCGGCGAGTTTTCCGGGGAGACTGTTGCCTTCCAGGCTGTTTTTGCGTCTGGTCAATTCCCGCGCTTTGCGCGCGGCTTCGCGCGCCTCGGCCGCCAGCATGCCTTTCTCGAAAATCGCGCGGGCTTCCTTGGGATTCTCCTCGAAATAGGATCCCAGCTTTTCGTTGACGGCTTGCTGAACAAACGATTCGACTTCCGGGTTCAGCAATTTGTCTTTCGTCTGACTTTCAAATTGCGGTTCGGGGAGTTTGACGCTGACAATGGCGACCAATCCCTCGCGCACATCGTCGCCGCTCGGGCGGATGTCCTTGAGCAGTTTGGCGGCCTCGGCGAAACGGTTGATCGTGCCGGTCAGGGCGGTGCGGAATCCGCTCAGATGCGTGCCGCCGTCGTGGTTGTTGATGTTGTTGGCGAAGGTCAGGACGGTTTCATTGAATCCGTCGCTGTATTGCATCGCCACCTCGAGAATCATGCGCGTCTCGGCATCTTCCTTCTTGAAATAAATGATCGGATGCAGCGTCTCTTTGCCCTCGTTGAGCCCCACGACATATTGCACGAGCCCATTGTCGTATTTGAATTCCTCGGATTTACCAACGCGCTCGTCTTCGACCACGATGCGCAGGCCCTGATTCAAATACGCCAATTCCCGGATTCGGCCGATCAGACTTTCATATTTGAAATCCACATCCGGGAAGACATCTTTGTCGGGCTTGAAGCTGACCTTGGTTCCGGTCTTGTTGGTCTTGCCGATGACTTTGAGATCGCTGGATTTCACGCCGCGGGCGAATTCCATCTGATGGACTTTGCCATCGCGGCTGACTTCGATTTCCATCCATTCCGAGAGGAAATTGACGACTGATGCTCCCACGCCATGCAGCCCGCCGCTGGTGGCGTAAGGCGAGCCGTCTTTATGATCGAATTTTCCACCGGCGCCGAGCGTGGCGAAAACGACCTCAACCGTGGGGATTTTTTCGGTCGGGTGGATGCCCACGGGAATCCCGCGGCCGTCGTCGGTGATGGTGGCCGAGCCGTCGGCATTGATCTTCACCAGAATATTTTTGCAGAATCCCGCCAACGCCTCATCGATGGAATTATCGATGATTTCGTAGACGAGATGATGCAGTCCTTTGGCGTTGTTTCCGCCGATATACATACCGGGGCGGGTCCGCACGTGCTCAACATCATTGAGCACCCGGATCATGCCTTCGTCGTATTTGCTATTGGAAGGTTGGTTGGTTTCAGGTACTTTTTCGTCTGCCATCCATGCACTCCTGTCAATCCATAAAGTCGTTTGGCCAAGCACCGGCGGCCCGCAACAAATCGGGCGGCGGAGGTGAAATGAGGGCCACGGAATATTATCACGAAAACCCGTATAAATACTACGTCTCCGGGGAGAAAAAGATCGGACTTGTGTCGCGCTTTTTAGGGTGCATAACCTATGATTTGAAGGCATGTTATCGGGGTTGGTTTTCGTGCCGATTTCGGTCGTGGACTCGAATAGGGGAAGGCGTCGGCGCTGCGAAGACCGCTGGCTGGCCCGATGACGTTCGAGCGGGCATTTTGCGGCGAGACGGGAGCGGAATTCCCGCCTGCGGCGGCGGGATGCTAAGGCGTTTCGCGCTCAGGCGCGACTCTCAACCGTCGGTCACGCCTGCTTGTCCGACCTCGCTATCAGATGCGCAAAGGCGCGGTTCTCCGCAAACCACGGGGAGGTCGGACATGCGGGGCTGTGAAGGACGGTTGAGGTCGCGCCCGAGCGCGAAACTCCTCAGCATCGGCCGCCGCAGGCGGCGAGAGCTCACTCTCATCGCAGACGGCCGCCGGGAACGTCAACAGGCCAGCCAATATGTTTCGCAGCGGCAAGGAAGTTCCCTATTCGAGCCAACTGACTCCAGCGGCACGAAGAATGTAACCGATAAAAATTCTCTTCTGGCACGTTTGCCGATTCTGATTCTTGCAATTCTTTCGTTATCGATCCGCGCTTTTGCAATGACCACGACGCAGCCCTCGACGGCTGATGCGCGTGTGGATGGATTGATCTCCCAACTGGCCTCGGATGATGCGGATCAGCGCCAGGCGGCGGCCACCGCGTTGGAGCAGATCGGCCTCGAGGCGCGGCCGGCGGTGCTCAAGGCGGTCCATTCCGATGATCCCACCTTGCGCGGAGAAGCGGGGCAGGTGCTGCTTAATCTTCCCTGGTTTGTGCCGAGTGATTCCGATGATGTGCGGCAGAATCTGCTCCATTACGGCGACCCCGAAGTGTCGGCTAGGCGGGAGATCGTCAATCGGCTGGCCGCGCTGGACAACGATTCGGGAATGGCCGCGCTGGAGCGGCTGCTCAATGAGGACCCGAGTTTGGATGTGCGTTGGACGATCGTTGCTCGGTTGCGCGAGATGGATCAGGGGCCACAATTACAGCCGTATCGTGATCTCACGCCGCCGGCGGATGATCCGGCCATGCTGGCGCTCTGCGGATATGCGCTGGAAGACACGGATTTCAAAAAATCGTTGGCGGATTTTCAAGCGGCCGCCGATTTGGAATTTGCTTCGCCTTCGGATGATGACGGGGAGATGGGGCGGATCGTGGGGATTCTGGTGGACGATGCGGTGCAGCAGAAGCAATATGATCGCGCTGCGGATTTGCGGCGAAAGGAATTGGCGCGCGGCAGCCAGCCGGATGAGAGCAACGTGCCGACAGCATTGCTGGAGTTGTTCGCGCTGCATTCGGATTTCGGGCCGCTCAAGGGATTTGATGCCGATGTGAAATCGGCGGGGGATGCGATGTCTTCGCCGAAGATTCTCTTTGCCTTGGCGCGGATGGATGCACGAGATGGCCAGCAGGCAAAATCGGATTCGGAGCGCGCGGCCGCCGAAGCCGCGATCACCAATCGGCGACAGCGGTTTCATGTCGCCGATTTCATGCTCGATCACGGCTGGGACGATGATGCCAAAGCCCAGTTCGAGAAATACCTCAGTACACATGCCGATCCATTTGAGCCCGGCGACGACGAGGCCATCGAACCCAATGCCCACTTCCGTCTGGCGGTGATCGCCGTCCGTCACAACGACGACGAACAGGCGGCTGAGCAAACTGAGGCGGCCATGCGACTGCTCGGCGACAACGCCAGCGTCGAGAGCATCGACGGAAGAGGACATCACTGGATCATCAGCGCCAACGATGAGTGGGCCGAAGTGCATTGGCATTATCTCAAGGCCGCCCTGGCGCGCAACGACCAGGCCGCCGCCAAGTCGCATCTGGATCAACTGGCTCAACTAAAGCCGACCGACCCGGACATCGTGATTGATGTATATCCCTCGCTCAAACAAATGGGCCACGCTGACGAGGCCCAGGCGATGTTCGATGGGGCGCTCGAGCAAACGCGCCGGAGATTGGCGGCCGATCCGCACAATGCGTCGCTGCTGAATGAAGCGGCGTGGCTATGCGCCGAGTGCTATCAGAATTTGCCGGAGGCGAAGAGATGGGCCGACGAGGCGATGGCGATTTTGCCGAACGATGCGGCTGTGATCGACACGGCGGCCGAGGTCAATTTCGATCTCGGCGATGCCGCCGAGGCCGTGCGTTTGGAAACCCGCGCGTTGCAGTTGCAGCCGGGGGATGAATTTATGGAAGGGCAATTGAAGCGATTTGCGGCGCCGGCGACGCGGCCATAAACCCGGCAATCGGGCCGAGGACGGCCCGGCTCATGCTTGTATCGAACGTCGCTTGGGGGTCGATGGGTTCGTTCGTATAATTCCGCCATGTTCCGCCTTTCCCGAGTGGTTCGTTTCGCCGTCAATCCCGAATGCATCGACTGCGGCGATCAGACCTCCGTACACAACGGCTTTGGGGGGTTCCCATCGCTCATGGGCATCGGACATTATTTCAGTCTGGAAGTCACCCTTGTTGGCGAAGTGCAGCCCAAAGACGGTTGCCTGCGGAACATCAAGGAGATCGATCAGGTCGTGCGGCAACAGGCGGTGCCGGTGGTGGGGGCGTTTATTCGCCGGGAGCGATTCGAAGCGCCGCTGCTGATGGACAAATTATTTGAACTGCTTAAGAACGCCTGGCCCGGCAACGACGTGCATACCCTTCGCCTGGCCCTCAGTCCGACATTGGCGCTGAAGATTTTCGCGCAGGAGTATCCCATGGTTCGACTCAGCCAGAAATTTGAATTCTCCGCATCCCATCGTTTGCATAATCCCGAGCTTAGCGACGATGAAAATCGCCGGCTCTTTGGCAAATGCAACAATCCCCTGGGGCATGGGCACAATTACGTCGTACAGGTGACATTGGCTGGCCAGCCCGATGCCAATGGACTGATCATCGCCGTTCCGCAGTTCGAGCAAATTGTCTCGCAGACGGTGATCGAGCCGTTCGACCATCGCAATCTCAATGCCGAGATTCCGCAGTTCAAGGATTTGATCCCCTCGGTCGAGAACATCGCGATGGTGGTCTTCAAACTCCTAAAACCCAAATTTGCCGACACGCCCGCGCGCCTGGCCGGCGTCACTGTCTGGGAAACGCCAAAAACCTGGTGCGAATATATGGAATAGAGAATTGACAAGGTGACAAGGTGAGGGGGTGACAAGGTGAAAAAAATGCGACATCTTCTTCACCTTGTCACCCCCTCACCTTGTCACCTTGTCATCTTCCCTACCCAATCGCCCACTCACTCTCGCCCGATCCCTCCGCCATCCACCACAAAATCATCAGCGGCGCCCAGCGGCCGACGAGCATGATGGCGCTGTAGGCAAACATTACATTGCGATCATCGGAAATTTGCGCGGCGGAAAATCCGACATTGCTGGCGGCGCTGACGGCGTTGAAGAGCGCGACATCCGATCCGCCGCCATTATCAACCAGAGCAATCAGCGAAGCGCCGGCGAGCGCGATGCCGAGATAAACGCCCAGCCACACCAGCGCGAATCCCAGCGCCCGCCGCGGCGCTCTTCCGCGCAGAAGATCGCCCGTGCCGCGAATCAGTTCGGCAATGCTCGTGGTTTTGATGCCTCCTGCCGTTCCCGCCGAGCAGCCGCCGATGGCCATCAGCACCACCATCGCCCACTGGCCGACGCCCGGCACATCCCGTACCGAGACAATCGGCATTCCCCCGGTGCGCGATTCCACCGATAAAACCGAGGCAGATCGTATCGCATCGGGCACATCTCGCGCCGGCAGCAGGCATGCGGCGAAGATTACGAATCCAATCGCGTAAAACCACGCGGACATCGTCAGGCATGTCCATGTGTGTTTCGAGAGCGGTTTTTGGTTGAACACCGAAGCCGTCAAATCCATCAGCACGGGTAATCCCAATCCACCGGCGATCGCCATCGGGAGAATGATCCAGTGCACCGCGAAACCCGATGTCGGCACTTCCTTGGAGAGAAAGAGCCCGCAATTTCCAAAGGCACTGGCTGAGAGAAACAACGCCGCGAAACTCCCACCATCCGGATTGATTCCCCGCAGAAATGGCAAGCCGAGCAGAATCGCAACCGCCTCGGCGATGATCGCCCCGAGGATAATTTGCCCATCGCTGTATCCCAGCCGCACGATTCGTCGCACGGCCAGTCCACCGACGATCATGCTGAACAAACTGCCGGCGATGATCAGCATAAGCACAACAAATTGTCCGAAGGAATTCAGCCCCAGCACGCCGACGCTTTGCTGAAACCCCGTGAGCGTCGCGGCATTGATCGCGATGAACAGCGCCCGCACCGAATTCAGTGACGCCATCGGCATGCCGAATCGCCAGATCAAATAATATCCGATGAGAATGATCCCCAGATATGCGGGAAACAGCCAGTTGGCCAGCTCCCGTCCGAACCCGCCCAGCGGCTGGGTCGGCTGCGCCGGCTCCGAACGCTTCGCCGGCTCCGGCCGATTTTTCTGTTTCTTTCGTGAGGATGAAGCCACAGACCCTCGTGCCATGATTCTCACTTCTTGTAAACCGTCTCCGGCTCGAACATCTTTTTGCCGACGATCTTCCAATCCTTGCCACCCGCCTGATGCTCGCGGAAGAAGCAACTGTAATATCCCTCGTGACAGGCGGCGCCGATCTGCTCCACCTTCACCAGGAGCACATCCTGATCGCAATCGACGGCAATCGACTTCACATGCTGTAAGTGTCCGCTGGTCTCCCCCTTGAGCCACAATTTATTTCGGCTCCGGCTGAAAAAATGCGTCTTGCCGGTCTCCAGCGTTTTCTGCAAAGAATCCCGGTTCATCCACGCCATCATCAGCACCTGGCCGGTTTTGGCGTCCTGAA
>JBEKUH010000003.1:0-127793 GCA_049515255.1 Tepidisphaeraceae bacterium | reverse complement strand
AAGCGGTTGGAATTTGCAGTGGTTGTGCGACGGGATCCAAGTCCGCGCATTCCAAATCGCCCTCATCTAGTTCGTCGTCCTCGTCAGAGGCCGATTCCTCGCCAGGCGCTTGAATGAATGCCAAACTTGCGGCCGAGAGTTGCCCACCATTGCCGTCAAAACTGTAAAGGAATTGGAGCAAGGAGCCGTCCCTGATTTGGTAGCTGTATTGTTTTTGCTCGGCCAACGCGATGACATCTTCGGCAAACATCACATCGGCGATTGTTGGGTCGGCGAACCCTTCCCAATTAATATCACTTCCCGTGCGACGGGCCCGTGGATTTAATAGGAAGCCCTGCCATTTATCGGGCAACGCCCTGAGCGAATTCATAACCGCGTTAATCTTCACCCCTCGCCTCCTTCAGCCGCCGCATCTTCTCTTCCAGATTCGCGATCACCTCCGGATCGAGCTCGGATAGCGCGCCGATGTCGAGCAAGGCCAAATCGCGAGCAGCCTTTTTTGCTGTACGAACTTCACGTTTTCGCCTGTTGGTTTCCGCAGCGTCCAGATTTCGCTTGAGCTTTTCCTTATCCGGAAACTTAAATTTAAAATCGGGAATGTCGCCCATGATACGTTCAATCTCCTGAACCGCGGTCTGCATTTTCTGGCCTACTCCGCTGATTCGTACCCAGCCCTTTGATCGGGAAATGCTCGTGAAAGCGCGATTCCGCATCTCAACCTCGGCGACGTAGTCATAGAGCGAATCGAAGCTGATGATGTAGACGATCGGCGCCTCATTGCCCTTCGCGCGGTAGACCGTCGACAAGGTCACACGTCCAGCCTCCGCAAACTCGTCGGAGCTATCTATGAGCCCAGGGACCACCGATGCAATTCCACGTTCGGATAGCTTGCCCTGGAGGGTGGCCATATGGCTTTTGCAAAACTGCGAGTCGAGAGATATAGCGATGACGTGTTCTGGGGCCACGCCTTCGTCCCGAATGTCTCTGGCTATTGATTCCGCCACCGTTGTTAATTCCGCGCCGCGATCAGCGAAGACGCTCGTGGTGATGAGCTGCGCCGCACCCGTGTAGATATCCTCGACCCGATTGGGGCTGTGCTCGACAGGGCGCCGGATTATGACTTCTTTGCCGGTTTCAAGCGGACCCTGGATGACGTCGTAGCCGATTGACTGCCATGTGGCGACGCTCGATATCATCTGCACGCAGCCAGTCGGGCTGTGAATACCGAGGCCCAGGGCATGGGCCAGCATTAGAACTTTATGCGGACAGCGATACGATTTGAATAGTACAAGATCTTTATCCATCGGCCCCGGATATTCCCCACCCAGATCTACCAAAGGTGATCCATTATCGTCCACCCCGAAAAGGTCGAGCGAATTGGGTATTTCGAGCGATGAGAGGCTCTGGAGTTCATCAAACGCGAAATAAACTCGATGATCTGGGCCAGAAAGCTTGTATAGGACACGGAAGAATTCCTTTGGGAAGTCCTGCGCCTCGTCCAATAGGATGTAGTCATATGCAGGCCTGATATCCCGCTTTAGGGCGTCGACACAGCAGGCGCGAAATGGCGTTTTTCGGTCGATCGCCTTAGCGGACTGGAATGTCAAGGCTCGGGCACCTTGGCGCGCGCATAGATCGGAATAGACACCCTGTTTTGATGCACCGCCCCAGCCATGCCGAATATGTAATGTCGTCCAGTCAGGGTCTGACTGTTTATTCATGCGGTAAAACCTCGTGATTAGGTCCCTGGCTTGGTTGTACAAGCTCTGGGTATTGAAGGTGAACAGTATCTTTTGATCCGGAAAATGACTATGGATATTGGCTGCTTTCATCGCAAGAAGCACGGTCTTGCCGGTACCAGCCAAACCACGAATGCGCTGCGGCCCCGGCGGGATTTGGATCGCCACTTTCGTTTGTTGGTCGTCCAGTAGTGCGATATCTCGCTCCAAATGCCTGATGGCCGGCCCAATTCGGTCAGCGGTTTCACGGGTGAAGGAAACTCCCCGGTTCAGTGGAGAAGCCGATTGAAAAACCGATTTTGCAAGCCGCCACTCTGGCTCGGTCAATGGCGGAGCGTCATCAGCAGGGAGGTCGTTTGAAAGTCGATCCCTCCAGATGACAGATACAGATCCCTCGGTAAATGCCCCGAATTTTGCCTCGTATTCCGCTTTCGATACGTGTGCGAATGCAATAATCGATGAAACCCGAATCTTGCCGCGGAGAAGGCGTTCCTGGTTGAAGCGGTATTGGAGACTAACCTTGAAGTCGTCGAGGTCCAATAGCGGGTCTCTTCGGCTGTTGTCGTCTAGGGTATCATAGTCCTCCCTCACAATTCGAACGGCCATGGCGCCGAAACCTCTCGCGAGGGCGACAAGGTCGGGAACATTTCCCGATCCAGTGCCCAGATTCGGGTGCCTGTAATATGTGTAGCCATCCACTTCACCAAAAAGCTCGCGCAGAATGTCCCACACAGCCTGGGCGGGCGTGTCGTCCTGAAACGTGTGCAATGCGGGTATGAATTGCATCAGCTTTCTCAGCCTCGACGCGTGCACATCCCGTTGGACGCCTAAGCAGGCGCCATCTAAATGAGATTTACTTTTTCGCGCCTCCGTCGCCACGGTGGCAGGACGGGAGACAGCAAAGCTCCTTATTTATAACCCCGGAGCCAAACTGATGCGAATGGTCGGTTTGATCTGGGCAGCTTGCGTTCTGCCCTTTCCTGCTAAACTCCACTCCCATATTGATCCTCCCCCTCATTCAATACCGTGGCTTCATTCTTTGGAGCGGGATAAACGCCGGGTGTAATCCGTTAGGGTGACTTCATGACCATCAAAGCCATTATTCGCGACGGTCGCATTCAGCCGCTCGAGCCGCTTCCGGCTGGTTGGACGGACGGGCAGGAATTGGTGATTGAAGAGCCTGATATGGCTGCCACCGAGGAGCAGATCGAGCAGTGGGAGAAAGAATTGGATGCGGGGGTCGCGCAGATTCCGATTGAGGAACACAATCGATTTCGCGAGGCGCTCAGCGAGATTGAGCGGGCGAGCAAAACTGGCCAAAATCCAGCGGCACGTCCGCGTCGGACTTAAAACCCGAGCCACGGTTGGAGGGGGCAAGGCAATGCGATTTTGGGGCATCGGACGAATTTTTCGTTCTTGCCTTTTATATTCTGTCGTGTTATCGTATTCCGATAACGTCGCAACATGATCGTCACGTTTCGAGGCCAATTGGCGGAAGACCTTTTCTTTGACCGCCATACCGGCGTGACGAGACGGTTTCCCGGCATGCTGCGAGGGGTGGCCCGGAGGAAATTGCAATACTTAAACGCGGCTACTCGATTGGAGGATTTGAAGACTCCGCCGGGGAATCGACTGGAACGATTGAAAGGCGAGTTGTCGGGATACCACTCCATTCGTGTCAATGACCAATGGCGGATTGTGTTTCGATGGAAAGACGGAGCCTACGAAGTTCAGATTGTCGATTATCATTGAGGATGCACCATGCGACCTGGAAACCCGATCCATCCCGGGAAAATGTTGAAAGAGGAATTTATCGTTCCTGGCGGGCTGACCCAGCGCGCGTTGGCCAAGCGTTTGGGCTGGACCGTCGCGCGGCTCAGCGAATTGGTCAACGGCAAGCGCGGCGTGACGGCGGATGCGGCGCTGGATTTGGCGGATGTCCTGGGAACGTCGCCGGAAGTGTGGCTGAATCTCCAGATGTATTTTGATTTGCATCGCGCGGAGAAACGACGCCGGGCGTCGTAGCGGTCTGCTTTCGCGCTAGCGAGCTAACCATCCACCCCCATCTCCGCTAAACTCCCCTTCCATATTGATCCTCCCTCTCGTTCAATACCGCGGGTTCATCTGGCGGCACGCGGTGCGCGATCTGCGGCATCGGTATGCGGGGACGGGAATGGGTGTGGCGTGGAATGTCATTCATCCGCTGGGGGTGATTGCGGTTTATTCGATTGTCTTCACGGCCATCATGAAATCGTCGCTCCACGATACGCACGGGAAACTGGGGTACACGGTTTATCTGTGCGCGGGGTTTTTTCCATGGCTGGCGTTTGCGGATTGTGTGACGCGGGGGTGCAATTCGTTTATTGCCAATGCGAATTATCTGAAGAAGCTGCCGATTCCCGAGCAGGTGTTTGTGGCGCAGAACGCGGTGGCCAGCACATTGAGTTTGGGGATTAATTATTTGCTGCTGGTGGTGATCGCGATGGTGCTCGGGTTTGAGCCAACCTGGCAATGGTTGCTGTTGCCGGTGCCGTTGGTGTTGCTCCAGCTATTGGCATTTGGGTTTGGGATGATGCTGGGGACGTTGAATGTTTTTTTTCGGGACATTGGCGAATGGACGACGATCGTGTTGCAATTGGGGATGTGGACGCTGCCGATCGTGTACGCCGAGGCGATTTTGCCGCAGGGGTTTCAGGACGCGCTGCGCTGGCATCCGCTGATGCCGGCGATCGGGGCGATTCACGATCTGTTTTTGTATTCAAAGATTCCGGGGCCGGGGACGTGGCTGGCGATGGCGGCGTGGCCGGCGGGACTGATCGCGGCGGCGGCGGCGATGCTGCACAAGCTGCGCCCGGAGATCAGGGACGTGATATGAACGGCGACACGGGCCGGGTGCTCATTGAGGTCGAAAATCTTTGCAAGCGATACAAACTCTATCGCCGGCCAATGGATCGATTGATCGAGTGGCTGTCGTGGGGGAAGACAGTGCGGCATCAGGATTTTTGGGCGCTGAGGGATTTTAGTTTTAAGGTCTCGGCCGGGGAATGCGTGGGGATTATCGGGGCCAACGGCGCGGGGAAGAGCACACTCTTGCGGATTCTGGGAAGAACTCTGTCGCCGACATCGGGGACATTTGATGTGCAGGGACGGGCGCTGTCGCTGCTGGAATTGGGGACGGGATTTAGTCCGGAACTCTCGGGCCGGGCGAATGTGATCAACACGGCCCAGCTTTTGGGATTACCGGAAGGGTATGCACAGGATCGCATGGCCGACATCGAGGGATTTGCGGACCTCGGCGAATTCTTGGATCGGCCGATCAAGACGTATTCGACCGGGATGGTTTTGCGGCTGGCGTTTTCGATGTTCGCGTTTTTCGAGCCGGATGTGCTGGTGGTGGATGAGGCGCTGGCGGTTGGGGATGTGGCGTTTCAGCGGAAGTGTTTCCGTCGGATGGAGGAATTGACCAGCCAATCGACGCGGGCGGTGATTTTGGTGTCGCACGATTTGCAGTCGATTGTGAGATTGTGCAAGCGGGTGGTGTGGATGGATCATGGGCGGATGAAGATGGAGGGGGAGCCGGCGGCGGTGACGCAGGAGTATGTGAGATGGATGTTTGGGGAGGGGCCTGCGGCAACTTCGCCTGCGGCGACGCCGGACCCCCACCCTAGCCCTCCCCCGGAGTACCAGGGGAGGGGAAAAGAGGAGAATACCGTGCCGGGGGATGGACTGCTTGCGCGCGGGAAAAAAGCTTTCCCCTCCTCCGGTACTCCGGGGGAGGGCGAGGGTGGGGGTTCCGAGCGCGCGTCGAAGATCGACCCCCACCCCAACCCTCCCCCGGAGTACCGGAGGAGGGGGGAAGAGGGGAGTACCGTGCCGGTTGAGGGACTTCTTGCGCGCGGGGCGGCGGCGATTGTTTATCCTTCGACCGGGGCGGAATTGCTGGGGGTTTGGTTGGAATGTTCGACCGGGCGCGGGGCGACGGTGCGGTTGGATGAGGGGTTTTCGATTTGTTATGGCCTACGGTTTGGCATTGAGATTGAGAACCCGGTTTTTGGAATTCGTGTCGCCACGACGCGCGGAGATTGTTTGATTTCGACCAATACTCACATGCAGGGCGTGGAAACCGGGCGATTTTTGGTCGGGGAAACGGTGATTGTGAAGTGGCCGATCTTGCCGGGACTGGCGACCGGGGATTATTTTATTTCCTGCGGTTGCTCGTGGCCGGATGAAACCATGCGGTTTTTGATGCGGCAGGTGGATGCGTTTCAGTTTTCCGTGTCGGGTGCGTGGCGTCAGAGCGGGTTGTGCAGTTTGAATGGTCAGCCGATCATTGGAAGGCCGGCGTGATTTCTAAACAGGGTGAAAATCTGGTTTTCCTGCTGGGCGTTGCCCGGTCGGGGACGACGCTGCTGAGCGTGATGCTCAACAACCATCCGGATGTGAGATGTCCGCCGGAGCCGTGGCTCATGCTGGGACTAGAGGCGGCCGGGCGGACATCGGCGCGGCACCCGGCGGATGCGCCGGTGTTGTACCGGGCGATGCGGGAATTTTGCGATGCCCAGGCGGCCGTCGCCGGGGCGCGGGCGTTTGCGGGGACGGTTTACAATCGACGGCTTTCGGAATCGAAGAAGAAAATCCTGGTGGACAAGACGCCACGGTATTACCTGATCCTGCCGTATCTGCGGGAGGTTTTTCCGGAGGCGAAATATATTGCATTGTGGCGAAATCCGCTGGACTCGGCGGCGTCGATGAAAAAGGCGTGGGGGTTCGACATTCCGAAATTGCTGGCGGAGCATCAGGATCATCTGGCGTGCATGGACGTGGTGCTGGGGCCGCGGCGGATTTTGGAATTTGTCAAGGAAAATCCGGAGCGGGTGCTGGCGTTGCAATATGAGAAATTGGTGCGCGAGCCGAAGAATTCGATGGATGGGATTTTCCAGTGGCTCGGTTTGCCGGGGGCGGAGGTGGGACAGTTTGATTTGAACGGCGGGGAATTCGACAAGAGCGAGTATGGGGATAAGAAGATTCTGGCGACGGGTGGGCCGCATGAGAAATCGATCGGGCAGTGGCGCGAGGTTTTTAATGCGGATGAGACGCGGGTTTTGCTGGACATGATCGGGCCGAATATTTTTGCGGCGCTGGGGTATGAGGATGTGCTGGGACAGGCGGGGGAAATGGGGGTGCGAGTCGAAGGTTCGGGGAATTCAGCAGAATGCGCGCAGCGGTTGGAAAGGAATGTGGCAGCGCGGTTGGCGGAATATGACAAGGTGCCGACCTATTCGGATTTGCTGGTGCGCGAGGGGAAGTTGGCCAAGGCGCTGAAGACAGCTGGGCCGGCTGGGGATTTGTGGACGGAGATGCAGGATTATCTCGTGGCCGCCGAGGGGATGGCCCTGGAAGTGGCGCGCGTCGAGCAGATGGCGGAGCAATGGAAGTTGGTGCAAGCGGGGTATGACGCGCGGTTGAATGAGGCAAGGCATACGCATCAGCAACTGGCGGCGGAGATGGCAGCGCGCGAGGGGCGGTTGTCAGCGGAAGTGGCGAGTGCGCGGGCGGAGGCCGAGGCGGCGCGGCAATCGGCGGCACAGCGGGAGCAGGATTCTCGACAATTCCTTGAGCAGCGCGAGCAGGATTGGAAAGAATTGGCGGCGCAGCGGGAGCAGGAAGCGCAAAGGATCGTCGCGCAGCGGGAAGCGGAATTACAGAAACTGGTGGCCGAGCGCGAGCGGGATTTACAGCAGGCATTGAATCGGGAGAAACAAGCCGAGCAGTGCGCGGCGGAGGTTGAGACAATCGTTAAGGGGCGGGATGCGGAATTGGAATCGCAGCGGAAGGCGATCAGCCAATTGGAAGCAGAGTTGCGGGAATCGTGGCAGCGCGAGCGGGTTATCGCCGATCGGTTCACGGCGATCAGCGAGCAATTCAGCGCGACCGTGGCACAGGCGGAATCGAATCGACAGGATCTGGAGCGTCGCCTGGCGTTGGCGATGGATGAATTGCAAACGCACAAGCAGGCCCGCGCGGAATTGGCGGATCAATTGCGAAAGGAACAGGAGACGGCGGTCGAATTGAAATCGCAATTCGATGAAGCCTCGCGCGGCATCGACCGGGCGCTGGTGGAATATGACGAAGAAGAGGCGCAGCGCGCGCGGGAGGAGTCGGCGTCGATGCGCGGGAAGATGCGGTGGTTGGCACAAAAAATCGGCGTCAGTACAATTTCCATGCCGACGGCCGGAAATGGGAAGGCCGCTTCAGACATGACCGACACCACCACGATTCAAACCACACGGCTGGGCGCGGCCCTGCGGCAACTGGCGCATGCAGTCAAAATGGTGGCAGCGCCAAAGCCGGAAATGATGGACGCCGCCATCGCGCATCTGGCGGCAAAGAAATTCAATCCCAAAGTGGTCTTCGATCTGGGCGCGGCCAAGGGGTACTGGACCGAGCGATTCGCCTGGCATTGGCCGGAGGCGGAAGTTTTCATGATCGATCCCCTCGAAGAGAGCGAGCCATATTTGAAGACGCTGTGTGCGAAGGATTCGCGATTTCATTATTTGCGAACTGCCGTCGGCAAAGAGCCGGGCACGCTGACGATGAACATCACCAAGGATTTCGACGGCAGTTCACTTCTGCCGTTTCCCGCGCCCGATCCCAAGCGCCAGCGGCAGATTCAGGTGCAGCGGATCGATGATCTTCTGGCCGAGGGGAAACTAAAAGCCCCGGATTTGGTGAAGCTGGATGTGCAGGGATTTGAACTCAACGTGATGGACGGCGGGCAGCGGATGTTCGAAACTGCCGAGGTGTTCATCATCGAGGTCAGCGTTTTCCGCTTCATGGAGAATTGCCCGCGCGTGGATGAAGTCGTGCGATACATGGCCGATCGGAAGTTCATATTTTTTGATATCGCCGGCATGCTGCGTCGGCCGTTTGAAAATGACATGGGGCAGATGGATATTGTGTTTGTGTCGGAGAAATCGCCGCTGGTTGGGAGCAACCGGTGGTTTTGACGCCAGTGAAATCAGGGAGGATGTAAATGTCTGCTGGTCTGCCGGAATTGTCGGTCATACTATGCACGCACAACCCGCGACGGGATGTGCTCAAGCTGGTGCTGGAATCGCTCTCGAAACAGACGCTGGGGCGGGAGCGGTGGGAATTCATCATTGTTGATAATCATTCCGATCCCCCGCTGGATGGGGCGCGAATCAATCGTGGATTTGATCTGCCGATGCGGATCGTCTGCGAGCCGGAACTAGGGCTGACGCCGGCACGGATGCGCGGCGTGAGCGAAGCGCGCGCGGATGTGATGGTGATGGTGGATGATGACAATATTCTTGATCCGGATTATCTGGAGGCGGCGCTGGAAATCGCGCGGCAACATCCAAAGCTGGGCGCATTCGGTGGAGTGACCCGGCCCGTGCTCGAAGGGCGCGTCCGGCCGTGGCAGGAAAAAATGTTGCCGTATCTCGGCGTGCGTGATTACGGTCAGGATGAAATCACGTCCGACGCCGATGAGTGGGGAAAATGGGAGCCGATCGGCGCGGGAATGGTGGTGCGGCGGGAAGTGGTGCAGAAATTCGTCGAGTTCGTTCACAGCATCCCCGGCGCTTCGGACTTGGCGCGAAACGGCAAGGCCCTGCTCAGCGGCGAAGATTCGCTGATGGCCCGCTCGGCGTACCGGCTGGGATATTCCTGCTCGTATCAGCCGAGATTAAAGCTCGGACATTTCATCAAGCGCGGTCGGCTGCGGTTCGGTTATCTCGCCCGGCTGTTGTACGGGCATGGGCGGTCGTATGTAATACTCAACAATGTCCTGGGCAAGCCGACGCAATGCCTCTCGCGCACCGAAGTGCTGTCGCGCCTGCCGTTTCGCTGTCTGAAGGACGGCTTCCCCGGCGCGATCATCTGGGCGTGGGACATCGGCTACATGGTCGAGAGCCGGGCGGTCCATCGCAATGGCGTTCACACCTGAATCGCTCTCGATATGGGCGTGAAAATCTCAATTGTCATGGTGAATTTCAACTCCGGCGACGTGCTGGAACGCGCGATCCAGTCGCTGATCGCCCAGGAATATCCGGACCTGCAGATCATCATGATCGATGCATGCAGCACGGATTCCTCTGCGAAAATCATTGAGAAATATCGCCATCTGTTCGACCCCTGCATCATCGAAAAAGATCGCGGCACATATGATGGGCTGAACAAAGGTTTCACGCATGCGCGCGGAGAAATCTTCGGTTGGCTCTGCTCGGATGATGAGCTGCTTCCCGGCGCGCTGCAGCATGTGGCGGCGGAATTCGAGAGGAATCCCGGCGCGGATATCGTGACCGGCGGGTGCCGGCGAATTTTTCCGGATATGACCGTGCTCGATTGTCCGCCGAATCCGGAGCCATTTAAAAATATTGGCGTTCAAAATACGATCGAGCAATCGGCCACATTCTGGCGCGCGGCGTTGCATCGGAAGGTCGCGCCGCTGTCGGTGCGATTTCGCCTCTCCAGCGATTGGGACCAGTGGAACCGATTCAAAAAAGCCGGCGCCCGAATCATCACCACGCCGCAGATTTTGTCGCGGTATCATTTCACGGAGACAAATCAAACCAGCAAAGCCGGGCGGCTGTTCGTGACCGAAGCGATGGTGATCCTCCGCAAATACGGCCCGCTCGGCCCGATCCTGCCGCGCGTGTACCGATTTTTGTACATGCACTTCGATCTCCACGGCTGCTACGACCGCCCGCCAACATGCTCGGTGGTGCGCTCCCATTTTTTCATCTGCACCCTGGCAATCTTCCGCGTCCTGATCGGCCAGCGGCTGCTGTATTTGTATAACTGGCATTTCGCGGCGTGTCAGGAACGCGGGTTGCCGTGGTGGAAGAATTAATCCCTTCCGGTAGCCCGTCGCTTTGCGGGTATTCCCCGGCAAAGCCGGGGGCTAATGGAAGAGACTTGAGTCCGCTCCATCACAAATTACAGATTTCATTATTTGACTTTTGTAACTTGCGGGATATTCTCATCTTTGTCAGCACTGGAAAGGAGCGGCATTATGAGCCATGTAACGAGCGAAGCGGCGCTGGGCGGCGAGTTTACGTTTCCCGGTACTTCATTTTCGGTCCATCGCGTCGGATACGGGGCGATGCAGTTGGCCGGGCCCGGTGTTTGGGGGCCACCGAAAGATCCGGAGGGCGCGGTGGCCGTGCTTCGCGCGGCAGTCGAGGCGGGTATCAATCACATCGATACCAGCGACTTTTACGGTCCGCACGTTACCAATCAGATCATTCGCAAGGCGCTGCATCCGTACCCCAAGGGATTGGTGATCGTCACCAAGCTCGGCGGGAGGCGTCCGCCGGATAAATCGTGGCAGCCGGCGATCTCTCCGCAGGAATTGACGGACGGCGTTCACGACAATTTGCGAAACCTTGGACTGGATGTGCTGGATGTCGTCAACTTCCGCGCGATGGGAACGGGCCATGGAGTGGGTGAAGGATCGATTGCGGCGAAGATCACGGTGCTTGCGGACCTCAAACGAAAGGGGCTGATTCGCCATATTGGATTGAGCAATGTCACGGCCGCGCAAATCGCCGAGGCGAGCGCAATCACCGAGATTGTGTGCGTTCAAAATAATTACAATCTCGCCCATCGCCATGATGATGCGATGATCGATGATCTTGCCCGCCAAGGGATTGCGTATGTGCCGTTCTTTCCGCTGGGTGGATTCACGCCGCTGCAGTCGTCGGAGTTGAACCACGTGGCCGCCGCGCTGGAGGCGACGCCAATGCAGGCAGCGCTGGCGTGGCTTTTGCATCGCTCGCCAAATATTTTGCTGATCCCCGGCACATCGTCACTCGCCCATCTGCGCGAGAATCTGGCGGTAGGAACCCTAACGCTTTCGCCGCAAATTCTGGCCAAGCTCGACGAGATCGACGCGGCTGCGAAACATTGAAATTCTACAAATAAGCAAAGGAGTTCAACCATGCGAGTTTTTGTTACCGGAGCCACGGGATTTGTCGGATCGGCTGTTGTTCAGGAGCTCGTCAAATCGGGTCACAAGGTGCTTGGCCTCGCTCGATCTGACGCAAACGCCAAGTCCCTTATCGCCGCCGGCGCCCAGGCGCATCGGGGTGATCTTGAAAATCTGGACAGCTTGCGAAGCGGAGCCGCCGAATCCGATGGCGTGATTCACGCTGGATTCATTCACGACTTTGCGAGATTCAAGGAAGTCTGCGAGATCGATCAGCGCGCCATCGAGGCGATGGGCTCCGCGCTGGCCGGTTCCAATCGGCCAATGATCGTCACTTCCGGCGTCGCGCTGATTGAGCCGGGTCGCGTTGTGACCGAGAAAGATGTGCGCGCGCACGGCTCCCACTTTCCCCGTGTCTCGGAAGAAGCCGCAGCGGCGGTGGCGGCGCGGGGAGTGCGGTTGTCCGTGGTGCGTCTCCCACCGACCGTTCACGGCGACGGAGATCATGGCTTTGTTCCAATTCTGATCAACCTGGCACGTGAAAAAGGCGCCTCGGCGTATGTCGGCGAAGGGCGCAATCGCTGGACCGCCGTGCATCGGCTCGATGCGGCCACGCTCTACCGGCTCGTGCTTGAGAAGGGCTCTGCGGGCGGCCGATATCACGGAGTTGCCGAGGAAGGGGTGCCGTTTCGCGAGATCGCCAAGGTCATCGGCAAACGTTTGAACGTTCCGGTGGTCAGCAAATCGCCGGTGGAGGCGGGCGATCATTTTGGATGGTTTGCGGCGTTCGCCGGAATCGACTGCCCGGCCTCAAGCAAGCTCACTCAACAACAGTTAGGATGGCAACCGAAACAACCCGGGCTGATTCCCGATCTGGATCGTGAACAGTATTTCGTGAAAACCAGCAGATAGAGCGACCCTCATGCCGGCCGACCAGCCAATTACTCTTGATCGAATCGTCGACGCGGCCGAGGACGTGCTCCGTCGGTTTGGCCCGGAGAAGGCAACGGTGGTGGATGTTGCCCGCGCGCTGGGTGTGAGCCATGCGGCGGTTTATCGGCACGTGGCGACCAAGGCGCAGTTGCGCGATTTGGTGGTTCAACGGTGGGTCGATATGACGATGCCCCCGCTGCGCGCCATCGCCGCCAAACCCGGCCCGGCGCCGCAGCGATTGCGGCGGCTGCTCGAAACAATGATTACGATCAAACGCCGCCGCGCCAGGGAAGACCCAGAATTGTTTGCCGCATACCGCGCGCTTGCCGCCCAAACACCATCGGTCATCACCGCCTATGTTGAAGAACTCATCGAACTGATCGCGACGATTATCGGCGCCGGCGTGAAGGAAGGCACCTTCGCCGTCGCCGACCCGACCGCCGCTGCCCGCGCGGTCCTGATGGCCACGACGCGTTTCCATCATCCATCCCATGTGGCTGAGTGGTCCGATCCGACGATTGACTCGGCGTTTGAGGATATTTGGAAACTGCTGGTGCAGGGGTTGCGTGGGGAGAAGTCGCTGGGTCGGGGCAAGCGCGGACGGTCGTGAACGGTCCGTTCCCCGGCGGACCCGGGGGCTAATGGAAGATGCGCTTTATCCCGCCACCGGCAGCGGGAATGCGCGGCCGCGCGGAGTCGGCGCGGGCGTATCCACCGGGGCGTGGCTCGGGATTCCCTCACGCACGGCGCGCACGGGAATTTTGCAGGTGGGCGCCTGATTCACCCGATCGATCTTCCCCACCATCAATCGAATCGCCCAGCCGGAGGTGCGGCGGATGGATTGGATCAGGCCCATCATTCCAAAGACTTGCACGATGGCGGGCTTGAAGCCGACGCGGGATTTGTGGCGGATGAGCGCCATCAGCAGCCACCACGGATTGTAAAACGACAGATATCCGATGAGCAGGTTCAATTGTTTTCGCCATGGCCGAGGGAGTGTGGATGCGACGACGTAGTTGCCGTCGAACATGTACGGCTCGGCCTTCCGCCCGCCGGCTTTGGCGATCACCATGCCATCAGTGAACGTCGGCTCATATAGTTTGGTCCCCACGGCCGGCGTAATCATCAGCACCTGCATCGACACCGCTCCGGCCTTGCGAAGCAGATTGATCTGGTTCAGCAATCCGTAATTGGTTCCATGCGAATAGAGCGGCTGGGAATCGTGATGCATCATCATCGGCATCGGGCAAATTCCGTTGGCCCGCATGAGCCGGAATGCCTCGGAGGTTTTGTCCACGCTTTGCCCCTTGTTCACCAGTTTGGCGGTCATGTCTTCCACGCCCAGCCACAGTGCCCGGCAACCGGCCTTATGCACCAGCGGCAAATGCTCTTTCATCTGCAAGGTGTCATGCACCGTCACCTCGGTGTACCACCGCACTTTTTCCCGCAGTGGGACGCCTTCAAATTCCGCATTGGCCAGCGCTTCGACGATCTCCAGCGTGGTGCCCTTCTTGTTGAAGAAGTTGTCATCCACGCCGAAGAAATGCTCCAGGCCGTATTCCTTGTTGAGCCGCCACATTTCCTCGGCGATGCGCTGGCCGCTTTTCATGCGGTGCTGCCGCTGGTTGTAGGCGGGAATCGGGCAATAGGGGCAGGCGAATTTGCAGCCGAACGTGAGCACGATCGAGGAGATTGGCGAAAGCCATTGAATGCGACTGGCCGGCAGCGCGCGCGGCCCCAGCGTCGCCGCCCCGCTGGGAGGTTCGAGCAGACGATATCCCAGCACGGGGTGCGGCAATTCGTCGAGATCGCCGAGCAGCCGTTGGATGCCGGTGTCCATCAACTTTTCCGCCACGCCATCCTGGCCGCCACGGGCGAAAACCAATCCGGAAATTCCATCCAGCGCCCCGGCATCGCGCGCGCGATTGAATGCCAATCGCATGGATTCACCCTCGGCCCGGAATGAGAGCACGACTTCCAGAAAGCTCAGCAGGACGAATTCCTCGCCGGTCACCACCACATCCGCCCCGCCGGGGAGATCGGGGTTGCCGCTGAAAAATTGATGCGGCTCGTACACGGCATGTGATCCCCCGGCGATGATCAGCGGGCGATGCATCGGATCGATCCGCCGGGCATCCTTCATCAATTCCATCGCACGACCCGAGTGCATGCTCATGCTGGAGACCATGAACAGATCGGGGATTCGTCCATCCAGTTGCATTCGAGACGGCCGGAAATGTTTGTTCCACTGCTGGAGGACGATGCGGGTTTTTTCGAATCCCGCATCCACCATCGCCGAGCCGATCGCGCGAACCCCGGCCGGCACCATATGGGTGTCGGCATAAATGAAGGGGAGCATGCGCGTGCGGTGGTCGAAGGCGCAGGCGATCACGGTCGTCAGATCGTGTTTGGGCGCGATCTGCCGTAGGCGCTGGCGGAGGCTCGCCATTTCGCCAGGGCGTAAAAGTTCATCTCCGCGATTGCGACGGGGAAGTTCCATTGCACATACTCCGGATGGTCATATCGTCAAACACAGCCGATTTTCCCGTGGGAAACACTGTATCAGGGCTAAATCCTGTAGGCAACGGCCAATGGAAATAGGATCATCTCCCAATCAGGCGAAGTGCCGTGTAGCCGAGGACGATCTTTTCGACGTTGATTCGGTGGATAATCTGCGACAAACGATCGATTTCGTATCGGCAAGCGACGCGATATCCCTCGTGAAACTGCTCCCGGTGTCCGCCGCGCGATTTACTGGCGGTGTGCACGCGAAATTTGGCCAGCGGCTGGTTGAGAATCAACGGCGCGCATTGGTGCGCCATGCGGAGCCACAGATCATAATCCATCGTGTAAACCAGCGATTCGTCCAGCGGTCCGACACTTTGGCCGAATTCGCGCCGCCAGAAAACGGAAGGTTGGCTGATCATATTGATGCGGGCCAAGGACCGGAGGCTGTAACGATCCAGCAGGCGATTTTTGTATCGGGTGATGCCATGCCGGACTGTGCGACCAACATCGTCGATGATGTCACACCGTCCTATGAGCCACTGAACGTGCGGATTCTGCTCGAATGCTTGTGCGACAGACGCGAGTGCGCCGGGGCAATAGAGATCGTCGCCATTCAGCCACGCAACGATGTCGCCGCGCGCCATCGAAAGTCCTTTATTGATGGCGGCGGCCTGACCGGCATCGGGCTCGCTGATCCATTGCAAGCGAGGGTCGCCGATGGATCGCAATTGTGTCAGAGTTTCGTCCTTGCTTGCGCCGTCGATGACGATCCATTGCAATTCGAAATCGCCGACCTGATCCAAAACGCTGCGCATGGTGCCGGGGAAATAATTCGCGGAGTTCAGCAAAGGGGTGAGGATCGTGAGCGATGGGCGTTGGGTGGAGAGAGCCAGGCGAGGATGAATCTCGGACGCGGGGGAAGCCGCCCCAAAATATCCCGGCTCGCCAAAAACTGGCACTTCAATGCGCATCCGCAGCATCCTTGCAAGACAAGATTCTAAACCAGAATACACTTTCGGCAAGTTTTTTGGAGCGGCTTATTTTATTTTTCCGCTCATCAGCAACAGCGGCATTTTGACGTTGACGCGCGGGTAAGATGCGATTGGAGTTGGATCGATCTCGATTGGTTGCGATGCGAGCCACGGAATGTAATCCGGGTCACTCCGGTCAAGAACAACCAGCACTTGTTCTCCAGGCGGCCCTGCGCTGAATTCGCCGCTTTCCATCACAGTCCGGTCGCTGAGGAATGTTAAAATTCGTGCATATTTCACGGGGCAGACGATTCGTTCGGTTGGCGAAGCAAACTTCGGGAGATCGCCGGCGAGTTGGACATAAGCTGGAAATCGGCCTTCCTTGTAATGTGCGAGAAACGGCGAGGCGCGCTGCTCGAGAATCACATGAATGACCTCCACGACATTCAACGCCACGCCTCCGGACAACAGTAGCGCGAACACCACATTCCCCAACCACCGCGGCAGGCCGGCATTGATCCGGCGCAACAGCAGCCACCATCCCAATACCAAGAGCGGCAGAATTTGCAGCATGTAACGATCATGCGAGACGAAAAAAATCATCATGACCGTTGAGACGGCAACCCAAAGACCCCAAATCAAATTCCGCCGGACGAGCAGCATTCCACAGATCAGGAGTACCGCGCCGCCAATGGCATTCAGCCACCATGTCCCCAGGGATGCGCCAAAAATGGATCGGGCGGCGCTGATGTAAAACAGATCCTTCAAATTGGCGGGGATTTCGTTGTGAAGCCGCTGGCCGAGGTTGTGGGTTAGTGTGTAGACAGCAAATTGTTCATAGGTTCCGATGACATTTTGTTGGCCGTGGCGGGGATCGAGCAACCAGAAAATCAGGACGGCAGCGATGGAAATGCCCAGGGCGGGAAAGATGATCTTGCGGGATTTGGGATGGTAAATCGCCTGGATGAGCATCGTCGCGATCCACACGGCCAGAAGCCCGAGCATGGTCGGCCGGGTGGACATGAATACGATCAGTCCGCCGATGAGAAGTCCCCAATCCCACCATCGGCGTCGGCTACCCTCGGCCCGCGCGAACACGCCCTGGTATCCCGCCAGGAACGCCATCACCCCCATGAAGAACGGCACATCGGTCATGATCTCGAAGCAATAGCGGAACAATTCGTGGGATGTGCCCACTCCGATGGCCACTACAACCGCTGTTGGCCGATCGAACGCCAGCAGCACCATCCGATAGGAACAGGCGATACCGATCAGGCCGCAGATCAGAATAAACGCATCCGCTGCCGCGATCGCATGGGATCCAAAAATCCGAAAAATCCCCGCCAAGGCATAGGGCAATCCCGGATACGCCAACGCATGCGGCATTCCATGATATGTGTATCCGCGTCCAAGACTGATATTTTTGCCGACGTCCAGATAGAGCGCACTATCCGGCTCGATCTGCCATTGGCCGTTAAATCCAACCAGATAAAACAGCAGTATCAGCGCGAATAGGTAATAGCGATTCTGGTCCGCAAACCGCGCAATGGATTCCGACAACAACGGCTTGGAGATTAACGCCGGTGAAGAATTGGATGTGATGGTTCGAACGCTGGTCACGCTGTTGCTCGTTCCGATCGTTCGACCGGTTCATCCCTTCTTAATGGCTCGATATTGCGCCGGCGAGAGCGCATGCACTTTGCGGAATTGCCGGGAAAAATAAAGCGGGTCGTCAAACCCCATTTCCGCGGCAATGGCTTTGACCGGCATGGGCGTTGTGTCCAAAAGCTGGGCGGCCCGTTGCATCTTGAGTCGAATAAAAAAGTCTAACACAGGATACCCGGTTTGTCGTTTGAATGCCCACGCAAAGTGAGACGGGGAAAGATTGGCCAATCGAGCGAGCTCAGAGACGTGGATTTTGGCCGACAGACGGTTGCGCATGAAGGCGACGGTCTGCTCGATGCGCTGGCGGGTGCTGGCAAATTCCGGCCGGGCGCGGTGGACTGCGATCAATCTGCCCAGCAGTCGCCCCAGTGCCAATGACGAGAGCAGCAGATGATCCCGGCCGTAGGATTGTCGCAGAATCGAAAAAGTTTCCTCAAAAAGTGCCAGCGTTTCAGGATCTTCGCCGCAAAAGAAAATCGGCGTTGCGTCGTTGTCGGTCAGCAGCGCATGAATGCGGCCGATTTTGCGCCCCGCGGCGTGCAGCCAATAGATCGTCCATGGATTCGCATCGTCGGCTCCGTAGGAATGGGAAACATTCTGCGGCATCACCAGCAGTTGTCCGGCCCCGATTGAATATCGCGCCGTCCCAATCTCCGCCCACCCCGCTCCCTGCACGCAGAGGATCAGAATCATCTGCGGCGAACCTGAAGGCCTCTTCACGGCATGATGCGAAGCGTGTGGGAAATATCCAATATCCGTGCAAAGCAAATCCAGCGACGCCGGCCCGGACAACTCCGCCTGCACCACCGGCCGCGGCAGCACGATCATGCGCTGTCCGGCAAAACCTTCACGAATTGTTTTTGATTTTCGCCGCATAGCAAGCGCTCGACCTCTTTCCGCCTCCTCCGGTACACCGGGGGAGGGCAGGGGTGGGGGTTCGCAGAGGCCCGCCAAGAAACCCCCACCCCAACCCTCCCCCGGAGTACCGGTAGAGGGGGTTTGTTTATGCTACCATCAACCGTAGGATCGTCCATGCAGTCGATGGTTTGAAATATGGGATTGCCGCTCACTCAGACGTAACTTTGCAAATATGAGCGAACTGCTCCTCCCCGATGCTCCATCGAATCTGACAGGTCCGGTGAAGGCGTGGCAACAGCCGGTGACCATCGACACCTATCTCCCGATGCCCGCGGATCGCAATCCGATGTTCCTCGAGAAGCGCGTCTATCAGGGCAGCAGCGGGAAGGTGTATCCGTTGCCGTTCACCGATCGGATTTCCGAAACCAAAGTCCCGCACGCGTGGGATGCGGTGCACATCGAAAACGAATTTGTCCGACTTATGGTCCTGCCCGAAATCGGCGGGCGAATTCATGTCGGGCTCGACAAAACCAACGGCTACGATTTTTTCTACCGACAAAATGTGATCAAGCCCGCGCTGGTGGGATTGGCGGGCCCATGGATTTCCGGGGGCGTTGAATTTAATTGGCCGCAGCATCATCGGCCATCCACGTTCATGCCGGTGGACGTGCGGGTCGAAGAACATACCGATGGCTCGCGGACCATCTGGTGTTCCGAGCATGAACCGATGAATCGCATGAAGGGGATGCACGGCATTTGTCTTCACCCCGGCAAATCATTCATAGAATTGAAAGTCCGTCTCTACAACCGAACGGAACTAACGCAGACATTTTTGTGGTGGGCAAACGTGGCCGCGCGGGTGCATGAGAAATATCAATCGTTTTTTCCGCCCGATGTGAATTATGTGGCCGACCATGCCAAGCGCGCGATGAGTCGATTCCCGCATTGTGATGGCTTTTATTACGGCGTGAACTACGGCAAGCGCGGCCGAGATGGTGTCCTCGCCGCCGAAATGCCGCGGCAATTTATCCCGCCGGGCGGTTACTTCCCGGATGATCTCAGTTGGTACTCCAACATCCCCGTCCCCACCAGCTACATGGCGATGGGCAGCCGCGAGAACTTTTTCGGCGGCTACGATTTTTCGCGCGACGCCGGCTTGATTCACGACGCCAATCACCACATCTCCCCCGGCAAAAAACAGTGGACCTGGGGCAATCACGAATTCGGTTATGCATGGGATCGCAATCTGACTGACTCGGACGGCCCATACATCGAACTGATGGCCGGCGTTTACACCGATAACCAGCCGGATTTTTCCTTCTTACATCCGGGCGAGACGCGTACGTTCAGCCAGTTCTGGTATCCGATCCAAAAAATCGGTCCGGCGCAACATGCGAATCTGGATGCGGCTGTGTCGCTGCATATCGCCGAAGGAAAAGCGCGCGCCGGCGTAGCGGTTTCATCGGAGTTCAAATCCGCGTCGGTGAGCTTGCGGTTGGGGGGTCGAATAATTCATCAGCGTTCCGCGGATCTTTCACCGGAAAAACCGCTGGTATTTGAAACCGCCTGTGATGGAGATGCTTCACTGACCGTCACTGACGCAAACGGCCGAATTGTGATTGAATATTCTCCTGTCGCCGAGATCGAGAAACCTGTTCCACCCCCCGCGACGGAACCGGCACTTCCGCGCGACATTGCCGGGAATGACGAACTGTATTTGACGGGTCTGCACCTGGAACAATATCGCCACGCCACGCGCAATCCGGCCGACTATTGGCGCGAAGCCCTGCGGCGCGATCCAACCGACAGCCGCTGCAACACCGCAATGGGAATCTGGCATCTTCGCCGCGGCGAATTTTCGATGGCGGCGGAACATCTGCAAAAAGCCGTCGATTCGCGAACCCGGCGAAATCCAAATCCATCGGATGGCGAAGCGCTTTACTACCTCGGCATCGCGCTGCGATATCTTGGGCGAGATCAATCGACCTATGATGCGCTCTATAAATCCACCTGGAATTTCGCATGGCAGTCGCCGGCATTCCTCGCCTTGGCGGAACTCGATTGCCGGAAATCCGACTGGCCAACCGCGCTGGAGCATCTGGACCGCTCACTGCGGGTGAACGTCGATAATTCCCGCGCGCGGAATCTCAAGGCGATTGTGTTGCGCAGACTCGGGCGGGAGGCGGAGGCTGCGGAGATTCTCAAGCAAACACTGGCCGCCGATCCGCTGGATTTCTCGGCTTTGTATCTCTCTGGTGAACCTATTGATTGCGACGCCCAGACGCGATTGGATTTGGCCCTGGATTTCGCCCGCGCGGGATTCTTTGACGAGGCCGTCAAGATTCTGCCAGCCGAGCCCACAACGATGACCGAATATGCCCGCGCTTATTTCCAGTTCAAATTCGGCAAGCCAACGAAGGTGCGGCAAACATCGGTGGATTATTGTTTCCCATCGAGATTAGAAGAGATCGCCATCCTGCAATCCGCCATCGATGCGGATGCAACCGATGCCCGGGCGCGGTATCTGCTGGGGAATCTTTTTTACGATCGACGCCCCCACGAAGAGGCGATTGCGCTTTGGGAGAGATCGGCCCAACTCGATCCGCGATTCGCCATCGTCTGGCGGAATCTGGGGATTGGATACTTCAACATTCGGTCCGATGCGCCGGCGGCTCGGGCGGCATATGACCGTGCATTCACCGTCAATCCGCGCGATGCGCGGGTGTTGTTTGAGCGCGATCAACTTTGGAAACGGACCGGGGAATCCCCCGAAAACCGGCTGGCTGAATTGCAGCGGAATATCGAATTGGTCCATCATCGCGATGATCTTTGCGTGGAACTTTGCGCGCTGCTGAATCAGACTGGGCAACACGAATCGGCTCTGGAAATTTTGCGAGCGCGGAAATTCCAGCCATGGGAGGGCGGCGAGGGCTTGGCGCTTGGTCAACATGTCCGAACGCATCTATCGCTGGGGCGAAAGGCGTTGCGATCCGGCAATGCCGCCGAAGCGAGGCGTTTTTTTGAATTGGCCCTGAATTGTCCGGAGAATCTCAGTGAGGCCCGACATCTTCTGGCCAACGCGGCCGACATCCACTTCTGGATCGGCGAAGCGTGCCAAGCCAATGGCGACGTCGAATCGGCTCGTCAACATTGGTCGATCGCCGCCGAGACGCGCGGCGATTTTCAGGAGATGAGCGTGCGGGCGTTTTCGGAAATGACGTATTTCTCCGCGATTTCGTTGCGGCGGTTGGGGCGGGATGCCGAAGCGACGCAGCTTTTGCACGACCTGGTCGATTACGCGCGGAAACTGGAAAACACGCCGGCGAAGATCGATTATTTCGCTACGTCGCTACCGGCCATGTTGATCTTCGAGGATGATCTGCAGAAACGACAGACGATCCAAGCGCGATTGCTGGCGGCTCAGGCGAAGTTGGGTTTGGAGGAGCGCGGCGCGGCGGAGAAATTGCTGCGCGAGATTTTGCAGGATGATCCCAATCATCCCCTGGCGGCGGATTTGCTCGGTTCCATAAAATCGGAGGAAACACATGCGATGCGATAAGCGATTTCTGTCGGCGGCGATTTTTCTTTGCCTGGGAATCATTCCATTTGGTTGCGATAAGCAGAGCAACAGCGCCAGTTCCACGACTCAGCCGGAGAATTCGCCAATCGTCATCGGATTCATTGTGAAGATGCCGGACCAGCCGTGGTTTCAGAACGAATGGAAATTCGCCCAGCAGGCTGCGGACAAGGATGGATTTTCTCTCGTCAAACTCGGTGGCACCGATGGGGAGCAGGTGCTCTCGCAGATCGACAACCTCGGCGCTCAGGGCGCTCAGGGGCTGATCATTTGCACGCCGGATGTCCGCCTCGGCCCGGCCATCATCGCCCGTGCGGGCAAGTATGACATGAAAGTCTTCAGCGTCGATGACCGCTTCATCGATGGCAGCGGAAATCCGATGGATGAACATCACATGGGCATCTCGGCTCGCGCGATCGGGCACATGGTCGGCGATGCGCTCTGGGATGAAATGCAAAAGCGCGGCTGGAATCCCGCCGACACCGCCGCGGCAATTCCTACCTATGAAGAACTCCCCACCGCCCATGATCGCACGGATGGCGCGATCGAGGAACTGGTCGCCAAGGGATTTCCCAAGGATCGCATTTTCACCGCCCCACAAAAACAGGCGGATGAACCCTCCGGCCGGGACGCGGCCAATATTTTGCTCGTGCAGCATCAGGATGTGAAAAACTGGCTGGCCGCCGGCATGAATGATGAGGCGGTGCTCGGCACGGTGCGGGCGATGGAGGATCACGGCTACACCGCCGACCACATCATCGGCATCGGCATCGGCGGCGACACCGGCGTCAGCGATTTTGAAAAACCGAGCCCTACGGGTTTCTTCGCCAGCGTTCTGATCAGCCCCAAACGCCACGGCTTCGAGACCGCCGAGTTTATGTACCACTGGATCCACGACGGCGTCGAGCCGCCGAAGGAAACGCTGACGACGGGGATTTTGATTACCAGGGATAATTATCAGGAGGTGAGGAAGGAGCAGGGGTTGGATTGAGGGAGAGGAGTTTGAGAGAAGATGGTGAAAGTTTTGCGCAGATCTGGGCGACGAACGAATGGAAGAAAAGGGGAGCTTTACTGAGTTTTTCAGGCGCTACTTCAACAAGGGTTCACCTTCCCGTCAAAATGGGAAGCCGGATCATGCGCGAGCCGGTTTTTGGTTCAAAAAAACGCGAAGAATTTGGTTGAATTTAGGATTTGCTGGGGGTAAATTCCATGCCTCGAAAGTGGCTGGGACAGGGCCATTTAAAGACTATCGCGAGCTCATCAGGCAGGATTGCGAGGGAATGAATCATGCGAATTCAGCGCGTTTTGAAATGCTCACCGTTGCTCTGCGTGGTGTTCGCGGCTTGGCTTTTGGCGGCGACTGTAGCAAGGGCAGGAAACACGTTCACCATTCTGCACGATTTTGGAAATACCGGGACGGATGGCATCTTCCCATATAGCAGTCCCGTCGTCGCCGGTAATTCGCTTTATGGAACGACGGAACAGGGCGGAAGCGACCTCGGTGGATCAATGTACCAGTATAATCTGAGCACCGGCATCTATTCACAGAACTATGGCTTCACGAGTGCTGCTCAGCCCAGCCAGCCGTATGCCCCGCCGACTTATTCCGGTTCCGTCTTTTACGGTACGACTTTCACCGGTGGATCTTCCAATAAGGGAACGATTTATCAGATTAACCCGGATGGCAGTGGATACAGTCTTTTGTACTCTTTCACTGGATCGGCAACGGACGGAGATGCGCCGGAATTCGGAGCGTTGGTGATTACCAGTTCCTCGCCGACGGATACGGTTATGTATGGACTCGCTGCCGGAGGCGGCGGAACCGCCAACGGAGGCACCCTCTACAAGTACGACACCGCCAGCAGCACGCTCACGGATATACACTCCTTCGGCTCGACAGCATCCGATGGAATAGAACCGGAGGCGGGCCTGGCTCAATCGGGGACATTGCTGATCGGCACAACCGCCGGTGGCGGCGCAAATAGCGGCGGAACGCTATTCTCATATGACATGTCCAGCGGGGATTATCAAACCCTGTACAATTTTGGCGCAAGTTCCACCGATGGAAATTTTGTCGTCACGACGCCAGTCGTATCGGGAACCATTATCTACGGCGCGACCATCGACGGCGGCGCGCATGGAAAGGGAACGCTCTATTCCTTCGATATGAGTGATGACGCGTACAACATTCTTTATTCCTTCGGCAGTGGCCCTGACGACGGAACGGGCCCAGGCCCTTACAAAAATGGACTCTAAAAAGTAGGGACAGTCACCTATTTATCCTCACGTGCCCCGGAAATATGATGAGCGGCACCGGGCCTATTTCAACATTTCCACAACACCGATTTGTGACCTCAAAATCGCGTTGACGATTTTGGTCAGATTTGCGCCGGCGCGTTTGTCTTTGCCGACAAGTTTCTTCCGCACGTCTTCATCAAGATAGATGGGGACCTGCAACGTCTTGGCGGGACGATAGAGCTTCCCTTGGACGGCTTTGGAGAAGTCGTAGTGTTTTTTCATAGCTTTCGCTCCAGGTCGCCTCGCTCTCATCTCGTCGTCGCCTCCGCATATTTATTCCGATTGCAAAATGGGGTGCCATCTAGCCCGAGTTCCAATTCTGCCAGTTGCATGACGGTGCGGGTTCTTCGTTGAGTGAAGTAGTAGATCAGGCACTGCTCGTTGTCGCCGCGTTTTTGGATGATGATGCCGGGGTGGTGGCCGACGCCGTTGTCGCCGGGGCGAGTGCCATCGGGTTTGTCGAGGATGCTGGTGGTGTAGACCCAGTTGTCGATGCCGGTGTCGGATTTATAGATTCGCATGCTTCGGCCGGCGTCGACGATGAGCCACCACTGGTTTTTCCAGTAGAAGGTGAAGGGCGCTTCCTGTCCGCCGTCGGGGCCGGCCTGGTGGGCATTGGTCCAGTTTTCCAGGTCTGGGCTTTGGCTGACATAAGTGTGCGAGCCGTGGGCTTCGTCTTTGTAGACCATGTACCACGTGTCGCCGACGCGGTAGACGGTGGGGTCGATCACGCGATCGGTGGAGAGCTGGGCGGTGGAGATATATTTCCAGTTGACGCCGTCGGTGCTGGTGAAGTGGAGGATGTGCCGTTGTCCGGACCAGTTGGTGTAGACGCCGTCGACTTCGACGACCCACATGTGAATCGTGTTGCCCTGCCAGAGGAAACATGGCGCCCACCACGTGACGCCGGGTTCGGGGCCGTTGCCCTTGGCGGCGAGTGGATCGGAAAGATCGTGATCACCCTTGGCGGTGCCGAGATAGGTCCAGTGGATCCCATCGGGGGAGGTGGCGATGCCGATGGCGCTGCCGTGGACCCAATCGGCGCCGGTGGGATTTTCCAGCGTGCCGCGCCGCTGGGTGTAATACATGAACCACTGCGATGTGTGCGGATTCCAGATCACAAACGGATCGCAGGCGGCATGAAAGACCGGATCATCAAAGAGCGGCGCGGGAGCGTGGGCGATGTCGATGAATGTCGCATCGGATGGGGCGGTGGTCTGCGCTCGTAGCGACGAGGAGATGAGAAAATAGAGGAGAAAGAAAAAGGAGATAAGATGCGATAGTTCCCAAGTGCGCCTGCGGCGCGGTTGAGCGAGTTGGTGCATCGGCTGATTTTACCGGGAATGGACAGGGAACGTCGAATAAAGGCTTGATCCAGCCCGCCAACATGGCTGAGCAATGCGGCGAGGTGAGCCAAAAAGTCGCGCAATGCGTCATGCAGTCGCGTTTGGAGATGCAAAAAAACGCCCCTGGGCTGGCAGACACCAGGGGGCGCATGGAGAACAACTCACTTCTGCTGGACGGCATCACGCAGGGCACGAATGCGGTCGTGGGTGGCCTTGATTATTTTGAATTGATTTGAGACCAGTTCCGCGATCACGCCGGGGAGCGGGGATCGCATCGCCTGGGTGTACGCCTGGATCGCCGAATCCTCGCCGCTCTCGCAGGCAGCCAGGACGGCGTGTTCGTTGTCGCCGGGCTTGAGCATGGTCAGTTTGATCCACCCGCGGTGGACGGCGCCGGCAAGGGATCCATTGGTGCTGGACGATTGGCCGATCCTCTGCAGTGAACTCACCAGCGCTGCGGCAAATCCTGCGCGAACCCGGCTGTATTGAAAAAATTCTGTCTTAAGAGATTCATCGCTGACTGCCTCGGCCGCGGCATTGAAACCCGCTTCTCCATCGCGACATGTTTCAATCACCGGATTCACAATCTCCTGAATGCTTTTGGTAGTAGTGGTTGACATATTGCTTCTCCTGCAAGAGGAACCTGAAGGTTCGCAACACTTTTTGACCGGCCGGGGCCGGTAGTACGACAACATGCAAAGGTCGTGCTAGACCGGCTTTTCCGGGATCATTGCAGGGAACCGAGCGCAATCATTTTGGCACGGCAATTGCGATCCATTTCCCATCGAAAAGAAAGGAAGTGGAACCATGGGACTCGTACTTTTAATCATCGTGATTCTGCTGCTCATCGGCGCCGTTCCATCATGGCCCTATAGCCGGGAATGGGGATATGGCCCTAGCGGCGCGATCGGAGCACTGCTGCTTGTGTTGGTGATTCTGATGTTGTTTCGTGTGATCGTGCTTTATTAAAATACGATCATCTGCGACAAACGCCAAGCCGCCCAACCCGCGGCGGCGAGAACGACCAAGACCATCACAAATAAAATCGCCCGGCGAAGGCGACGCCGGGCGAGCTTACGGCCGATGACGCTCACATCGCCGACGATCAGGTCTTCCGGCGGAGTGAGAGATGCATAAACCCGATTGAGATTGGCGACGTTCGCATCAAACGCGCCGGCGGCAATCGTGCCCAGTGTGCGATTGGCGGCGATGAGATGATTGGCGGCGGCGTTGGTGGAGCAATCCATTGCAATTGACAGTTGCCGGGGTTCCAATCGCTCGCAGCGCGAGAGGAGAAATGCTTCCTGTTGCTGCGGAGGGAGATTCCGCAGGGCGCGGACAAATGCCTCATGTTCCCTAGCGGCCCGACCCATTCGTTGAATGAGGCAATCATCGGATGCATCCGGCGGTGACGTCATGGATTCGCGCGATTCTAAAATCGTGTGATGCAGAAACCAGTTGCCGGCGTCGGCGGCGGATTCCCATTTCGGGAGCGCGATGAATGCTTTTTTCATCACGCGCTTGACGGTTGCGCGGCCGGATTTTTCGCGGCCGCAGAGGGCGTAGGCGATTCGGCAGACGCGCGGGTGGTGGGCGTGGAATACCTGCTCGACGGCGGATTGTTTCAGGTTGCTGGCGGAGATGACGAGATCGTCGGTGATGTCCTGGATGGAGATGAGGTCGGTGGTCATGCGCGGGTATTCTAACAATGGTGGGGATGCAAATAGAACGGGCACTTGGCTTGCCACTGAAGTGAGCAAGCCGGTGGGGGCGATGGTTCTACTTTGTCGCGAGGATGCAGACGGTTGCGGTTTTGACCTGGGCAACGATGTCTTCGGTGTCCATCACTTTGTCGGTCGGGCCGAGCGTGGTGTCGATGTTGTTGCGCTTGAGGAATTCTCGGATGTGCCCCGCGCTGATGCCGATGCCGTAGCTGTCTTCCGTTGCGCTGGCCAGGCTCTTCATGCAGACGATGGCCATAACATTGCCGTATTTGTCGAGGATCGGGCCGCCGCTGTTGCCGGGGTTGACCTTGGCATCGGTGAGCAGATCGGCGCCGTTGCCTTCGTTGGCGGATGCGGATGAAATGATTCCGCGGGTGATTTTAATTTCCGATCCGAGCCGGTCCATCAGCGGGAATCCCATCACGACGCAATCCGCGCCATCGGCCGGAAGATCGGCGGGCGAAAATGAAACCATGGGCGTGGTGCGCGGCTTGGTCAGGCGAATCAGGGCCAGATCATACGCATCATCAATCGCCACCGCTCGGGCCGAAAGTTGCTGATCGCCTATGACCACCAGCAAATCCGTCGCGCCCTTGGCAACGTGACGGTTGGTCAGGATCAATCCATCGGTCGAGATGAAGAAACCCGTTCCGCTCCAGACATCCGATGGCGCATCCGGCCCGGTGTTCGACTTCACCAAACTCGACGGCGGATGCATCAGATAAAAAACTTCCTGCGGCCCGCTGATTTGATATTTGGCGGCCAAAATGTTGGAGGCTTCCTGAGCCGGTTTCATCTTCGGAGAATCACTGATGTCTTCCGGGCAGATGGAAAGAGCGGTGTAGAGATTTCGCGCCACCGGCTCGCTGTCCTGAATCTCCGCGGCTTGCTGAAATCCATCGATCGCCTGCTCGTATCGGCCCTTCTCGAAATTCTCCACCGCCAGATTGTTCACCGCCTCCACCGCCTGGGGCTTAAGCTTGGTGGCGGCCAGATAATATTGAATCGAACCGTCGTAATCCTTTTGCAGCGCCTTGAGATACCCCAGCGCGAAATTGGTCACATAGGAATTGGGATAAATCCGCACCGATTGCTGGAGCTTGTCGATGGCCATCAGGGTCTGCTTCTGATTGATCATCTGCAGACCTTCTTGCGTGAGGTCTTCAGCTTGTTGGATCAGTTGCTTGAGATCGTCGCCGGAAATCCATTTGCCATTGACCTTTTCCGCCCCCTGCTCGGCCAGGGTGGACCAGTGCGCCAATTCCTGCTTGGCGCTGGCCATGTCCGGGCTGTCGGGGTTTTTATCGATGAATCCTTGCCAGATGGCGACCGCCGCAAGAGCCGATGGGGCGTCGTTGGCGCGATTGTGGGAGGAGAGAAATTCGTAGGATTGCTCGCTTGTTCCCGCATCGGAGGTGGCGGCATCGCTGGAATCGTCATCCGTCACCAACGTTTGCACATCATCGATGGCGATATTCTGCGTATTGCCATCCGCGGTCTTGACCCAGTAGGAATCCCCATTGCGGATGACGGTCCCCTCGATGGTGGTGCCATCCTTCATGATCAGCTTGGCCCCCTTGACGCCGCCGGTCGACAGCAACACCACGGCAATGACCCCAAGCAACATGCGAAGTGTTCGCGCCATTCCAACCCTCGATGTCGTATTATTCGCTTGGTCCACCGGATCATATTATGCCGGCAAACCGCTGCCAGTTCCACGCAAATCCGGCGATTCCTGACGATAAACGCGCGACCGGTACCCTTCCAGAACATATCGGGGCATCCGCAGCCGTTTGGAAAGCGAATGCTCCATGTGCCTGGCCAATAGACTATTGAGCGGATCGGTCTGGTGGCGGGTTAACTGCGGTAATCGCCGAGTTGGTCCAATCGGCCGGCTAATCGCCTGAATCAGCCGAAGCAGCCGCACATCCAGCCCAAAACAGTCCGACACCCGAGCCCGACATTGCCGGCAAACCGCCCCACCCGCCGACACCGAAAAATAGACCAGATGCTCTGTTCCCGCTCCGCAATGCACACATTGATGGAGTTCCGGCACATATCCGGCCTCGCGCAGCAAATCCAATTCGAACGCAAGAAATTCCTCTTCCTTCCGCGGTCCACCTAATTGGCCAAGCACCTCCAGAAAACGAGAAAAAATCACCTCATGCGGATCGTGCTCTTCGATGAACACCGAAACGAGTTCAGCGGCATACAGCCCCAGGTGCATGCCGCGCAGATCATGCCGCAGTTCCAGATGCCCCTCTTCCAATTTCCATTCCGTGAGCGTGGCCAATTCCTTGCTGGAGTCCTTGGTGAAAATGGCCTGTCCCACATCCAGCAAATCCACCCCGCCATCAAACTTGCTCGCCCCCGCCTTGGTCCGCCGATGCGCCCCCTTGGCGATCACCGGCACAAGCCCATGATGCTGTGAAAACAGCGTGAGAATCTGTGAAGTCTCACTGAACTCCAGTTTCCGCAGGCAAATGGACCGATCGACAACCAACGGCATGGCCGAATTATAGGTGCCAGAATGCACCGCGGAAACGAACCCACGCCCCGGCCGGCGGAGCCTTGGTTGAGCCAACGCCCCAAACCCCCTATAGTCTTGCCCCGCTTCCGAGCGCGTAGCTCAGTTGGTAGAGCAACGGACTTTTAATCCGTAGGTCCTGGGTTCAAGTCCCAGCGCGCTCAGTGAGATCCGATGCTAGAGGGTTCAAATGTCAGTCGTTGATTTCCTCTTCGGTCGCCGACTGGCTTCCGACGAGCAGACTGGCCAGAAGATCGGAGTGCTCTCCGGCTTGCCTGCTCTCGGTCTCGACGGTTTGTCTTCATCCGCGTACGGTCCTGAGGCGGCACTGACGATCCTGCTGCCCCTGGGCGCGGTCGGTCTGAATTACATCCTGCCGATCACCGGGATCATCCTCGCCCTGCTGGGGATGCTGTACTTCTCCTACCGCCAGACCATCGCTGCCTACCCGGTTAACGGCGGGTCGTACACCGTCGCCAAGGAGAACCTCGGGACCTGGGCCAGCCTATTCGCCGCCTCTGCCCTGATGATCGACTACGTGCTGACGGTCGCGGTAGGCATCTCGGCCGGCGTGGCCGCACTGGTGTCCGCCGCGCCTCACCTTCACAAGTTCACGGTACCCATGTGTCTGGGCATCCTCGCGCTGATCACACTCCTGAACCTGCGGGGCACCGGACAGGCGGGAGTTGCCTTTGCCCTACCCACTTACTTGTTCATCGCCAGTATGTTCGTCGTGTTGGGCCTGGGAGTCGCTAAATCCGTCTCCAGCGGCGGACATCCTCATCCCATTGCTCCACCCCCGACCATGCCGGCGGCGACGGCAAGCGTCGGGATGTGGCTTTTGCTGCGATCATTCGCCAGCGGTTGCACTGCCATGACCGGCGTAGAGGCCGTTAGCAATGGCGTCAGCGCCTTCAAGGACCCGACGGTCGAAAGGGCTCATCGCACGCTGACATTGATCGTGGTGATTCTGGCGATGCTACTCGGTGGGATCGCCTTCCTGTCACATACCTATCAGATTGGAGCGACGATCCAGGATCAGTCCGCGTACCAGAGCGTGTTGTCGCAACTGGTTGGCGCGGTGGTGGGAAGAGACTGGTTCTACTACACGACGATGGGCAGTGTGCTGGCGGTGCTCTGCCTGTCGGCCAACACCAGCTTCGTGGATTTCCCTCGCTTGTGCCGGTTGATCGCCAAGGACTCCTTCCTCCCTCGCGCCTTCGCCATTGTGGACCGGCGGCTGGTCTACGTGGTCGGCATATTGTTCCTTGCCACCGCCTCCGGTCTGCTTTTGGCGGCATTCGGCGGGATCACCGATCGGCTCATCCCCTTGTACGCAGTCGGGGCATTCCTCGCCTTCACGCTGTCGCAGGCCGGCATGGTCATGCACTGGCGAAAGCAGATGCGCGAATCGTCAGTCCCGGAATCTAAGAATGGCGGCGGCCCAATCGGCGGCAATTTGCGCCAGTCGAAACACGGGCGGGCCAACCTCCGTCTGAGGTTGTGGGTGAACGGCCTTGGTGCGGCCGCCACCGCCGGCGCGCTGACCATCATCCTGACTGCAAAATTCATCGAGGGAGCGTGGATCACCGTCCTGGCGATCCCGATCATGCTGGCAATCTTCCGGCTCGTCAACCGCCACTATGTATTGGTTGAGAAGCAGACCGAGTCCGACGATCCGTTGGACGTGACGCACAAGGAGGCGCCAGTCGTGCTGGTGCCGATCAGCTGCTGGGACCGGCTTGTGGCCAAGTCCGTGCAGTTCGGAATGCTCCTGTCGCCGGATGTAATCGCGGTGCATCTAAGCAACCTCGAAGGGGACGCCGCCGAAAACGAGGCATCGCAGTTGCGGCAACAATGGGCTAAGCGGGTAGAGAAACCGGCTCATAGCGCTGGCGTGCCGGCGCCAAAACTCGATCTGGTGCGGACGCCGTACCGTGAGTTCATCACACCGCTGCTGGCTCACATCGACAAGATTATGGCCCGGTATCCAGGGCGGCTCGTTGCGGTCATCATTCCGGAGATCGTGGAGAAACACTGGTGGTATTCGCTGCTGCACAGCCGTCGCGCTTCGCGACTCCGCTCAGCGCTGCGGGCACGACAAGACGTTCACGTGATCGTCATTGACCTGCCGTGGTTTATAAAGGAATAGCGGGGAACCTCAACAATAGGTCGCCTTTCAATGCAATAAACTTCATGTCCAGCCCCATATCAACGGGTGAGACCGCATCAAGTTAGACTCGACGTTCCAGGGCTTAGGAATCACTCCTAATAAAAAAACAAAAACTCAAATCCCCTGCGTTGTGCAGAACTGCAAGCGACGATATGGGGTGCGGAGGTCGGGCATTCACGATGGCCGATCCCGGTGCGCAACCATCTTTGGAAATGGGATGTCATGAAAGAAAAGTCTTCGGGAAATCAATTACCCGCGACCACGGCGAACGAATCCCTGCCAGTACAAGACTGCGAAGCTCAGCGGACCGTCGGCTCGGGTTCGATAAAGCCCTGGCAGGCCTATGTGTTAGCGACAACGGCGACGGCGGCCACGCTTGGTTTGCGTGTCGCACTCACTGACCAATTAAGAGATCGACCGACACTAATCGTTTTCACAATACCGATCATGCTATGCGCCTATGTAGGGGGGCTGCGCGCCGGGCTGCTGGCGACGGTGCTCTCCTATCTGGGCATTGCCTACTTTTTGCTGCCGCCGATCCACAGCTTTCGGGTCGCGTACGCAGTCGACCGTTGGGATCTGTTCTTTGTCATGCTGGCCGGTGTGGCCATCAGCGTGCTAAACGAGGGCCTTCATCGCGCGCGCTGCCGAGCCGAAATCGCCACCCGCGACCTGCAGGCGAGGGTCGCCGTGGTCGAGGCGGAGGCTCTCCAGCGGGCCATTTTCAATAGCGTGAGTTTTTCGAGTATCGCAACCGACGAAAAAGGCATTATTCAAATCTTCAACGTCGGCGCGGAGCGCATGTTGGGATACTCGGCGGCTGAAGTGCTCAATAAACTGACCCCAGCCGATTTTTCTGATCCACAGGAATTGATCGCGCGTGCCCAGGCGCTAAGCGTGGAATACGGAACTCCGATTACACCGGGCTTTGAAGCGTTGGTCTTCAAGGCCTCGCGCGGAATCGAAGACATCTACGAGTTGACCAGGATCCGCAAAGACAAGAGCCGATACCCGGCGATGTTATCGGTCACGCCGCTGCGAAATCCAGAGAACACGATCATCGGCTACCTCCTGATCGGCACGGACAACACAGCGCGCAAACATGCGGGCGACGCGCTGCGAAAGAGCGAGGCCCAACTCCAGGCAATTGTTGAAAACATCAGCGATGCCGTCGTCGTTTCCGACATGAATGGACAGTTGCTGCATTTCAATCAAGCAGCGCTCGACACGCTTGGATATGCCAGTCTGGACGAAGGCCGCCGCAACTTTAGCGCACTGGCCGACACGTTTGAGCTTTCGGGCATTGACGGCGCGGCGTGGTCCGTGGACCAGTGGCCGCTGGCACGCATTCTGCGCGGCGAAAGGCTACACGATTTGGAAGCGCGCATGCGGCGAATCGGCACCCCCTGGGAGCATATTTACAGTTTCGGCGGTGCTCTGGCTCACGATGCCGGCGGTAAGCCACTGATGGCGGTAGTCACCATCAGCGACATTACTGGACGCAAACAGGCTGAATCGACCGCGTTGTTGCTCGCCGCTATCGTGGAATCCTCCACCGATGCCGTCATCGGAAAGGATTTGAATAGTATCGTCACCAGTTGGAATGCCGCCGCGGAGAGGATGTTCGGGTATTCGGCCGACGAGATGATGGGACGGCCGATCACGCTCATCATTCCAGCAGGCCACCAGAACGAGGAAGAACAGATTCTGTCTAAGATCAAGCGTGGTGAACGAATCGAACATTTCGAGACCGAGCGATTGAGAAAAGATGGAAGTCTGGTCGCCGTCTCGGCCACGGTTTCACCGATCAAGGATTCTCATGGCAGAGTTATCGGCGCTTCCAAGGTGGCGCGCGACATCACCGGGCGCAAGCGGGACGCCGATGCGCTGCGTGATAGCGAGGAACGGTTCCGCCTGCTTGTGGAAGGGGTGCATGATTATGCGATCATCCTGCTCGACCCCGAAGGAAATGTCGTCAGTTGGAACGCGGGGGCCGAGCGGCTAAAGGGACACAAGGCCGCGGAGATCATCGGGCGACCATTCTCGGTGTTCTATCAGCCGGAGGACATTGCCGCGGGCGAGCCGGCGATGGAGCTGAAGGTGGCGGCGGAAAAGGGGCGATGGGAGGGCGAAGGCTGGCGCGTTCGGGCGGACGGGACGCGGTTCTGGGCTAACGTACTGATCACCGCCTTGAAGGACGATGCCGGAAATCTGCGGGGGTATTCCAAGCTGACGCGCGACATCTCCGAACGCAAGCAGGCGGAAGAAGCCTTGCTCAAGGCGGGCGCTTTGCAGCGAGCGATTTTCAACAGCGCGCATTTCTCTAGCATCAGCGCATGCTGGGCTACACAGCCGCCGAAGTGATGAACAAGATCACGCCGGCCGACATTTCCGATCCACAGGAGGTGATCGCGCGCGCCAAAGCGTTGAGCGTCGAACTTGGTACGCCGATAGCAGCGGGCTTTGAGGCATTGGTCTTCAAGGCCTCTCGCCGGATCGAAGATATTTATGAGCTGACCTATATCCGCAAGGACGGAAGCCGTTTCCCGGCGGTGGTATCGGTTACCGCGCTGCGCGACGCGCAGGACGCCATCATTGGTTACCTGCTGATTGGCACCGACAACACCGCGCGGAAGCAAGCAGAAGAGGCACTCCTTAGGGCCGGCGCTCTGCAACGCGCGATTTTCAACAGTGCCAATTTCTCCAGTATCGCCACCGACGCCAAGGGTGTCAAGCGCATGCTGGGCTACACAGCCGCCGAAGTGATGAACAAGATCACGCCGGCCGACATTTCCGATCCACAGGAGGTGATCGCGCGCGCCAAAGCGTTGAGCGTCGAACTTGGTACGCCGATAACGGCCGGCTTTGAAGCATTGGTCTTCAAAGCCTCGCGCCGGATCGAAGACATTTACGAGCTGACCTACATCCGCAAGGACGGAAGCCGTTTCCCAGCGGTGGTATCGGTGACGGCGCTGCGCGACGCGCAGGACGCCATCATTGGTTACCTGCTGATTGGCACCGACAACACCGCGCGGAAGCAGGCGGCAGATTTGATTCGCCAACTCAACACGGACCTGGAGCAACGGGTTGTCGAACGCACCGCGCAACTGCAAACCGCCAACAAGGAATTGGAAGCATTCTGCTATTCGGTCTCGCACGATTTGCGCGCGCCGCTCCGAAGCCTGGATGGATTCAGTCAGGCTCTGCTCGAAGATTGCTCCGACAAGCTGGACGCCCAGGGCAAGGATTATCTTCGCCGCGTTCGCGCCAGCAGCCAGCGGATGGCACAACTGATCGACGATCTTCTGAACTTGTCGCGTGTCTCCCGTGTTGAGACGAGCAAGGAGCTGGTCGATCTGAGCAAGATGGCGCATGAAGTGGCTGAGGAAATGCGCGCCACCACGCCACAGCGAGATGCCGAAGTCGTGGTGGCTGAAGGCCTCATCGCCGAAACGGACCCCCGCCTGTTGCGGATTGTATTAACCAATTTGTTCGGCAATGCCTGGAAGTTCACCTCCAAACAACCGCATGCCCGCATTGAATTCGGATGTAATGGAGAGAATGGCGGCAAGGAGTATTTCATGCGCGACAACGGCGCGGGCTTCGATGCGGCGTACACCAGCAAGCTATTCGGGGCGTTTCAGCGCCTGCACGCAGCGAAAGATTTCCCGGGAACGGGAATCGGGCTGGCGACGGTGCAACGCATCATCCAGCGACAAGGCGGCCGGGTGTGGGCCGAAGGAAAAGTTGATCAAGGCGCCACGTTTCATTTCACGCTGTGAAACGTGGGAAGAGCAATGCATGGTTCAGTGTTTTGTGTACATCGCAATCAAAAGGAATTTATATGTTCGAAAAAACAATTTTACTTGTGGAAGACAACGCAGATGACGAGGAACTCACGGTCAGGGCGCTGAAGAAAAATAACGTTACCAATGAGCTGGCGATTGCGCGCGATGGAGTTGAAGCGCTGGACTACCTCTTCGGGACGGGCGCTTATTCCGGGCGAGATGCTACGGTCGTCCCCGGGTTGGTTCTGCTCGATTTGAAGCTGCCGAAAATGGATGGGCTGGAGGTGCTGCGGCGCATTCGCGCTGACGAACGGACCCGGCGAATGCCCGTGGTAGTGCTGACCAGCTCCAAAGAGGAGCAGGATGTCATCCGGAGTTACGACCTGGGGGCTAACAGCTACATCCGCAAACCGGTTGACTTCAATCAATTCACCGAAGCGGTCCGGCAATTGGGACTGTACTGGCTCATGCTCAACGAGGTGCCATCATTATAAATCAAGCGAATAGTGCATTGCCCGCTCAACTGCGTGTCCTGATCGTGGAAGATTCCGAAGACGACACCGAGCAGATGTTAAGGGAACTGCGCCGTGGCAAATGGGAGATCACACACGAGCGCGTGGACACACCCCAGGATATGGCTGCGGCTCTGAACGCACATCCGTGGGATTTGATTATCGCGGACTACGCGATGCCGTCCTTCAGCGGCCCGGCCGCGCTGGAGATGACGCGCGAACGATCGGCGGATATCCCGTTCATTCTGGTATCGGGTAAGGTCGGTGAAGATACCGCCGTCCAGGCCATGCAGGACGGTGCAGACGACTATTTGTTCAAGGGAAATCTTCAGCGGCTCTTGCCTGCGGTGGAGCGCGAACTACATGATGTGGAAGGGCACCGCAAAGCCGAACATATCGAGCGGCAGCTGCAAAAGGGCGAGCGGCAACTCGCCGATGCTCAGCGCGTGGCCCATCTGGGGACATGGCATGCGGATCTTCGCACCAATATCGCGATCTGGTCGGATGAAGCCTCCCGCATTCTGGGCTTCCCGCCGGGTGAACCCGGTTTGACGTTTCCGCAGTTTTTGGCGTGCCTTCCCGCCGATGACCGACGGTTGATCGACGCCTGTCTGAAATCGTCCGACCAAAAATTGATCGCGCAAGATTGCCCGATCGTGTGTGTGAACCTAGCCGCCCAATTCGTTCACATTCGCGGCGAAATTATGCGTGATGAAAGCGGCCGCGCGATCGAGGTGACGGGAATGATCCAGGATATTACCGAGCGCCGCCTGCTCGATACGCAATTGAAATTGGCCAAGGAAGCCGCCGAGGCCGCCAACCTTTCCAAGAGCGAGTTTCTGGCCAACATGAGCCACGAGATCCGCACGCCCATGAACGCCATCCTGGGATTCGCAGAGATGCTGCTGAACAAAACCCCGGAAGAGTGCGGACAGGCCGGCTGCGTTCAGATCATCCGCCGCAACGCCTTGCACCTGCTGGAAATCATCAACGAGATTCTCGATCTCTCCAAGATCGAGGCCCAGCAGATGACGGTAGAGCGCATCTCCTGCGATCTGCCGGCGCTGTTGTCGGAGATCGTGTCGCTCATGCGTCCAAGAGCGGTGGAAAAGGGGCTGGGCTTCGGTGTCACATTCCAGGGCTCGATCCCGCGCCTGATCCAGACCGACCCCATGCGACTCCGGCAAATCCTCGTCAACCTGCTTGGCAATGCCAAGAAGTTTACCCAAGCCGGAAGGATTGACCTGCGGGTCATGGACGAAGGCGCCGGCGGCCCAAATATCATCCTGCGCGTCGAGATCATCGACACCGGGATCGGAATGACGCCGGAACAACTCCAACGACTCTTTCAGCCGTTCGCCCAGGGCGACGATTCCATCACACGCAAGTTCGGAGGAACGGGATTGGGTCTGGCCATCAGTCAGCGGCTCGCCAAACTGCTCAATGGAGATGTCACCGTCGCGTCCAAGCTCGGGACCGGAAGCACATTTACGCTGACAATCGACGGCGGCCCTTCCGCGGGGGTGGAGCAATTGCAAGGTTTGACCGAAGCGACACTGCCGGCAAATCTGGATCACGGAGGAAAATCCGATATCCACCTTTCCGGGCGCATTCTGTTGGCGGAGGACGGGCGCGACAATCAGCGGTTGCTGCGGATGCAACTGAGCGACGCCGGGGCGGCGGTGGTCATTGCCGAAAACGGGCAAATCGCCGTCGATCTGGCGACCAGCCAGCCGTTCGACCTGATCCTGATGGATATGCAGATGCCTGTGATGGACGGCTATGCGGCCACCACCGAACTGCGCCGCAGAGGATTGATAATACCAATCGTCGCACTGACAGCGCATGCCATGGCTGAAGACCGAGGCAAATGCCTGGCCAGCGGATGCAGCGATTACCTGAGTAAACCCATTGACGAGGAGAAACTCTTGAACACCGTAAATCAACAACTCGGAAAAAATCGTGCTCCCAACCCCAACGAGCCTGCCGGCAAACGCATCGCTACATCACCGCCTCCGGCGGTAGCCAACGACGGCGCAGGTCGCATCACCAGCAGCCTGGCTGGAAATCCGCGGATGATGAAGATCATCCCGGAATTCGTGGATGGGCTTCCCGGCGAGGTGCGGAAAATGATCGATCTTCTGCAGCGCAACGATCTGATCGCGCTCAAGCAGGTCGTCCATCAGCTTCTGGGTGCGTGCGGGGGATATGGATTTGACCCCGTCTCCGAGCCGGCCCTGAAGGCGGAAGAAACGATCAAAGCGGGCAAGGCTCTGCAGTCCATCACGGCCGAAGTAAATTCTCTGATCGAGGTCATCCGTCGAATCGATGGATATGACGAATCCAAAACTCCGGTTGCCGCCGCTTAATCCGTGAAACAGCTCACTGTTCACCTCTCGCCGCGTCATGCCGCAACCGTCGAGGGCGCGGGCGGCGGCGGAGCGATCGCAAAGCGGTTGGGGCCGGTCTTCCTGGATTGGATCGCTGCCTCCTCGGCGCGCTCCAGCATCGTACGGTCATAGAGGCCGACCGCTTCCGCGATGCCGAAGCTGCATGTGACCGTGATTGACTTGCCTTGACACGTCAATGGCGTCTTGGCGATGGCGACGCTCATCTCCTGCACGAGCAGGACAGCCGTTTCGGTCGTGCTCTGCGGCGCAAGGATAACGAACCCATGGCTGGCAACACGACAGGCGACGTCCTCGTCCCGGCAGGTTTCACTCAACACATTTCCGATCTTGCTCAGCACGCGCTCGCCGAATGCAATCCCATACTCGTCGCTAAGGGCCTTGAAATGATCCGCATCCACGGCGATACATGAGAGCGGATGGCCGGATTTGATTCGCAGCGACACTTCCGCCGCAAACCGCGCATCGAACATGGCGCGATTTCCAAGGCCCGTGAGCGAGTCGATCAGCGCTTTTTCTTCAAGCAATCGAATCAATTGGCTGGTACGCAGGGCCGCGCGGACCCGTGACACCAATTCCGAGAGCTTGAACGGCTTGGTCACGTAGTCGCTGGCGCCAAGGTCCAGGCCGCGCACCATCTCTTCGGTGGCCGCGCGCGACGTCAGAAATATGATCGGGAGGCCGGCCGTGGCTGGGTTGGCCTTGAGCTGGCGACAGGTCTCAAATCCGTCCACGCCGGGCATCTCCACATCGAGCAGGATCAGATCCGGCTGCAACGACTCTGCCAGGACGATCCCGAACTGCGCATCGTACGCCGAATGGACCGTCACCTCCTCGTCCTCCAGCAAAGACATCACCAGCGCATGAATCGGCTTTGAATCGTCAATAAGAAGAATATCTCGATGCATTTTCCCTCCGAGGCATTGTGTCAGGAATGCAGTCACACCAGACGCTACCCTCCCCTTCGACAGGTAAATGCGACGCCATCAGCCGGAATTCCGGCGAATCGCAATTAATTGGCCCGGAAAAGGTGAGGCCTAATGTTCGAGCATTTTTGGCCAAACGGCTGCAATTTCCGTATTATGCAAAGCGATTGGCGGCAGAAAACGGTTCTAGTCCCAGCGCGCTCAGTGAGAAATTAGCGTAAAAACGGCGTTTCTTGCCTCATTACTTTAACCCCACCGGTCATCGTGGAATAAACTCTCTGTTGGGCGCGTCTTATTCGGAGACCATTTAGCTTGCCTGCGACGGCATCAAAGTTCGAGACGGCGGTCCTGGAGCATTTGGATGCCGCCTATAACCTTGCGCGGTGGCTTACGCGCAATGAACAGGATGCGCAGGACGTGGTTCAGGAATCTTGCATGAACGCGCTGCGCGCTTTCGATTCGTTTCGGGGTGGAGACTTTCGGGCCTGGTTTCTGGCCATCGTTCGCAATACCAGTTTCACCTGGTTGCGTCGTAGAAAGAATTTGTCGAGTCCGGCGGCGGGACAAAGTCTGGAGGCTGGTGCGGAGATTGCCGCCGATTATGAGGTGTATGATCCGCAGGCGATCGCGATTCGCGCGGCAGACGCGGATTTGGTTCGTCGGGCCATTGCCGCATTGCCGGAGTTATTGCGTGAGGCGGTGGTTCTGCGCGAGATGGAAGGTCTGAGCTACAAAGAAATCGGCAAGATCGCAGGGGTGCCGATTGGCACGGTGATGTCGCGCCTGGCGCGGGGACGGATGCAATTACAGGCGCTGCTGGTCGAGATGGATGGACCGAATACGGGCAACGCGGTTCAGGAGGACGATCGATGACTTGCGATCAAGCCCAACAACTTCTGCATGCCTATCTCGACGATGAACTCGATCTTGCCACCGCATTGCAGATTGAAGCGCATTTACCGGATTGTCCAAAGTGTTCCAAAGAATTGGAGGCCGCGCGGATCGCGGGACGCGCGGTTGCGCAGCCGGCGATCTATTACCCGGCGCCGTCCGAGCTGCGCGACCGATTGAAGCGGGCGATTCGATCCGAAATCGGAGAGACGGAAACTCCGCAACATGCGGGATTCTTAACGGCCTGGTGGAAGCGGCCATTGGCATATTCCGGCCTGGCGGCGGCGATGATACTGATCGTTTGCTCCATTGCGCTGCTATTGCCGAACCGCGCATCGCCCGGACAGATTGATGATCTCGTGGCGTCGCACGTGCGCTCGCTGGAAGAGAATCATCTGATGGATGTGGCATCAACTGACCAGCACACCGTGAAGCCGTGGTTTGAAGGCAAAATCGAGTTTTCGCCGCCGGTAATTGATTTGTCGGCCGAGGGATATCCGCTGATTGGGGGTCGGCTCGATTATCTTGACCAAAAGAAGGTCGCGGCTCTGATCTATCGCCGCAACAAGCACGTGATCAATCTCTTCATCTGGCCCGGTGATGCAACGCCGGAAGTTGATGCCAAACAAGGGTTTAATCTCATCCGATTTGAATGCAAGGGGATGACCTGCTGGGCGGTCTCGGATCTGAATACCGCAGAACTGCAACAGTTCGCGGACCTGTTCAAGGCGCAGAAGGCCGCTTCAACCCGTTCCTGAGAATTTTCCGATTCAATGGAATAAGTCGCCCCGCCGGCGCGTCTGGCAAGTGCTGGCGGAATAAACCACCGCAAAAGCAGGAGCAAAAATGAAAGCCGCAACGTATTTTCTGACACTCTTATCGGTTGTATTTGCAATTATTGCAATTCAATTATCCATCGCCAATGCGGGCATCTATGCCAAGTCGCCGGTTACTGCAAAGGCTGCTGTTCCCCAAACGCAGCCTGCAACCGAGCCGGCAACGCAGCCGACGGCGAGCGTGCGGATCGAAAATTTTGCGTTTCAACCCAAGGAATTGGATGTCGCGGTCGGCACCACTGTGACGTGGCAGAACGCCGACGATGTGCCGCACACGGCCACCAGCAAGGACGATCCGCAGACCTTCGACTCCGGGCCACTGGATACGGACGACAAATTCTCCTTCACCTTCAGCAAACCCGGCACATACGCCTATTACTGCAAAGTGCACCCGCACATGACGGGTGTTGTCGTTGTGAAATAATCTTTCCCTTTTTTACAGGAGTTCAAATGTCCAATTATATTGACAAAAATACGACCAATGACGGAATTGACCGCCGCGGATTTCTCAAGTGCATGGCCTGGGCCGGCGCGGGAATGGTCTGGGCGATGAAGGGCGGCATTCTCACAGCCCGCGCTTTTGGGCAAGAAGCCGCGATTGCCGCCGGCGAGGACTTTACCTTCGTGCAGGTCAGTGACAGCCACATCGGCTTTAACAAGGGTGCCTATTCCGATGTGGTGGGGACTTTTCAGTCGGCTGTTTCGCGAATTAACGCTTTGCCGACGCCGCCATCACTGGTTTTGCATACCGGCGATCTGACGCATCTGTCCAAGCCGGCGGAATTTGACACGGTTGCGCAGGTCATGCAGTCGATCAAAACGCAACGGTCGTTCTTCGTCCCGGGCGAGCACGATTATTTTGTCGACAATGGCAACCGCTATCTGGAGCGTTTCGGCAAAGGCACCTTCGGAACCGGTTACCAAAGTTTCGATTACAAGGGCGTTCATTTCATCGGATTGGTGAACGTCGCCAACATTTCCAATGGAAACACGGCGCTCGGGGTTCTCGGAGATGAGCAGTTGGAGTGGATGGAGAAGGATGTGGCCAGCCTGGGCAGCAGCACACCCATCGTCGTCTTCGCCCACGTGCCGCTTTGGACGATCTACGAACAATGGGGCTGGGGAACGCAAGATGCCGCCCAGGCTTTGGGATATCTCAAAAGGTTCGGATCGGTCAGCGTTCTCAATGGCCACATCCATCAAATACTGCAAAAAGTCGAAGGGAACATCACCTTCCACACCGCCAGATCGACGGCGTTTCCGCAGCCGGCGCCCGGCACGGCGGATTCCCCGGGCCCGATGAAGAACATCGCGGCAGAAAAGCTCAGAAGCTATCTCGGCCTGACACGCGTGGACTATGTGGAACACTCTGGAATGCTGGCCACGACGGATTCGACGCTCGCCGATGATGTCCCGGCCACGCAGCCTTAGACGCAATCGAACGAAGCGTTTCGCCTGAACGTGATGAGCGAATACTTGGAGCATATATGAACCCGGAAAACAGATATGCCATTGCCTGGATTATGAAACCGGTTGCCATATGTCAATCGTCGCGTCGCTGTGCTGCCTGCGCGTAGATGAGGCCAGGTTGTGCCAAGCTATGGACAAAGGAACTCACCGTCGCAGCGCACACAAATCCCATTTCGGAGCATGGCGCCGACGTACTAAATAAAGCCACAAGTTCAATTTCTTGAAAAGCCCCTTGAGGTGCAAGTCAAACAATTTTTAAGAGCGCGGGAAGCGCACATTCGCCTTACTGGCGTGGAGGCAAAGCAATGATCGAGATAAAAGTTAATGAGCAGGTGCAGTTGATGACGGACGTACCCGAACTGGGATTGCAGCGCGGTGAAATCGGTTGCGTATGCAGCACATGGTTTGGACCGATTACCGTCTACGAAGTTGAGTTTTCACGGGAGATGCCCGATTGCTCGATACGCGCCCTGCTCATGTACCAACAGATTATGAGAAAGCGGCGTTCTTCGTAGAAGGCGCAAAGAAATACCAACTGACAACCAGACTTATTTCTTCATTCAAAGGACGTGTCCAATGATTCTTCCGCTTTCAAACTTATTTGGCCCCGAGAACTGGATGGTTATCGCGCTGGTGGCGCTGCTGCTGTTTGGCAAGCGCATGCCCGAGGTAGGCCGCAGCCTCGGCAAAGGGATTGTGGAGTTCAAAAAGGGACTAGCCGGAATCGAGGAGGATATTACCCAGTCCAGCCAGCAACCGACAATCGGACGCATCGATCGTGTCGCCCTTCCATCGCTCGCGGCTGGGTACAAATTCGATCCGTATACGGGTGAGCCGGTACACGGGAGCGATGACGCAAATCCGGATGTTTAGCGATCGCGCCAAAGGCGATTCTTCCCAACACTTAACTGTCCGCCGCCAAGGCACGCGCGGGTTGCCCTTGGTCACGCTGAGCAACATATGAGCGCCCTGACCAATACGATCCTCGGGATGGCATTTCTGGTATTGGCCATCGCCGCCACGTTTCTGATGTACCATCTGTGGGGCTACCCATTCGATCATGAGAAACTCAAAAGTTCAGCTCCACCGCGGCTTATGCTGCTTCATCGAATCCTCGGCTACGGTTACGTCAGCATTTATGTAATTCTGATGACGCAGATGGTTCCGCGCCTGTGGCGTTACCAGGTGGAATTTCCCGCCCGGACCGTTCTCCACATAGCATTTGGAATGCTGATCGGTGTGCTGCTGATCATCAAGATCGCCATCGTCCGTTACTTTAAGCATCTGGAAGGCGCCCTCGTTCCCTTTCTTGGCACATCGCTTCTTATCTGCACAGTTCTGGTTCTTGGGCTAAGCGTGCCGTTCTCGCTGCGATTACTTTATGTTGAACGGCATGCGCCGGGAGGATCGGCATTCGGTGAGGAAAATCTGCAGCGCGTCTCCATGCTTCTGTCTCACGCTCAATTGCCAGGAGATGTTCCGCTGGCGGAGCTTGTGACCCCTGAAGGTCTGCACATGGGGCAATCCGTCTTGATGACAGGCTGCTTGCAATGCCACGATCTTCGCACGGTGCTGGCCAAACCGCGGACGCCCGATGAGTGGATCGATGTGGTTCGCCGAATGTCCCAGCGATCCAGCGCGTTGCAGCCGATTACTGCGCGGGAGCAGCAGTACGTGATCGCCTACCTCGTCGCAATCTCCCCGGAGCTGCGGTTAGGAGTCGCAGATGAACGCGGCCAGGAACAATCTCACGCGATGGCACAGGAAATCGCCAAGAACATCGCCACCGAGCCAGCTCCTGTCGGCGAGATTAATCTGGCCGATTCCAGAAGGGTCTTCGAGATATCCTGTGTCCAGTGCCACGCACTGACTCTCGTCGAACAGCACCCGCCCCGCTCGCAAAAGCAGGCCGAAGAGTTGGTGAACCGGATGGTGGACAACGGCCTGGACCTGCCGGATGCCGATTTACAGAAGATCATCTTCTATTTAAAGACCACCTACGCGAAATGACGAACGGCGCGATATATCGCGGCGAGCCTGTATAATTCGTGCTTGGCTGCAACTAAAACCATGATACCCTCCGACAAACGATCCTCCATCTCCGATTTCGGTGCGGTTGGCGATGGGAAAACCATCAACACCGCCGCCATTCAGAAATGCATTGATGCCCTCGCGCAAAACAGCGGTGGTACTGTTGTCGTCCCCGAGGGCACCTTCCTCAGCGGCGCGATTTTCCTCAAGCCTGGCGTCAATCTCCATGTGGCCAAGAGCGGTGTGCTGAAGGGTTCGGAGAATACTGGGGATTACCCCACGATGAACACGCGCATCGAGGGGCACTTTGAGCCGTGGCTTCCCGCGCTGGTGAATGCCGACGGGGTAGACCATCTCCATATCGGCGGCGAAGGAACACTGGATGGCAGCGGGCAGGTTTTTTACGATGCGTTTTATGCCGCGCGGGATGTGAATCGCAACGTCACCAATCTCGCCACGCCCCGGCCGCGATTGATGTTCATTTCAAATTCGAGAGACGTTCAGGTTTCCGGGCTGAAATTTCTCAACTCCGGATTCTGGAATCTGCACCTTTATCGCTGCCAGAATGTGCTGGTGGACGGACTCAACATCGAAGCCCCCGAGCGCTCGCCGAGCACGGATGGGATTGACGTGGACAGTTGTCAGCAGGTGACGATCCAAAATTGCATGATCGCCAACAACGATGATTGCATCGCCCTCAAAGGCTCCAAAGGTCCCCTGGCGATGGATGACAAGGATAGCCCGCCGGTGGAGCACATCCGCGTGGTCGGCTGCACATTCCTGCGCGGCCAAAGCTTCGTGACCTGCGGCAGCGAAGCGACCATCGTGCGGGATGTGACGATTGAGAATTGCAAAGCCGGCCCGGATGCAAGCAAGGCGATGCTGGTGCTTCGGCTCAAGCTCCGCACGGACACGCCGCAACTGTATGAGGATTTTCACATCCGCGACCTGCAACTTCAGGGCAGCGGCACGATCCTCACGATGGCGCCGTGGGCGCAATTCTTCGATCTCAAAGGCCATCCCCAGCCGTGCCGCACGGTGCGGAACATCACGATTTCCATCATCACCGGCGCGTTCGGCAGCCTCGCCAACATCAGCCCCAATCGAGGCGATATCGTCGAGAACGTCACGTTGGAAAACATCAACGTGAATCTGCAATCGGCTCGACCGATGATCGTCAATGGCGTCACAAACCTCACCGTGAAAAACGTGAGGATCAACGGCAAAGACTACAATGGCCCGGTGACGGAATCGTCCTCGCGGCTGTAGAAAACCGATCTGTTCGATATCAGTTGCCGATTTGCGAGGGTGCTGGAAAGATGCGAGAATTTCAGCGCGGAGTCTGCCTGCTTGCAGAAATTTTGAGGAACCCACCATGCGCGCTACCTTTCTCGCATCATTTTTGCTTCTGGCCTCTTCCATCTCGTGCGCCCCCGACTCATCGGTTCGCGTTAATCATTTTGCGACCGAACACGAAACCAATCCCATGGGCATCGGCGTCACGCAGCCGAGGTTTTCGTGGAAATTAATTTCCAATCGGCCCGGTGAAGTTCAAACCGCCTACGAAATTCGCGCCGCCTCTTCCGCGGATGCGCTGAGCAAGCCGGATTTGTGGGATTCGGGAAAAGTGAAGTCCGATCAGTCGGTCCTCGTGCAATGGGCGGGCAAGCCGCTGGGGTCGCGCGCGATGGTCTATTGGCAGGTGCGCATCTGGGACAAAGCCGGCAAAGATTCGGCGTGGAGCGATCCCGCGTGGTTTGAACTGGGAATTCTCGATCCGGCCTCGGAGTGGAAAGGCAAATGGATCACCATCGACTTGCCGCGCTACGACATGCTCGGCGGCGAGCTGGCCCAGGCATCCTGGATCACACCCGGTGCTTCGCAAACGCAAACCATCGGCGCCCGGACGGTGGTGAATCTGCCGGATGATGCACAGATCCAAAGCGCCAGCATTGATGTTGCCGCGGAAGGGTTGATTGCTCTTTACGTCAACGGCAAAGCGACCCGGCAAGGGGCGAGCAGTCACACGGCGCCCTTCTACGCGGATTTCGGCAACGAATTGAAGCCGGGGAAAAATGTGATCGCCATTTCCTCCCTCGCCGTGCGCGGCGCGCGCGGCGGTGGAACGGCGATCAAGAACGCCATTGCCGCTCATGCCGTCATCGAATTGGCGAGCGGCCAGCACATCGACGTGGTTACCGATGGAACCTGGAAATCTTCTGTTGTTGATCTGGTTGGAGATTGGTCGTCGCCGGATTTTGATGATTCCAGTTGGCAGACCGCGACGGTGGAAGGGCCGTATTCCGACACACCGCCGATTCGCAGCGCCGATGGAACGATCGGGCCGGGCCGGTATCTCCGCAAGACATTCACGCTCAAAGGCCCGGTCGCCAAGGCTCGCCTCTATGCCACCGCGCTGGGCGTGTACGAAGCATCCATCAACGGCAAATTGGTCACCGACGATCAATTCACGCCCGGCTGGACCGATTATTTCAAGCGCGTGATGGTGCAGACCTACGATGTCACCAAGCTGCTCGCGCCCGGCCAGACCAACACGCTGGGCGCCCTGCTGGCCGATGGCTGGTTTGCCGGCCGGCTCGGGTGGATGGGGCCGCAGCAATATGCGGCCGTCGCCGATCATCCATCCTTCAACGCCCAGCTTGAGATCACCTACGCCGACGGCTCGACCGACACGATCGCCACGGATGATTCCTGGAAAGGCGGCGGCGGTGAGTTGGTCGGCTCCGACCAGCAGTTGGGCGAAGTGTGGGACGCGCGCCGGGCCGTCGATTGGCAGACGAATTCCTTCGATGATTCCGGCTGGAAAAATGCCAGCGTCGAGGATCATTCCAAAATCGAATTGGACCCCCAGCTCGGTCCGCCAGTGCGCAAGCTGATGGAACTGACGCCAAAGAAAATTACCGAAGTCGGCGGCACGTGGGTTGTCGATTTTGGCCAGAACATGGTCGGCCACATCCGCCTCACCGGCGCCGCCCCCGCCGGAACGCAGGTCGAAGTCCTGCACGGCGAAATGCTCAACGCCGATGGCAGTGTTTACAATGAAAACCTGCGGCAGGCGATCTCGCTGGATACATTCATCTTTCGCGGCACAGGCAGCCCTGAAACATTCGAGCCCAAATTCACGTTTCACGGATTCCGTTACGCGCAAATCAGCGGATATCCGGGGCAGTTGACGCCCGATGAAATTCGCGGAATCGTCGTCGGCTCGGACACGCCGGATACGGGAACATTTAGCTGCTCCGATCCCGATGTGAATCAGCTTTTCTCCAACATCCGCTGGGGCCAGCGCGGGAATTATCTTTCCGTGCCCACCGATTGCCCGCAGCGTGACGAGCGACAGGGCTGGATGGGCGATGCGCAGGTCTTCGCCCCGACCGCCACATACAACGCCGACGTGGCCGGATTCTTCACCAAGTGGATGGTGGATGTGGACGATGGGCAATTGACCGGCGGCAACAATGATGGCGCTTTCTGCCAGACTTCGCCGCGCGTTGCCAACAATGGTCCCGGCTATCCGATCTGGGGCGATGCCGGTGTGATTGTCCCGTGGGTGATGTACACGAGCTACGGCGACAAGAAATTTCTGGAAGCGAACTACGACCACATGGCGCGCTGGGTCGATTACTGCCAGAGTCACTCGACCAACTTGCTGGAAAGCGGCGGCGTGGGCGACAATCTCGCCCCGCTCGCCGGCGGCACCGGCCGCGGCGGGCCCGGCGGAGCGCCGGGCGCGGGCACCGGCCGTTTCGGAGCCGGCACACAACCGACCACCGCTCCGGGCGGGCGAAGAGGATTCGGCGGCGGCGGATTCGGGGCGTTCGGCGGAGTCGGCACTATCACCGCCAACCTCGACAACTGCTACTTCGCCCACTCCGCCTGGATCGTTTCCAAAGCGGCCGCTCTTCTGGGAAAAACCGACGATGCGGCGAAATATGACAAACTCTATCACGACATCGTCGCCGCTTATGACAAACAGTATCTCAAACCCGACGGCACCATGACGCCGGGCGATCAGAGCACCTACGTCGTGGCATTGTCGTTCGGCATGATTCCGGACAATTTGCATGATGCGGTCGTCAGACAGCTCACCGATGACGTTACGGCCAAGGGGCATTTGAGCACCGGCTTCGTCGGCGTTGGATTCCTCGAGCCCGTCCTGACCGTCATCGGCCGAAAAGATTTGGCGTATCAACTTCTGCTCACCGACACCTATCCGTCCTGGCTGTTCCCGGTCAAGGAAGGCGCGACGACGATTTGGGAACGCTGGGACGGATGGACGCCGGAAAAGGGATTCCAGACCTCGACCATGAATTCGTTCAACCATTATTCCCTCGGCGCGGTCGGCAAATGGCTCTACTCCGGCGCCGCCGGCATCGGCGTGGACGAGCAAAGCCCCGGATTTAAACACTTCATCCTCGCTCCGCAGTTCTCGGATAAATTTTCCTATCTGAAGGCAACATTCAATTCCCCCTACGGCGAAATCGCTTCCGGTTGGACACTCGACAACGGCAAGGTGTCGTACGATGCGACGGTGCCGCCCAACAGTTCGGCAACCCTGACCCTTCCCGCGACCGGCGGCGATCTGCAAATCTCCGGCGATCCGGTCGGAAAAACTTCCGTGGATGGAACCAACACACTGATCGAACTCCCGGCTGGAACGTATCATTTTTCGTTGCCGTTGAAATGAAACGAAGCATCAAGGAGCCGACAAAAATCGATAACTTCCCGATCCGATCTCGCATACTAATGAATCACCCTCCCGACTCATAACCCGCACGCCATCTGCTTGGTCGATGGGCATCGTGCCTTCGAGCCAATTGCCGCCGAATCCCTTGGGCAGATGTACGGTCGCCGTGGTGTTCGCCGGAATCGTCAGCGAAAGCGCAAAGCCTCTGTTACTCAATTGCCACTCGCTGACTACCTGGCCATACGGCGTCATGCGCGTCGCCTTCACCTGATTTAAATCGCCAACCGGCGTGGGCCAGATGATGATGTGGCGATAGCCCGGCTGGTTCTCATCCGGCCGGATGCCGGCGAGATATTGGTTCATCCAAATGTACAGATCGCCGACCAGCATGATGTGATTGCCGGAATTCATGGATGGATTGGCTGTGTTGCCGTTCCACAGTTCCCAAATGGTCGTCGCGCCGTTTTCGACCATGTATCCCCAGCCCGGATAATCCTTTTGCGTGGCGATGGAATAAGCCAGATCAGCCCGACCATTGTCCGTCAACGTCCGCATGAGCCACTGTCCGCCGACAAGTCCTGTGCCCAAATGCCCATGCGTGCGATTCACAATCTTGTCCACGAGCCCATCGAACACCTTTTGCCGATCTCCATCCGGCACCAATCCAAACGCCAGCGGCAAGACGAACGATGTCTGAGAAGCATTGTCATACACGCCGGTATCCGGATTGTAGAACTTCGCATTGAATGCCGATTTCACCACATCCGCTTCATCGCCATACGCCTTGGCCTCGTCGTTTTTCCCCAGAATTGCCGAGTATTTCTGCATCAGCCGAAGATCGTAATAGTAATAGCTACTCGCCAGCAGCGGCCCGGCGGTCATGCGCTGTGGATCCTTGGTATGCACCAAATCCTGCGACTCCGGCGGCGGACACCAGTCGCCGTATTTGTCCGATGAAATAATTCCATCTTTCACCTTCGACTTCATCAGCGCCATCCACCGCGCCATGACGGGATAGTTATTTTCCAGCACTCGTCGATCGCCGTACTGTTCGTACAACATGCCCGGTTCGATGACCTCCAAACTCGGCCAGGTCACATCATCGTTGTAGGTCGACCAGTACGCCGGCGCGACATCGGGGATGCTGCCATTGGGTTTCTGGCTATCGGCGACATCGATCAACCATTTCGAATACAGCGGGGCGATGTTGAACAAACTGGTTTCCCCCGCCGCCTCGGCCGCGCGATCGCCGAGCCAACCTTGCCGCTCGTCGCGCTGCGGACAATCCGTCACGATACTCCGGTAATTCCCGCAAAGGCCCCAGTAGATATTGTGCTCAATTTTATTCAGCAGATCGTTTGAACTCGCAAAATCCCCGGACCTTTCCAAATCATCATGCACCACTTTCCCCTCGATCGCATCCAGCCCCGGCACGCCCGGATAACCCGTGACCTCCACATACCGAAATCCATGATAGGTAAACCGCGGCTCATAAATCTCCTCGCCGCCGCCTTTCAACGTGTAAATATCCGCAGCTTTCGCCGTGCGCAAATTCGCGGTGTACAGATTTCCATCCGGCTGCAACGTCTCGGCAAACCGCAGCTTCACGGTCGTTCCCGCATTCCCCGTTACCTTGAGCCGGCACCAGCCCACCATGTTCTGCCCCATGTCGTAAATGAACACGCCCGGCGCAATATTGTTGATCGCCACCGGCGTCATCGTCTGCGTGACTCGAATCGGCTCGATGTCCTGGGCCGAAAAAATCCCCTTGGGCGCGGCCATCACATCCGCGCCGCGCCAACTTTTGGCTCGATATCCCGCGGAATCCCAACCGCTCAGTTCCATGCGGGCATCGTAAATTTCGCCGTCGTATTCATTGTCCGCCCGGATCGGCCCGGAATCCGTAACCCGCCAACTGCCGTCGCTCACGATGTCCTTCGTCGATCCGTCCCCGTATTCCAGATGCAACGCAAAGATCAACGTTGGATATCCGAAGACCCGCTTGTTGGTCCGCATTCCCCAATATCGCCCGTTGCCGAGGACTACGCCGATCGCGTTGCCGCCCTGCTTCACCTGATCCGTCACATCAAACGTGACGTAATCGCATCGCTTGTCGTAGTCGGTGAGCGCCGGCTCAAGAACATGATCTCCAACTTTGGCCCCGTTCAAACGAAATTCAAAAAGTCCAAGCCCGCAGACATATGCCGTCGCGCGCGTCACATCTTGATCAACCGTGAATTCTTTCCGCAGATACCGAGCCGCCAGCGGCCGGTCGATCGGTTCCGTCGTGGGCGGCTTTTCCTTCAGCCCAATCCATTTCGCCCCATGCCAATCCTGCGATTGCAAAAGTCCCATGCTCCAGTGGGCCGGCTCGCTCCATGGCGATTGCTCGCCGTGATTGTCCCAGACGCGCACTTTCCAGAAATATTCCTGCCCGCTCTTCAGCACCGGCCCGCCGTACTCAATCAGATTCGACTCATCAGAGGCGACTCGCCCGCTTTCTAGAACATCCCCGCGAAATTGGTTCAGATTTTCCAGCGATGATGCGATGAGAATTTCATACGCCGTCTGCATCTCGCCGCGTTTGTCCGATGAGATGGTCCAACTCAATCGTGGCTGTGCGACATCCAATCCCAACGGATTCACCCGATATTCACAGGTCAAATTCCCGCAGGTCACATCCGCATTCAACACCGCAGCCCCAAGCGACAGCAGCGCCAAAGCCGCGAATACCATCCGCATACTCGTCTCCTTCATTTGCCGGCCGCATCCGCCTGCGTCCAGCCGCCGTCGATCAATCGCCACATTTTACCGCTGGGATTGAGATCCTGGAGATCGGGGGGCAGTCGCGCCGCCCGCACGTTGTCGTAGCATTCCAGTTGAGAGAAACGGCGCATCGACGCGGGAATGCCGACCGCTGTAAATCCCGGATGCCCCGTCGCCGGATATGGACCGCCGTGGTTCATCGCTGATGTAACCGCAACACCTGTCGGCATCTTATCATTGAGCAATCGTCCGATGCGACGGCGAAGTTCCGGCTCGAGCTTCAAATAAATCTCGTCGTCGCTGCCGTGCGAATCGGTGTAGATGCCGCCGGTCAGTTGTCCATCCAATGCGGCGAGAATTTTTTTGGCCTCATCCACGTCTCGTGCGACAATCGCCATTGCCGCATTTCCGAATGCTTCGGTTTGAAAGGTTTCCGCATCCGAAAGAAATTGCCGGCCATCGACGCGCAGCAGCGTGCTCTGGTAACGGCTGCCGGATGCTTCGATTGATTTGGCGCCGACGAGAACTTGCGCGCCGGCATCGACCAGTTTGGCCACGCTGTTGGTGAGATTCTTGCCAACCGCGCGCGACAGCAGAGGCGCCGGCGGTGCGGCCGCAAATCGTTGCACGAGATTTTTCAGGAATTGTTCGCTCTCCTCGCCGGCCAGCAGCAGCAAAATGCCCGGCTTCGTGCAGAATTGCCCGCCGGACGCGAGGCAGCTTGTTGTGAACTCCTCGGCGACCTTGTCAGTCCGCTCCCGCAGCGCACCCGGCAGGATGATGACTGGATTAAGACTCGACATCTCCAAATAAATCGGCTTCCCTGCGGCATCGGCGGCGCTTTTCAACGCCAGCCCGGCGACGCGGCTTCCCGTGAATCCTGTTGCCCCTATGCGCGCATCGGCGACTAATTTCAGTCCATCCTCGCGCGACATGTGATAGATCAACTGCAACATTCCCCTGGGCATTTCCAATTCATTCATCGCCGCAAATGCCGTCTCCGCAAGCAAACGGGTTGTGCCCGGATGCGATGGATGTGCCTTGGCGATGACCGGATTCCCGGCCGCAATGGCCGCCGCGAAATCGCCGCCACTGACGGCATTAAACGCCAGCGGGAAATTGTTCGGCCCCATGACACACACCGGCCCGATGGCCGCCAGATGCGAGCGGATGTTCAATTTTGTGTCGATGGTCGGCATCGCCCATGCGCCTTCCAGCGCCGCCGCGCTCGCCTGACGCAATTGGTTGGTCGTGCGCGGCAGCTCGACATTCGCCAGGCGCGGCGACTTGGGCAGAGCGGTTTCCAGATGTGCCATCTCGACGATCTTCTCGGCATTCGCCTCGATCAGATCGGCGAAGCGCGACAGAAATGCGGCGATCTTGGCCGGCGGCGTTTGCCGCAACAGCACTGCGGCCTCGACGGCAGCATTGAGAGCCGCATCGATATCCGCCCAGGAACTGACTGGATATCGATCCGGCAATTCCGCGCCGGTGGACGGATTTTCCGCGGCGAAAGTCGATACGGCGTTTGATGATCGCCAATTTCCTGCGATGAGAATGGGATGCGGTTCCATGAAAATCTATTTCCTGAACAACTCAACGACGGATGAAAGATCCCGGTCGCCAAATCCCGCGGCGATCGCCTCGTTCGCCCGCCCCAGCGCGCTTTTGGCAGTCGTTAAATCCAACGAATATTTTCCGGCCTCCGCGATGGCGTACCTTAAATCCTTGGCCATCAAATGGAGCAGAAAATTCGGCGTGTAATCGCGGGCGGCCATGCGCGCGCCGATCATTTTGACCAGCGGACTGCCCGGTGCTCCGTCGGTCAGGACCGCCAATGCCTTTGGGAAATCCAGATCGCTGCGCTGGATCATCGCCACCGCTTCGGCCAGCGATACAAGCTGGACCCCGCAGACGAAATTGTTGATGAGCTTCATCAGCGCGCCGCTGCCGAGGGCGCCCAGATGCATGGTGTCGCGGCCCATGGCGGACAACGCCGGCGTGGCTCGCTGCAGCGCCGCCGACTCGCCGCCGACGAGGAAAACCAGTTGCCCCGCCCCCGCCGCGCCCCGGCTGCCGGTCACGGGGGCGTCGAGCATTTCGAGTTTGTTCTTTATCGCCAATTCGCCCAATTCGCGGATCCATCCAACGGAGACCGTGCTGGATTCGATAATCAATGTTCCGGGTTTCGCGCCGGCAAGCGCACCGTCGGGACCGAGCCACAGAGCGCGGGATGCGGCATCGTCGGCTACCATGCTGATGATGATTTCGGCATTTGCGCCAGCCTCGCGCGGTGTACCGGCGACGCGCGCTCCCTTTGCCTCCAGCGGCGCAGATCGCTCCCGGCTGCGGTTGTAAACGGTCAGCGGAAATCCGCCGTCGAGCAATCGCCCGGCCATTCCGCTGCCCATGATGCCAAGACCCATGAACGCAATCTTCGATTTTTGCGACATATCCACTCTCATTTCATCGCCACAACATCCACGGGCGTGTCGGCACTGGAATCCTTCACCAGCGGGTTCTTCAAGGCTCTTCCGAATCCATCGAAGCGAATCACCATCAGATCGCCATCAGCGCCGCGAATTCCGTCGCCGAAGCTGAGCGAATGCGCACCGAAATAATGAACATGCACGTCGCCCGGCCGGCGGTGGGCGTCGAATTTGAAATGATGATGCTCGATGTTCCGCAGGCTGTGGCACATTTCCGACTCGCCGCTGCGGATAGGTTTGGACCAGATCACCATTCCGCCGCGCTCGATGCGGGATTCACCGGCGACGGAATCGAATGCGGGATCGATGACCAGTTCCGGGCCGATGGAGCAGGTGCGGAGTTTGGAGCCGGCGAGATTCAGATAATTCTTTTTCTCGAACACGTGATCGGAGAATTCGTTGCCGATTGCCATACCGACGCGATGCGGCCGGCCATCGGGGGCGATGATGTACAGCCCGGCGATCTCCGCCTCTTCGCCGCCGTCTTCGGCAAAAGCTGGAATTTCCAGGGGCTCGCCGTGGGCGCGAAGAATCGAGCCGTCGCCTTTGTAAAACCATTCCGGGGCCGCGCCGATTTTTCCCTCAGCCGGCTTGCCGCCTTCAAGACCGAGCTGGAACATCTTCATGCTGTCGGTCATTTCGCCAACGGGCGGGCCATGCATAGATTGCCGGTCGCGGGCGCTGCCAATGTGCGTCAATCCGGTGCCGGAAACCAGACATCGGCCCGGTTTTTCCGGATGATCTAGCGGGACTAACAAACGCCATTCGGACCTGCACTCATAAACCGAGTCGTAATCCAGCACTTCATTCGTGAGGCGTCTTTCAATGATCGCCGCCACTGGCGACTTGATTGCCAGACACGCCAGCTCGTACGTCGATCGAAACCCCGACAACATGCGTAGCGTCGGCTCTTCCACGAGCGCCACCCGGCGTTCCCAGCTATTTTGAATCTGCACCAACCGAACCATCGCAACCGCCTTCATTCGATGATATCAAATCGTTTCAGGGCGTTTTCGTTAATCGTCAGGCCCAGGCCGGGGACATTTTCGTCGAGATCGATGTAGCCGTCTTTCGGTTTGGGCTCGCCGTCGAATATGTACCAGAAAAGTTCGTTGCCCACCTCGACATCGACGGGAGGGAAGAATTCCGCCATGGGGGAGTTCAGGCTGGCCATCACCACATGATAATTGTGCATCTGCCCCGCGTGGGGAATCACCGGCACGGAATGTGCCTCGGCCAGCGCGGCGATCTTGCGGGCCTGCGTCAATCCGCCGACGCGATTGGTGTCGAACTGAATGTAATCCACGGCTTTGGCTTCGAGCAGTTGGCGAAATCCGTAGATCGTGAACTCATGCTCGCCGCCGGCGATGGGGATGATGCCGCGCGATTTCAGCTCGGCGTAGCCGTGGATGTCATCCGGAATGACGGGTTCTTCGAGCCAGCGGAGATTGTAGGGAGCGAGCAGCGGGAGCATTCGCTTGGCATAATCGAGATTCCAGCCCATGTAGGCATCGGTCATGATATCGACATCATTGCCGACGGTTTCGCGCACGGTGCGGACGAGATCGACGTTGTGCTGCATGCCGGCCGCGCCGTCGGTTGGTCCCCAGCCATATCGCAGCTTCATCGCGCGGTAGCCTTCATCTTTGTATCGCTTGGATTCGCGGGCCAACTCATCGAGCGGCGTGCTATAGAGCCGGCTGGCGTACACGGGAATGCGCGGCTTGGTGCGGCCACCGAGCAGGCGATAGACCGGCTGTTTGGCCGACTTGCCCAGCAGATCCCAAAGCGCGATGTCCAGCGCGCTGATCGCCACCATCGCAATCCCCTTGCGGCCGAAGGCCATCGTCTTGCGGTACATGAGTTGCCAGAGGAATTCCAAATCCCACGGATCGGCGCCGATGAGCAGCGGTTTGAGATATACATCCGCCAGTTGTTTGGTCACGCGCGGCGCCAGGGCGGCGTTGCCGATGCCGACGAGGCCGTTGTCGGCGAAAATTTCCACGAGCAGCCAACCGTGGAATGTGAAGGTGCCCATCGACGCTTCGCCGAGTGCAAGCACATCCATCGGATTGGTGCAGAAATGCGGGGGAAGCGGGACGGTTTTGCCGCGCCATTCGACGACGCGAGTGCGAATTTCAGTGATCTTCATTCGGGTGCTCCTTCATGGGCGCGGGAAGAGTCGATATGGCTGGGAATGATAATGAATGGTGGGGGGGAGGGGGGGGTGTTTGCGTAACATTTCGTAACATTGTGTAACATTGTTTTTAGTAAAATTGCTGTGTGTGGAACAGGGGGGATAAATGTCGCATTTGGTTGCATTTCTAAAGTCCTCGCCGCCGATGCGGCCCATTCCGGGCGGAGGACCGCCCGGCTCAGTTGAACCATGAACCATGTTAGCATGTTGTTTGGGCTTGTGTCAAGCGAGATTTAATGCCCAAGCGGCGGACCTGTGGGATTGTTGCCAGAATTACGAGAAATGCGATGACGTGAAAACTTCCGGCCAGGGCGAAGACGGGGCCGTAGCCGAAGCCGTGATCGAGCATTCGGCCGACGACGGTGCCGAAGACGATGCCGCCCATTGCGCCGCCGAAGCCGACCATTCCGGCTACCGCTCCGACAACGCGCTGGGGGAAAAGATCGACCGGCAGGATCATGATCAGCGTGGACCAAGATTGCTGGCCGAAATAGGCGATGCTGAAGAGCACGATCGCCCAGGCGATCGGGGCGTGGGTGACCAAAAGAATCAGCGGCATGACGGCGGCGCTGGCGCCGAGCGCCACTTTGCGCGCGACATTCAGCGAATGGTTTTGTCGAACCAGCCAGCCGGAGAACCATCCGCCGACCAGGCAGCCGACTCCGGCGGCGGCGTAGGGAATCCAGGCGAATGTGCCGACGGCTTTGATGTCGAACCCGCGGGCATCGTAGAGATATTTCGGCAGCCAGAAGAGATAGAAATACCACGCGGCGTCGCTGAGGAATTTGGCGAAAACCATTCCCCAGACTTGCGGATAATGCAGAAGCTGGAGCCAACTGAAGGAAGTGGAATCTTCGACTTCGGCGGTGGAATCCGCTGCTCGCGGGGGCGAGGAATAATCCAGCATCCACCAGATCGTCCAAAGCAATCCAATCAATCCGGTGGCGAAGAAGACGCAGCGCCAGTTGGTCAAGCCGATGAGCAGTGCGATCAGCGGCGGCGCGGCGATTCCGCCGATGGCGGTGCCGCCATTGATGATTCCCATCGCAATTGAGCGCTCCTCGACGGGAAACCATTCGGCAACCGCCCGCGTCGCCGCCGGGAATCCGCCGCCTTCGCCCATCCCCAGCAAAAACCGGCTCATCACCAGCATCCCAAAACCCGTTGCAAGCCCGTGGCTGGCGCAGGCGAGCGACCAGAATGTCATCGTGAGCAAAAATCCCGCGCGTGTGCCAAGCGTGTCCATCAATTTCCCGCCGCCGAGATACATGGCCGCATAGGCCAGCAGAAAGGCGTTTTGTAGAAATGCAAACTGCGTGTTGGAGACCGGGATCGTGTGCTGAATCGCCTTGATGGCGACGGGAAGCGTTTGGCGATCGAGGTAACTGATGGCGATGGCCGCGCTGACGAGAATTGCGATTCGCCATCTCCGCATAAATTAAGTCGCCTGGGTTGGTCGCCGGAAAATATTTACCGCAGCAAATCCATATTCTCGGCCGCGCCCGGCTCGTCCAAAATTTGAATTCCCGTCGCGGGGCCAAGATCAGCCGGATCGGTCCAGGAAGCGAGTGCCCAGACGACGTGTTTGTCCGGCGTGACTTCAATCACCTGCACCGAGCCGGGCCAGTCGGCCGTATTCTTCAAATTGAGCGGGCACCAGTTGCAAATGACGGTGTTGCCGTTGGAAAGTCGCTGGGCTTCCTGAAGAATAAAGAGCCTGATGTCAGGGCAATCTTTCTGCGTGAATTCCCAAACGATTTTGCCGGTCGGATCGACTTCGCGCACGCCGTGGGTTTGGCAACTGATCAGTGTGTTGCCGCTGGGCAATCGCACCGCCGACCACGCGGACGGCGCTTTGACCGACCAGATTTCCTTGCCGTCGCCGTCGTACTCGACGACTTTGCCCATGTCCATATGGGCCACGAGAAACGTGCCGGCCTTGGTCATGCGAACTCGCCGAAATTGCGTGTGCGGCCGATCGGGATGGCCGGTGGGAAGCGTGAATTCCTTTTCCTTGGTGTTGGTCGTGGTGTTGAAGATCATGAGCTTGGCCGGGTCGCCGTTCTGCACGATCATCACGTGATCGGTTCCGATCGGCTGGATGACATGCACCTCAGTTCCCGGCTCGGCATCGTAGTTCCAGATGATTTTTTTATCCGGCGTGATCTCGCTGGCGCCGGTCTTGCGGCCGAAGACGATGTTGCCGTTGGAGAGCATCGTGGCATCACCCAATTCCTGCGGCGTGCCGGAGGCGTCTTTGGATGGAATTGCGTACGACCAGGCGACTTTTCCGTCGCGTATGACCCAGAGCGTCTGGACGGGCTTGCGAGATTCGAATTCCCCGGCGTAGAGAAAGGCATGCTGGGCCAACCCATTGCCCGGCAAGACGGCTGGCCGCAACGGAATCGTCGGCTGCGTACTGGCAGTCTGCCCCGACGCCATCGGCACTATCAGCATCCAAAAAAAGCACGCCGCTGCGACGAACAAGGTGGACAACAGCCTTGGTTTGCACATGCGATTCCTCCGAAACTCTTGATGTGGGACGCGAAGCAACTCGATTGCCGAAAGTCTTATAATTCGCCGGATTTTACGAAAGTTTCATCATATCGAGGCGACATGTCAAGCGGCGATGACCGTCGGATGAATTTGCTTCCGAGAATCTTTTAGGTTTGGTCCGCTAGCCTCCCTATGATCATGCAGATGTACCGGAGCCTGGGCGAAATGTGAATCGGCTCCGAGTCGGATGACAAGATAAAGGGCGGCCCGCCGCGGCGGGAGGCCCGTTGACGAGTATGCCGACGTGGATCAGCACCCTTGGGTGTGGGTCCACGTCGGCTTTTTTTATCGAGGTACGGACATGAATCGAACTCTGCTATTTGCAGCCGTCCCGTTGCTTGCCGCCGGTTGTTATTACAGCGAGCCCCAGCCGCAGCCACCCCCGCCGCCCCAATACGTTGCGCAGCCGCCGCCACCGGATTATGTGATCGTAAATCAGCCGCCGCCACCGATTGTGGTTGAGGAGCAGAGGCCGGACGCTCCGGGGCTGGGATATGTCTGGGTGGATGGATATTACGGCTGGAGCGGCCAGCAATATGTTTGGGCGCCAGGCCGCTGGGAAATGCCGCCGAGCGGATTCGGCATCTGGATCGGACCCCGCTATGACCGCGACCAGCGCGGCTACCGATATACGGCCGGACATTGGCAACAGGGTCATCAAGATTGGCGCGATCAACGGGGCGATCGGCGATAGCTGCGGGGTAAAAATCTCAAGAGCCGCCGGCCTGACAAGTTTCAGGCCGGCGTTGGGCTTTCAGATTCAATACGACAGCCCCGCCGCTTTGCCAAGAAACTCGCTTGCGGTCAGTCGTTTGAGCATGAAATCCACGGAGTCCGCGCGGGAGATTTTGTGGGAAACATTTTTCGGCTCCGGACCGATCCAGTGTTGATAGACGCCGGTGTGAGGGCCGTTGGTCAGCATCGCCGGGCGGACGATCACCCAATCGAGGCCGCTCTCGCGGATGTATCGTTCCTGAATTTCCTTATCCTCAAACACTCGCCGCAAGAGAAATGGAAGGATGATCCACCGGAAATACCAGGGCGATTGGCCTTTGCTGTCGCCAACTTCCAGGGATGTCATGCAGATGAATCTTCGGACGGCGTTGCGCTTCATGGATTCCAGAATGGATTTGGTCCCATCGGAGAGGATCGAATTCTTCCCCAGCTTGCGAACGCCCAGGACCGAGAGCACCGCTTCTTGCCCGGCCATCGCGGCGTCGATGCTGGCGGCATCCTGAATATCCCCCTTGGCGATCTTCAGCCGCTCGTGGCGAGTGGTGATTTTGTCGGGATTCCGCGCAAAGGCGGTGACGATATGCCCGGCCGCCAGCGCCTGCTCGACCAGGCATTTCCCACTTGGACCCGTGGCTCCGAAGACAAGAATTCGCATCGCAGCGATCTTAGGCCGGGAAATTCAGTTCCACCATGCAGGGCCTAAGACACTATCGGCGGACTGTGTTTATCCCCTCCTCCGGTACTCCGGGGGAGGGTTAGGGTGGGGGTTTTTCGCAGACCTTTCGATTCGGTACTACCCGTAGAATTCTGACCCTCCCCTGCCCTCCCCCGGAGTACCGGAGGAGGGGGAAAATGCTCGCCGATCGAGCCACCCCCCACCTTGTAAACCAAAAAGATATGCAACGCCCATTGCCAAGGATACGATAAACATCACACCAACATGCGCACCAACAACCCAACTATCGCTCTGATGATCTGCATAATTCTGGCGCTCTCGGCTCACTGCCCCGCACAAATGTCGGCCACGCGACCCACCACTCGGACGACATATGCGCGCGACAAATTCCCCTACACACCATCCAACTTTCGTTCCGCCAAACCCGATCTCCCCAGCCTCATCATCGCCGGCGATTCCACCGCCACCAATGGCGACCCGCTGCATCGCGGCTGGGGCGCGCTGCTCATCGACTATTTCGACACCGACAAAATCAATCTCGTGAATCTCGCCCGCGGCGGTCGCTCGGCCCGATCCTTCGTCTATGAAGGCGCGTGGGATCAACTGCTCGCCGGCGTCAAACCGGGCGATTATGTGCTGATCCAATGGGGCCACAACGACGGTGGAAATATCAAAGATCCCAAGTTCCGTGCCGATCTCCCCGGCGACGGACCGACAACCCAACCCGTTACCCGCACCAATGGAATCGAAGTCGTCCACACCTTCGGCTGGTACAATCGCAAATTCATCGCGGATGTCCGGGCCAAGGGGGCGTTTCCAATCCTGATGTCGCCGACGCAATACAATCCGTACATCAACGGCAAATTCGTCCGCCGGCCCGGCGATTTCGCGGATATCTCGCTGAAAGTGGCGCAGGATGAGAATGTTCCGTACCTCGATCACACGAACATCATCAACGATCGCTACGAGCAGCTTGGACCGGATGTGGTTCGCACGTTTTATGTGGCAGATCATCTGCATACCACCACGCCCGGGGCGACGGTCAATGCCGAATGCTTCATCGCTGGATTAAAATCGCTGGGAATCCAACCGCTGGTGGATGCGCTCAACGCAAAGGGGCAAGCGATTCCCGCGTACGTGCCGACAACTCAAAAATCCGAGTAAAGGCCCAGGGATTGCAATGCGTCGTGGTCAGGATGTGATTGCGCCAGAAGAGTGCCACTCCTATGTTTCACGCCGTCACACTCGCGACACCGCTGAATATACCCAGCCCGCTCGGGCTGCGGGCGCGAATCCAGTAGTAATAGGTTTGACCGGAGGCGGTCGTCAGATCGAGGAAGCTGGTGGTCAGAATTCCGCCGGCGATTTTTATGGCAGTGTTGATGTTGTCGGTCGTGCTGCGGAATACCTGGTAGGCGGATGCACCGGAGACCGAGGACCAGGAGACGGTGACTTCGCCGCTGAGCGGACCATTGGAGGCACTGGGGTCGGACGGGGCGGGCAGTACCGCGGCGTATCCATTCACTTCGCCGGTGAAATTGCCGAAGCCCGAGGAATTGCGGGCGCGAATCCAATAGTAATAGGTCAGGCTGCCGTCGGCCGTGGTATCGTCAAAGCTGGTGCCACTGCTGGCGCCGACCTTTACGGCGGTGCTGCCGTCATCAATGGTGTTACGGAAAATCTGATAGGCCGTCGCATCCGTCACCGAATTCCATGACAAATCCACTTCGCCATCCGCAGGGGTGGCCAGCGGGCTGCCGGGGGTTCCCAGCGCAAATCCCGTGGCCGCGGCGCTGAGATCGCCGATGCTGTTGGAATTGCGGCCGCGCACCCAATAGTAATAGGTTTGGCCCGGCGTAGCGGTGGTATCGGTGAAGCTGGTCGTGGTGATCGAGCCGGCGATTTTGGTGGCGGCGCCGGAATTATTCGTTGTGTTGCGGAACACCTGATAGACCGTCGCATTGGTTGCGGCTTGCCAACTGATCACCACCCCGCCGGCATTGCCCTGCGTGGCGCCGACTTCGCCGGGCGCGGACGGCGTGTCGTTGGGTGTGCCGTATTCGTAAGCCCCCGCATCGTATCGGCCGTTGACGCGCGCGACACCCAGAATGTCCGACGCCGGTGCGCTCTGTCCCTCAAACGAAGATACGCCCGCCCCAATCGCCGGGCTGGTCGAAGACAATTGGTAATTTCCACCAGCGGCGTTGATGAAAAGCGCCGCGTCGCTGGAATCGGTGACATTGTTAGATGTCGTGTCGCTGCTGGTGCCATCCACGAAAATCGTGCCGGTCATGATGTTGTTGAACACCACATTCCCGGTAGCGCCGTCCTGAAGTTCGATAGCCGAGCCGCCGTCGATGGTGTTGTTGACGATCACATTTCCCGTGCTGCCGACGCCGGCATCGATCTGGTAAAGCGAGATTCCGTTGTTGGTGTAACCGTAGATGACATTGTTTTCGATGATCGAATCGACCAGGCCGTCGCCGTTGATGCCGTTGCCGGGATTGTTGTAGATGAGGTTGTCCTCGATGGTGCAGTCGATCACTTCGCCGATCCCGCCCTCGGAGGCGTCGCCGTTGAGATGGATGCCGTGCCAGCCGTTGCCGTCGATGGTGTTGCCTTCGATGACGACGCCGGTGCAGGTTCCGCTGACGTAGATGCCGTGGCCGTCGGTGTCAGTGCCGAGCGTGCCGCTGATGTTGTTGTCTTCAATGAGAGCGTCGTTGGCATTGTCGGTGAAGATGCCGAAATCGCCGACGCCGACAACCGTGTTGTCGATCATGCTGTCGTTGTTGCCGGTGGCTTTGATTCCATCGTTGGTAACGGTGCCGTCATTTTCGATGGTGAATCCTTTGATGGTCACGTAATCGGAGCCGGGTTCAAGGTCGATGGCGACGGGGGTTTTGTTGTTGCGCTCATTGATGATCACGCTGCCCGCGGTGGTGCCGGGCGCGGCTTGAAATGTGATGGGCGAACCGGCCGTACCGGCCTGGGGATTGTCCCAACTCAGCACGAACCCCTGAAACGTTCCCGCTTCGACATTGACCGTATCCCCCGCCACGACATACTTCGCCGCCTCCTGAATCGTGGCAAACGGTGTTGCCTCGGAGCCGTTGTTGTTATCGTTTCCGGTCGTGGAAACATAATAAGTCGACAATAAAACACGGCGTTCCAGCGCTTCGATACAACGACGGCCCATTGCTAAAACTCCTTACCCGTTCCCGACCCGCTCCAAGATGCCTCCGGCGGAAAATTCGTCAAGCCCGCCAATGGGGGATTAGGTGGAAAATATCGGAAGTGACGACGGTCTGGCAAGTTTATTCTGGCGGTACAGGCAGGAATTGGAAAATGGGTTATTTGAATCGGGCGAGGAACCAGCGGCTGCGACAATTCTTCATCTCACGAGCGCGATTCCAAATCGTAGCCCCGAACTGGTCCGGTTATAAGTCAGCAAGGTCTCGCCATAACCCGTGAAATATTGCGCATCCAGCGCCATATCCATCGCGCCGTGCAAAAGATTGGTCAGCGGATAGGTCAGATCAAATTGCAGGCTGCCGCGATTAAAGCTGCTGCCGATCCGGCCAAGGGTGGCCAATTGCAATCCATCGCGCTCGCCGAAGGCGATGCGAATATCCGCATTGCCGCGATAACGCTGGATGTCCGGATTGTCGCTGAGATCGGAAATATAGACGTACATCTTTGGCGACGCGGAGATGAAATACCTTTCTGAAGGCGAAGAGATCGTGAAGATCGGCCGGAAAAATGCGATGTTCAGCGACCGCTCCGTCGACCCGCCCTGGCCGTTGGATTCGTGCCCGATGCCAATCTGTGCTCCCAGTTGCATTCCGGGCGGAAGATGGCTCACGTTCTCCAGGTAATAAAACAATTCGGGCATGTAGTTGGTGTCGTAAAACGCCGGGGATCGCTGGACAACGTCCCATATGGAAAGCTGCGTGTATCCGAAATTGAATCCCTTCACCCACGGGTGTTCCACCGCCAATGGGCCATCGAAGAATCGGTAGCGAAGGCTGAACTGGTATTTGATATTTCCCCCGCCAATGAAATACATGGGCTCATACGGCGCGAAATGCTGGATAAACTCGCTGAGTCCGTATGTTCCGCCCGCTTCGGGAAATTGTCCTCGAAAAGCCGCAGCGGTCTCGGGTTCTTTGGCGGGATTCACCGTCGATGGAAGTGTGCTTGGCTGAGATGCCGGGCCAAAGTCCGGATTGGTCGCCGGCATTGTGGCAACATCCGCGAAAATCGGTGTGACCAGTGGATTTGCATCCGGCAGAACCGACTTATCGAATAAAGTCGGCGAGTCTTCCCCAATGCCTTGAGCCCACAACTTGCTCGAACCGGCCAATATCGTGACGAAAACAGCGATGAAAAAAGCGCTGCGACGAATCGATGTTCGTGACATTCGCTTGCCATCCTAGCGAATGCGTCCAATACCGCATACGCCGGATTTTCCCATCCAGCCGTGTCACACTTTCGCCGATCAGGATAAAATAGCTGGACTATGCCCAAGAACCAACTCGACGATCCGTACAAGGAAAAGTTCCGCCCCGGCGCCGATGCCAAGATCGACCGGCAGGTGGAAGATGCGCTGGCCGGCCTGTCCGTTGATGATCTCTACGGCTTTGACAAATCCCAACCGGCCGATGCCGGAGCCAAAGGAAATCGGCGCGGGAAAATCGTCTCCATCGAAAAAGACGATGTCTTCGTCGACTTCGGCGGCAAGAGTCAGGGAATCGTGCCGCTGCTGCAATTCGAGGAGCCGCCTGTCGTCGGACAGGAGATGGAATTCTCCGTCGAGCGTTACGATGCCCGCGAGGGATTGCTGATCCTCACCCGCAAAGGCGCGGCCGCTGCAAATGTTTCCTGGGAAACGCTGGAAGTCGGGCAGATTGTCGAGGGCAATGTCACCGCCGTGAACAAGGGCGGCCTGGAAGTCAGCATCAAGGGCATGCGCGCGTTCATGCCATCGGGGCAGGTCGATCTCTATCACGTTCCCGATCTCTCGCAATTTCTCAATCAAAAAATCACCGCTGAGGTAACCGATGTTCAGCGCGAGGGACGCAACATCGTGCTCTCGCGCCGAAATCTTCTGGAACGCCAGCGGCAGGAGCAGAAGGAAAAACTTTTGGCCGAACTGGCCGAGGGACAGATTCGCCGGGGCACGATCCGTTCGGTCATGGATTTCGGCGCGTTCGTCGATCTCGGCGGAGTCGATGGATTATTGCACGTCAGCGAGATCAGTTTCCGTCGCGTCAGAAATCCCGGTGAAGTCGTGAAGGCCGGCGATGTGGTCGATGTGAAAATCCTCAAGATCGACCGCGAAACCGGAAAACTTTCCCTGAGCCTCAAGCAGGCGCGCGGAGTCGATCCGTGGAACGACGCCGCCGCGAAATACGCCGTCGGCTCGGCCATCACCGGCCGGGTCACCAAACTGGAATCCTTCGGCGCGTTCATCGAAGTCGAAGAAGGCGTCGAAGGCCTGCTGCCCATCAGCGAAATGAGCCATCGGCGAATCCGCTCCGTGGATGAAGTCGTGAAGGAAGGCGACACCATCCGGCTGGTCGTGTTATCGGTGGACCCGATCCAACGCCGGATTTCCTTCAGCCTCAAACAAGCCGGCCCCGATCCGTGGGCGACCATTCACGAAAAATACGCCACCGATTCCGTCGTCAGTGGCACGATCGCCCGCGTCGTGGATTTCGGCGCATTCGTCGAACTGGAAGCCGGCGTGGAAGGATTGATGCACATTTCCGAGTTATCCGACAAACAAATTCGCTCCGCCGGTGATGTGGTGAAACCGGGCCAGACAGTGAATGTGCGAATACTCGAAATCGACAAAGAAAATCGCCGAATCTCGCTGTCGCTGAAGCGAGCCGTCGGCGCGATCACTGCCGAGACCACAGCTGCGGCACCCGTAAAGAAAAAGAAACGCCCGGAATTGCGCGGGGGATTGGATTTATAGACGGGCGACCCGCCGACGTTATTGCAGGTCGAGACGAAAAACACCTCTGCTTCCGGCAGTGATCAGGGTTTTGCCGTCCTGGACCGGCTCCAGAAGAAAATTCGGAGAGTACGGATTGGGATCAGTGGGCGTGAGGGTGGGCAGATGAGCCAAAGCCGGGCGGCCAGGCGCGACCTGCGCCCAGGGAACAGCCGTCCACATCACATCGTTCAGCACGACCGCCTGGAATACGACCGGCTCGTCCATCGGGAAACGCGCGTGAGTGCGATCCAGCCCATCGGATGAGTTGAACCAATAGCCGCTCTGCCAAACGCTCACCACATTTATTGAATCGTCGGTCAGATGAAAATCAGCAATCGCTTCGCCTGGACTACCCAGGTTGAGGGTCACCATATCGTTATGTGCTTGGCTTCCCCAATTGCACATCACCGCTCCCATCGACCGTAATTCGCGGAAACCGTGGCCGATTCGATACTCGCCCAAGCCGTTGTATTGCGCGGCGATGTCCACATCATGAACAAAAAAGAGAATTCGATTGCGCGCCGGGTCCGCCACCATCCACGGCACGTAAAACGCATCGCCATCGTTGAGAATATTCTTCGCCTGCTTGCCTTGGCCATCGGAGAGGACCGTTGCCATGCACTTGGCAGGGTCTACTTGAACAATTTCCCCTTTGCCGCCCAGGCCCAGATACAGAATCCCCTTCATCCATGCCATGCTTCGCACATCTGCGTTGGTCAGGCCAGCGGCGGTGTCCAGGCGAAATGGGGCATTCCCATTCGTGGGAAAATCGTACAGCCCGTCGCCCCCGTTACGCACAAATATGTCCGTATCTCCCATGCACATGGTTCGGCACATATCCTGGTTGTAGGGATCGGGACCCGGAGTTATCGGGATTTTTCCAACCTCGCTGGCGGCCTGGCCATTAACGGGGACTTTCAGCACCCGCAGAAAGTTGCCCGTATGATTCGACGGCCAGCCGCCGGTGGCAACGTAAACCGAATCACCGGACACGATCGCCCCGATGATTGGCCCATGCGCATCTTTTTCCGCGAGGAGCGTTGTGATCTTCCCAATGGGAACGTAGGGCTGGGTGGTGGGAAAATCGGCCGCTGATATGCGTGGGCTTATCATCGCCAGTAGAGCGCTGACCAGCAACGCGCACCGCGATGAAATGCGAAGCCTGCCTCCCATGTTTTCCCTTTTGTAGAACGAAGGGAGTTTACCGCGCTGGCGGCGGCGGCGTCAAAGATGGCCTAGATTCCGCCGCGAAGCCTTCGGACCACATGCTCGACAATCAGCCGGTCGATCTTCGGATTGGGACTTCGCAGCGATTTGGCCAGCACCGACGGACATAAGAGCAATGTCAGCGGACTCACTTGCTGCTCCTGAGCCAGCAGTTTCAATTGTTTCACCTCGGCGGATTTGAGGTTCAATGCCCGGCCGACTTCGCGCAAGAGTTTGCCGGAATGATTCAGCCGTTTAACAGTGCCCGGTTGCTGGCGGCGATTGTTGTAAATCGCGGTCAGGATGATGATCGCGAGAATCGCCAGCAAATACGGAACCCACTTGCTCAGATCGACGGTGGAGCCGACGTTCTGGTTGATGCTTTGGAAAACCTCTTCCTGGGTCGGCGTGGCCGAGGCAATTCCCGTGAAACAAATCATTGACAATGCGAGGATGCCCGCGATTCGCCGCATCAGATCACTCCCTTTTCAATCTGCATGAGTTCCGCCACGCCCTTGAGCACGCCCACCGCATATCGGCGGACGCGAAGATTCTTGTCCTCCTTGGCGATCTTCCCCACCTCCTGCAGCAACTTCCACCAGCCCATTTGTTTCAGCGCCCACATGGCGGAGATGCGATGCTCGGCCCGATCGTCTCGCAGCATCAGCAGCAGTTGCGGGCCGATGTTGCCGACGCGCATGCGGTGGAGCGCCTTGATGGCGTTGGCGCGTTCTCGGTTGTGGCCGAGCTTGGCGCGCTTGGCCAATGTCGGAATGAATTGCGCCGCCGGGCGCGCCTCCAACACCTCGATGGCATTGGCGCGGACGCGTGAATCGGTGTCGCTGAGCACTTTCTCCATCAGCAAATCCACCGATGCCGATGGCAAATCGCCCAGCAGGCTGACAGCTTTGCTGCGAAGTTTGGCATTGGGGTCGGCAGTCAGCGCGGTGAGCGAATCCGCCAAGGCTTCGACCAGCGAAAGCTCCTGCGTGATCTGCATCGCTTTGAGCCGCTGTTCCAGCGGTCCGGTCGCCAGCCGTCGCGCCAATCGTCCGATGGCATCGGGCAAAATTTTGAGCATCGCGCGGCCGGCCTGTTTTCGCGTCGGACGGTCCAGACGGTCGAAGCGCGTCCAGAAATGCTCGAAGCCCGCCTGGCCAATCGACCGGCTGATGACCCGCCGCACCGTCTCCGGCGCGTTGGTCATCAGTTGCAAAAGCATGTTGTCATAATCCACCGGCCGGCGGCGAATGATCTCGCGCGCGGCCATGCGAACGATTCTCTCATCCGGATCGTTCAGCAGCGATTTGATGAAGAGAACGCTGCTGTTTTTCTTCCGTCGCATGGCGATCCGCAAAAGCCGCAATCGCGCTCCGGGGGAATTTCTCGAATGCTCGGCCAGCCGAGTCAATCGCTCATCCTGCATCACATCATGCGTGCCGCTGGCGCCGATCCATTCGCCGATCGCCGCGCTCTGGTCGGCATCGCGGCGTTCGATGTCGTGCTGTAAATCGCCTTCCTGCCACCACACCCCGCGCGTCACCTGATGCATGCAGAGCGACAACTGATGATCCTTGAGCCAGTGCGTTTTGCGGAGGATCGCATCCAGCACCGGGCCTTCGTTGATGTGCGAAAAAACCCCGCCGAAATGATGCCGCAAATTGGCGTGGCTGGCGCCGAGCAAAAATGCCTCGACATGCTCGGAGGCCGGCGTCTGCTGAAGCCGCCGGACCATCCCGCTCTGCCCGCCGTGCTTGGTGGTGTGCAGGATCGCCAGTGTTTTGCTGTTGGGCCAATCGCAAAGCAAGAGGGCCGCGCGCAGCAATTCCGGGGCATGCTTGCCGCGATGAACATCCAGTGCCCGGGCGACGGCCGATTCGATCTCGGCTCGTTGCTCCATCAGTTCCTGATACAACGCCGCAAAATCAAACGGCGTTTCTCCCTCGGCCGGATGGATCGCAGCCGGATTCTCCGCATCCCCCGGCGATTGATATTCCTTTTGCAATTTGTGCGTGCTGGTCGAAACCCACCGCGCCAGCGCGACCATCGCCTCCACCGCCGCGTGGGAGAGCGATTCCTGCGAATCGTGCAGATTCTCGGAAAGCACATACGCCAACTTCCCCTGCCGGCTCAGGGCGATCAGCTTCATGGCCGCCAGGCGCAAATCATGCTCCGGACTTCGCCCCGACTCCCGCAGCGCATGATAAAAAACCTTGATATGCGTCAGCACATGCCCCTGGAGTTTGGGGGAAAGCTGATCGAACACCCGAATCACCCCGCTCAATCCGCGCACGCTTTTGCGATTCAGCAGCGCCTCGAGAACGAGCGCCTGCTCAACCTCGTTTCCAAGGCGCAACCCCTCGAGCAGCAGATCATCCGCCGCGTCGTTTGGGCTAAGCACCAAAGCATCGACCAGTTGTTCGTGCATCTCTTAATTGTTATCGGACGGGGGAGGGGATGGGGTTGAATAAGCGGGTTGGGGGATCGGATAAACCCCACCGGGCTAGGCACTTTAGTGCCTAGCCGAATGGCTCTCGCTTTTCAAAAAGACTCACGAACGAACGCCGCTCGGCTGTGCACTAAAGTGCCCAGCCCGGTGATATTCCCTACCTCGGCGCATCAATCGTCGCCGCCGGCGCTTGGGGCAATTTCAGCACCCAACCCACTTTCAATTTATCCGGATCGTCGCCGATGAGGGATTTGTTCAATTGGTAAATGCTGTCCTGCAACGAGGGATTCCCATAGAGTTTCCGCGAGATTTTCTCCAGGGTGTCGCCGGAGGCGATGCGGTATTCCTTGGTGGGGTCCAGCGGCGCATCCGTCGCGGCGGCGGGAGTGGCGGGGGATTTTTCCGCGCCCGACACATCCGGGATCACCAGCTTTTTGCCGACCTTCAAATCCTTGGGATCCAGGCCGGGATTGGCGGCGATGATCTTGGTATAGAGCGCTCCGTTGCCGTAAACCGCCTGGGCGATGGTCCAGAGATTTTCTCCGGACTCGATCACATGCACTCGCTGCGGGGCCGCCACGGCAACTGGCGGGGGATCAATCGTCGAGACCGGAACATTCGCCTCGGGCGCGGGCTGCGTGGCCGGCGGATCGGCCGACATCGGCGCAGCCAGCATCGGAACGATGTTGTCAATCGTCGGCGGGCGATTGGTGATGTCCACCGTCGGGGCCGCAGCGGAGGCGGCGGGATTGCTGTCGATGGTGGGCGTCACGGTATGGGCCGGCGCGACACTCGCTGCCGGCGCGCCGCCGTGATTCAGGCCGTAATCCCAATCAAAATTCGAGGATGCGCTGGCCGTCGGCTGGGTCGCCGGGGCGGCGGTGTCGGGCGTGGCGACCGTGGGCGGCGGCGAAATCGCCGCGGGGGCCGGAGTAATTGTCCCGGAAGATTCATCCGAATGCGCCGGCGTCGGCGCTGCCGAATCCGATGGCACGGCGGGGGCAGAATTATCCGGTGATTTAATGGCAATCGTCGCGTTGGAATCCTGATGCCCCGCGCTGCCCAGACCGGCGCCGGAGAGGACGATGACATAAACAATCAAAGTGGCGACGAGAATTGCCCCGACGGTAAGCCCGAATTTCACATCCTTGCGCATATTTGGGACTCCTTTCCCAGCAGACTATTCAGTTGTTGGTCAGACCGCCTTTTTGAGGCGGCCGCCCATGCTCGGCGGCAGCGTGGGTTGCGTCTGCCTGCCGAAACTCGCCGGTGCTTCCTCCGGGCCACCCCACAGAAGGAGTGGCGCCGCAATGGCCACCGACGAGTAGGTTCCGACCAATATGCCAACCAATAGCACGAAAGTAAAGCCGTGGATGCCCGATCCGCCCATAAAATACATAAAACTCACGGTAGCGATGGTCGTGCCGCAGGTCAGGATGGTGCGGGAGAGGGTTTGATTGATGGCGTCATTGATGACCTGGCGATTGAGATGCCCATATCGGCCGCGGTTTTCTCGGATGCGGTCGAATACGACGATGGTGTCGATCATCGAATATCCCATGATCGTCAAAATGCCGGCCACCACCGTCAGGCTGATGCGGAACGGCTCGATCTGCAGGAAATTCTCCGGCCACCAGCCGGCGATGTACTGGGCAAATCCCAGGGCGGCGAGGGTGAAAATGGTGTCGTGCAGCAGCGCGACGACGGTGGCGGTGGCGTATTTCATGTTGCCGAACCGAACCCAGATGTAAACCATGATGGCGATGATCGAGAACGTCAGCGCCAGGAGCGCATCGCGCTGCATCTCGCCGGCGACCTGCGGATCAAAATTGGTTTCCTTCTCGAAAGACGGCGGCCGATTGATGGCATCGCGCGTGAGACCCCAGAGCGGCTCGGCCAGGTTCGTCGCCCATTTGCCTTCATCGGCACCGAAGGAAACCGACGCATTTTTGCCGAGGATCACGGCAAAGTTCGTCGGCTTATCGGGATCGACAGGTCCGGACACATTGACGTCGATGGCGCTGATCGCGCCCGATGAGCTGGACAACTGTTCGTGCTGCACACGGGTTTGGATTTCGTTGACTGACAGCGGCGGATTGATGTTGCGCAAGACAATCGCCACCCCGCCGACATAATCGGATGTCGATTTGGGCGAGAATCCATCCACGGAGAAATTGGAATTGGTAACGGGAAGGATCGCCTTGTCTCGGGCGGTGGAATAGTCCGTGCCCACATCGTCGAAGCTGCTGGGGAGTTTGATGTCCAGTTTTCCGTTCAGAGCGGTCAAGATGGCTTGCTTGACCTTATCCCGATCATCCTGCGGGGTCACGATTTCGTAATGCTTCTGATCCGTGCCCACCGCCACCACGCTGGGCGCGGGGAGTGCGGTTGGATCATTCCGGCTGGCATCGTCGATCAGCGAGCGAATCTGATCCTGCGGCATTGGATCGAGTAGCGCCACCTGCACACTCGTGCCGGCGGAAAATTCGATGTCCATCATCCGCCGTTGTTCCAGCTTGATGACGAACAGCACCATGCCGATGGAAATCATGATGATACTGAAGGTGTAGAAGATCCACGCCTTGCCCATCCAGTCCCAGTTGGGTTTGAGCAACTTATCCCACTTGGGGAACGTCAGTGGAAAACTGTTCAGGCTCTTCATCCCGAACTTGTCGATCATGATTCCGAAAATGGTTTTGGTGACGTACAGCGCGGTGAACAAGCTGGCGACGATGCCGATCAGCAGCGTCAGGCCGAAGCCCTTCACTTCTTCCGAGCCGAACATGTACAGACACAGCGAGGTGATCGCGCTGGTCATGTTGGAGTCGATGATGGCGCTCTGAGCCTGGTTGTAGCTGTTGCGCAGCGCCATCCGCAGCGGCAGGCCGTGATGTTGTTCTTCACGAAGCCGCTCGAAGATCAGCACGTTGGCATCGACGGCGGTGCCGATGGTCAACACGATGCCGGCGATGCTGGGGAGCGTGAACGTGGCAGCGAGAGCGGCCATGACGCCCAGAATCAGAATGACGTTCATCACCACCGCGAAAAACGCCACCATCCCCGCGACATAATAATAGCTGATGAGGAACACGCCGATGACGACCAGCCCGAATCCACAGGCGACGAGGCCTTTCTTCAGATTGTCGGCGCCGAGCGTGGGGCCGACCTGCTCTTCGCTGATCGGCTCGCTGGAAAGTTGCGCGGGCAAGCTGCCGGCATTGAAGGTGTCGATGAGATATTCCTGCTCGGCCGGCTTAAATCCGCCCGCCCCGCCGCCGCTGATCTCGCCGGAACCGCCGGTGATGGGCGAATTGAGATTGGGCGCGCTGATCAACTTGTTATCCAGCACGATTCCCAAACGTGCGTGGGCATCGGGGCTGATCGCCTTGGCATGGTCATACCAATATTGCGTCATGTCGCCGAAGAGCCGGCCGCCGGTGTTGTTGAAGGTGAATCCCACCGCGGGGAAATGCGATTCATCTTCAGTTGGATTGGCATGATCGAGTCCCCAGTCGCCGCTGGATTTGTCCAGCGAACCTTCCTTGGTGGTGAGCACGAGCATGTAATGTTTGCCGTTCCATTCATGGGTTTCCGGGGGCGCGCCGGGGATGTCAAATTCTTCCGGGCGATCCACTTCCAGCCAGCGCATGGTGTCACCCGGCTGGGGGAGCGGGCCTTTGCCGGTGGGGCCAAGCCGCGCCACCATCGCCGCGATATCGGCGGCGTTGGCGGTGTTCTGGTCGGCCAGAATGTGAAATTCCAAAACTCCCGAGCCCTGCAGCAACTGCTTCAATTGCTCCGCCCCGGTCACGTCATTTTTCACCGCGGCATAGGCATTATATTTCTGCTGAAAATCCGCCATCGCTTTGAGCCGCGCGGGGAAATCGGCAAACTTCGCCTGCAAATCTTTGATCCGCTGCTGCCCCGTCTGCTGATCCGCTTCCTTGTCGGAATTGGCCTCATCGAGAATCGAATTGAACGCATCGGAAGAAAGATTGGTGTCGGCGATTTGTGATTTCAGTGTGGTGTACTGATCCATCAGCGGCGCGAGTTTGATCGCCAGCGTGGCATCATCCAGATGATTCGGATTGGCGCGCAGCTGTTGAATCTGGTCGTAGGTATCGGCCATCTGCTTGAAAAGCGTCTGGCGGGTTTTGCTGTCGGATGCCAGTTCCGCCAATCGCTGATCACGCTGTGCCCCGGTCGATTGCTCAACCGCATTGATGACCTGCTCATCGGTCACATCGGTCGCATCCAGCGCTTTTTGTGCATCGTTGAATGCCCCCAGGATTTTGGGAACTTCCTGTGCCCGGGGCGACAGCGGCATCTGAATCTCCAGCCGGGTATTGCCCTGCGGCCGCCAGACCAGATTGCGCAAACCGTTGGGGTCCACCCGCCGCTTGAGCGCTTCCATCACCTTCTCAGCCGTCTCCTGTGTCGCGCCGCCTTCGCCGGCCTGGATGGCATAGATCAGTCGCACCCCGCCGACCATATCAATGCCCGGCTTGAGGTTGGTCCGCTGGATAAGCGTCAGACTCGAATCCCACCAGTTGGAATTGGGGAATCCGAAAATCAGAAATAATGCGACCAGCAGCGATCCCGCGCTGATCATCACACGGTTGAAATACGTTGTCGGCATGGTTGGTTCCGGAGTCGGGTTTCGGGGTTCGGGTCTCCGGGATCGGGTGTGGGACTAAGGCATTTAACCCGAAACCCGAGACCCGAAACCCGATTCTTATTTCGTCGGCGTTTCGTCCTCGGTCATCACTCGTTTAATCGCCGCGCGCGCGAACTTAATCTTCGTATTGGAGCTTTCATCCACCTTTAAAACCACTTCGCTGTCCCGCACCTCGACGACCGACCCCAGAATCCCGCCGATCGTCTCCACGCGGTCGCCGCGCTTCATGTTTGCCAGCATCTCATCCCGCAGTTTCTGTTCGTTCTTTTTCCCGCGGCTGCCGCTGTACAACATCACCACAAAAACCCCGACGATCAGCCCCATAAACACAATCTGCGGGTTGGCGTACCATGGGATGTCCGGTTGCGTTGCGGGAACCTGGGCCAGAAATACAAATAAATTCAAGCGTTCTCCTTCAAATCATAATCTCGGTCGCAAAAATCACTGTCTCATTCTTCTTCTGGTGAATATCCTCATCACATAGAGGACCGCAAGGAATCCGAAGATCAGGATTCGCGGGTTGGCGAACCAGGGCACGCCCTGATACGCATCCGGTTGCGAGGCAGCAACAGCCGCCAATCCAAAAAAGTTCAACCATTCTCCTTCAATTCGGACTCATCCGGAGCAGACCCATCGGCAGATTTCTCATCCGCCGATTCTGAGGGTCCCAGCTTCGCTCGGGGGTCGGTGGTTCGGAATCGCTGGAAAGTTCCCTCCGCGATTGCTCCACGCACGTCCGCCATCAGCCGCTGGTAGAACCTGATATTATGCACGGAAACGAGGATTGGTCCAAGCATCTCGCCCGCGAAAAAAAAGTGCCGAATCGCCCCCCGCGAAAACCGGCGGCAGGCATAGCAATCACATCCATCCTCGATCGGCCGCGAATCCCGCTGAAATCCGCTGTTGCGCAATCGCAATGGCCCGCCGGCGGTGAAAGCATACGCATTTCGCCCATTTCGCGTCGGCAGAACGCAATCGAACATATCGACCCCCGCCGCCACCGCCGAAACAATATCCCGCGGATACCCCACGCCCATCAAATATCTCGGCTTATCGTCCGGTAATATCGGCGTCAGATGATCCAAAACCCGCGTCATCGCCGCAAACCCCTCGCCCACCGCCAGTCCCCCGAGCGCGAATCCGCTGAATTCCATCTGCGATAATCGCCTGGCACATTCGGTTCGCAAATCCAAATCCGTCCCACCTTGCACGATCCCAAATAACGATTGCTCGTCTCGCCGTTTGTGGGACGCCAAAGATTGCTCCGCCCACCGAAGCGTGCGATCCACCGCCTGCCGATGGGCTTCGGGCGATGCGCTGGCCGGCGGACATTGATCGAACGCCATCACAATATCCGCCCCCAGATCGTTCTGCACCGCGATGCTTCGGGCCGCATCCAGAAAAACATCCGACCCATCCACATGACTCTTGAACCAAACCCCGTCGTCCGTGATTCGATTGATCTCCGCCAACGAAAAAACCTGAAACCCCCCGCTGTCGGTGAGAATCGGCCCATCCCATCCCATGAACCGATGCAGCCCCCCAAGTTCCGCCACCGTCTTCTCCCCCGGCCGCAGCATGAGATGATAAGTATTCGCCAAAATAATCTGCGCCCCAGTGGCCGCCACATGATCCGGCAATACCCCCTTGATCGACCCCTGCGTCCCGACCGGCATAAACGCCGGCGTGTCGAACGCGCCGTGCCGCGTCGTCACGCGCCCCAGCCGAGCGCCAGGCGCATCGCTACGCATCACTTCAAACTTCAAAGCGTTTGATTGCATCAAAACGGATGATAGTGGACGCGACTATCACTTTCGATGCTCACAGTGACCTCCGTATCGAAGCTGAGCCGGGCGGTCCTCCGCCCGCGCGGGCCGAGGACGACCCGGCTCAATGACAAGTTCACGAGGGCGCAGAAGGAATCAAACGGCGCAGATCAACACAAAATAATTCACGTTGTTTCCCCCTCCCCGCTCTCCCCCTCTCCTCAATTCGTCTCCCCCACCAGCCCATCCAACGACTGCTGCAAACCAAACGGATCCACCCACTGTTGCCGCAGCACAATCGTCCCATCTTTATCAAGCACGAGCGCTCCATTCGGAAATAGCCCATACGAATCCGCCATCGAATTCTTCATCGAATCCACCGCCCCGGTCATGTGGATACCAAGCGATTCGATGGTTTGCTGAGCCCGATCGATTCGGCCGCGTATATCGGTTGGATCATCCACATTGATATTGTCATCGTGATTCCGCTGAACCTCCCACCCGCCCATCGGATGCGCTTCCCGCGTGTAAACCAGCAGAAAATTCACCCGTCCACCATAGCGCGAGCGGAGATTTTCCATCTGTTTGACATGATCCCGAAACGTCGGCTGCGAGATTGAGCCGAATTCAATGACCGTCACCCGTCCCTTCACCTCAGCCAGCGAAAAACTGTGCGCACTCAAATCATAAATTGCAAAATCCCTCGCCGGCTGGCCCACATCTGGATACGAAGCTTGGGTCGTCGCCGCTGGCTTGGCTGATTCCGCCGCCACCGGTGGCGGGCCCGATCCCACCGGCCGATCCTGATAATCCTGCACCAACTGCGCAAACTGATCCGGCGTAAGAATGTCGCGCAGCTTGCTCGCCGTCTGCTGCCGCAATGCTTCCGTGTCGGGAAGAACGTTCGATCCCGCCAGCGCTTTCTGCCGCAATGATTCCAACTGCGGCAGCACGGTGCCGAGTAGGTCATCAACTTTTTGTTTCTGATCCGCCGTGAGATCGAGCTGCGCCAATTCCTGCTGCAAACTCCGTAGTGGCCCGATCCCGCCGCCGCCACCAATTCGTCCCCCATTTGCCCCACCAATCTGCCCCACCAATGATTGCATCTGATCCGGCGTCAACACCTCCGCCAATCGCCGACGCACCGCCATCAAAAACGGCACCACCCGCGCCCCCCGATCCTGCGGACCCATCCCCGCCATCGACTCCGCCAACTGATCCGCCTGTTGCTGCTCATCCTCCAGAATCTGATCCACTTTGGTCTTTTGATCCGCCGACAAATCCATCTGTCCGACAACCGTCCGAATCCGCCCCAAAGCAAACATCAACCCCGGCGCGAGTAGTTCCGGCCGCGTCGAAGATCTCGAAGCCGCCTCCTGCCCCCGCGCCGGCGAACCGATGGCTACCCCAATCAGCGCGACAAACGCGAAAATTCCACCAACCCGTCGCATCCCAGAATCCTCCCACCCCCAACAACGCCCTGCAACTGAGGTTATTGCGGCGTTTGGGGGCCGGGCTCCACGAGTTTCCCAGCGGATTCGGATTTGCGTGATCGCGTCACGAACAGGACCGCCAAAGTCCACGTCGGAGCCAGATCCGCGACCGGCAGTAGTTTGATCAGAAAACTCGGAAGAAAAGCGATGTTCCAGCCAAGCAGCAACGTCAGAATCACGGCCACCCCCAAATCAATCCCATCCGCCCATGGCGAGAACACACCCTCGGAAGTAGCCGGGAAAAAAGCGATCTGCACAATGTCCGCAATAATCGCAATCCCGCGCGCCAGCCAAATCCGGCGAGAAGATCGCGTGGGATGAGTGACGTTGATCATCAACCCCAGTCTACGCGCCCCAACTCTCCAAATCATGGATGCCCACCCAACCGGGCTAACCACTTTCAGTGGTTAGCCGTGCGACTCTCGTTGCTCCACCCTTCGGGAACTTGATAAAAATATTCCAATTTTTTCATTGACTTCGCCAAAACTGTTAGTAATATGTACGGACGATCCCCAGCCGCCTCATGAACGGCTTGGGGAACTCGACAGGCTTTGGGGCCTGTCAACGGGGCCGTTGCCGGCCAACCTCCGGCGAAGTTCGCTTTGTCGAACCTCGACCGAGGCCCGCGTGCGTCCGCCTGTGAAGTTTGTCCGGGCGACACGGGGATGTCACTGGGGCCACCTGCGAGTGTGCGTGGCACACTCGCTAAAGCTCCACGTCGCGTGGTCCACAGGAGCCATGCGAGATTCTGTACGCAGGGCTTGCGACGGTCCCGTTGACAGGCGTCAAAGCGAATGGGTTCGAGAGAAACGAGAGGAATGATGATAAGGATTAAATGAAACGACCCGGCAGTGCCGGCGAAAAGTTCGGAAGAGAAGAAATGGAAATGGCGGTCATCGCGCGCCATCTGCGCTGCGCTTATTTGGTCACCCCCTCTCCCCCTTTCCCACTCGCCCGCTCTCCTTTTCCCCCGTGTTTGACGCTTGCCGCCAAAGTCGGATATCGTTGGTTAATGGCTTCCATCTGTTTGCGCAAGCCGGAGGTTTTTTCGTGAATCGAATAATCCGTTCCACTCGTGTTAATCCGTTGCCGTTCGTGTTGGCCCTGGCCAGCGCTCTTCTCGCCGGGTGCGCCAACAATAGCCCGCCGGCGGCACAAATGGACCAGGTGACTACCCTCTCCACCGGCGGATTCCTGGAAGATTGGAACACCCGCATCCCCGTCATCGGCAGTGAATCGGCCACCAATCTCTACGTCCTGGGCGACACGATCCATGTCATCACCAATCAAAACGATGACATTGCCTTCACCCGCTCCAGCGGTGATCTGAAATATGACAATCAGATCGTCGCCCCGCCGCAAAGCATTGTTGGCGGGCCGGTCATCGCCGGCGATCCATCCGATCCCTACACCGTCTTTGCCAGCACTGTTTCCGTGGAAGTGTTCAACCAGACGGGCACCCGCATCCGGTCGATCGACCTGGATGCAACCGTCACCGGGAATTTGTCTTCCTACAAAGACCTGGTTTTCCTCGGCGTTGCCGCCAACGGCGGTCGCATTGATGCCGTCGATGTCACCAAGGATGTCGGCGCGGTCATCTGGCAGGTGATGACATTTGGCCCAGTCAGCGGCGCCGCGGCCATTGAGGGAGAAGTCATTTACGCCGGCAGCGAGGACGGCAGCGTGCGCGCTTTCTACGACGATCGCACGCTCGCCTGGCCCGTGCTGCCCGACGATCGCTTCATGACCGCCGGCAGAATCGTCGGTGATGTCAGCGCTGACAAAGAATTGACCGACAAATCCGGGGTCTATTTCGCATCCAGCGACAGCCAGGTCTATTGCGTGAGCCCGACGGATGGCCGGCTCAAGTGGAAATACTTCGCCGGCCGTGAGCTTAACTCCGGCCCGATCGACACCGCCACCACGATTTTCCAGCTTGTTCCCGGCGTGGGCCTGGCGGCGATCGACAAGCATCTCAGCCAAACCCTCGACACGCCCGATCAGACCGTCATCGATGAAGCGGAAATCCATCCCGCGCGATGGATTGCCCCGAATATCGCACAGTTTCTTTCGGTCGATAAAAAATATGCGTATGTCCTCACGCGCTCCCGTGAAATCGAGGCACTGGACCTGCATACCGGGCAACTGGCATATAAATCCCATCGCCGCGATCTGGCGGTTTTCGCCACCAATCTCGATGGCTCGGAGATTTACGCCTGCACCCGCGGCGGGGAACTGCTGGCGATCAAGCCCGGCGCCACCGGCGATTCCGGCGTGCTGGTGCTGAATGATGCCCGCCCACTGAAGCCGATCAACTAAAAGCCTCGTCGTCATGGCTGATCCGATCCCCATTCGCCGGGCGCTCTTTTCCGTTTCGGATAAGACCGGCTTGCCAGAATTTGCCTCGGCGCTGGTCCGCGAATTTGAAGCGGAGATTCTCAGCACCGGCGGCACAGCAAAATTTCTTCGTGACGCCGGCGTCGAAGTGATCGATGTTGCGGATATCACCGGCTTTCCGGAAATGATGGACGGGCGATTGAAGACATTGCATCCAAAAATCCACGGCGGACTGCTAGCGGTGCGCGACAATCCTGAACATGCCGAGGCGATGAGAACCCACGGCATTCAGCCGATCGACCTGGTCTGCATCAATCTCTATCCCTTCCAGCAAACCATCGCCAAACCGGGCGTGACGTTTGAAGAGGCGATCGAAAACATCGACATCGGCGGACCGGCAATGCTGCGATCGGCGGCGAAGAATCATGCGTATGTGCTTGTCGTCACATCACCGGAGCAATACGCATCGGTGCTGAATCATCTGCGTGAACATCGCGGCGCATCGGCCGAGGATTTTCGCCGTGAGTTAGCGCAAATCGCATTCGCCCACACCAGCGCGTACGACTCGGCTATTGCGGGATATCTTTCTTCCTCTGGCGATGAAGAAATGCCGGTGAAAATGGATTTGCATCTCGCGCGGAAGCAATCGCTGCGTTACGGCGAGAATCCGCATCAGAAGGCGGCATTGTACTTCGACCAGCACGTGGGAAAGGAAGCGTCGGCCGCGCGGGCGACACAGCTTCATGGAAAGGAATTGTCGTACATCAATCTTTTGGATGCGGACGGGGCATTGGATTGCGTCAAGGAATTTGCCGAGCCGGCGGCGTGCATCGTGAAACACACGACGCCGTGCGGATGCGCAGTTGGCGAGAATCCGGCCGAGGCGTTTGGCCGCGCGTTCGCCGGCGATCCGCTGGCGGCTTTCGGCGGGATCGTGGCGCTCAATCGTCCCGTCGATTTCGCAGCTGCCAAGGCCATCGTCTCCATCGACAAACTTTTGGAAGTTATCGTCGCCCCCGGCTTCGACGAAGACGCGCTGGCGCTCCTGAGAGATCGCTGGAAAAACGTACGCCTGCTGGCCGTCGGACCGATGGGCCAGCGCGATCCGGCTGAAATGCACATGCACAAAATCGTCGGGGGATATCTGATCCAGCAGCGCGATCTGCCCGGCGTGGACGAACAGGAATGGAAAATCGCCTCGCGCCGCCCGCCGACGGCGGAGGAACTGGCCGATCTGAAATTCGCCTGGCTGGTCTGTAAGCACGTCAAGAGCAATGCCATCGCGATCTGCAAGGACGGCATGCTGCTCGGCGCCGGCGCGGGCCAGATGGATCGCCCCAGCGCCGCCCGACTGGCCATCGAAAAATCCGGCCCTCGCGCAAAAAGCGCCGTCGCTGCCAGCGACGCATTTTTTCCATTTCCCGATGCTCCGCAACTTTTGCTCGACGCCGGCGTCACGGCAATCGTGCATCCCGGCGGAAGTTTGAAGGACAAGGAAACGATCGAACTCGTGGATTCAAGAAACGCGGCGATGGTTTTGACGGGGCGGAGGCACTTCAAGCATTAGCATGCGATTCCTTCGATGCCGATACACAAGGAAAATGGCTGCGGATATACCCAGAAACGCCAGCCCAGTTGGCTCGGGCACGACGGCAATACCGGCTGGATCGTCCAGCCCCGACGAGATCAGCGGCGCACCGCCCACGAGGACTCCCGCCGTGGTGTATTCACTGATCGTTTGCCCCGTGAAGTCGGTGACAAACAGATCCTGTCCATCTACGGCTATGCCAAACGGATTGTCCAATCCGGAAATCAGCGGCGTGTGCAGCGGGCTTCCCGATGTCGTGTATTCGCTGACCGTGCCGTTGTTGAAGTTGGTGACAAAGAGATCCGAGCCGGAAACGGCGACATCCTCCGGGCCGGACAAGCTGGAGATCAGCGAGGAATACTCCGTGGCGCCGGATGTGGTGTATTCGCCGATGGTGTTATTCCCGGAATTGGCGACGAAGAGATTTCCACCGGAGATGGCCATTCCCTCCGGCGCGCTGATGCCCGAGAACGATCCGGCGGTCGTGATCTTGGTGCCGGACATATTGTATTCGGCGATGGTGTTGTTGCCGGAATTGGCGACGAAGATGTCCGAGCCGGATACGGTGATGCCCGCCGGCGAGTTTAGTCCCGAAGAAACCAGGGGGATATGCTCGGGCGACGCCGATGTGCTGTATTCGTCGATCGCGTTGCCGTTCGTGACAAAAATGTTCGTGCCGGAAACTGCGATCCATTCGAGGTTGTATGACGAAAACCCGGAAACAAGCGGGACATTGAGCGGCGTTCCCGTTGTCGAGTATTCGGCGATGCTGCCCAATTCAGTGTTTGTGGAAAGGGCGTTGGTGACAAATATTTGCCCGTTGACGGTGGAGGGAGCGAATATCACTCCCGCGACAAGGGCCAGTGCCAGCGAACAAATTGCACCGATGTTAAGAGCGCGCACGTTTCCTCCGTCCTTCCCCTTGCGGCAAGGCAAATTCGCCGCTTGCCAGCGGCTATTTCATATACCTGCGGATGCAAAAAATGTTGAGAGGGAATGTGAATTAATGTGCGACCAGAGCCGGATCGAGCCAGACGAATCGGCCTTCCGTCGCGTAATTTTCGCCGAAATCGACTTCAAGCCCGACGTGTTTGGCGGCGCCAAGCGGGACTTGCACGACTGGATAAATCCGGCCCGCCTTCACGTTGGCCATTTCCCAAGCGACTTTGTCGTCGAGCAGAATTCTGGCGGTGACATCGGCCAGCGGGGAATCGGAGTCGATGGCGAACTGGGTGCGGAAGACGGTGTATGTGCCGTCGAGATCGTAAACCAGTTTGCTGTAGGAATGGCAGCCGATGCCGTGATGAAAGTCGGGATATTTTTCGCGGATCGGCCGGCCATCGACGGTGCGGTCGAACTTGGTGGGGAAATCTTCGGTGAAATAGGGATTGTAAATGTTGACGGATGGAGTGCGACTGGTCAGCCAGCTCACGGGGCCGTTGATCTGCTCGATGGCGGCGACGAGGGAATCGTCGATTGTGCGCGTGGTTTTTCCATCGAAGGAAATAGAAAGCTGATCGCCGGCGAGCGCGACGGTGCTTGCGGTGATGGAGGAATCATCTCCGAAGCGAACGCGAAAGACGCGATCGTTTTTGGCGACTGTGGGCGTGCTGGAGATGAGCACGGCACTGACCGAATCCCAGGGCAGCGTCGGCGTGGCGGCGTCGGTTTGAATGGTGACGCCGATGGCGTCGATCTGGGTGATGATGCCATGCGTCCGGTCCCCGTTGGCCAGAAGAACCTGATCGTCGGTGCGAACCTGATCCAATCCCTCCGGCGCGGCGGAGCCGGCGCGGCAGATGGCGGCGAGTTTGGCTTCGGGCAATTGGATCGCGCCCAGGCCGGGGGCATTCCATTGCAGTTGGTCGCCGGTAATTCCCTCGGGATCGCCGCTCAGATGATCGCTGGTGGTGAGAAAGGCGACAAATTTTCCGCCGGCCGGCGGCGCGGGGGCGGGGTGAGAGATTTCAAGGATGTCGCTCCATGGCATTGTGGTGGGTTGCGCGGTGAGATGAAGTCCGTCCTGGTCAATGGATTGGAGATCGACGGATTGCGATTGAAATTGGGAGTTGGTGATCTTCCATGGGGAGGCGGGGACGGAGGGCGCGATCGTCAACAAAAGCAAAACCGGGCCGAGGCCGGTCCGGCTAAACGTGGGAGGAAATCGCATCGGTCAGCTCCCCGGACCTTTGCCGTTGAAGACCGGGAGGTAGCGGTTGGGCATTTGCAGGATGATCAGCGCCATGGCGGTGCAGTATTCGGAATCGACTTCGCCCGCCCATTCGCCGGTGGGCTGCTGCAGGTGGATCAGCAGATCTCGGATGGCGGGATACCAATCGTCCCAATATTTGCCACCCGCCAAAAACATCGCCTGAACGGCGTAGTAATTCCCGTAATAAAATCGCCCGGCCTGATCGACGTTTTGATTGGCGGGGGAAGGCGGATACTGGTTGAGAAAATTGAGCCCGCGCAGGATCGAATCATCATCAAACGCCCCGGCGTAATAGAGCGATGCCGTCCCAGCGGCCGTGCGGGCAAACCCGCTGGGCCCGCCCGTCGATTGGTAACTGTATCCTCCATCGGGATTCTGGCAGCGTTTGACATAAGCGATGGCGTTGGAGATGACGTTGGCCTCGACTTTGATCCCCGCATCCCGCGCGGCCCGGAGGGCCATCACCTGGCAGATGGTGACGGAAATATCCGCGTCGATCGGCTGGGGTGTGTAGCGCCAGCCGCCTTCGGGATTCTGAGCGCGCTCGATCAATCGCACGGCTTTTTGCAAATGTTCCTTGGTGTCGTCATCGCCGGTCATTCCGTAAACTTCTCCGACGAAGAGCGTGGCGAATCCGTGGGAATACATCTCGGCCTGGTTCTGATCAGAAGTAAAGAGGCCGGATTCCTGCTGGCGGCTGATGATATAATCCAGCGCCTTGCGGACATTGTCGCCATATTTGCCACGGCCGGGGAGATTGCCATTGGCCATGAAGGAGAGAGCCGAGAGCGCGGTGACGGCGGCCGGGGCGTTATATCCGCCGGCGTTGCCGAACGATCCATCCGTCGCCTGCCGGCCGGCGAGAAATTCCAATCCCCGGTCCACCGCTTTTTCCTGGGCCTCGGTGATCTCATCACCCGAGACCTGCGAAGGTTGATTGGTCAACCCCGAAGGCGGATCAGCGCGAACGATGGGCACGGCAACGGCCAGCAACGCCGACGACGCCAACACCCATCGCCATGGCCCGCGGACAAACACTTGCGTCATTGTCCTTCCGTTTCGCGGGTGTTCACGGCGCGGGAATAATCATCGATGAATTCCTTGAATTTCTCGATGGGTTTTTCGGTTCCGGCTTCGATGACGGCGGCGCGCTGCCTTGGAGAGAGCGCGCCCCATTCCTTCTGTGATTCGGCGATGTCTCCGGTGGCGGCGGCGACGGTGTTGTCGCGGCGGCCCTCGCCGGCGGGATCGGATGTGCCACGGGGCGTGCCGTTGGGAGCATTGCGGGCCTCGGTGTTATCGGGCTGGCGGCCTTGTTGTCCGTTGGCATCCCGCGCCTGCTGGCCTTGTTGACCCTGTTGGCCTTGTTGTCGTTGCTGCTGCTGTTGTTGCATGGATTCCTGAGCCTGGGCCATCTGGATCAGGTCATCCAAATTCTGCAGGATTCGTTTTTGGATTTCCTGCGTGGTCTCGCCCGGATCGTGATCCGATGCCAGCCGCTGCTTGGACCGGCCCATGCGGTGGCCGATCATTTGGACATTCTGCTTCATCTGATCCGGATCGGGCTGGCCGTCGTCGTTGAGCAGCGCGTGTTCCAATCCCGCATCGGGTTGGGTTGACGCATCCAGTTCTTCGGGCAGTTTGTCGGATGGATCGGGATCGGGCCCGAGCGCGAGTTGCCCCTGGCTGGAGCGTTGCAGCAACGTGTCGAGCAGGGTTCGCAATTGGCCCTGGCGGCCACCAAGCGCGATCAGCGTCGGATCAGCCTGAGGATTATTTTGCTTGTCGATTGTCGTGGTGGATTTGTTGACGGCCACCTGAAGTTGCCTCAGCAAATGTAACTCAGCCTCGGGTGGAAGCGTGGGAGTTTGCTGGCCTTGTTGGCCTTGTCCCTGGCCTTGTCCCTGACCCTGTTGGCCGTTGCGTTCCTGGGCGAAACGCTGCGGCTTGGGCTGGACTTTCAGGCTGTCGATCATCGCGGAAACCTGATCTTCGATCCGAGTCTGCTCGGCCTGAGTGGTCTGATCGGTTTGCGGCTTGGCAAGCAAATCCTTCACGCCCTGCATCGTCGTTTCGATGTCTTTGTTGGCCCAACTGTAAACGATGCTGCCCATGTTGTTGAGCTGATCGTCGAGCTTGGCGGTGGTGTCGGCGAGATCGCTCTGGCGGCCGGGGAGTTGGGCCAGACGAATCGCATCGGCATGTGCGAGCTGACCATCGGCGTCGCGCGGGGCTTTGTCGATGGCGATGGTATCGGCATCGATCTGCTTCTGGGTTTCCAGAATCTTCTGATACTGGGCGCGGATCGTGTCGCGACGTTGTTGCTGCATCTGCTGCCGATTCTGCTGCGCCTGCTGACCGAGCGTTTGCTGCGCTGCGAGCAATGCGGCCAGTGCCTCAATCTGCGGCGGATCGTATGCGCCGGCCAGACGTTTCTGAATTCCATCAGTCCCGGTGTTCACGCCGTCATCATCACGCAGGAACGGAATCGCGCGCGACATGCGATCGGAGGCGCGATTCAGCGCAGAGACGATGGCCGCGCTGTCGGGCAGGGATTCGGCTGTTTTGCTGACATTGCTGGCGTTGCGCTGCGTCTGTTCCTGCAATCGAATTTGTGTGTCGATCGACGGCGTCGGCGGCAGCGCATCGGATTCCAGCTCGGCGTAACCCATCAGATCGGCGACGGTTTTGGGATCGGTCTTGGCCAGCACATCTCCGCCTTGAAGCGAGAGATTGTCATAATTCAATGCCGACTGCTCGCGGATCAATGCTTGAATCTGCTGTTGCGTGTCGGCGAGTTGCTTGGCGAGTTCCTGTAGTTTGCGTTGCTGGGCCTCTTCAAGCTGGCGCACCATCATCTGCAAGCCGATCTGGGCCTGGGCCTGGGCCTGTTGCGCGGAGCCTTGCTGATTTTGCTGCTCGCTGGAAGAGGCGTTGCGCATTTGCGAGGGGACATTCTGATCCTGCCCGGTCTGGGCGGCTTGTCGCATCGCCTGGGCGGACGCGGGATCGGAATGATCGAGCTTTTGGGCCTGCTGATTCAATTGATCCATCGTTCGCTGCGTCTTGTCGGCGAGAGCATTTTGATCATCCGCATTTCGCTGCTCGGCCTGGCGATCCTCGGGCGACATCTGGTCGGGCGTCTTGCCGAGATTGTTCATGCCGACCTGATCACTTCGCGCGGCGACCTGTTGTTGCTGTTGTTGAAGTTCGTGCAATTGCTGGATCGCCTTGGGCAACCCGCCGGCTTCGCCCATGCGACTGGCCAGTTGATCCAGTCGATCGGCGGCGCTTTGCTGATTGGTTTGCGCTTGCGCCAGTGCATTGTTGCGCGCATCGGCGACCTGCTGCTGGCGCGGCGTCAGATTGCTCGGCGGACTTTGTTGACTGGCCTGTTGCTGATTGCCCTGCTGTTGACCCGTCTGCTGCTGACCACCTTGTTGCTGACTCCCCGACTGTTGATTCGATTGCTGGGCGCTTGCCTGCTGTTGTCCCCCTTGTTGTTCGCTGCCCTGTTGACCACTTTGTTGTTGTCCGTTGGCCTGCTGTTGCCCGTTTTGTTGCTGGTTGCCTTGCTGGCCACTTTGCTGCTGGCCATTGGCTTGCTGCTGTCCGCTTTGATCCTGATTGCCGAGCAGTTGATTGCCAAGCTGCTGATCATTTTGCTGACTGGCCTGCTGCTGCGGATTCTGGCCGCTGTTTTGCGCCTGGGCGTTTTGATTTTGTTGGCCGGACTGATTTTGGTTCTGCTGCGAAGCACTCTGCTGATTCGCGTTTGCATCAGCTTGATTCCGCGGCTGGTCATTCGGATTCCCAGCGTCGTTCGGCGAAGTTTGATTTCGCGCATTGTTGATCTGCTCGGCGGCCGACTTCATCGGCTGCTCGGCCACCTGATTCAATTCCTGGCTGGCCTGCGAGGCCAAATCCTTCAAATCCTGGCTGGTCGAGCGATTTTCCTGCATGCGATCCAGCAGATCATCGAGCTTTGAAGCCGCCTGTTTGGCCTGGGCAGCCGCGGTGGTTTGGCGCGAGACGATGTTCTGCGCCTGGGCCCGATCGGCGTTGGAGAATTGCGCGAGATTGCGCGTCTGCTGGGCGAGATCGGCCGTCTCATCTTTCATCGCGCGCTGGTTGTTGCGGATTTGCACCACCTGATCGCGCACCTGCGAGAGCAGATCAGCCATGAGATTTCCGAACTGCTCCTGGCTCATGATGGTGATGCGGTATTTTCCGCTGGCGACCGGATCGTGGGTCTGGCCGTCGAGATCGAAATTGTCCTGCACCTCCATGTAGTATTCGATCACGTCACCCGCCTTGAGACCGGCGGGGTCGAGCTTGGATAGATCCCACGAATAATCCATCTGCCAGCGGCGGATTTCGCCGGTGGTGTCGAGCTGCGTCCAGGTGACGGCGTCGGTGGGCTTTCCATCAACAACGAGATCGACGCTCGCCAGCGGCTGTGGCTTGTCGCCCATGCGGGTGGCCAACAATTTCAGCGACTTGATTCCAAAATCATCCTCCGCCAGCGCCCGCAGCGGAATCACCGCCTGCGGCGTGCATTCTTCATTTCGTCCCGGCTTGGTGATTTGCACCTGCGGCGGCTGATCGGGTCGGACGATCACCTGATAATCGGTCACATCATCATTGGCGAACCCATCGGCGTCATACGCCTGAATCTGGAACATGGAACTGTCATGCGCGACCCAACTGCCCGTGATGCCTGCACCCACCGGCGCGCTCCACGTGACATCCGGCAATTTTGTTTCCTTCTGGCCGGGAATGAGCGTGACCGATTTTGCGGGATCGAGATTCTTGTTGAAGCTGGCGGTCAACGAAAGTTTTGATCCGTAAACAACCGTCGCCGGCGCGGTGTCGAGAGCAACAGTTTTGGGTGGCTCGCCAACGTAAGCCGGCGGTGTGACGACGAGCGAAACGCCGGTCAGGTCCATGCGCTGCACGATATCGATGGTCTTTTGTTGAGTAACATCGTCACCGGCTTCGACCCAGACCTTCATGGTTCCGTTGCCGTTATTCGCAACGCGCGCATCCAGACTGGCAGTGTAAATCCCATCCGCGCCGCGGCTCATGATTTCGGTTTCAGTGTGACCATCGCCGTAGTCGTAATACACGCGCGCTTCCTTGCCGTCGCCGCGCGTCAGGCGCACGTGCACATCCACGGGCTTGCCCACCGGCACACGCGCCGGCAGATCGGCCATCTCAATCTGCACGCGCTTGGGCCAGGGCATGTCATGGAATGGCGAGAACAACCGGCTGAACGCGGGCACGAGAAATGTCGGGCCGAGAACCAACGCCAGGATGGCGACAATCAGTGCCGCCCCACCGGCCGCGCCCAGCGATTCCCACACCGGGCGCGTCTGCACCGCCTGGTTCAGATCAAATCTCCCGGCCAGTTCAGCGGCTTCTGAGATCACGCGCTGTTTCATCATCTCCGAACCGGGCGATGGATTGGTGAGAAAATCGACGCTGGTGCGGAGACGGTCGTTGAATGCGGGGAACGCATCTTCCAGTTTGCCGGCCACATCCGAAAGCCCAAGCTTTTGCATGGCCGGCAGGACGATCCATTTGCGAATGATGTACACCGCGCATCCGACGGCGATGAGCATGAGCGTGATGCGCGGCAGCGGCGGCAGATTCAGCAGGTAATCAAGGAAGACAGTGGCGACGAGCAACCCCAGGGCGGCGGCGATGACAATGCCGATGCCATAAACCACGCCAAGCATCCGAACGCGGCGGCGAACGGCGTCGAGAGTCGGGATCAATGCTGTTGGCGGCATAAATCACTCCCCAATAAATCTGTTCTCTTTCCCCCTCTCCCGGTAATCCGGGAGAGGGCAGGGGTGAGGGTCTTCGTCTTCTCCAAAGTCGGCCCTCACCCCATCCCTCTCCCAGAGTACTGGGAGAGGGGGAAATTCGAATCGCGCTACTGTCTACCTCATAGCATACCAAACATTTTTCGCACCACCCATTCTACCGTCAGCAGCAGGGCAAACACGACCAGGGCCAGGGGGGCGCCGGTCAGGGGTTGGCTGCTGTCTATCGGGATGATCCGGGCAGCGCTGTGGATCATCGGCAATTTCGATGCCGCCTGGGAATATGGGATCGGCGTTTCCGTCGCCAACCGGCTCAAAGCGGCCGCATCCACTTGCGGCTGCACGAGTTCCAGACTGGGCGTCTCCACTTTATATGTGGCCGACAAATCTTCGTTGTCTATTCTGGGCAGATTTGCGGAAAAATTGCCTACTTTGTCAGCGGTAAACGACCCGCTGAACACATCTTCCTGCCCCTCCTGGCGGTTCAGTTCCAGCCGGCGGACCACCTGCCCGGTGGCATCATCCACGATCTGAACCATGATCGGTGGGGAAATCTGGGGCAAGAGTTCGGGGGAAAGCACGCGGACTTCCATTGTTACTTGCTTGCCGAGTTCATACACATCCTGATCGCGCGTGAAAGTGAGTTTGCGCTCCCCGAGTTTTCGGCCACGGGCGAGATATCGGATTTGCTGAACCCAGTAAGTATTGAAAATGGACTCACCCGTGTAATACCGCCAGCGCCAGGAATCGTCGATGGCGGAGAAAATGGTTCGGCCCGCGCCGAATCGGCCGGTCACCAGCAGCGGGGCCTTGCGGTTGTCGGGGCCGAGTTCGTTGGGATGCTCGGCCAGCGCGATGCCCACGCCCGGCTTGACCATCGCGCCTCGGCAATACCAGAACAATGCCTGCAGATGATTCTTGATGTATTCATCGTTGATCGAGTTGTCCGGGAAGAATCGGAAGATTGATGAATCTTCGCCCGCGGGCGTCAAAACCAAATTAAATCCATTTGTGATGGCTGCCTGCGAATCGTCGACCGCGGTGTGCGTAATAATCACCGGCAACACCGGCTCGATGGGTGTGTTGCGATAGAGCTGCGGCGAAAAGCGCGGCCCCGCGACCATCTCAAATCCGCCGCCCTTCTTGCTCACGAAGTCACTGATCATCTGCAATTGAGCATCGCTGAACTCGCGCGGATCGACATCGCCCATCAGCACGACGTCGTAATCCAGAAGCTGATCCATCGTGTTGGGAAACGCATCGATGGCCCAAGTCTGGTTGGGGCGATTGGGATCGTCGCTCCCTTCCTGGCGAAAGGACGGATCGGCGCTGGTGAGCAGGCAACTGATTTTGATCGTCTTGTCGCGCAGCATGGAATTTTTGATGTAGCGATAATCCCAGCGCGGATAACCATCGACGTAAAGAACGGAAATGTTGTTGTCCAGCACCGCGAGCTGGACCGGACGATAATTGTCGGACTCATCCAGTTCCCCGGGCTGGGGTATGGCGACGATCACCAGATTGGCCGTGGGCATGTCGCCGGCGGTGGGCTTGAACTGGATGTCGGTCTGGAACGGCTTGTCATCCGGCGCTTCGACGATGCGCGTGATCTCCCGGCCCAGGTCGTCCGTTACAGGGACGAGCACTTTTTCATTGCCGCGCATCACCTGCCGATCGAGGGCGACGACGATCTGATGATTCGGTTCGTATCCCGTGGCATGAATGGTGACGCGGAAATCGGTGATGTCATCGACGAACGCGCTGGGCTCGAAGCTCACGGAATCAACCGCGATGTTGCGCGGCGTCCGCTCCGAACCGACGGCGACGGGATAAATGTTGACTCCGAACGCCTTCACCGCTGAGATCGCATCGGCCGGGGATTGCTCGGGCGTCTCTCTTCCATCGCTCAGGACCACGACCCCCGCCACGCGCTGGCCCTGCAAATCCTGCAGCACCGATTTGACGGCAAAGACCATCTGCGTGGTGTCGCCCACCGCCTTGAGGTCCTGCAATGAAGTGACGGCACTGGCGATGGATTCGCTGTTGTCGCTGGATCGCCCGATTCCGCCGGGGCCATTCACACTGGCGATCTGCCGCGGGGCGGTGCTGAAATCGTAGAGCTTGATGTCGTGAACCGTGGCCAGCTTTCGCAGCAGATCGGCGTCATTGTCGGCGAAGAGATTCTGTACCGCTTCCAGTCGGCCCAGCGTGCTGCCATCGGCGGCGGTGACATCCTTGATGCTCATGCTCAAGCTGTCGTCCACGAGGACTGCAAGCACGGAGGGCTCGCGGCGGATTTGACTCAGGGTCAGCACGGGATTGTTCAGCAGAATGATCAGCAGCAGAAGGATGGCCGCGCGGATGGCGCCGAGGGTGACGCGCACCCGTTTGGTTCGGCCCTCTCGGCGATAGACATGGATCACTAGCCACGCCGCGCCGAGGATCAGCAGCAGATTCCATACACCCGCTCCGCCGACGTATTCCTGCAATGGCCAGTGCGGATTGAACTGAATAGACAAATCCCCCTCGCGCCCAAGGAAGCCCTTGGGAAGACCGAGGAGGATTTCGATGAGACGAGACATACTTCTACAACGCTAATTTGTGTCCCGAAGAAATAGATTTCTGTCGGTTACGGTTCTCGTGCCGATCTGCTGGGCCGGCTTGAATAGGGGACAGCCTCGGCGCTTTGGAAACGTTTGGCTGGCCTGCTGACGTTCGCTCCGACCTTTTGCAATCAAAAGAGGAGTTTCCCGCCTTCGGCGGTGGATGCTAAGGAGTTTCGCGCACAAGCGCGACCTCAACCGTCCTTCACAGCCCCGCATGTCCGCCCTCCCCGTGAATTGCGAAATGCCGCGCCTTTTTCCGTCTGTAGCGGAGGTCGGACAATGGGGCGTGACGGACGGTTGAGGGTCGCGCTTGTGCGCGAAACTCCTTAGCATCCCGCCGCCGCAGGCGGGAACTTCGTAATCGTTTTGCAACAGAATGCCGTCTCGAACGTCAACGGGCCAGCCAGTGGTTTTCGCAGCGCAATCGCCTTCACCTATTCCAGCCGACGCCCACGATCGGCGCGGAAACCGCAACCGATAAAAAACTTCATTCCAAACTGCGGGCGATTTCACAGCTTCCTCCGCTGATGGCCAAAGTACATCGCGATAAAACTTTCCATCGCGGCCAGGATCAGCACGGCAAAAAGCACGGGCCAGCCTAAATCCTTGCCGGTCTCGACGGCTACCACGGGAATCGCCGGGACGGAATCGTCCAGCATTTTCACGTCGATATCGCCAAGGGCCGCTTTGACCTGATCATCATCAATCGTCCGCACATCCGCTTCGTCCGGCGGAACATTGACGGCGATCTTATAACTCTCGGCGCCGGTGGAAAGGGTGTAAATCCCCGGCTTGGCCAGCGGATCGGCGCGGTAGATCGAGCGGCCCTGGGCATCGGTGGCGACATCAATCGGATACGTCGTCTGATTGGCATCCCGCAGCATCGGGGCGGCGGTGAATTTTATCGACGGCGGGACGATCAGCGGGTCTTCGATTGTCAGGTTCATCCAGCCATCGCCGTTGCTGGTGGTGCCGAGCAGCAGCATGTGCATCAGTGCGGGGTAGCACTCGTGGGCCATGAACGTGGTCCATTCGGAATTGGGATCGGAGGCGGTGGCGTAGAAAAGTGTTTTGCCGTCGCCGAGGGATTGGACGGTGATGGCCGGATCGGGCGGCTGGTTGGGCGAGCCATCGGGCGGGAGGAAATCCAGCACGCGCTCAACCTTGGGATTGGCGCTGATGTCGATTTGCCAGTAGCTGTAGATTTCGACCTTATCCAGGCCCGTGTTTTCCTGATTGCGGAAATCCGCCAGGATCGGATGCAGCACGCCCTTGGGATTGAAGGCGAATCGCCGGGCGGGCTGATCGGCGCCGACGGTGATGCGTTTGGTGAGCGGACCGGGAATAAGATGATGTTTGTAGAGCGTGGCGTTGTAATTTTCGGCAGTGACGGGATCGCCCATGAAGACCATCAGCGTGCCGCCGTCTCTTACAAATTTTTCAAGTTCTTCCGCCTGTGAATCCTGAATATCGCCGACGCCGCAGAGGCAGATGCAGCGGTAATCGCTGAAGATTTTGTTGTCGAGTTCGAGGTCGCTGATGCGTTCGGTGGAGACGTAGCTGGTGGGTCGGCCGCTGGTGTCGCCGGCGGATGGGGGATTGAGGGCGGTGTCGAGGAACGCGCCGCTGGAGCCGAGCCCGCCGACGCCGCGCTCGCCTTCGACGATGAGGACCTTGAGCTGGCTGACGGAATCGACGATGCGCCAGCGGGTATCATCGAGTGGCAGCCGGTCGTTGGTATCGAGTGACGCGGTGACGACATGCAGGCCGCCGGGCATCGCAGCGGCGGTGATGGTGATGGGCGAGGCTTGCTCGGCCGCCTTCACGGGAGTCGCGCCGGGGGGAATGATGTTGTCGTCGATTTTCCAGGTGAGTTTGGGATCGGTCGGACATGGGCCGTAGCCGCGCACATCGGCGACGAAATCGGCGGGGAACCAGCTTGTCGTCATCGTCTGGCCGGGGTCCAGACCGACAACGGATTGATTCCATTCATCGGGTTTTCCCAGGTTGTAATGCTCGATGCCGGAGGGATAGAGTTTGCTCAGTTCCAGCGCGGTTTGCTTGATGGCATCGCCATTGGTTTGCCAGGCGATGCGGGTGGAATCATCGATGAGATAGAGATTTTTGTTCGGCTCCGTCGTTTGGGTGCGGGCGATGTCACGCGCCAAGGCCAGCGCGCCGGCTTCATCGGTGCCGCCGTAGGTTTGGGGGATGCGATCGACGGCGGCCTCGGCGGATTTGAGATCGAACGTCGGCGTGGCGATCACGGCGACGGCGGGCCTTGCGGCCGTAACAATCGCCACGGATTCTCCACCAGAAGAGAGACGATCAATCAGTGTCTTGGCGATGATCTTTGCCTGATCGAGCTGCGTGCGCGCGCCGGAGCGATCGATTTGGTAAGCCATGGAATAGCTGTTGTCGATCACGAAGACATGCACGCCGGTTCGACGGCCGACGAATTCGGCCAGGCTCGACTGAGCGCATCCCATTGGACGGGCCAACGCCATTCCCATGAGCAGCAGCACCAGGCAGCGTGTCGCCAAAAGCAGAAATTGTTCGAACCGCAACCGTCGGCGATTTTTTTTTAATGCCTTGAGCAAAAATTCCATCGCAGCCCAATGCACAGTTTTGAACCGCCGGCGGTTGAGCAGATGGATGACAATCGGAATGGCAACCAGCGCGCCGCCGGCGCCGAGCAGCATCGGGGAAACGAAAGAGAATGCCAGTGGAAGCGCGAAAGACATATCGGGTTTCGGGTCTCGGGGTTCGGGTTTCGGGTGGTGGGAATTCTGTATTTCCCGAAACCCGAGACCCGAACCCCGATACCCGACTACTTAATGCTCGCCGCCCGCGTGGCCAGGAATCCGCTCAGGGCCACGTCCAGCGGTTCGCCGCTGTTCATTCGGGCAAAATCAATGTGCATTCCGCGGCAGGCTTTTTTCAGCCGCTCGGTGAATGCCGCCAGCTCGGCGATGTACCCGTTGCGAAGACTTTGCGGCTCGGTGAGCAATTCACCAAGCTCCTCCAAACCCTTGAAGAGCGTGACATCCTCGAAGGGAAATTCGATTTCGGTTGGATCGAGAATCTGGAACGCGATCATCTCGTGTTTTTTGTAACGCAAATGCCGCAGGCCTTTTTGGATGGATTCGATGTCGTCGAAGAAATCGCTGAGCACGACGATCAGGCTGCGATGCGTGAGTTTTTCGGCAAGCTGATCCAGCACCCGGCCGGTATTGGTTTTCTTGAGGCGCGGCACGATCGACAGCTCATGCGTGATAATCTTCCATTGCCCCGGCGAATTGCTGGGTTTGAAATACCGCTTGAGATCATTGTCGAAAATCGCCAGCCCCACCGCATCCTGCTGCTGCACCGCCAGGTATGAGAGAGCGGCGGCGATGGCGGTGGCGTGATCGTATTTGCTCCAGCGGTACCCGTCCTCTTCGATCGAGGAATATCCCATCGACTCGCTGGCATCGACGACGCAAATCAGATGCAGGTTGGTTTCTTCCAGATATTGCTTGAGATAAATCTTGTCGGTCTTGCCGAAGACTTTCCAATCGACGTGGCGGATGTCGTCGCCGGGCGTGTATTGGCGATGCTGCGTGAATTCGATGGAGATTCCCTGATACGGCGAGCGATGCATGCCGGCCATGAGGCCTTCGACGACGAGGCGGGCGCGCAGGTCGAGAGCGGCGATCCGCGCCAGCGTTCGCGGCTCAAGATATTTGCGAGAATCGGCGGCGGCGTCGGTCATAAATCGAATTTACTCCCCGGACGGAAGGTCGCTTGGTCCCAGCGTGAGAATCATCGAAATATTCCACAGTGACTTTGGTGGAAGCGCCTCTTTGGCGATCTCCCACACCAGGCGCTGCCGCTCGGGATGGTCCATCTTGTCGAATTTCTTCCAAACCACCACGAATCGATACCGATCCTTCCTGACAAATTCGTGATCGATATCCGCGCCGCTCAATTTCTTTTGCAGCGCCTTGGTCAATTTCTCAACGTAAGGCGGCGAACTTAAAGTGCCTTTAGCCATATTTTGGCCTCCTCAATTGCGGCAAGATATTCTCTCGCGCGGCCCAGCGATTCCTGTTTTGGTGAATACCTCGCATAGATGGTCCATTCCGCACAGATATTCTTAAATGCCGTCCAAGCGGACACTGCCATTAGTTTAGGTTCGAGCTCCGGCAGAAAGCCAAGCATCGCATCAAGCTCATGTCGATACAGCAACGCAAAAACTTCTCGATCCCGCTTCGAAAGAGTCGCCGGGTCGACACGTGCTCGGAGATTCGGATATCTCTCCAGGAGCAACGCTTTAAGTAAGCACTCTATCGCGAATCCTGCAAGATACATTGCTCCGTTAGCACGCTGCTGATTTCCACTGTCGACCAAACATCGGGCATCGGCCAAACGGCGCTCAGCTGCCGCGCGTAATTGCCCCGGCGTCAGCCTTGCCTTGGCAAAGATATCCGATCTCTTCGCCATTGAATTTCACGCCGCCGGCGCATCTTTCATCATCCTTGCCGCAGTCTTGTCCAGATCATCATATTGCTGGCGTGGAATGTGCTCGATCAATCGCTTGACGATCTGATCGCTCTTCACACCTTCTGCCTCGGCGTTGAAGTTGGTGACGATGCGATGGCGGAGCACGGGCAATGCCACCTGGCGAATGTCCTCAGTGCTGACATGATACCGCCCCTTCAGCAGCGCCCGGGCTTTGCCGGCGAGGATCAGATATTGGCTGGCCCGTGGCCCCGCGCCCCAGCCGACGTATTCGTTTACGAAATCCGGACAGCCGCCTTCGGTTTTGCGCGTCAGCCGGGTGAATTGCAGGGCGTAGCGAATCACATGATCCGCCACCGGCACCTTGCGCACCACTTCCTGGAGCTGCATGACTTCCTCGCCATCCAGCACGTGCTTGAGGTCGATGGTGCGGTTGGTCGTGGTCAGGCGGACGATCTGAAATTCCTCTTCCTCGGATGGATATCCCACGTGAATGTTGAACATGAACCGATCCAACTGCGCTTCGGGCAGCGGATAGGTACCTTCCTGTTCGATCGGATTCTGCGTCGCCAACACAAAAAATGGCTGGGGCAACCGATGTTGCTGTCCGCCGGCGGTCACCTGATGTTCCTGCATGGCTTCAAGCAATGCGGCTTGCGTCTTGGGCGGGGTGCGGTTGATCTCATCCGCCAGGATCACATTGGCAAAAATCGGCCCGCGCACAAATCGCAATTGCCGGCCACCGGTGGTCTTGTCCTCTTCGATGACCTCGGTTCCGGTAATGTCCGCGGGCATCAGATCGGGAGTGAACTGAATCCGGCTGAATGTCAGTCCCAAAGTTTTGGAAAGCGTCGAGATCAGCAATGTCTTGGCCAATCCCGGCACACCCACCAGCAGGGCATGCCCCCGGCAAAAGAGCGCGACGAGCAGTTCCTCGATCACCATCTCCTGCCCGACAATCACCTTGCCCAGCTCGGTTCGCATTTCCTCATACGCAAGCTGAAGCTTTTTCACCGCCGCCAGTTCCTCGGCCGCCAGATCCGCCCGCGGCTGCATGACTCCGGTCTGCGATTCCATCAACGCTCCTTTGTGGTTGCTCCCAAGGCTCGGGCCTATTGTACACTGCCGGTCAAATCATGGACGTTCCATGAACTCGAAAGTTTCAAATGCCCGAATTACCCGAAGTCCAGACCGTCGTCAGCACGCTCGGCCCGCTTTTGCGGGGGCGCAGAATCGACGCCGTCCGCCTGATGCGTCAGGATATTGTGTCGCCCAAGGGGACGAATCTTCCCGATCTTCTCACCGGCCGCAAAATTCTCCAGATCACCCGACGGGCGAAGAGAATTGTCGTTTCCCTCGAAACCGGCGAAAACTTCTACATTCATCTGGGCATGTCCGGCCGGCTGAGCGTGGTTTCCCGCGATCTGGCCATCGAGCCGCACACCCATTTGTTCCTGGATTTTGCGCAATCGCAGCTTCGCTTCGTCGATCCAAGGCGATTTGGCGGAATCTTTTGGCTGGGACGTGACGAATCCCCGGATGACGGCTTGGGTCCGGAACCGTTGCAACTTCGCACGCCGCAATTGGCCAAACGCCTTGCCCGTACCACCCGCGCCATCAAAAACGCCCTGCTCGATCAGACGCTTATCGCCGGGCTAGGCAATATCTATGTGGACGAAGCCCTTTTCGCAGCCGGGATTCATCCGCTGACGCCGGCCAATCGCCTTTCATCTCCGCAAATCGCGCGGCTGAACCGATCCATCAAGCAGGTACTCCACCGGGCGATTCATCATCGTGGCAGCACATTGCGGGATTACCGCGACCCCAACGACGAGGCCGGGCGATTTCAGAATCTGCATCGGGTTTATCATCGCGAAGGCAAACCGTGTCCGAAGTGCAAAACGAAAATCGCCAAAATCGTGCTCGGAGCGCGCTCGACACATTTCTGCCCTCGGTGCCAGCGGATAAAGTAAACAATCGACTTGGATTGGCTGCGCGATATAATCCGCAGAGGCCACAAAAGAGAATTCTGGCGCCTGTCAAAGAGAGAAATCAAAATGAAATCCAGTTTACTTCGGTGGTTGGGCGTTTCATTAATTCTCCTCAGTTTTTTTATGCCCAGTTTTTGTTTCGAATGGAATGCGCGTTTCGGCAGGAATGACGACCGATTCTGGCTAGTTCTATGGGTCGGATTATTTTGGACAGGTGTTTTTCTCTGGTATCGAAACCGAAAAACAAATACGGAATGAAATGAGGGGGAAATAAAGGGGACATCACTGATTATTAATCAGTGATGTCCCCTTTTCTGTTGCCCAAAGCGCGTAGTATTTACGGTATTGGCCAAACGCCGCTGGGTAATTTTCCTGAACCGAGCTCTGGCTTTCTGATTTATTTGTCATCTCACGCTCGAACAAATGGTGTCTGACATCTTTTCTCTGACCGACACGTTTCTGCCCGACGTGCCAGCCGGCTCTATCAATCGCGCCGGCCAATCAGCGCGTCAAGGCCCATTCCGAGAATTGATCCATCCGCAGCGCTATTGGCAGAGATCGGCGGGCGATAATGCGCCAGCACGCGGGCGGCCAGTCGGCTGAAGGGCATGCTTTGGGCCCAGACTTTGCCCGGGCCGGTGACGGTGGCGAAGAATAATCCTTCGCCGCCGAAGACGGCGTTGCGGATGCCGCCGACGAATTGCACGTCGTAATTCACGCTGGAATCCATCGCCACCAGGCAGCCGGCTTCCAGTCGCAAGGTTTCGCCGGGGGCCAGATCGCGCTCCAGCAGGATTCCGCCGACGGCGATCATGGCAATGCCCGCGCCGCTGAGGCGCTGCATGATGAAACCTTCGCCGCCGAAGAGGCCGGTGAGGATGCGTTTTTGGAATGCGATGTTGATATGCACGCCGCGCGCGGCGCACAGGAAGCAATCCTTTTGGCAAATGATCTGACCGCCGTACTTGGCCAGATCGAACGGGACTATTTTCCCCGGATGCGGCGCGGCGAACGCCAGCGTCTCATTCTTCCCCGCGGCGGCGGTGAATGTGGAAATGAACATCGACTCACCCGTGACGACTCTTTTTCCGGCCGTCATGAGTTTGCCGAGCAATCCCTGATTGGGCATGGAAGGGTCGCCCATCATCGTGTTCATCTGCACGCCGGCGGTCATGTACATGAGGAACCCCGGCTCGCCGATGATCATCTGGCCGGGGGCGATGTCCATTTCGACATACTGAATTTCGTTGCCGAGAATTTTGTAGCTGACATCATCACTGATCGATCCCGGCACCGGCGGCGGGCTGGCGTAATTGATCCCCATCCGCGCGGCGATCGCCGGCACCTGACCGGCCGGCGTCCAATTCGCCAGCCCCGGCCCGTACACCATCGCATTTGCACCGCCGGCTGAGGGCAGACGTGAGATCAATTCCTCCAGCGACATCGGCCCCGCGGAGTTTCCGTTAACAACCAGATGCCATTGGGTTTGGTCAGCCATGATTAACTATTGTGTCAAAAGAACGGGCTTTGTCCAAATCGCGGAAGACAAATGCAACCGCCGAGACGCCGAGGGAAGACAAATGCTTATTGCCACAGATGAAAATCAGATGGACACAGATCAGAATCTAATTTCCACGCAATTATCTGTGTCCATCGGTATTCATCTGTGGCAAAAATTGAATTTGAATTCCTCGGCGTTTGTCTCGACGCTCTCGGCGTCCTCGGCGGTTGCATTTGGATTTGCTCCAACCAGCGCGGTACGGATTGGATTTGCAGGTATGATGTTCCCGGCATCCCATGTACGACAAAATTCTCATCACTCTCGACGCCACTCCGACGGATCGGGTGATTGTCGATCATGTGCGATTGCTGGCGCGGGTCATGAAAAGTCGGTTGGTGCTGTTGCACGTTGCCGATGGGTGGGCGGCACGGACGTACGGGCCGGACGCGGTCAGTAATGAGATCAGCGAAGACAAATCCTATTTGGAAAAAATCCGCGCGGAGCTGGCATCGGATGGATTTGAGGTCGAGGCGAAATTGGCGTTTGGCGATCCGGTGAAGGAAATCGTCCGATTCGTCCAGGAGCAGGGGTGCGATCTGGTGGCGATGAGCACGCACGGACATCGCTTTCTTTCCGATCTGATCCTCGGCGTCACCGCCAGCCGGGTGCAGCATCGCGTGGATGTGCCAGTTCTGTTGCTCAAAGCACCCTCGTAGAATTTTTTCATGTCTTCGCGCAAAATGCGCCTATACTAAATTCTGAAATTATGACTACGACCAACGAGCAAGAATCGGCTCAGGAGCAGCGCACCTCCAGCCCACAAATTTCCGACAGGCAAAAATCACCGGCCACGCCAGCTCCAAAGCCCAGCCGGCCATTTTTCCAGCGGCCCGTTTTAATGACGATCCTGACCGCGGTCATCGTCATTGGCGGGGTGATGGCGTTTGTTTCGTGGCTGCATGCGCGAACTATCGAAGCCACCGATGATGCGTTCATCGATGGCCACATCATCACCATCAGTCCAAAAGTCTCGGGAATCGTGCAAAATGTTTACGTCAATGACAATCAAGCCGTGAAACAGGGGCAGGTGCTGTTGCAACTGGACCCGCGCGATTACCAGGCGGCGCTGGATGAGGCCAATGCGAATCTTGCAGCCGCCCAGGGAAAATTTCAGGAAGCCCAGACGCAGGTGCCGGTGACCCAGGCCGAGGTGGGCGAGGCGCAGGCGGAATTGATTGTTGCCCAAACCAACGCGGACAACGCACAGGATGATCTGAATCGCTACCTGGCGCTGGATGAGCGGGCGCGATCCAAGCAACAGTTGGATGATGCGACTTCTGCGCAAAAGTCGGCGGCCGCGCAGGTCGAGCAGGCGAAGGCCAAACTCACTTCCGCCCAGGCCCAGGTGGATGAAGCGAAAATGGCGGTGGTAACGGCCCAGGCCAACGTGGAATCCGCCAAGGCCGCGGTGGATCAGGCGAAGTTGAATCTCGGATATTGCACCATCGTCGCCGACACCGATGGGTTGATCACGCGCAAATCGGTTGAGCCGGGGATGTATGTGCAGGTAGATGAGGCATTGTTTTCCATCGTGCTGCGGGATGTGTGGGTGACGGCGAATTTCAAGGAGACGCAGCTTGATTCGATGGTAGCAGGGCAACCGGTGGAAATTTCCGTCGATGCATTTCCAGGCCGAAAGTTGACGGGAAAAGTGGACAGCATTCAGGATGGCACCGGCGCGCGATTCGCTCTTTTGCCGCCGGAGAACGCAACCGGAAATTATGTGAAGGTAGTGCAGCGCGTTCCGGTGAAGATCGTGCTCGACCCCGGTCAGAACGATGATGACAGCCATCTCCTGTCGCCCGGAATGTCGGTCGAGCCTGAAGTGAAGGTGCGATAGGGAATCGCCAGCTCTTCTTTTTTTAAGACGCGAGTTTTCACATTTTTAGGCAACAATCCCAAGGCGGATACAATCCCTGGCTCGTGGCTGTGGTGGTTTCCATGGCCACGTTCATGGAGGTGCTGGACACCAGCATCGCCAATGTGTCCCTTAACCACATCGCCGGGGGAATGGCGGCCAGCCTGAACGAGAGCACGTGGGTGTTGACCAGCTATCTCGTGAGTAACGCGGTCATTCTTCCGATCAGCGGTTGGCTGGCGAGCGTGATGGGGCGAAAACGGTTTTACATGACTTGCGTGGCGCTGTTCACTTGCAGTTCGCTGCTGTGTGGTTTGGCGCCGACGTTGGGCTGGCTGGTGGCTTTTCGAGTGTTGCAAGGCATCGGCGGCGGCGGGTTGGCGCCCAGCGAGCAATCCATTCTGGCTGATGCATTCCCTCCGCAAAAACGCGGGCAGGCATTCGCCGTCTATGGCATCGCCGTCGTCGTCGCGCCGGCCATCGGCCCAACGCTGGGCGGATGGATCACCGACAATTTTTCCTGGCGATGGATATTCTTCATCAATGTCCCAGTGGGAATTCTCAGCCTCGTCCTCACGTACCACATGCTGCACGAATCGGCCCAGGCGATCGCCGAGCATCGCGCGGCCATTCGTGGCGGAATTAAAGTTGATTACATCGGCTTCGGTCTGATCGCCATGGGGCTTGGCTGCCTGCAAGTTGTGCTGGACAAGGGACAGGAAGACGATTGGTTTTCTTCTTCCTTCATATGCGCGTTCGCACTTGCCTCCGCCATTGGGCTCATCGGGGGTATCCTCTGGGAGTTAACCATCGACAAACCGATCGTCGATTTGCCGCTGCTCAAACGCAGGAATTTCGCGCTCACGAATATCGTCATGTTTTCCATGGGTTTCATTCTTTTCGGAACCACCCAGCTTCTTCCGCAATATACGCAGAGCTTGCTGGGCTACACCGCGACACAGGCGGGACTGATGATTTCGCCCGGTGGATTTTGCGTGATGGCGATGATGCCGGTGGTGGGATTTTTGGTGGGCCGCGTGCAGCCGAGATATCTCGTCGCCTTTGGCATGCTCGTCGAGGCACTGGCGATGTACAACATGACCCACTTCGACACACAGGTTCCGTTTTCGACGCTGGCCTGGGCCCGTGTGTATCAGGCGTTTGGCCTGGCGTTTTTGTTTGTGCCGATCAACACAGCCGCGTACTCCGATCTTCCGCCGGGGAAAAATAACAACGCCTCGGCTCTGATGAATCTCTCGAGAAATTTGGGCGGCAGCGTCGGCGTGTCGCTGGCCAATACCATGCTTTTCCGCCGTTCACAGTTGCATCAGAACATCCTTGTGAGCACTCCCAGCATGAGCGGGCCGGAATACCTGAACAACCTGCATATCATCGCGGCCAATATGGTCCGCCAGGGCATGAATTCCAGCATCGCCCTCCAACACGCCGCCGCCGTGATTAACAACACTATGGAGAAGCAGGCGGAGATGTTGTCGTATCTGGATGTTTTCCGATTCATGGCCGGGGCGTCGTTGATGATGGTTTTTGTGGCGTTGATCCTGACGAAAATCCCCCTGGGCCGAAAAATGGCCGCGGGACATTGATTGTGGGATAGAGAGGTGCAATGTGATTCGACGAAATTCTTGGTTGCTGATTCTGTTGCTGGCCGGCGGTTGTGAAGTCGGGCCGAATTACAAACCGCCGCAGGTGACGGTCAATCCCGCCTGGACGGAATCCAGCTCGACTGAGCCGAGTGACATCACCGCTACAACGCAACCGGCATCCGTTGGGGAGTGGTGGTCCAACTTCAATGATCCGGAACTGAATTCGCTTGTCGATCGCGCGATACGAAATAATCTCGATCTGCACAACGCATACTCCCGAGTGGTGCAGGCGCGCGAACAGCGCGGTGTGACCGGGTCGGAATTGTTCCCTGTCATCAACGCCGACGGCGGGTATCAGGCGGCGCGCGGCAGCTCCAACGTGACATTCCCGCTCAGCGCCTTCGGTATCACCGGCAGCCCCTCCGCAACACCCTCGGTTGCCACGCCCAACGTCGCTCATCCCAATGTTGTGCATCCATCGGATGTCTCGGTCGCTCCGATCGTTTCCCCCGGCGGCCCGCAAAGTCCCTTGGGCGACGGCGGAATTCCCAACGCCGACACGCAAATTTATCAGGCGGGATTCGATGCATCGTGGGAGGTTGACGTTTTCGGCGGTCATCGCCGTGAGATCGAAGCCGCCGACGCCGACACCGCCGCCGCCATCGAGGATCATCGTGATGTCATGATTTCGCTGGTCTCGGAATTGGCGCGGGATTACATCGAGCTGCGCGCCAGCCAGCGGCAATCGCGCATCGCCGCGGACAATCTCAAGGATCAGCAGGATGAATTGGAATTGACGCAATCGCGCTACAAGGCGGGGTTCTCCACCGATCTGGATGTGTGCCGGGAATCGGCACAGGTGGCGACCACCGCGGCGATTCTTCCTCAACTCGAGGGCTCGCAGCGGCAGATGATTCACCAGATCGCCATTTTGCTCGGCCAAGACCCCGATTCGCTGACGGCGGAATTGTCGGCCGCGCAACCGATCCCGCCGGCGCCGATGGATGTGCCGGTCGGTGCGCCGTCGGATTTGCTGCAACGCCGGCCCGACATTCGCCGGGCTGAGCGCGAGCTTGCCGCCGCCACCGCGCGGATCGGGGCCGCCGAGGCCGATTATTTCCCCAAGTTCAGTATCACGGGATCATTCGGATTGGACAGCTCCAAGGCTCAGAACCTGTTGGATTGGAACAGCCGATATTTCGCCATCAGTCCCGGCGCGACCTGGCCTATTTTTGACGCGGGGCGAATCAAGCACAATGTGAACGTACAGAAATCGCTTGCCGCCCAGGCGGCAACGGATTATCAGGAGACGGTGCTGAACGCGCTGCGGGAAGTGGAGGATGCGCTGGCTTCCTGCCGCACCGAGCAGATTCGCCGAAAGGCGCTGGCGGATGCGGTGGATGCGTCGACCGCCGCCGTCGCCATCGCCCGGCAACAGTATGAGCAGGGCGTGGTCGATTTCCTGCAAGTGCTGGATGCACAGCGATCATTGCTGGAGGCACAGGATTCCCTGACGCAGAGCGACAGTGCGATCTCGACGGACATGGTCGCGCTGTACAAAGCCTTGGGCGGCGGCTGGGATATGAGCGGTCGGAAGGATTAGAGTTTAGCATATTGTTTGGGATCCGTGTTTCAGCACAAACCCATCATCGGAATCGTCGGCGGGATCGGCAGCGGGAAGACTTTTGTCGCCCGGGCCTTTGGCGAATTGGGCTGTGTATTTATTGATTCCGATGAATTGGTCCACCGGGCCTACGAAGACCCAGCGATCCAGCAGGAAATTCGCAACGTATGGGGAGCGGCCGTCTTTGACTCCCAGGGCCAAGTCAACCGCTCGGCCCTTGGCAAACTGGTCTTTGCCGATCCCACCCAACGCACCCGGCTTGAGGCGATTTTGCACCCCTACATTGCCAGGCTACGGGATCAGATCATGGAAGACGCGGCAGATCAGCCGCAAGTGCCTGCATTTATTTGGGATGCGCCGCTTTTGATCGAAGCCGGCCTATCATCGCAATGCGATGCCGTGGTATTCGTGGACGCCCCGCTGGAACTGCGGATCGCCCGTGTCGCCCAATCCCGCGGCTGGGATTCGGCGGAATTGCTCAAACGGGAAAAATTGCAATTGCCACTGGACAAAAAGAAAGAAATAGCAGATTATGTGATAGACAACACCGCCGACGCGGATATTATCCGCCGTCAAGTCCGAGACGTTTTTCCCCGTATTCTGCAAGGTTCAGGACGAAAGGTTTCGGGGGATGAATTTCCCAACGATTAATTGGGCGGGTTTACTTGCTGTGGATGGGCAATCGCATCTGTTGCCCCAAAGCCCATCACTGGGTGAATGAGTGGAATTGATTTTCACGGATTGAAAATCCGAGGATTTGTATACACAGGATAGTTTTGGAAGAAAGTCCCACCTTCCCGCGCTTCAAATGGGTTGGCACTGGGTTTGATCGGTCGGGGCCATGGCGGCCCAGGCAATCCCAGTCCGGCGGGAAAAGCGACTCCACGATCTAATTAACAAGACATACCCTTCAGGAGGCCTATTCATGGCTAAGACATCTGGGACCCGTACACGTAGAACCACGCACGCACCGGCCGCTCATCAGGAAGCCGACAACGAAACCCGCGCCGCCGCGCCCGAGCCGGAATCGGCCGTCGCCACCGTCGTCGCCGCGGAACCCAAAGAAGAAGCGCCTCGAAAAATCGAAGAACCCCGCAACGAATCGCGCGGTGATTCCCGCGGCGGCTCCGACGATGTCGCAACCTTCGACGCCGAAACCAACGCCAAATACGAGCAGGTCAAGGGCGGCAAGCTTTACATCAAGGACCTCCAGACGATGGAAGTGCACAAGCTGCATGACATCGCCAAGGAAGAGGGAATCACCGATTATGTCGGCCTTAAGAAACAGGACCTGATCTTCCAGATTCTGCGCGCCCGCATCCGTCAGAACGGACTGATGTATGGTGAAGGGGTGCTGGAAATTCTGCCCGATGGGTTCGGATTCCTGCGGAGTCCGGAATACAACTATCTCCCCTGCCCCGATGACATCTACATCAGCCCCAGCCAGATTCGCCGATTTGGCCTGCGCAATGGGCATGTGGTTCAGGGCCAGATTCGCCCGCCGAAGGAATCGGAACGATATTTCGCGCTGCTGCGAGTCGAAGCCATCAATGGCGAAGACCCCGAGCGCATCACCGATACCAGCAATTTTGAAGATCTCACCCCACTGCACCCGAATCGTCGGCTCAGTCTCGAACACGATCCGAAGGATTTGAACATGCGGATCGTGGATTTGGTCACTCCGATCGGCAAGGGCCAGCGCATGCTGATCGTCGCCCCGCCGCGCACGGGCAAAACGGTTCTATTGCAGAAGATCGCCAACGCGATCTCCAAGAATCATCCGGAAGTTGTGCTGATCGTTCTGCTGATTGATGAGCGGCCGGAAGAAGTCACCGACATGGAGCGGAACACCAAGGCCGAGGTGGTAAGCAGCACGTTCGACGAGCCCGCCAGCCGGCACGTGCAGGTGGCGGAGATGGTGATCGAAAAGGCCAAGCGCTATGTCGAATTTGAAAAAGACGTGGTGATTCTGCTGGACAGCATCACCCGCCTGGCCCGCGCCTACAACACCGAGGTGCCGCACAGCGGCAAGATTCTCACCGGCGGCGTGGACGCCAATGCATTGCAGAAACCCAAGCGATTCTTCGGCGCCGCCCGAAATATCGAAGAAGGCGGAAGTCTGACGATCCTGGCCACCGCCCTGATCGACACCGGCAGCAAAATGGACGAAGTGATCTTTGAAGAATTCAAAGGCACGGGCAATGCCGAGCTGCACCTGGATCGCCGATTGGTTGACAAGCGCATTTATCCTGCGATCGACATCAACAGTTCCGGCACCCGCCGCGAGGAATTGCTGCTTGATCCGAAGGAATTGGAGTTGGTGTATCGCCTACGGAGGGTGCTGAGCGATATGAACCCCGTCGAGGCGGTCGAACTTCTCAAGGGCCGATTGGAGAAAGTGCCGAGCAACGCGCAGTTCCTGATGAGCATGAATTTGGACTAGGGCCGTCCACCGGGCTAAGCACTTGAGTGCTTAGCCCAGTTGCGCCCATGGGACGATTGCGCAAATCCTCACGTCGCACGGCGAACGGCCCTACGGTCAACATCGTTTCGAGCATTGGTACCGCGACAACACAGTCTATTTCATCACCGCGCGCTGCCGCGAGAAATTCCCCGCGTTCAAATCTGAGCAGGCCAAAGCGATTTTCTGGGATCGATTCGATCATTACACCAAACAATACGGATTCGTGCCCTTTGTCACGTCGTTGATCGACAATCACTATCACACCCTGGGATACCTAAAAGTCGGAGAAAATCTCGGCCCAATGATGCGGCGCATTCATGGCTCCGTTGCCAAGCTTGTGAATGATCTATTGACGACGAAATTAGTTCCATTCTGGTACGACACCGGCCAACAAGGTTATTTCGATGGATGTATTCGAGACGAGCAGCAGTATCGTCGGGCGTATCGATATACTTTGACGCAAAGTGTTCGACGCGGGATTTGCAAAGATTGGCACGATTATCCGCACACACATGTCAATGTTGAATTGGAACGCGCCCTGAAGCGCGCTTTGGAACTCAAAGCGTTTATGACCCGCGTGCCGTACCAGCGCTATCAGCGTCCACCAGGCTAAGCACTTAAGTGCTTAGCCCAGTTGCGCCCCGTTCTCCGACCGCGTTCGCCTAAACCCCCCCGCGCAACCAGCCGATTCTTCTTAGGACTTAACCATTCTGGCAACATTCTCGCAATGCCCGATAACATCGACATGCTCCGAGACGCAGCCGCACGAAACCTGGCGGCTGTTCTGTCGCTCCCTTCCGCTGGAATGCTCCGCCACCACAAATCCCGATTCCTCGGCGAACTCGACGGCGGATTCCTCATGGAATCCCCTTCCAACGAAGGCCCGCTCATCGACTCGCTCATCATCGACAAACAACCCTGCGGCGTCTCGTTCCGCAACGGCGTTTACAAAGTCATGTTCGCTTCGCCCCTGCGACGGATTCAGCGCGGCTGGCAACTCGGCGGCGGCGCGATCGTCGACGCCCTGCTGCTGGAAACTCCCGCGCAGATCAAATCCATGCAGCGCCGGTCTAACTACCGAGTGGAAATCCCCAATGATTCAGGCCTGGCGATCCGCGTCTGGCGCATCGGCGATCGCGCCTATCTCAAGGAACAGCCGATGAGCACAGCGGAAATCAAAACCGAGCTGCGCGACATCAGCACCGGCGGAGTGGGCGTGCGATTCATCGGCAAGGATGGGCAACTTCCTAAGATCACGCCCGACGATCGCCTCCGCATCCAGCTCACCGTACGCGATCTGAAACTGATTATCGAAGGCCGAATGCGCCCCCCGACCAAGCCGCCGGAAAATGGAATTGTCATCACCGGCATTCACTTCAAGAAATTGGAGAACGATCTGGAAGGCCGACAGACGGCGGCGCAGCTCACCCGCATCGTCGGCGAACTGCAGCGCGAGGAAATCCGGCGAACTCGGTTGGGTCTGGCCAAATCGGCGTGATGCGAACTACGAATTGATTTCCTTCACCAGCGCTGCGTGCGCCGCCGGCCCCGCGGCAAGATACGGAACTTTCGCTCCGCTATAATTCCGCAGATCGAATGGAAATATCTCATTCCCCTTCGGATCGGTCACGATTCCGCCCGCTTCAATCACGACCGCCGCCGGCGCGACAGCGTCCCAGAGTTTGCCGTTGAGAGTGATCGCTCCGTGCGCGACGCCGGTGGCGACTTGCGATGCTTCTATTGCCGCCGAGCCGAGAATGCGGATTTTCCAGTTCGTTTGCGCCAGCCAGCGCACCGCGAACGCCGGCAGCTTGCCCTGTGAATCCAGCAGATTGCTCGTGAGCATAAGCATCGAACTGTCCCACAGTGGCGTCGTCAGCGCGGAAATTTTTCTCTTGCCGGCGAACGCCCCGCACTCCTTCGCCGCAACATACGGCAGATCGCGCGTCACATCGTAGACCACGCCCAGCGTCGGCCGACCCGCTTCCAGCAATCCGATGCAGACCGCAAACACGCCGAGCCCGGCGAGAAAATTGTTGGTGCCGTCGATGGGATCGATCACCCAATTTCGGCCGGCGGGATCGGGAACATCGGATGTGATCGCGTCGCCGGTTTCGTTTTCCTCGCCGATGATGCCGTCGCCGGGGAACCGTTTGCGCAGCGCGGCAACGATCAGCCGCTGACTGGCGCGGTCGGCTTCGCTGACCGCTTCGTCGTGGCGTTTGGTAAGGCGCTGAACTTTTCCGTAATTTTTTCGCACAAGCATCGCCGCGGCGCGTGCCAAATCCGATATGAATTGCAGATCATCCGACAAACTCATTGTGTCGGGAGGGTAACCGCCCGCGCGGCGGCGTCAAACCATTCGCGGCCAAACCGCTGGCGACCCCAAAGCAGCATCGCCCCCGTGGCGATCGGCGTCATTGCCGGATCGGTGATCGCTTGTTGTAGTGATTGTTTTTCCGCGGCGATGGCAACCGCCGCGCTGTGCTCGGCATTGTCGAGTGATTGTTCGACCTGGCTGCGCGTTCGATTTGTGGCAACGTGAAAAATCAGTTCCGGCTGGCGAATCGATGCGTCCTCGGCGATCCCGATGCAGGCGATTTCGGAAATATCGCCATCGGTAAATCCCAATTCTTCGGCCAATTCCCGTCGGATTTCCGCGAACACGTCCATCTCGCCCGTCGGCTCCAGCGTGCCGGCGAACGGATGGATTCGCTGCGGATAATACGCCACCGATGCGTTGCGCCGGCCGAGCATGATGAATCCATCGGCGGTGTGCAATGCCGCGCTGAGGCCAACCGGATTGGCGAATGCCGCGGTTCCGAATTTGTCGGCCAGTTCCGCGTTCGCCAGATTGGTGCCGAGAAATGTTTTGTATGTCGTGCGGCTAAGATGCAATGTCAGCCGCCGATCGGCGATGAACGATTCCAGCCGGCACATTGGCCCGTCGAAGAGTTTCACGCCGATCCGCGCCGATGCCTGCTGCCATGCGGTTTCGATGGCGGATTCGATCTCGGCGACTCGTGGACGGGAATCCGGCGAATTTCGCACGATCACCTCGCCGGGCGCGAAGTTACCAACGCAATGAATCCGTACCTTGTTGGGACCGGAGGAATTCATGACGCAACAGGCGCAGCCACAGCGACGACGCTGCCGGCCGGCAGGTGGAATGTAAATGTGCTCCCGTTGCCCGGCTCGCTTTGGACCAGAATTTCTCCGCCCATCGCTTCGATCAATCGTTTGGAGATCGACAATCCAAGCCCCGATCCCTTGGATCGAACGCGCTCGGGATTTTTCAATTGCGAATACTCATCGAAGATCGCCTTGAGATGTTCCGGAGCGATGCCAATTCCCGTGTCGATGACACTAACTTCCGGCCTGCCGTCCGGCAGGATTTTTGCCAACACGTTCACCGAGCCCGTCTCGGTGAATTTGATCGCATTGCCAACGAGATTCGTCAGAATTCGCGCCAATTTGATCCGATCCGTCCGTAACAGGATCGGCGAATCGGGTCCGTGACAGTCGAATGCCAGCTTCTTTTCCGCCGCCATCGGTTCGAGCAGCCGGCATTCGGATTCCATCCATTGCTTCAGATCGAACTCCGATAGATGCACGTCGATTCTTCCCGCATCCAGCCGGGTCAGGTCCAGCACGTCGCTGATCAACCCCACCAGCGAGATGCTGCTTCGCTGCAATTCCTCGGCCAGTTCCGGAACATCATTCACATGTTCCGGATGAGTGCTGGATCGCTGGATCAATTCCGCCAGCAGGCTGATGGCGTTGGCGGGAGTGCGAATGTCGTGGCTGACGGCGGCGAGAAACCGGCTCTTGCGAATGGAGGCTGCCTCGGCCTCGCGGCGGCGACGGTCGAGTTCGCCGTTGGCCTGCTGCAAATCCTGTCCTTGCCGCGCCAGCTCATCCCGGTTTTGGGAAAGTTCTTGGTTGGCCTGAGTCAACTCGCTTTGCCGCGCAACCAGCGCTTCGTGGTATTGAACCATGCGATCGGCAATGTACGTCACCAGCAGCATGTCCATGTTGACCAAAAAAATACCAAGCACCCGAAACGGAAGCGGCGACACGATCGTCGGTGGATGATAAATTCGGTAGAGGGTCATGAGAAAGAAACACGGCACCATCGCCCAGAGCCATCCCCGATACCGCGTCAGGGCGAAAATGATGATCGGCATCCCGTAACCGATCCCAATGTTCTTCTCAAAGTAGACATCCAACCGCAGATAGCCGGTTCCACCCACCAGGACCACCCAAAGCACGAGCGCCACCCAAAGGGGCGGCTTCCGCGCCAGCAGTCGCGACATGTTTATCATTCAGGTACGCCAGTTTCACGAGACCCGAAACAGCCCGTTGCCCGTTCATCACCGCTCAAGTTTAGCATATCCAAACAAGGCCGACTACTTAGCAAGCCGCGCCACCAATCGCCAAACCAGATGCGGCGAGAGCGGCCGAGCCCGCGTCTGATTGAATCTATCGACTAACGCGTCAAATCGCTCCGAATATGGCAATCGATCGCGCTTGCCGATGTCCTTTCCGAGCAGATTTCGCAGCGTTCCTTCGGCCTCGGGGTCGATTTCCGGCGAATCGGTGCGCGCCTCGCCCAATTTGGGCAATTTGCCGCCCTTTCGTAAATTCAGCAAATGCCGCCAGACCTCCGCATGCGTCGGCTTCGGATCGGGCACGGCTGCCGTGTACAAGCCATAAAGTTGCTCGAATTGCGGCGTGTAGGGCAGATCGTCGGCGGTTCGGCCGATCTGTACGTAAATTTGCGTCAGCGCCTCCCGACGTGTGGGCAATCGCTCTTCCACTCCGGCGAAGAGCATCCTCGGCGAGGCCGCATCTTCCACCGCCGATCCACCGGCCCCTTCCGTCGTGCGATCCAGCAATAGCAGCACATTCCCAAACGGATCGCGCACCCCGGCACGAAACCCGCGCGCTGTTTGCCGCGGCGATTGAACGAACTTTAATTGCAATTCCTCCCGCCGGGCATACAGATCGCGCACATCGTCCACCAGAAAATAAATCTCATCGCCTGGTTGGTCGGGATCATCGCGCAGGATCAGCTCGGTCTGCCCATCGCTCATCAGGAATCCCGCCGCATGTGCATCCTGCCGCAGGAGTTTGAGGCCCAGAACATCCCGGTAATAAGTCACCGCCCCCGGCAGAGCATCCACATGGAAAATCAGCCGATCAATCCGGCGAAGCATGGGGGGGAATCATAAGTGATGATCGATTTGAACTAAATGCAGTTTCAATGTTGATCCTCGTCTTCCTGTTCCGATTCCTTCTGCTCGGCTTTGGTCGGTGCGTGGAAACCGCCGCGCAAGACCACCAATCCTCCGGCGAGATTCCAAAAGATTTGCGTGAGACGAATTGACATCGTCAGGGCGAACGCCTGGGAGACGGTTACATGCTGCGGTTCCAACAGATTGATGGCGAAATATTCCATCACGCCGGCCCCCTGCGGACTGATGGGGATCGAACCGGCCAACACGATTACCGGCACGGCCATCCAGTAATAGAACGGCTTGATCGGCAATCCAAACGCCACGCCGCAGAGCATGGCCGCGATGATGACCACCATGTGCACCGGAAAACTCACCAGCAGCGCCCCCACCGCCAGCACCGGCCGGCGGGCGTAGATGTGCATCGTTTCGATCACGTTCCGCAGCCACCCTTGCATGGGCAAATTGCTGATGATGACTTCCACACCGGAAATTTTGCGGAGCGTCGGCAAATAGAGCACCAATCCGCCGGCCCCAATCGCCGCGACGATCGCCGCCGACGCCACCGCCACTTGCCGGCACTTGGCGATATGCCACTGCATCGTCGCCATGGCGCCGCCGAGAATCACTAGCGCGAGCAACCCAACGGCCCGATCCACCACGACCGACATCACCGCACGGGTGCGATGATGCGTTTGCCGGGCGACGTAAAATGCCTTGATCACATCTCCCATGGTCGAGCCGGGCAGAAATGTGTTGTAGAAAAGGCCGACCATGTTCAGGACGAACGTGCGTGTCACCGGCAATTCGATGTCGAGGGCTTTGAGAAGTTCATGCCATCGAAAGCTGGTGATGAGAATGGTGATGGGAAAAATCGCCAGTGCTGCGACGAGATACCAGACCCGCGCATTGCGGATCATGCGGATGATGCCGATTTCTACGCGCGGATGGGGAACGGTTTGTTGATAGCCGGGAACCTGATCAGCCGGCACAAAATATGCCGTCGGCCCATCGGGTTTGTCGGCCAGCAATAATCGCAGCGGCACATAGCTGGGCGAAAGATCCACGCCGACGACATATTGCTTGCGGCCGTTGAACATCACCGTCATGTTCTTCTTATCCGGTTCATTAACGGTGGCGTCGCGCGGCAATGTGACGACTTCCCCAGATGGCAGCCGAACCTGGAATTGCCCATCGGCATCGCTGGCATTATCCTGAGCCGTCGGCAACGATTGCGGCATCGTCTGGCCGGGCAGAATGGCCAGAACGCGGTCGTGCCAAGTCATTCGGCTGATGACATACCAAATGCCAAACACCGCGATTCCCCAGCGAATCACGAACCAACTGATTTTCAAGACCTGTTGCTTTTGCATGCGAGGCGGCGATTCTTATTATCGGCAGCGGTTTGGCAATGGTGCAGGGATTAGAACGCGAGCGATCACTTGGCTAGCCGCTGAAGCGACTAGCCCGGTGGAATTAGGTATGTCGCTCGTTGCAAGCTGAGCCGGGCCGTCCTCGGCCCGATTTCCTGCTCCGATTTTTTTTCGAGAGGAAACGATGGTTGGCAAAAAGATTCTGCTGGTGGCAATCCTCATGTACGCGGTCGCGCTGGGCTGCGTGTTCTATCCCAACAACAATACCGATGCCGCGCCCACCACTCTTCCGGGTTTGGTTCATGTTGACAACCAACAACCCTTCTGCGGCGTCGCCATTTCATTGCACCGTGTCGATTGGATTGACCGTTATGAGAAGACTATCGACGATGCCGCCGATGATGGCGCGGACACGGTTTCGCTCGTGGTGGATGCCCATGTTGAGAACAAGGAGAGCGTGCAAATTTATATCGATATGCGGATGACGCCAACGGTTCCGCAATTGGAGGAGATCATCAACCACGCCAAGGCCCGGCACATGCGGGTGATCCTGATGCCCATTGTGCTGCCCGATGCCCCAATCGACAACGAATGGCGCGGCACCCTCGCCCCGCGCGACTGGGGCATGTGGTTCGACAGCTACCGCGACATGATCGGCCATTATGCCCGCATCGCACAGGAGACCAACGTCGATGTGCTGGTCGTCGGCTCGGAACTCGTCAGCTCCGAAGAGCACGTCGATGAGTGGATTCAAACCATTAAATCCGTTCGCGACATTTACAAAGGCCAGCTCACTTATTCCTCGAATTGGGATCGATATTGGAAAGTGAAGTTCTGGGATTATCTCGATTTCATCGGCATGAACAGTTACTGGGACCTGGGCAAGGACCAGGACGCCAGTGTGAGCGAGATCGAGGGCAATTGGAAAAAGATTCAGAACGACATGTTCAACAAGTACAAGATGAACAAACCTGTCATCCTGCTGGAAGCCGGCTGGTGCAGCCTGGCCAATGCGGCCACCGCATCGTGGGATTACACCCAGGACCAACTCGACGCCGACCCGGATTTGCAGCGGCGACTGTATGAAGGATTCTACCAAAGTTGGTGGGGCAACCCGCACCTGGCGGGGATGATCATGTGGGAGTTCACACCGGACGGGGATCCAACTGGGAAAGGCTACACCCCGCAGGGCAAGCCTGCGGAGATGGTGATGAAGGATTGGTATTCCAAACCGAGGTGGACGATCGGGCAGTGACAGTAAATGTTTAGCCGCCGCGGCCCCGCGGCGCATTCCGCCGCGAGGCCGCGGCGGCTAAACAAGGGAGGATTTCATGGTCATCGCCTACCACGCTATTTGGAGCGTCTATGGATTCTGGCTCCCTAACGACCCCCGTGGTTCCTAGTCAACGGAAGTATGGGCGAAAAATCTCCGCCGATTCGGCCCCGCAACAAAAACGACCGCACGTCGATCCCTCGCCAATCGCCCGCATGATCCGAATCTGCGAATGGAGGCACGGCAATCTCTAAACTATCCACCCGTCCGATTCACTCGGGACCAGATCGACTGCATCGCCGACGGATTCGCCGAAGCGGTCAAGAAGTTCTCCATTGATCTCTATGCCTGCGCGATTCTTTGGGATCACGTTCACATCGTCGCCCAACGCCATCGGGAAACGATTGAATTTCTCGCACGGGTTCTGAAATCGGCCGCCACGCGAAATCTCACAACTTATGGAATTCATCCAATGGCGAAATTTGTCGATGCCACCGGCCGCGCACCGACTCCATGGGCGGATGGCGGTTGGGAAAGGTATTTGAACACTCCGCCCGAAATCGTCGCCGTCGTGAAATACGTCAACGACAACCCCGAGAAACACGGCCTGCCGCGCCAACACTGGCCCTTCGTAACCCTCCATGTTTAGCCGCCGTGGCCTCGCGGCGCATTCCGCCGCGGGACCGCGGCGGCTAAACTGCTGCCATGGACTCAACTCAAACGCGTTACCGAACCCACACCTGCGGCCAGCTCCGCCATACGGATGTCGGGCAGACCGTCAAACTCGCCGGGTGGGTGCATTCCTACCGCGATCATGGCAATCTCGTTTTCATCGACCTCCGCGACCGGGAAGGCCTCACGCAACTTGTCTTCGACCCGGACGCCTGCGGAAAGGAGTTCCACGATGAATCGCGCAAACTTCGCTCCGAATGGGTCATCAGCATCGAAGGCGTCGTCACCGCCCGGGCACCTGAAGCGATCAATCCCAAATTGCCCACGGGCCAGATCGAAGTTCGTGTGAAAAATCTGGAGATTCTCAGCACCTCGCCAACCCCGCCGTTCACGCCGGACGAGCATGAAACGGTTTCCGAAGAAAAACGGCTGACGTACCGCTATCTCGATCTTCGCCGGGCGGAGATGCAGAAGAATCTCAGCACGCGCTACCGAGTCACCAAGATCATGCGGGATTATTTAGGTGACTTGGGATTCTGGGAGATCGAGACGCCGTTTTTGACCAAATCGACGCCGGAAGGGGCGCGGGATTTTATCGTCCCGGCCCGTTTGATGCCGGGGAATTTCTACGCCCTGCCGCAATCGCCGCAGCTTTTTAAGCAGTTGCTCATGGTCAGCGGATGCGACAAATACATGCAGATTGTCCGCTGTTTCCGCGATGAAGACCCGCGGGCCGATCGGCAGGCAGAATTCACCCAACTCGACGTGGAGATGTCGTTCATCGACCGCGCGAACATCATCCATATTATCGAAGGCCTGCTGCGAACAATCTGGAAGGATGTGCTGGGCAAAGAAATTCCCAATCCGATTCCGCACATGGATTACGACCAGGCGATGAACGAGTATGGCTCGGACCGGCCGGATTTACGGTTCGGAATGCTGCTGCACGATATCACCGATCTTGCACAGCAGACGGATTTCGGTGTGTTCAAAAGCGCGGCGATGGTGAAGGCGATTGCCGTCCCGGGCGGCGGAAAACTTAGTCGAAAGGAAACCGATGCGCTGGCCGAATGGGCCAAGGGATTTGGCGCCAAGGGATTGGCGGTGACGAAAGTCGTCGGATCGAATCTCGACACCGGCGTCGCAAAATTCCTTGCCCCCATCGCGGCGAAACTGATCGAGCGCACCGGCGCGAAGGATGGCGATCTGATATGTTTCGCCGCCGACAAGCCGAAGATTGTGCATAAGGTGCTGGGTGAATTGCGATTGAAAATGGCGCACGATCTCAAGCTGCAACCGTCAACCGAATTCGCCTGGGTCTGGGTGGTGGACTTCCCGGCCTTTGAATATGACGAAGAGGAAAAGCGATACGGCGCAACGCATCATCCGTTCACCGCGCCGCTGGATCAGGATTTGGCCAAGCTCGATTCGTCCGACCGTGCCGTCGTCGAATCGATCAAGAGCAAAGCGTACGACATCGTCGTCAACGGCAGCGAAGTCGGCGGCGGATCGATTCGTATCCACCGCATGGACGTGCAGCAAAAGGTCTTTTCGCTGCTGGGTATCGACGTGGCGGCACAAAAGGCGAAATTCGGATTCCTGCTGGACGCTCTGCATTACGGCGCTCCGCCGCATGGTGGCATCGCGCTGGGACTGGATCGCTTGATCATGATCCTGCGCGGGGTCAACAACATCCGCGATGTGATCGCGTTTCCGAAAACGCAAAGCGGATCGGATTTGATGTGCGGATCGCCAAGCCCCGTGGATGAGAAGCAATTGCGCGAGACGCACATCCGCGTGGTGCTGCCAACCAAGGTATAAAAAAACGCGGACCGGATGGGAGCCACCACATTCGGTCCGCGTACAATGTGTCTGCACAGAAGATAACGCGCCTTTTCAACGCGTCAAGATTTTTCTCGCACAATCTGCGTTGTTCCACTGGACGCGGTTATGCAATACGATTGATTGCGCGATGTCCCACGAGACATACGAATCTCCCCTCGCACTGAGAAACGCCAGCCCGGAAATGCTGCGGCTGTTTTCCGCGCGGCACAAGATCGGATTGTGGCGCCGGCTATGGCTGGAGCTGGCGCGCTGCCAGCGCGAGTTGGGATTGACGCGCATCACCGAGGAAGCGGTGCAGCAAATGGAACACGCGCTGGACGACATCGACTTCGACTCCGCCGACAAATGGGAACAGCGACTTCGTCATGATGTGATGGCACATGTTCACACATTCGCCGAAGCGGCGCCGGCGGCGAAGGAGATCATTCACCTGGGCGCGACGAGCCAATATGTGGTGGACAACGCGGACCTGATCGTGATGCGGGATGGGATGAAGTTGCTGGCATCGCGCCTCGCCAATGCCATCGACGCGCTGGGGCACTTCGCGGAGCGATGGAAGAAATTGCCCACACTTGCCTACACGCACCTTCAGCCGGCTCAGCTCACAACCGTTGGCAAGCGGGCCGTCCTGTGGGCCCAGGATTTGGCCATCGACCTGGCCGAATTGGAGCATCGGATCACCACCCTCCAATTCCGTGGCGTCAAAGGCACCACGGGAACCCAGGCTTCCTTTCTTACCCTGTTTAACAATGACCACGAAAAGGTCATCGCGTTGGATCGGGCCGTCACCCAACGATTTGGATTCGCCGAATCGTTTGCCGTCACCGGCCAGACTTATCCGCGCAAGGTGGATGCCCAGATCGTCAATGCCGTGGCCGGGATCGCCGCCAGCGCTCACAAATTCTGCAATGACATGCGTTTGCTGGCATCCATGAAACAGATCGAAGAGCCGTTTGATGAGGGGCAGGTCGGTTCCAGTGCAATGGCGTACAAGCGGAATCCAATGCGATGCGAGCGGGCGACCGGTTTGGCGCGGTTTGTTATCAGCTTGGCATCATCTCCACTGCAAACCGCGGCCGAGCAATGGTTTGAGCGAACCCTGGATGATTCCTCCAATCGCCGATTGGTGCTGCCCGAGGCGTTTCTCGCAACCGATGGTATTCTGCTCATCCTCTGCAATGTCGGCCGAGGCTTGGTGGTCCATGAGAAAGTGATCCAAGCCGCTGTCGAAGCTGAACTTCCATTCATGGCGACCGAGGAAATTCTGATGGAAGCCGTCCGGGCCGGCGGCAATCGGCAGGAGCTTCACGAGCTGATCCGCCGCCATTCCCAGGAAGCCGCCAAGCAGGTGAAGGACCTCGGCAAGCCCAACGACCTGATCGCCCGCCTGGCCGCCGACCCAGCCTTCAAAACAGTAAATCTTCATAACGCACTGGAGCCGCAATGTTTTATTGGACGATCTGTAGAACAAGTTGAAGAGTTTATTGACCAAACCATCGACCCGATTCGCCGTAAATATCGCTCCAGCCTGGAGATGAAGTCGGATTTGAGGGTTTAACCAACGGTTGTGAGGGTCATAAGGTTAGGAATTCGAGAATTCAGGCGCTATGGCGAATTTTATCAGACGATGATGCCATTTTTTCTTTGCCTTGGTGGTCGTCGCGGGTTATTGTGCAGTTGCTGAGGAAGCTGTGGGTCAATCTATGCAACCAGACGGAGTGGAAGCTCAATCTGATTTCCGGATTCTTACCGGAAGTCCATCGATGGTCGGCTCATCGCCGATCATGGCTGCCCTCAAGAAATCCGCCGCCGAAATCGCCCAGCGACGTTCCACCGTGATGATTCTCGGCGAGACCGGTTGCGGCAAAGAAATGCTGGCACGATACATCCACGAAAATTCCCCGCGCGCGGGCAATGCGTTCATCCCCGTCGATTGTTCATCCCTCAGCGACACACTTTTCGAGAGCGAACTATTCGGCCATGTGAAGGGCGCTTTCACCGGCGCAACGCGGGATTCCCTCGGTTTCATTCGCGCCGCCGACAAAGGCACGCTCTTCCTCGATGAAATTGGCGAACTATCTCCGCAGCTACAGGCGAAATTTCTGCGAGTGCTGCAGGAGAAAGTGGTCGTCCCCGTCGGTGACTTCCGGCCGCGCCCAGTGGATATCCGAATCGTTACCGCCACTAACCGCTCTCTCGAAAACATGGTCCGTCAGGGCGAATTCAGACAAGATCTTTATTTCCGGCTCAACGTCGTCGTGTTCCAGCTTCCTCCACTGCGCGACCGTATGCCGGACATCGTCCCGCTGGCCGAGCACTTCCTCAAGATGCAGGCCGATCTCTACGGCGAGCAGATGAAAACCATCTCGCCCGAAGCCGCGATGCTGCTGCAGGATTATTCCTGGCCCGGCAATGTGCGCGAGTTGGCCAATGTGATGGAACACGCGCACGTGATCGCGTCGGGTAATACCGTTTCCATCGCCGATCTTCCGCCACGGTTGCAAACCCACACGGCTGCTCCCCAGCCCGGCGAAGACATGAGCCTGGAAGATGTGGAACGCTACACCATCACTCGCGCTTTGAAGCGCGCCAACTTCAACAAGACCGCCGCCTGTCGCCTGCTCGGCATCAACATCCAGCGCCTCAATCGCCGGATTGTGCGACTCGGCATTCAATTGCCCGAATAAGACAAATTCAATTCCACCGCGGAGAACACGAAGAGAATTCGTGGTTGTAATATTGCGCGCAACCACCTCTTACGTCTGCTCTCCCATCGGGGTTAGCTCTTGCGCGAATCGGATGCTGGGCATAACCCCGCGTTTGCTTTTTGCAATGAATTCCACGATCTCCATCACTTCGGGAATGTGATCGTATTGCATGCGTATTTCGGCAATGGCGGCGGGCATGGTGCGGTGACTGTGCAAACAGTGATATGCACCACGCACGCCGGCGATCGCTTCAGGGCTCATTCCCGATCGCTTGCAGCCGATGGCGTTGTAGCCCTTGAGTCCGCCGTAGCGGACGGCGGCGAAGGGGGGAACATCGTGGGTGAATGCTTCGTTGCCGGCGATGATGGAAAGCCGGCCGATCTGAACAAATTGGTGAACCGCCGCGGTTCCGCCGATGAACACTTTGTTTCCCAGCTTCACATGTCCGCCAAGCTGGGCGCCGTTGGCGAGAATCACATCGTCACCGACCTGGCAGTCGTGTCCGACGTGACTTGCGCACATCAACATGCATCGATTGCCGATGCGGGTGGCATTTTCCTCTCCGGGATTGATGGAGCGATGGGCCGATGCCAGCTCGCGGACGATCACATCATCGCCGATCACCAGCCAGCTTCCTTCCCCATCAAATTTCATATGCTGCGGGGCCAGCCCAAGGAACGAGGTCGGCCCGATCTTGCAACGAGCGCCGATGACCGTGTGGCCATGAATGTGGCAATTTTCCTGAATGATCGTGCCAGGCCCGATGCGAACGCCGGCCTTGATGATGGAATAAGCTCCGATGGAAACGTCGTCGGCCATCTCGCAGTGCGGGTCAACAATGGCCGTAGGATGAATCTCTGGCATAAGGTCGGCGGGATTTTATTGGATTGTAGCGGCTGCTATCAAGCGTGCTAGTGGACAAATGCGGCCGAAGTCCAGATTGTTTGGACGCCAATACCCCATTTCCAACGAAAATCGACGATTGGCGTCGCCAAGTTAGGAAAGGCCGCCCGTTACATCCATGCTTTGGAGACCGACGAGCGCGGCGTTTTTGGCACGGACCCAATAGAAATAGGTCTGACCGGACACGGCCGTCGTGTCGCTGAAGAATGTCGTTGTGATGCCGGCCTGAATTCTCGTGGCGGTACTGAAATTATCGGTGGCGCTGCGGAAGACCTGATAACTCAAAGCGTTGGAGACGGCGCTCCAGGCGATGGCAACGTGGTGAGGAAAATCCGTCGCGGTCACGCCGGTAGGCGCCGGAAGCGGAATGTAGCCACTGGTCGAGATCGTGCTACCCACTCCGAGGGAATTCTTGCCGCGCACCCAGTAGTAGTAAACGGTCCCGGGGACAGCGGTGGCGTCGTTGTAGGTGGGTGAGGTGAGGCCTTTGACGATTCTTGTGGCCGTGGAGAAATCGTCCGTAGTGCTGCGGAAGACCTGATAGGTCGATGTACCCTCAATGGAATCCCACGCGAGGTTAACGTGGTGAGTCAAGTTGATGCTGGCCAGAATGCCGGCTGGAGCAGCAAGCGTGCCGGCGACATCGACATTGAACGTCTGGTCTACCGCTCCGCCCCCAAAATCTTCTGCGGTCACAGTTAGGACGACCGATGTGCCGGCCGAACCCGCCTGGGGCGTCAGAGTCAAAAGACCATTGGTAACACTGGCCGAGACAAGATTGGGGTCTGAACTGTTACTACCGAAAAGCACGTCGCCAGTGACGACGAACGGATTGGTAATAACCAGGTCGTCGCTGGGTACGGAGGCGACCGTCGACCCGTTTGTGCCGGAGAGCACCGGGAGTTGGCTCCAGGCTTGATTGGCGGTGTCATCCACCACGGGAAGGGCGGCGATTGCATCAGCAGTGTTCAGGCCATTGTAGATCACCTCGCCGAATACGGTAAATGGGCCACCGTCGGAACTATCGTCGAGATCGGGAGTACTCCCCGAGCCGTCGTTGTTGGCGAGATTAATGAACCACTGGCTCGTGGCGGAGCCAGGACCGGAACTCAGAGCCATCGCAATCGTTCCGATAGTATTGTTGAGAATTTCCGTGCTGGATTCATCGGGAACATCGCCGAATACGGAAACCGCACTGCCGTCGCTGGTGTAACCTCCGCCTTGCAAAACGAAGCCGGGAACCGAACGGTGAATGATGCTATTGAGGAATTCGCCGCTGCCGATGTAATCGATGAAATTCTGTACCGTCTGGGGGGTTTGGGAGTCCGTCAGCACGATGGGCAAATTGTTGTTGGGCGCGGCCAAGTTTGTCTGGATGTCCACCACCGTATAGCCGGCCGGAATTTCAGAGTCATCGAAGTACTGCGTCAGGTCGACACTAGCCCCGCTGGAACTGATGGATTGGGTGGGGATTTGTGCAGTAATGGCCGCCGAGAAAAGATAGCGCGGTTCCAGCGACTGGAATAAAAACAAACCGACAGCCCAACCGCGGGAATCCTCGGGCGAAAACTTCATCGAATTGACTCCAAAGAGTGAAGAATCACTACGGAGCTTACAACAGTCCGTGGCCAGAGGCCAAAGGAAATGGTTTAATTACCGAATCTTAAAGGCATATTTATCTGGCTCCTGCCTTTGTCGCCCAAATTAACTTAATCCTCCCATCACATCGATGCTTTGGAGGCCAACGACAGCAGCAGCTTTGGCGCGGACCCAATAGAAATAGGTCTGCCCGGAAACCGCGGTCGTGTCATTGAAGAATGTCGTCGTGATTCCAGCGCCAATGCGGGTGGCGGTGCTGAAATCATCGGTGATGCTGCGGAATACCTGGTAACTCAAGGCATTGGCAACCGCGCTCCAGGTGATGGCAACGTGATGGGGCAAATCCGTCGCTGTGACGCCGGTCGGCGCGGCAAGCGGCATGTATCCGCTGGTTGATGTGCTCGCACCGACGCCGGCGACATTCTTACCACGCACCCAGTAGAAATAAACGGTCCCAGCAACCGCTGTCGTGTCGTTGTAAGAAGTCGTGGTAAGACCGGCGGCGATTCTCGTGGCGGTGGAGAAATCATCAGTCGTGCTGCGGAAGACCTGATATGACGCCGCGCCGGAAACCGGGTTCCAAGAGACTCCAACGTGATGCAGCAAGTTCGTCGTTGCCGCCACGCCAGTCGGGGCCACGGGGACGCCGGTGACATTGACCGTGAATGTTGAGGATGCGGTTTCTCCTGCTACGTCGGTGACCGTAGCCGTGACCGTCGTTGAGCCGGACGTTGCGCCGGCGACGGGAGTCAAAACAAGTTGTCCATTGACGACGCTGGCCGTGACGAGATCGGGATTGGCGCTCTGGGCCGAGTAAGTCGGCGCGGCTTGAGCGGTGGGGACGACCACAATATTGTCTGTTACGAGATTAGCTTCGGGAACACTTGTGGGGGTATCACTTCCGGTGTAATTGATAACGGGCAAACCATCGTCGGGGCCGATGTACCAATTCGGATTCTCAGCGCTTCCGTCGATGATTTGCAATTGCGAGATGGCGTTGGCGACAGTCATACCGCCATCAATCACATTGCCGAAGACCGTGAACGGCCCGCCGTCATTCGAGCCGTCGAGAATCGACGAATTATCGCCGAGATTAATAAACCACTGATTATTTCCGGTGTTGGGTCCGCTGCTCAAGGCCATGGCGATCGTGCCCGTGACATTGGACTGTCCTGCCTCGCTTGGCACGTCCGCCAGGGGAGTATTGTCGCTCCCATCCGGTTTGGTCCCGCCGCCCTGGAGCACAAACCCGGGCGCGGAACGCTGAATGATCGTGGGTTGGTATTCCCCGTTGGTGATGTACTGAACGAAATTAGCAACGGTCTGTGGAGTCACACTGTCGGTCAGTTGAAGAAACATATTCCCCAGCGGTGTCTCCATCTCGACCACGGTTCCGCCGGTGATCTGGGGATCGTTCAAGTACGTGCTCAAAGTGATAGACGTTGGTGTCTGCCCCACCGTCGCGCTTTGGGTCGGAATCTGTGATATTACGGAGGCCGACAACAGGCATCGCGCTTCCAGCGGTTGCAGGGAAAATGATGGGGCACCGCGACCGCGACGATTCTTCGACGACGACTTCATGTGATTCACTCCAATGTGGTGAAAAAAACCAAACAACTCTGTTTTTACCCGGGGAAATACCGATGCGAGACCCAGCCGGCAGCAAGGGGCCGGCCATTGAAACGCCTCGTTTTTCTCCGCCAACCATGAACGCAACGCGCAAACATCGCGCGCGGCTCATACCCGCATCCAACGACGCTATAGTCTAAAATGCGCGGCAACTCATTTCCAGACCTTTATTCGGACAAATATTTCAAAGCGGATAGCAAACTCCTGCCGTTACAAACGATATGCGCGTCACAACCGGCAAGTTTCAAAATTCCCGCCGGGCTGGCGAGCCACGCCCCTCTTGCGATAGAATCCCCACCCCCCGGCATCCCGGCCGCGGGTCGTCGGCAAAAAAAATTATCGCGGGGTGTAGCTCAGCTTGGTTTAGAGCGCTTGGTTCGGGACCAAGAGGTCGCAAGTTCAAATCTTGTCACCCCGATTTTCGTAAGACATGAAAAGAGCCGAGGTTGTAAAACCCGGCTCTGAGGGATTAAGCGGCTTGGTCTGAATTTGGGGCAGATTTTGGGGCACCCTGGCCGCAGTTTGTCTCGGTACCAGCGCCGCTGACCTTCTCATACAATTCTTCCGGGACCGCCAAATAGTGTGTCGCTGAAACCGTAATATCATGTCCAATCCATGTTGAGACAGCGTATTGCGGAAACCGCTGCGCCCAATCGGTCTCGGAATTTCGCCGCATGACCTGAAACGCATCCTTCCACGGTGGAATCCCTTGATGACGGCCGCTTGCTCAAACTCCTTTCGATTTCCCGGCAACGTTTTTGCGCTTTCCGCCGAGAGAGGCTTGCCTTGGGTCCGAGAGACCTTTTTCGCCGTTTCCCGCAACCATCAACCCAATTGGCTTGCCAATATCGATCGTTCGACGATAGCCGAACAATGATATGTTGAGCCGTGCGATCCTCCTGTCTAACTTGTGGGGTCAAGGAACAGGTGGGCTGTTATTAGTATATTATTTATAGTTAATACAGTTAAATTGAGGCCTAATCGACAGCAGGGACCAGGAAGCGCGATCATCGCGGATTCTGCTCAGTGATTGTTTCTAGAATCCGTTCGAGTTCCACACGTCCATATTGCACGCACTTGCCGATCTGCGTTCCCCGCAATAATCCTTTGCGCCTGTAATACGCCGAAGTGTCAAGTGGGGTCTTCGATATTGATTAGTCGAGTCGAAGATATTTGACCGTTTCGTGTTCGGTCATCAGTTCCGGACACGGCACAAATTCCGCCCCGGGCAGCATCACGACCGGCTACGTTAGGATTCAATCACTCGTTAGCCCGTTGCTCTTTAGCTCGCCCATTCGTAAAAACCTTCGGCGGGGATGAGACATCGACGATGTTTGAAGGATTCGCTGAACGTTGGTTTGGCTGCAACGGTTTCGGCCGCGGCGTTGAAAATACGTTTTGATTTGTCCCACGGTGCGAGAAAACCCCATTCGGCCACGGCAATCTTTCGCTGGCCATTATCGAGCGTCACAATGGGAACTCGTTGCGAGATCGAGATGTTCAGCCGTGGCCGCTCCGA
>JBEKUH010000002.1:0-96266 GCA_049515255.1 Tepidisphaeraceae bacterium | reverse complement strand
ACATCACATCGCGTCTCCAGATAATATCGTTTACGGATATTTCGGCGTTCGATTTCATCGGCAATGGCCATCCCATGATCCGGATGAATAAACGCCACATCGTCCACGATAAACACATTCGGCTCGCGGATCGTTTTCATCTCCTCGGCACAAACGGCCGGATCAGCCTGTCGATAACTCCGCCCATAGAAAGTCCATGCGCTGCAGAACGAGCAATCCCACGGGCATCCGCGCGAAAATTCGATGGACGCGCACGGATCGAGTTCGCCGATGAAATATTTCCGCCGTTTGCGCGTCAGATGCCGCGCCGGCCGGTTGGCATTGATGTCCGCCATCATATGTGCTCGCGGACCGGGACCCGAGAGCGTCGCCACACCGGGAAGTCCATCCACATTCGGCGCCTGATCCAACATTGCCGGAACAGTGATTTCCCCTTCCCCCTGCACAATCGCATCAATCGCCCCATCCCCATGCCGCAAAACTTCCTCGGTGATAAAGCTGATGCTGTGCCCCCCGCAGAAGATAAAGCATTCCGGCAATTTCGCCTTGGCGAGTTTGGCCAGATCAATCACTTCCGGCACGTTGGCCAGATAATTGACGCTGAACCCAATCGCCTCCGGCTTAAATGCGGCAATTTCCCGCGCAAAGTCGCGCGGCTTGAACACCTGCAAATCCAGCAGGCGCACCGTATGCCCCGCGCGCTCAACCGCGCTGGCTACGCATTCCATGCCCAACGGCTCCAGGCGTAGGTAGACTTCGGAATAGAGCAATGCACTGGGATGAACTAACAATACCTTCATGATTTTCCTTCACCGTTGCGTCGACTCAGACAGGGATTGAGCGATGATGGACTTGGCATCGATCGGCCCATCATAACGACGGCCGTTGATGAAGAGAGTGGGCGTTTTTTTCACACCACTGCGAATTCCACCCTCATAATCAGCCTGGATTCGCCGGAGGTGCTTATCCTGGCCCCGGTTCTCAAATTTATAAATTTCCAGGCCCAAATTCAAGGCGAGATGGCTCAGATCCGTTTCTCCCAGCTCTTTTTGGTGCTCGAACAGGGCCTGGTGCATCTCCCAGAACTTCCCCTGCTCGGCGGCCGCCTCGGCGCCCTCGGCCGCGGCACTGGCATGGGGGTGAACCGAACTCTGTGGAAAATGCCGGAATACAAATCGCAGCCGATCACCAAGCGTTCGCCGAACCTCTTCAATAATCGGCACGGCATTCAGGCACGATGGGCATTCATAATCGCCGTATTCCACGATGGTGATCGGCGCGTCCGCCGAGCCGATGGCGTGATCCAACTCGGTCACCGGCTCAGCCAGCGACGCACCCTGATTGATTGTTCCGTTACCCATCGTTGTCATCACAAACTCAAAAACATCGCCTTCGGCAAGTTTGGGCATACAATACGGTCATGCCCAGCGACTCGGCAACAATTACCAATTCAATCGCCTTCCCAAAGCTGGACGCCGGCGACCTCGCGGCCATCAAGCCGCTGGCTGAGCCGTGTACTTTCGAGGATGGACAGACCATTTTCCATGCCGGCCAGCCTGATTTGGATTTATTTGTGGTCGAAACCGGCGCGATCGAGATTTTGAACCCCGCCAACGGCAACAGCCACATCGCCACCCACGGTCCTGGGCATTTTGCCGGGGATATCGATCTTCTCACCCGCCGCCCGGTGATTGTCACCGGCATTGCGCGCGGAAAAACACGCCTGCTGCGAGTTCCCGGTCCGCGATTGCGGGAGATATTGAATAAAATCCCCCATCTTGGCGAAATTATGCTCATCGCCGCGATGGAACGCCGTCGGCTGCTGACGGCGGCCGGGGTTCTGGGCTTGAAAGTCGTCGGCCCCGGCAAATGCAAAGACACGATGCAGGTGCGCGAGTTCCTTTCCAAGAACTTCGTCCCCTTCACGTGGTACGAATCCACATCGGACGAGGGACAGCGATTGATGAAAAGCTGGGGCTCTCCGAAAAAATCCCCGGTGATCGAATTCGGAAACGGCGAGCGCCTGATCAATCCCGATCTGCGTGAATTGGCCGACGGCGCCGGCGTCTGGCGGCATTGCCCCAATGCTTCGGTGGACCTTGCCATCATCGGCGCCGGCCCGGCGGGAATGACCGCCGCCGTCTACGCCGCCTCAGAGGGCGTTACCACGGTCGTTCTCGATCGCCTCGGTCCCGGCGGGCAAGCGGCGGGCTCTTCCAAAATCGAAAATTTCATCGGATTCCCCAGCGGGCTTTCCGGAGTGGAGCTGGCAACCCGAAGCGTTCTGCAGATGCTCAAATTCGGCGCGAAAATGGTCGCGCCCGTGATCGTCGAGAAAATCGAACCCAACGACACACCCGGCGGTTATCACATCCTGCAACTAGACTGCGGCACAAGACTTCCCGCTAAAACAATCTTGATCGCCGCCGGCGTGAAATGGCGAAAACTGGATGCCGAAGGCGCGGATCGATTCGAATCCGCCGGGGTTCATTACGCCTGCACCTCTGTCGAAGCGATTCTCTACGACACACAAGACGTCGCCGTCGTCGGCGCTGGAAATTCCGCCGGTCAGGCCGCGATGTACCTGGCCGAATGCTGCCGGGATCGTCAGGTGCATCTGCTGGTCCGCCGTCGTCTGGGTCCGGGAATGTCGTCCTATCTCGTCGGCCGGATTCGCGCGGCGCCCAATATCGTCGTGCATGAGGGCGTGGAAATATCCGCCGTTCACGGCGAGCGGCGATTGGAGAGCGTCACGTTGCGCGAATTCAATCCCGATGGAGCCGCCAACAGCGCGCAGGAGTCAACCGAGAATTTGCCCATCTCCGCCGCTTTCGTCTTCATCGGTGCTGAGCCGGGCTGTTCGTGGTTGCCGCAATCGCTGGCGCGGGATCAACTCGGTTACATCCTCACCGGCGTGGACGCCCTGCGATCCGGTCATTGGCCCCTGACCGACCGCGAACCATGTCCCCTGGAAACCACCGTCCCCGGCATCCTCGCCGCTGGCGACATCCGCGCGGGATCGACCAAACGCGTGGGATTTGCCGTGGGCGATGGCTCGCTCGCCGTCACTTGCGTGCATAAATTGACGGCGATTCGATCATAGGTACAAATGCAACCGCCGAGGCGCCGAGAGCGCCGAGGAAAACAAATGCTTGGGACCACGGATTGCACGGATTGACACGGATAAGAACCAAATCTTTTGCGCATTTATCCGTGCCATCCGTGTAATCCGCGGTAAAAATTGAATTCGAGTTTCTCGGCGTCTGCCTCGGCGCTCTCGGCGTCTCGGCGGTTGCATTTCGCATTTCCTGAGAATACTAACGGAGGAAAGGAGCCTCATGACGATCCCCCACGCCGATCAACCCGTCATGACCGCCGGCCCCGACCTTAAGCACGCGGATTTGGTTCTCATCCTCATGCACGGTCGCGGCGGATCGGCCGAGGACATGCTCGGGCTTCACCACGCACTCGGCTTGGAAACCGTCTTCGCCCTCGCGCCGGAGGCAGCGGGAAACACCTGGTATCCGAATTCTTTTTTGGCCCCGCTGGAATCGAATCAACCGTATCTCGATTCAGCATTGCAAAGAATCGACACCATCGTCAACGATCTGATTAAAGCCGGCATTCCCACCGATCGAATCGCCCTGCTGGGATTTTCCCAAGGCGCGTGCCTCACATTGGAATTCGTCGCCCGCCACCCGCGTCGCTACGGAGCGGCGATAGGACTCACCGGCGGTCTCATCGGCCCGCCCGGCACGCCCAGAAATTATCCCGGCTCGCTTGCCGATGTTCCGGTATTCCTGGGCACCAGCGATCCCGATCCGCACGTGCCGTTTGGGCGGGTGAAGGAAACGAAAGATGTGCTAAGCCGAATGGGCGCGGTCGTCGAACTTCGCCGTTATCCCGGCATGCCCCACACCATTAATCAGGACGAACTCGACGCCGTCCGCGAACTGCTGAAGCACAACATCGAGGTGCATCATGGCCGCAAATGAAAAGACTCTCGCCGGGCTTCACCACGTCACCGCTATCACCGCCGACGCCCAGAAGAACATCGACTTCTACTCCGGCGTTCTGGGATTGCGATTGGTGAAACTCACGGTCAACTTCGACGATCCCGGCAGCTACCATCTCTACTACGGCGACACGACCGGTCGCCCGGGAACATGCATGACATTCTTCGCCTGGGCCGGCGCGCATCGCGGCCGGATTGGGCCGCCACAGGTCAGCGTCACCGCGTTTGCCGTCCCGCGCGCGGCAATAGATTTCTGGTTCAAGCGATTGCAAGAGCATTCCGCCAAAAAGATCGAACGCTTCGGCGACCCGGTTTTAGAATTCTCCGACCCCGACGGCCTGGGCCTGGAAATCGTCGGTATTCCCGAGCCCAAAGGCAAACCCTGGACCGACGGTCCGGTGCCCACGGATCACGCCATTCACGGATTTCACAGCGTCACCATTTCCGAGGAGGGTTACGAGGAAAGCGAAAAACTTTTGACCGAAGTGATGGGATTCAAGCCCGTCGGCGGTGAGCAGGATCGCTTCCGTTACCGCGCCGGAGTCGGTGATGGATTTGCCTCCCTCGTCGATTTGCGCTGCATCCCCGGCGCCCGCCGCGGCGAACTGGGCGCGGGCGTGGTGCATCACGTGGCGTTCCGAACTCCCGATGACGCCCAGCAGGAGACGTGGCGAAAAGAAATCGCGCGGCTGGGATATAACATCTCCCCCGTCATGGACCGCGAGTATTTCCACTCGATCTATTACCGTGAACCCGGCGGAGTGCTGTTCGAAATCGCCACGGAGAATCCCGGATTCACGGTCGATGAACCGGTCGAAACCCTCGGCGCAAAACTGATGTTGCCCCCATGGATGGAATCGCATCGCGCTCAGATCACACGCATCCTCCCGCCGGTGCGATTGGCGGGTGCAAAATGATTTTGGAAATTCCCCGGCTTTTCCCCCTCCTCCGGTATTCCGGTGGAGGGCAGGGGTGGGGGCCGAACGTCGATCGACCCCCGAAGACCCCCACCCTATCCCTCCCCCGGAGTACCAGGGGAGGGGAAAAAGACACTTCGTCGAGGGTAGCACCAACAAAATAATTTGAATGCCCAAACCTATGTCATCCACTGAAACAACAAATCCTCCACAACCCGCAACACCTCCGCCTCCCAAACCCAAGCACACTTCGCCAGTTCGACTCATCGGCATTGGTATCGCGATCATCGTGCTCATTGCCGGCGCCATCTGGTTCATCAGCACACTCGGCACGGTCTCGACGGACGATGCGTATGTGAATGGCCATGTCACATTCGTCGCGCCGCGCGTGCCGGGGCAGGTGACACGGGTGCTGGTGGATGACAACAATCGGGTGCACAAGGGCGATCTGCTCGTGGAACTCGACAAGGAACCGTATCAGGTGCAGGTCAACATCGCCCAGGCGGCCGTCGATGCAGCTCAGGCCGATCTGGTTTCGGCGCAGGCACAGGCGCGCGGCGTCGAGGGGCAGATGCGCAGTTTGCGATTCAATCTGGAACACTCCATCGAGGATGTGGACAACCAGGTTGCCGTGCTGCGGGCGAAGGTCGCCACGCTGGATTCGAAGAATGCGGAACTGACCAAAGCTCAGGCCGATTACGATCGCGATGTTCCGCTGCTCAAATCCGGGGCCGTATCCAAGGAGGATTTCGATGCCCACACCGAGGCACTTTCGGTGGCGAAGGCACAGGTCCAGGAAGCGCTGCAGGATGTGTATCAGGTGCGCGTCGCGCTGGGCCTGCCCCCAACGCCCGAAACCGGCGACGATCTCACGCAGGTGCCCCCCGATCTGGATCAGACTTTTTCCACCGTGCGCCAGGCTCAAGCCAGTTTGCTTGAGGCAGCCGCCCAGATCGGCGTGACCAATTCATTCAACCAACAGCCCAAGCAGATGGTGATCGACTTCTACAAGCGCGATCCCAGCGGGGACATCGATAAAATTTATGCCGGGCTTCTTCTGAATGCCCCGGCTGTCAAACTAGCGCAGGCCAAGTTGGAAGAGGCAGAGCGAAATCTGGATCAGGCACAATTGAATCTGAGTTATTGCGACGTGGTGTCAGAGATCGATGGCGTCGTCACCCGGCGCGATGTGAATCCCGGAAATAATTTGGTCGCCGGCCAGAGCATCATGGCGGTTCGCTCGCTCACGGATATCTGGGTGGATGCGAATTTCAAGGAAACGCAGTTGGCCGACCTTCGCATCGGCCAGCCGGTCGATCTGGATGTGGATATGTACGGCAGCCGGCAGCGATTCCAGGGCAGGATTTCCGGATTCACGATGGGCACGGGTTCGACACTGGCGCTTTTGCCGGCTGAAAACGCCACGGGAAATTTTGTAAAGGTCGTCCAGCGACTTCCAGTGCGCGTCGATCTGATCAATTACGATCCGGATAAATCTCCGCTCTTCATCGGCCTGTCGGTGACGCCGACGGTGCACATCAACGAGCCCGCGACCGGTCCCAGTGCCGGGCAGGTGTTGCAGCCCTATCTACCGTATCTGCCGATGGTGACCCCGACCTCCGAGCCGGACACTCAGCCATGACCACCGCCGCGCTGGAACTTCCCCGAGTGCGACCGGCGATCAGCCCCTGGCTCGTCGCGGTGGCCGTGGTGATCCCGACCTTCATGGAGGTACTGGACACCACCATCGCCAACGTCGCCCTCCGCTACATCGCCGGCGGTTTGTCGGCCCCGGTGACCGACAGCGAATGGGTCATCACCAGCTATCTCGCCGCCAACGCCATCGTTCTCCCCATCTCCGGCTGGATCGGTTCCCGATTGGGAAGGAGAAATTATTTTCTGTTGTCGATTGCGATATTCACCTTCGCATCGGCGATGTGCGGCATGGCGACAAGCCTCAACATGCTGATCGCCTGCCGAGTTTTGCAGGGATTGGCCGGCGGCGGATTGCAGCCCTCCAGCCAGGGAATTTTGCTCGATGCCTTCCCGCCCGAAAAACAGGGCGCGGCCATGACCATCTTCGGCGTCGCGGCTCTCCTCGCACCCGTCGTCGGTCCGACGCTCGGCGGATATATCACCGACAACTACGGCTGGCGATGGATTTTTTATCTCAATCTCCCAGTCGGATTGCTCGCCCTGTTTCTTTGCCATTCCGTCGTCACAGACCCTGACTATCTAAAACAATTGCGTCTCCGCCTCCGCAAGGCGCATGAGCAATTCGATCTCCTGGGCCTGTGCCTACTGAGCATCACCATGGTCTCCTGGGAAATCATGCTGAGCAAAGGACAGGAATGGGATTGGTTTGGCGATCCGTTTTATCGCATCCAGACGCTTTTTGGTCTTTTCGTCACCTGTTTGTCGGGCCTGATCTATCGGGAGCTGCGCATCACCAACCCGCTGATCAATTTCCGCACACTAAAGGACCGAAACTTTCGCTCCTGCTGCGTCATCATCTTCTGCGCCTACGGTGTGTTGTATTCCAACACGACCACCCTACCTGGATTGTTGCAATCGCTGTTCGGCTACGACGCCACAAAGTCGGGCCTGGTGCTCTCACCCGCCGGAATCGGAGCGGTGATCATCTTATTCATCGTCGGCGCTCTGCTGGGGCGTGGCGTGGATGCGCGATATCTGATGGGAACGGGACTAGCCGTCCTGGCCGTCGGAAATTACTGGATGTCGCAACTGAATCTTTCGATCGGACCCTGGCAGGTGGTCTGGCCGCGCGTCGTGATCATCGCCGGACTTTCCATGCTATTTGCCCCGCTGAACGTGGCCGCGTTTATGCACATTCCCAAGGAACTGCGCGGCGCCGCCGTCGGATTGCTCGCCCTGCTTCGCAACGAAGGCGGCAGCGTCGGAACATCGGTCGCCCAAACCATCCAGGAGCGACGCGAGCAATTCCACATCCTGCGTCTCAACGAACAACTCGACCCGCTCAACCCAGCCGTCACCCAATTGTTCGCGCGCGGTCAGGCATTCTTCCTGCAACAGACCGGCGATGCCCCCCTCTCCATGAAAATGACGCTGCAGGCTCTGGAAAACGCAAGGAATCAACAGGCTTCATCGCTGGCTTATTTTGACGTTTTCTGGTCATCCGCCGCGGTTTCCGTTGTCTTGATCGGATTTGTATTCCTGATGCGCAGCGCCCGCGCGGAAAAAGGCGCGCATATCGCCGCCGAATAATTCAGCCCATCACCATTTATTCCGGTGAATAAATCTCTCCAGCGGCAGCCGCGTCTTCTTCAGATTTTTATCCGCTGAGTAACCGATGGCGATCACGACAGGAATCGTCTGCGAGCGCGGAATCCCCAGCGCTCGCCGAACGCGGCGTTCGTCGAATCCCTCCATCGGCAGCGTGGCCAATCCGGCGGATGTGGCGGCGAGCATCAGCGTCATCGCGCACAGCATGACTTGCTTGGTGACCCAGAATCGCTTGAAAACCGCGGGAATGCTGGGCGTGGGCGTGACCAGCCCCAGCACCGGGGCAGCCGCGGCTTTGAATGCCCAGCCGAGGCCCGCCGGCCCCTGGCCGAAAACCAGCGGGATGACTTTGCGAAGTCGGAGTTCGTACGCTTCATCGATGGAGCCGGCGGATTTTTCCATGGCGATCATGTCGGCGAAATTCTGCTCGGCCGCGCGCTTGTCGCCGGTAATGACGATCACCGCCGCCGCCTCGGCCACCTGACGCTGCTTCAAACACGCCGGGACGAGCGCCGATTTCACGGCCGGATCGGTCACCAGCACAAAATGCGTCGGCTGAAGGTTGTATCCGCTGGGCGACCAGCGCGCGATGTCGATCAGCCGCTCCAAAATCTCGGTCGGCACGGGTTCGCTCGAAAAATTCCGCGTCGCCCGGCGCGATTTGGTCAGGGATTCGAATTCATCCAAGTTCATCATCGCGCAATGATGATACGGCCAAAACGCGCAATGGAAAGCGACTCCTATTTTCCCCTCCCCTGGTACTCCGGGGGAGGGACAGGGTGGGGGTTTTGATTCCCGATCTACGTTCGGCCCGCACCCCAACCCTCCCCCGGAGTACCGGAGGAGGGGGCAAGTGCGGGACGCATTTGGTCGGCTAGATTTGATTATTACCGTAGACGAATGTCCGTTCCCAGCGGTAAAAACGATCATGAGTAAAAAACTGTATGTCGGCAACCTGGGCTGCGAAGTGGATAGTTTGGCCCTGGAACAGTTGTTCGCCGCGCACGGTATGGTGAACAGCGCTCAAATCATCAGCGATCAAAAAACCGGCCAAAGTCAGGGCTTCGGATTCGTCGAAATGGGAAGCGACGACGAGGCAAATGCCGCCATCACGCTGATGCATGGAAAAGACCTGGGTGGACGAGCGTTGACCGTGTGTGAAGCAAGGCGGAGCAAAATCCGTCCCCCCATCGGCGGTTACAGCAGCGGTCGCAGCGGCCAAGGCGCTGCCAGCGGCGGCGGACGAAGCCGCAACTGATCCCAATGCTTCATGTCCGATTCAGGCCGACACAAACATTTCTCGCGCCTTGGCCAATAGCTGATCTTCTGTCAGATGATGCTCGTCCACGGATTTGGTTCCAATAACTCGCTTGGCAATCTCCGGATGGCGATGTTTCAGCTCCGCAAGAAGTTGCTCCATCGCGCTGCTGGACCCGGTGCCGGTGCCGAACATTAAAATCTGTTTGGCGCTCTGCAACGTCTTGGCCACCGCTTCATAAAAGCTTTTTTGCTCCGGCTTTCGCTTTCCGTTGGCATCGTCCTGGTTGTAACGCAAATCTCGACCGAAACCGAACGGATCATAAGGCGCGATCCGCTGGGGAACCGATCCATGCAATTCCGTGTTGTAAATCCGCGCTTCCCGATGATCGATGACAACCAGCAGATGCGTGCCAGTCATCGCCGGTGCGGGGGCGGGAGCGCCGGAGCGCTCCAGAAAATGACGGACGTGCAGCAATTCCTTCTTATCAGCCAGGTCCTTGCCGCGCGGACGATGCAACACCAGCGTTTGGCCGTTGCGAGTCGCCTTCAGATTTCCATTGCTATCCTCGACCGCCTGCACATCCGCGATCGCGCCAAGCATCGCCCAGACTTCGCGCCACTGCAGGTTATGCGGCATCGGGTGCTGAAATATGTGCTCGTAAATCTTGCGGTGTGGACCGGATAATGTTGATTCCATTTGATCCTCCTATTGCCGATCAAAATCCTCGCCCATCGTGTCCTCGCTGATCATGTTCATCGGACCGAACATCTGCTGACGGGCCGCGAGGCGCTTGTTAAAGACCGCGTTCCAGCAGACGGAAAGCTCATGACCATAATGCTCCAGATGATTCAGGGCCGCAATAGCCGCCGCGCCTTCTTCTTCGGACGCCATTTCAATGAACCCAACCCCGGTGCTGCGGCCGGTCTCGATATTTCTGTCAATCATCGCGCTTCGCACGGCGCCATGTACCTGAAATAACGCCTGAAGGTCAAGACTATCGATGGAATCCGGCAAATTGGCGACTTGAATGAGTCGGGCCATTTCATGCTCTCATTTCTCACAATCCGTTGCGAAATAGTTGTGAAAGAATGCGCGGCCGGATAGTTCCCCGGAGCGCTACAAATTCGACAGGTTCGAGTCTTTCTTTAGGCGTTCGCCGCAACCGGCGCATCCGCCAAATGCACGCGGGATTCGGTTGCGTCCGTCGTGGACAGAACATTCTTGGCGTGGTTGACCTCGTCCGGCGTTCCGTGAGCAATCAACACATACTTGCCAACCTTCAGTGATGTCTCATATTGCAAAATACTTTTCCTCGGGATGCCGATGCCATACATCCCCGCGCCGACAGCGCTCAATCCCCCGACCACCGCTGCTCCCTCCAGCCCGCCGATGATCCACGCAACCAGAGGCCCAGCCGCCATCAATGGGCCGATTCCGGGAATGATGAAAAATGCCGAGCCAAACAGCAATCCCCAGATGCCGCCCCAGAAAGCGCCAAGCTTGCCCCAATGCAGCATCCGATCGCCGCTGGTGTAGTAACCGACGACATCTTCTTCGGTGTGATATCCTTTGCCCACAATCGAGAGCTTCTTCATATCGAAGCCTGCCTGTTGCAGTTGTTTGACCGCTTCCTCCGCCTGGGTGTGTTGATCGAATATCGCCACCACCGAATTTTTGTCCAACATGACAATTCTCCTGAAACGGCCGAAAGGCTTTTGGCCTCCCTGCCGGTAAAAAATCCCGCCTATTTGTGTTCTATATCCTGCACCTCGGCCTGCGCGCTGGCTTTGTCCTGGTCGAGTTTGTCTTTGTCCACCGATAATTTGACCGTGTCCTGGCCGTTACTGTCGTGGGACTCCGCATGAAACCAGCCGCGGCAATATCCGATGCCGGCGACTAAAATGCATAGAAGAACCAGCACGCCAAGAAACCGTGTCATTTGAATCTTTCCGATGGAATGATCACCATCTATACGAAACGACGTTGAAGCACATCAGGATCAGCAGAATTAAGAGAATAAGTCCCAGAACACCCGTGGGGCGGTATCCCCAATTGCGGCTGTAACCATAATGCGGCAATCCGCCGACGAGTAATAGGATCACGATAATCAGCAGAATGAGTCCCATGGAACGCTCCCTTCAAATTTTTACAGTGTGGTTAAAATCCTCGGCCGGCACTTTCCCGGAGAGCAGGAACACCTGCACCATGGTGCCGCTGGTGAAGACCTGGACGACCGCTCCGGTTTTCGGCTCCACTTCGGCGGTTGCTTTGCGCACATCCATTCCGGTGATTCGCTTGATTTCCTTCCGCAAAGTCTCGGAAGTGTTCAGGAACAATTGACGGTGATAATCCTGAAGCTTGGCTGCTCCTTCGGGACTCTGTGCCATGGCCTGCTCCGCCGGGGACAGGGTGCCGTGGAGGGTAATCACCAGCGTGTCACCGCTGAGCACGACGCTTACCGATGCGGGTTCGTGGCCGGTTCGTTGCTGCTGGAACGCCGCGGCCGCAATGGCAATTTGTCGGGCCATCGATTCGTTGGACTCTGTCATGACAATCAATTCTGGCGGTTAACGCCGCCCGTTATTTTCTCAAGTCGCTAAATCACCCGGCAAATCCGGGCGTTTTCGGCGATTTCCTCGCGGCTTTCTGGGCGCCCTGACCTTGCGAAGTTGCCGATTTCGATCTGCGCGGGCCTGATGAAGATTGTGAGTTCCATCCGCCATCGGATCGCCCTGCTGCCAAAAGTCCTCGCTCCGCCAAACATAGGACACGGATTCGTCCAATGACGGGGTATGGACCATGGTGATGTCGTTTTCAAGACTCATAAATTTCCTTGCCAAAAGGCGCGGAGAGCGAATTCCGCGCTTCCATGCGCATGTTAGCGGTGATCCTGGTCATGGTCGGCAGGTGGGGGGCCGCCGCCGTGACCGTCATCCATGTGGCCGTGATCGTCCCCGTGGTGGTCGTAATCGCCTCCTCCGCCGCCCACATAACATCCCGACGGCAGCAACAAAAAAAGCGGCGCGATCAAAAGCATCAAATACGCGAAGATGGCTGGTATTTTTTTCATGTTGTATTTCCCGCGCCCAAAAAAAAGGCCGACGTGGTCCAGTTCCCAAAAGGGCATTGGACCACGTCGGCTTACTCTGCAACCGGCCTCCCGGCGATCCGGGGTGCCATTTATTTAGTCGTCCGACGACTCAAATTTTCAATTCATGCAGGAGCCATTCACTCCCACACCACTCTACACCCTAGGACTCCCAGTGGTTAATAGCAATGAACAATCTCAATCTTTCGGCAGATCGGAGCCTTATCTTTTCTTCGCTTCACGGAATAATGGCGAATTAGCCAGGGTGAAAAGCACGATTTCTTCGCCCGTTGCCGTGCTGATATCGTGATGCAGGCTCACGACTTTGACACCGGTGATGTCCTGCACCATCGCTTCCATGATCGGCCGAGCGGTCTCGATTAGATGGTTCCTCACCTGCTTGAGCAGATCCCTGCCTTTATCGGCCTGTAATGTTTTGACCAGATGCTGCTCGGCCGCGGTCAGGACGCCCTTGAGGCGAACGATCACGATATCGTCGATGAGATGGGCGCGGACATCCTTGGGGCCGCGGCCCATGTATTCCTGCTCGAATCGGCTCATTCCTTCCGAAATGGCACTTTCAATTTCGCCCTGAGTTTTCATACTGAATTTTCATTCCGCGTCTTCATTTAATTGATTAATACGCCGACAAACTCGGATATCCACTTGACACCAAATTCTCGGGAGGTCTAATACGCCCGTTCGGTGGAGTCAAAACTAGATCGACTCCCCACCTAATAGTCAAGACCTCGGATGACTAAATAAAGAGTAATTCGGCCAATCGCCGGAAGACTCGTTAGAGAGTAAGCCGACGCAAAAGAACACCACGAGTGTTCGTTTGCGTCGGCTTTTTTTGTTTTCGGAAGGATCATTTCGCAAAGGAGACGCACTATGCTTTTGGGCGAAGTTGGCTGGATTACACTGGGAATCGTCACCGCGTTTATCGCTCCCAGAATTTTCCCTTTGCAAAGAAAGACCTCCGGTGAAACTGGAAGAATTCTCCCTCGCTTTGCGCACACGTTGGGTTGCGTGTGCGGATTTTCTGTGAGCTTGCTCACGCTCACAGGACGGTCGCTTGCGATGGATGCGACCAGCCAGCCGTCGCCGGACAGTGCGCAAGCGCCAACTGAATCGGTTTACAATCTCGATGGGACGCTCAAATCTCTCTTCGCCCCGCGAACGGAAGATATTTATTTTTCTCCGTTCGACATCATGAATCCATCCCACATTCGGCCAGACGTGCCGTTGCAGATCGGACATTATGAAGATTTGCACCTCTACATGGGCTTGCAAACCGTCGGCCGGTTTCAGGCGATCACGCAGAATAAAGTGGTCGTTGGCGGCATGCCCCAATCGGGTCTGAATCCCGGATTGCAGGACCCCTTCGCCAATCTTTCTTTCCTGGCCACCATTCCAGACAAGATGGATGTCTATTTCGATCTCTACGTCGCCAGCCGTCCACACCCCAACACGATGTACGCTCACGAAGGTTACCTGCTCTTCAAACAAATGCCGGCGCCGCTGGACACCGGGTTGCTCGGGGATGTTTTCAATTACATCAACGTCAAGGTCGGTGCGTTCGACATTGATTTCGGTGATGGAAATTACCGAAGGTCCAACAATGCGTTCGTCCAGCGAAACCCGCTCATCGGAAATCCGCTGGTCGATCCCAACGTCGAGGAAATTGGCGGCGAAGTGTACACGATCAAAGGTCCAATCTACGCGCTCTTTGGCCTCACCAACGGCACCACCACCGAGCACTTTGATTATGGCACTGAGCCGGCCATCCACGGCAAAATCTGGGGCAATCCGCTGCCGGAAGTGCGCACAAGCGTGTCGGCGTATCACGTCGATCTGGCCGGTACGAATACTTTGTACGAAACGTCCGATCTCTACAGCGCCGGCCGCAGCGGCGAACCCTTCGGAGGAATCTTCGGCAATGGAGATGATCCAGGTTCGATCCTGCCCCAAGCCGGCAGAGATGTCACCGCCGTGCAAGGAGATGTCACCTGGAACCACTGGCCGTTTGAAGCGTATGGCAACGTCGGCTGGACCCAGGATTCCGATACCAACGGCCCGGGCCCCGGACATCCCGCCGAGCGCTGGACCTACGGAACCGCCGAGGGAGTTTATCACCTGACGCCGGGATTTTATTTCGCCGGCCGCTACGGTTTGGCGGACGCTGAATCCGTTGGTGGCGTGAGAACCAACGGCTGGGTCGATCGCGGCGAACTTGGCTGCGGATATTGGCTCACCAATGATGTGCTCATCAAGGCCGAAGGCATCTACGAGCAATACCACGTATTCAAAGGCGACACCGGAACGGTCAGCGGCGTGGAAGCCGGCACGCATCCGGATTTCTTCGGCGGCATCATGGAAGTTTCCTGGTCCCTGTAACACCGAGGTTTTTCATGTTTGATTCAATGCAACCAGTTTCGTCCGTGGATCGCGTGAGCAAATGCGGGCGGGTGTTCATGCGATCGGCACTGATGGTGCTGGGTGCATTGGCGATCGGCGCGGCCGGGGGGAAACTCCCGGCCGCGCTGGCCGTGTCCACCGAGCCTTGCACTCCGCTCGCCGCCACCGAGCCGTCAGGTTCCGCCGCCTCCCAGCCCAGCGCCGTCCAATATGTCAGCAGCGCCGATCCCGGCAAGGCGAGCGTCGCGGGAACTTCCACGCTTCATAATTGGACCGTCACCGGCACATCCATCAACGGCGCCGCGGCATTCGCCGGCGAATTCGGCGCCGCAACGCCTCCGGCACTTCAATCCATTCAGCTCGTGATCCCCGTCAATTCACTCAAGAGCGGCGAGGGCGGCGGAATGGACGGCACCATGGATGACGCGCTGAAGATGAAGAAGAACCCCAACATCACATACACACTCGCCAGCGCCACCCTCGCCTCCGGACCCACCAAGGACGACCCGCAATGCCACTACGCCGCAACCGGGCAACTCACCATCGCAGGTTGGATGAAGACGGTAAATCTCACGCTGGACGTTCGCGGCAGCAGCGACGGGACACTGACCATCTCCACGACAACCCCGCTGAAGATGACCGACTACGGCATGGATCCGCCGACGGCAATGTTGGGGGCCATTCGATCCGGCGACCCCGTCACCGTGAGCGTCACCTGGCAACTGACAAGAAAAACACAATAGAGCCGGCCCATGCATCGCAGCATCCTCTACAACGCAAGCGGCGCTGCTCGACGACCGTCGAGTCGGATGATGCTGACCATCGGTCTCACGGGGCTGGCGATGTTGACGTACTGCGATGTGCAGAAGGACACGAATTCCAATCCCGCTCCGGAATTTTTGGCGCCTGCGACTTTTCCTTCCGCCGATTCATCCGGACCGACAACCATGTATGCCCTTGCCACCGGCAGCGAGGTGATTCTTCAGGGAACTACCAGTGTCGGTTCCTGGTCGAGCCAAAGTTCGCAAGCGCTCGCCCAGATCGTGCTGAGCGTGGATGCCTCGGCCGTTCCGGCATTATTTGACCAACTGCAGGCCGGAAAACTTTCCACAGATCAGTTGCGGCTTTTCCCCGGCCGATTGGGAATCGCGGAACTTTCCGTGCCCGTGATGTCGCTGCAGGGCGATAGCCAGGGAATGGATCACGATATGCAATCCGCGCTGAAGGCCGGACAATATCCCTCCATCCAATACCGGCTGGAAAAAGTGCAGGATGCGCAGGTCCGGCAAGACCCGACTAACGGCAAGCCCGAGCTTGTGCTTTATGTCCTCGGAGCACTTACGGTCGCGGGGGTCCAACAGACGTTGGTAACCGATCTAACCATTCAACGGGACGCCGGCGGGCATTACCTTGTCGCAGCACAAAACCCGATTGCAATGACCAACTTTGGCGTCACCGCCCCCACCGCGCTCTTTGGCCTCATCCGCGCGCGGGATGTGCTTTCGGTGATCTTTAGTCTCGACTTCTCTCAGGTTGATGTGCCATCCACCAATATTAGTAACCGCTGAAATACCCGGTTTCACCGTAGATATACGTCCCAAATATTTTTTATATTTGTTTTAATCAAGCGATCTGCTTGCTTCGCCGATTGGGGGAGCTATGATCTGATGTTAGCGGAGCTACCAAATGAAAGCTTCCGCATCAGATCAAAAATACTCGGGTGACTAATTAAAGGGTAACTCGGCCGACGGCCGGAAGACCCGTTAAGAGTAAGCCGACGCGATTGAATTCCGAACATTCGGGATTTTGTCGTGCCGGCTTTTTTTGTTTCTCGATGTTACGTTTCGCCAACGGAGGTGCAGCATGTTGATGGGAATGCTTTGTTGGATCGTGTTGGGGCTGGTCGCAGGTTTTATCGCGACCAAGATCGTAAACGGCCACGGTGAAGGCACGCAAATGGACATTGTGCTGGGCATCCTCGGCGCTGTCGCCGGCGGATGGCTCTTCAATGCCTTCGGCGCGATTGGCGTGACCGAATTCAATATTTGGAGCCTTTTTGTTGCCGTCATCGGAGCCATCGTGGCACTGGGCCTTTGGCACGCCGTTGGAGGCAGGACTGCTCGCGCATGACCCGTGAGAACAAAATGAGCTTTATCGAAACTAATTTCAGCCGGCAGGCAAATTTGTGCTCCGGCATTGTCGTTCTGGCGGCCTTGACAGCCGCGGCGTCGATTTTCCTTCAACTCATCTTTCGATGAACAGGGCATTCGAGCAATGGAACGACGAGCGAATAACAAAGGACGTGTCTCAAATGATTCGAACATACTTATCCATTCTGGCGACCACCATGCTTCTTGCGATCCTTCCCGCCTGTGCAACGGCGCCTGCCACCACGGAAGGCAAGACCGATATGCGCGCCGATTCCGACGCGGCAGTGGCCAAGGCGGAAAATCTGGATCCAACCCTCACCAAGGTTTTGAGTGATGCGGCCGGATATGCGGTCTTCCCGACCGTCGGAAAAGGCGCGGCGGGCATAGGCGGCGCTTACGGCAAGGGCGTGCTTTATGTCGGCGGTACTCCCGTCGGATATTGCGATCTGAGCCAGGCCACCATCGGACTTCAACTGGGCGGCCAGGGTTACACCGAGATGATCGCGTTTCAAACACCTGATGCGGTGAACAACTTCAAGGCCGGCAACTTTGCGTTCGACGCACAGGCAACGGCTGTGGCGCTCAAGTCAGGCGCGGGCGCTGATGCCACATACCAGAACGGCGTGGCGGTCTTCACGATGGACGAAGCAGGGCTGATGTACGAGGCCTCCATCGGCGGACAAAAGTTCACCTATCAGGACGGACTCGGCCAGTAATTGCAAACGCGCCGGGACCGTTAACCGGCGCATGATTTTTTTGGGAACGAACAATGAATGAAAATAACGATCAAACAACAGTGGCCCAACAGGCGGCGGATTTCGTGGACAACGTCACGGACAATGTGAAGTCGGCAGCCCATACGGTTCGCCAGGCCGCGGGCCGAGCCGCCAGCGCGGTGGAGCACACCTACGAAGAAGCCGGCCGATTTGCCCGCGAATCCGTCAATCACGGCCGCGCTCGGATTCGATCCTGGGAAGAGAGTTTCGAGGATTCCGTGCGCGAGAATCCCAAAACCTTCCTGCTGCTGGCCGCCGCGCTCGGCGCGGTGGCAGTCGCCTTGTGGAAACGCAGATGAAACCGCCGCGCCTTAAAACCGGAGAACACAATGTCTATCGCAATGGAACGATTTGGATCGAGTGAACCGGCATCCGAGCTGGGCGCATCGGGCAAATGGCGCGGACCGGAATTTCCCTATCGGCTTCAATGCCGCGCCTGCGGGTTCGAGCCGTTTGATGTGATCAAGCCCCCTTCGCGCTGCCCGAAATGCGCGCGAAGTGCCTGGGAACGATTTGCGTTTCCCGGAAGCCTGCTGATAAACGCCGAGCGAAGCGGCGAAAAATAGTCCGGCATCGCGATCGTCAATCGCGCGCGGTGGCACTACCTGAATCCGTAGCTTGGATCGATCAATCTCTTTCCCGATTGGAGTCCGTCATGAGTTCACAACGTATTTTCGGAACTGTCCTGCTGGTGATTGGAATCCTCCTGCTGATCGTCGGGATGAACGCATCCCACTCGGCGGCTGACCAGCTCAGCAATACCTTCACCGGGCGATTCACCCATGACACCGCCTTGTACATCTTCGGCGGCGGCGCGGCGGCTCTGCTTGGGCTGCTTCTGGTTCTGGTCACGCCAATCAGGAAACCTGTTTAAGGCATCGGTTAAGCATTCATGAGACAGGAAGACGTTCGCCAAAGGCGGTGAAAGATCGGTCAACAACAACAGAGCGATGGCACAGAGAGGTGTGAGATTTTTCAGTCGCCGAATATGTATTCGGTGACCTGTCTTCCGGAAGGATTATGCCGAAGCCAAAAAGACATTCATGGCGGCGGCAGCTTTAGAAAAGAGCATTTTATGAAATTGGGAATTTTTGCAATCGGCATTCTGAGTGCGAGCTTCATCCTGGCGAATCTGGCGGCCTGCCAGACCGATTCGCCCGGCGCTACCGAAACTTTGGGCGTCTACTCAACAATGGTTGACAGCACACCCGACAAGGTGACCACTGCGGCCCAGAAAGCTGCCGACGATCTGAAACTGACCAACATCGTTGGCAACGGCACGACGATGGACGGCAAAGTGACCGCCAAGGACGCCCAGGGTGACGACGTGGAAATCGACATCGAACAGGCCGGCGACAATGTCAGCAAGGTGACGATCCACATCGGCGCCACCGGCGACCAGGCCGTCAGCAAGCAGTTGATCGACAGGATCAACAGCCATCTGTCATGGCTGTAAGCGGAAAAGCAAAGAGCGCGATTTTTTGTAGGGGCATCGTCCCCTCGGCGTTGGAGTGAGTCTGGTTCAGCCGCGCTCGTTGAACCGGACCCATTAGTGAAAACTCCTACGCCGCCCCTATTGATGCCGTAACAGCGGATGGTGGGACACCCTCATATCCGCCGGCGTTCGACTCCGCGAAAATAGCCGCCGTGACGGACGGGCCGTGGCGGCTTGCCGTTGAAAGGAGCTTTGTCATGCTTTGGACTCTAGTTCTCATTCTCCTGATTCTGTGGCTGCTCGGACTCGTTACCGCGCACACATTCGGTGGATTGATTTATATATTGCTGGTGGTCGCTCTGATCGTTGTCGTCGTTCGCCTCCTGCAGGGTCGCACGCCCCAGGCATAGCGCTTCGGCGATAACGTCGGCAAGCAACTGGCCGGCAAAATTAATAGCCAAACGTCCTGGCTGTAAGCGAGGACCCCGTCGTGGTACATTCGGCCTTTCGAAAAGCATTGGATCGCTAGGAGGCAGATGGCGGAGCCGCCGCGGCAATGCACTGTCTTCCCGGGAGCAAGGAGTTTCTTATGGCCAACGTATCTTCAGACGAAGCTTTGGGAATTTTACGCCGCGTGGCGATAGGCGAGGCCGTCCCAAGATTGAAAAATCCGCGTCAACAATGGGACGAGGAAACCGTGGAATTGGTGGTGGATGGCTGGCACGTTTCCTTGTTCGCCGACGTGACCCGCTCGCGCCATGTCAACCGAGTCACATCCCCGGACGGCCGGCTGGGATCATCCGAGGATTGGCGATCAGACGAGGAATTCTCCCAACAGCCCGAAGACCGTCTTTACCGCGAGGACAGCGACGCGGTCGATCGAATGTTCCAGGCGTTTCGCCGCGCCCGTTGAAATGGTTCCGGAAATTGGTGAGCCCATGACTCCGTCGGACAATCAAAGCGCAATTCAAGCCGCCGACGCCCGCAACAAAGCGGCGGATGAGCGCACGGACGCCGCAAACAAAGCCGCGGATGAAGCGACCCATGCCGTAAACGAGGCGAAGGACAAAGCGACCAATCTTGCGAACATCATCGCCGATCAGCTCTCTCATGCCGCCCACAAAACACTCGACGAACAGACTCGGCGTGCGAAATAGCCATCACGCATCCAGCGCAATTCCCGGCTGGCGAATCCATTCATCAATGTGGCCTTCCAAATCAGGCAGGGCTGCGTGCGTCAAATCCTTGGCCTGAGACATCACCACTTTCTTGCCGGCGACCCGGCCCAAATGTGATTTGAGCAATCCGAGAAAATGTGCCGGCGCCACGAGAATCAGGGAATCAAACTCATGCCGATCCGCGCCGACATCGAGCATTTTGCCCACCTCCCGGGAAAACACGACCGCCTTCTGCTCATGCGGATCGGTGCGCGGGTCCATGGCCGATTGCATCGTGCCGCCCCCTGTTTCAACTCGGCCGCGCCCATCGCTGACAAGCTCCGAGGTATGCATTCGCCCCGCTGGATTCTCCAGATCATGCACAATCGTCGCCGCCTCGTGATGCCCCACCACTTTCCGCAACACCACCGCTCGTCCCGCGTCCGCAACAACGATCCAAAATGTCTTCATCAAATACTCCTTTTGCCAGGTCCATTATCCACTGTATCGAGGGGGAACGCGACAGCGCGGTCAGCGCCTCGCAATTTCGCCGATTGGGTGAAATAATGGGAGCAACGACCGCATGTCCAAAACACCACAGGCCACAGGATCGGAGACCATTCCGCCAAATCTCGCCGCGACTTCGTCAACCGACTGGGGCACCGGCGCCGGTCCCGAAGAGGTCATCAAATTCCTTCAGGGTCCGCAGAAGCGAAGTTTTGAACTGTCGATGGCGATCCAGATTTTCGCGGAGCTCATCCGGGGATTTCGTGCTCTGCATTTCGTCGGCCCCTGCGCGACGGTCTTCGGCTCCGCGCGATTCACCGAAGATCACCGCTATTACCAACTGGCCCGCGAAGTCGGCGCCAAGCTCGCGCGGGCGGGATTCACGGTCATGACCGGCGGCGGGCCCGGCATCATGGAGGCCGCCAACCGCGGGGCCAAGGATGTCGGCGGATATTCCATCGGCTGCAACATCCAACTTTCCCACGAGCAATTGCCCAACCCGTATCTGGACAAATGGATCACCTTCCGCCACTTCTATGTCCGAAAGCTGATGCTGGTGAAATATTCCTACGGCTTCATCGCCATGCCTGGTGGTTACGGAACACTGGACGAAATTTTCGAGACGGCCGTTCTGATCCAAACGGAAAAGATCGCCGACTTCCCGCTGGTGTTCATGGGCGTGGATTTCTGGACCCCGCTGATGGATTTCATGCGGAACAGGCTCGAAGCGGAAAAAACCATCGACCCCGCCGACCTGAGTCGCATTCTGGTGACCGATTCGCCGGAGCAGGCCGTCAAACACATCACCGACGCCGCCACTTTGCACTTCGGCCTCAGCTACGGCCCCCGGCCCAAGCGGCGCTGGTTTCTGTGGGAATAAATTGGACTTTCGTCATTTTATAAAAGTTTATTTTCCAAAAACTGAGTTTCGTGGAAAACGAACTATAATATGATTGGCGTTTTCTGCCAACAGCGGCAGTTTTGGCGATTTCGTGCTTTATTTTTTGCCGTCCGGAATACGGGGTAAACCCCGATAAAAAAACAGGAAAATGGACAGATTTTGCGCGAAAAGTGCTCATAAATGCGCGAAATCGACGAGTTGGTTTGGATTTCTGTAGCGCCATTTGGGAGCGAGAATTTGGGCATTAAACCGAAATGCTCGGCGGGCGCGAGTGGGCAAATGACGCCGGAACAGTTTGTCGAGAAATGGAGCCGCAGCGATCTCTCCGAGCGCGCTGCCAGCCAGGAACATTTTATCGATCTCTGCCGATTGATCGGCGAGCCCATATCTGCGATGGAGAACGGACGCGAGCATTTCAGATCTCACGCGCACCTCAGCAAGTCACAGGAAGGGGCCGTGAAGAGATACATTGCAGGCCAACGCAAGCATCATAAGAAGGAGGATTTCAAATCTGAACTTTTGCGATTGCTTGGGGCGCATGGAATTGAGTTCGACGAAAAATATATATTCATCCGATCTTCGGCTTGCCGAATAATTCCTCCGCCCCCCCGGCGCGGATTGGTGGGATTTGTGGGGTTGCGCCTTTCCGCTTCCACGGGTTGCGCTGCGCTTCACCCGTGGCTACATTCCTTTGCCCCTTTGAGGCATTGAGCAGGTTTGGGTTGAGACGGGAGCGGGCGCATAGCGATTGAAGTTGCTAAGCCGGTGGGGTTCGTATTCTCTCCCCAAATTTGTCTCGAGTTGTACATTTCCGCCCGATCTTGGACTCCTTTGGACAAACGACCGATAATATTCCCGTCGAGAATGAAAGGTTTGAGGCATGAAGCTTACCGTGCGGGATGCGGCTCAGATGCTAAGTGTCTCGGAGAAAAGCATTTATCGCTGGATTAAGCAGGGTGTGATCCCGGCTTATCAGATTAATGACCAGTATCGGTTCAATCGGGCGGAGCTGTTGGAGTGGGCGACTTCGCGGAAGATGGGGGTGTCGCCGGAGATTTTTTCTGAGCCGGAGGGTGGTGATGCCCCGCCGCCGAATTTGAGCGCGGCTTTGGAGGCGGGTGGAATTCATTATCGCATGGGGGGGTCGGACAAGGCATCGGTGCTGCAGGCGGTGGTGGATGTGATGAAGTTGCCGGAGGAAGTGGACCGGAAATTTTTGTATCAGGTGCTCTTGGCGCGGGAGGCGTTGGGTTCGACCGGGATCGGGGATGGGATTGCGATTCCGCATGTTCGCAACCCGATCGTTCTGCACGTGCTGCGGCCGATGGTGACGCTTTGTTTTCTGGAACGGCCGGTGGAATTCGGCGCGCTGGACGGCCGGCCGGTGTCGATCCTGTTTACCTTCATCAGCCCGACGGTCCGGGCTCATTTGTATTTGCTATCTCGACTCGGATTTGCGCTGCGGGATGTGGATTTTAAATCGGCGGTCACCCAGCAGGCGCCGCGCGAAAGGATTTTGGAAACGCTAAAGCGCGCGGAGATTGCGATGGGATTCGCATCCAATTCCCGTTCATCGGATACGGGCGCCGGACAGTCGGTCGATTGATCAACGGATTGAGCAGTACATGGAAATGGATTTCCTCATGATCGCGGCCGGGTGTTTGGCGCTGAGCGGAGTGCCGGGCCTGGTGCTGGGACGGCGCGGGATGCTGGGGCAGTGGATCGCGGTGGGGATGAATGTGATCGGCTCGTGCATCGGGGGCTTCGGATTAATTTTGCAATTCAAAAACGGCGGAATGTCGCGAGTGACATTCGCATGGTCGTTGCCGATCGGAAGTTTTTCTATCGGGATGGACGATCTGGGCGTGATTTTTCTTTTGCCGACTTTGCTGATCTCCGCGCTGGGATCGATTTATGGATTGGGGTATTGGAGGCAATCGCGACATCCGGGCAATGGGCAAAGGCTGCGATTCTGCTGGGGAATAATGACGGCGGCGATGATGCTGGTGGTTTTGGCGCGCGATGGGGTTCTGTTTTTGATGGCATGGGAGATCATGGGGCTGGCCGCGTTTTTTCTGTTTGACACGGAGGATAAAAAGCCCGAGGTGCGACGGGCGGCGTGGATTTATCTGATCGCGGCACACTTCGACACGGCGTGTTTATTTGCGACATTCGGATTTCTGCGACTGGCCAGCGGGTCGTTTGATCTCTGGCCGCAAGCCGCCCCGGATTTGCCGACATGGATCACAACAACCATTTTCATCACGGGAATTGTGGGATTCGGCGTGAAAGCGGGGATCATGCCGCTGCATGTTTGGCTGCCCGGCGCCCACGCCAACGCGCCCAGCCACGTGTCGGCGATGATGTCCGGGGTGCTGCTGAATCTGGGTATTTACGGCATTATTCGCATCGGATCGTTCTTGCCGCAACCGCCTATCTGGTGGGGCGCGACACTGCTGGTTGCGGGGACGGTTTCCGGCGTTTTGGGCATCGCATTCGCCATCGCCCAGCAGGATTTCAAACGGCTTCTCGCCTACAGCAGCATCGAGAATATGGGGATCATCACCATCGGGGTGGGACTCGCGCTGCTGGGCAGATCTTTTGACAGATTCGATTGGATCGTGCTGGGTCTCGGCGGGGCATTGCTTCACATTTTCAATCACAGCCTGTTCAAGCCGCTCCTTTTCATGGGCGCGGGAAACATTCTGCACGGCACGCGAACCCGAAAGATTGATCTTCTCGGCGGCTTGGCGAAGACGATGCCGAGAACTTTTCGATGGGTGTTGATCGGCGCGATCGCCATTTGTGGATTGCCGCCGTTGAATGGATTCGTTAGCGAGTTGCTGATCTATTTCGGTCTGTTCCGCACGGCTGGCGCGGATGTTGGAAGAAGCTGCATCTGGGCGGCGCTGGCGGCCCCGGCACTGGCGATTATCGGGGCACTGGCCATCGGGACTTTCGTGAAATTGATCGGCGTTGCATTTGGAGGGTTGCCGCGAACTCAGTGTGCCGAACGTGCGCACGATCCCAGCGCGAGCATGATCGCTCCGATCGCGCTGCTGGGGATTTGTTGCGTGTTCATTGGCGTTGTCCCGGAGACGATTGTTCCGATGATCGAGCGAGCCGTCGCGGTTTGGGATTTTCGTGCCGTCTCGATTGAATCGCTCGTCCCGTTGTATTGGTTCACGGGAGTGAGCATTGCTCTGATTGCCGTCGGGATGGGCGGATTTCTCGCGCTTCGCTGGCATCGGCAAAGAATGCCCGTGGCGACGGCGGGAACGTGGGATTGCGGCTACGCGCGGCCCAAGGCATCCATGCAATACACCGGCTCATCATTCGCACAATCAATTTCAGGATTGTTCGTCTGGGCGATCGTTCCGCGCAAAGCAATCGCCGGACTTTCGGGCCTATTCCCCGGCCGATCCCGTTTCCGCAGCGAAACTCCCGACCCGGTTCTCGATGATGCTTTGATTCCCGCATTCTCCGGAAGCGAACGAGTTTTTTCATGGGCCCGGCCGATCCAGCGCGGGCCGGTGCAGGTTTACGTGCTCTATCTGCTGAGCGCTCTGCTGCTTCTGCTGTTATTCGCCGGGTGGACGGGATGATTCAAATCTTGATTGCCATCTTCAATTCCCTGATGCACATTGCGCTGCTCGTGGCGATGCCGCCGCTGTTGCTTGGGGTCATTAATAGAACTAAAGCTTGGTTCGCTGGACGGGATGGTCCGCCGTTGCTGCAGCCATATTTCGATTTGCTTCGGCTGATGCGAAAGGGAATGGTCATCAGTGTGACAACCACCAAAATTTTTCAGATGGGGCCAATCATCACGCTGGCGGCGATTCTTCTGGCATCGCTGCTCGTGCCGATGGGACGATTTGATTCACCGATCCATTTCACTGGCGATCTGATTCTCTTCGCCTATCTCCTGGCGCTGGGCCGATTTTTTACCACGTCGGCGGCGATGGACACGGGATCGTCCTTCGAAGGCCTGGGCGCATCCCGCGAAGTGACATTCGCCTGCCTCACCGAGCCGGCGTTGTTCCTGGCCTTTCTGGTTCTGGTCAAACTTTCCGGATCATTGAGCCTCACGCCGATGTTGCATGCGCCCTTGGCCATCGGATTCCGGGCGCTTCCGATGGCATCCATGCTTCTCATCGGTGCGGGGTTGTTCATCGTGCTGCTGGCCGAGAATTGCCGATTCCCTGTGGATGATCCCAACACCCATCTGGAACTGACGATGATCCATGAAGTGATGGTGCTCGACCACAGCGGCCCACTGCTGGGGGTGATTCTTTATGGAGCGGCGATCAAATTGTTCATCCTCTCGGCCATCGTGCTGCATGTGATCGCACCGTTCCAGACGGGAATCCTTCTGATCGACTGGCCGATCTTCGCTCTGGAGATCCTTGCGGTGGCCGTGGCGATTGGAATCGTCGAATCGGTCATGGCGCGGCTCCAGATGCGGCACGTGCCGACGCTGCTTATCGCCGCCAGCCTGCTTTGCGGTTTCGGATTCCTTCTGATGTTGAGGCACGCATGAATAGTTTGATCAACACCATTCTGGTGTTCGTGCTGCTGATCAATTTGTATCTGTTGGCGACCAGCCGGATTCGCGCGCTGATTCAGGGGGCAGCCCTGCAGGGGATTTTGCTCAGCTTCATGCCGCTGCTGGTGCAAAAGCAAATTGGGCTCATGGCGCCGGTGATTGCTCTGGCAACGCTTGCTCTCAAGGGCTCCGTAATCCCCGGCATGTTGTTCAAAGCCCTGCGCGATGCCCAAATCAAACGTGAAGTCGAGCCGCTGATTGGTCTGGTGCCATCCATGTTGCTCGGCGCCCTGGGAACGGGCATTTCCATCGCATTCGCCTCGCATCTCGCCTTGGCGTCGCAGCAGATCAACCCGCTGATCATCCCCGCGGCCTTCTCGACGGTGTTCACCGGATTTCTGCTGCTAATCACCCGCATCAAGGCCATCTCGCAAGTGATCGGCTACCTCATCCTCGAAAATGGAATCTACATTTTCGGAATGCTGCTGCTGGAAGCGATGCCGTTCCTTGTGGAATTGGGCGTGCTGCTCGACCTCTTCGTCGGCGTTTTTGTAGTAAGCATCATCATTCACCACATCAACCGCCAATTCGCGTCGCTGGACACTCGGCGATTATCCGCGCTCAAGGAATAAACGATGCTACTGGCACTAATCCTTCTTCCGCTTCTGGCCGCCTTGTTGGCGCTGGTGATCCCATCGAATCGTTGGCGGCCGTGGGTTTTGCTGCCGGCTTCGCTGGGACATTTGGCAATCACTCTGCAGTGCCTTCTGCATCCCGCGCCGGCAGCGATGGGTTGGCTGGTGCTCGATCCGCCGGGGCGGCTGGTGCTGCTGATGCTCAGCGTTCTCTTCGTGATTTGCTCGATTTACAGCATCGGATATCTGCGCTATCGCACCGAGCATTCCAATCGAATCTTCGTCATGTGCCTGCTGATTTTTTTGGCGATGGCGACGCTGGTCACCAGCTCACGGCATCTGGGACTGATGTGGGTCGCCATCGAAGCAACGACTCTCAGCACCGCCCCGCTCATATATTTCAATCGCACGCAACGCTCCATCGAGGCGACGTGGAAATATCTCCTCGTCTGCTCGGTGGGCATCGCCATCGCGCTTTTGGGATCGTTTTTCCTGGCCTATGCATCGCTGGGGCGTGGCGGTGAGCCGTCGTTGTTTTTCGATGATCTTTTGGCACGAGCCCCCCTGCTCGACAAATCCTGGCTCGAAGCGGCGTTCGTTCTTTTGCTTGTCGGCTACGGCACCAAGATGGGATTGGCCCCGATGCACACGTGGAAACCGGATGCCTATGGCGAAGCGCCCGGGGTCGTCGGCGCGCTGCTTGCCGGTGGCGTCACCAACTGCGCGTTCCTCGCCCTGCTCCGCATCCATCACATTTGTCAGGCCGCCGGCGAAAGTCCGTATACAGCCCGGCTGATGATTTTCATCGGGCTTCTCTCCATGGCGGTCGCGGCTGTTTTCATGGTCGGACAGCGAGACATCAAACGCATGCTGGCTTATTCCAGCGTCGAGCAGATGGGCATCCTCGTGCTGGGCGCCGGCATCGGCGGACCGGCGTTATTCGGCGCGCTCCTTCACATGTTCAACAACGCCCTGGCCAAAGGTGTTCTATTTCTCTCGGCCGGCAACATCCACCGTGCCTACGGCAGCAAGACAACCGATGATGTCCGCGGGGCAATGTCGCGCCTCCCATTCTCCGGCACACTTTTCCTTCTCGGATTCTTCGCCATCACCGGCGCGCCGCCATTTGGGCCTTTCATCAGCGAATTAACCATCTTCAACGGCGCACTTCTTCACGGCCGATTCATCTCTGCCGCCGGATTCCTGATTCTCCTGCTGATTATTTTCATTGGCATGGGCCAAACCGTGCTCACCGCCGTGCAAGGCCGACCCCTTCCCGGCAGCCGGCGCACCGCATACCACGACGGCCTGTTCACCGGTTTGCCGATCTTGCTCTCGCTGGGGATCGTCCTGCTGCTTGGCCTGCACATCCCGATGTTTCTCAACGGCCTCTTGCATGATGCCGCGCATTTTCTGGAGGTCCGGCCATGAACAGCCCGTTGGCCATCATCGGAAACGGCCGCGCCATCGATCGCGCATTGGTTCCGGAATTGCCGCTCGATGAATTCCAGCAAACCATCCTCAATGGAGTTGAGCACGGCCAGCGGGTGGTGCAATTGTTTGGTTCTCTCGATTTAGAAGTTGTGCAACTTTATCTCGTGTTGGCCGACGATCGGCAATCGACTCTGCGGCTGGCGCGAACTCGTCTGTCCGGTGACAGTTTCCCATCCCTCACGCCGCGCTGTACGCAGGTGCATCTATTTGAACGCGAGATTGCTGAGCAATTTGGGATTCGGGCCGAGGGGCATCCGTGGTTCAAACCCGTGAGATTTCATCGCTCATTCCGGCCCGGGCATGATGCGTGGAATCGGCCCGACAATCAGCCCATCGTCGCTGGCGTCATGGATTTCTACCGCGTCGATGGCGAACAGGTGCATGAGGTGGCCGTCGGACCCGTCCATGCCGGCGTGATCGAGCCGGGGCATTTTCGGTTCCAGTGCGATGGCGAAGATGTCCTCCATCTGGAAATCTCCCTCGGCTACCAACACCGAGGCGTCGAGCGCGCGATGATTGGCGGACCCAATGCGCGATCCATCCACTACGCGGAAACCTTGGCCGGCGACACGACTATTGGCCACGCCATGGCATACTGCCAGGTGTTCGAGGCATTGGCCCATTGCCAAAAAACCCCGCGAGCTCAGACGTTGCGCGGCATCGCGCTGGAGCTGGAGAGGCTGGCCAATCATGTTGGAGATTTGGGCGCGCTGGCGGGCGACGTCGGGTTCCTACCCACCCCATCCTTCTGCGGCCGAATTCGTGGCGATTTCCTGAACATGACCGCTTCCCTCTGCGGCAACCGCTTCGGTCGCGGCATGATCCGCCCCGGTGGTGTCGGGTTTGATCTCGACACGACGATCGTCCCTGATCTGCTCAAACGCCTCGATACCGCCGAAAGGGATTGCAAGAGCGCGATTGATCTCCTGTGGAACGCTCAATCCGTGATGGCACGGTTCGAGGACATCGGCCGGGTTTCGCAGGAAGTGGCGATGGAATTGGGTTTAGTCGGTCCCGCCGCCCGCGCTTGTGGATTGCAGCGTGATGTCCGCAACGATCATCCATCGGGAATTTTCCGCTTCGTGCAGATTCCCGTTTCCACGTGGGAATCCGGTGACGTTTTCGCGCGCGCATATTTGCGCTGGCTGGAGATGCAGCATTCCATCCATTTCATCAACGAGCAACTCCGCGCTCTGCCGGCCGGCGATGTGCGGTCCGATGTGAACCCGGTGGCACCGAGCCAAATCGCAATCTCCCTGATCGAAGGCTGGCGAGGCGAGTTGTGTCATTTGGCATTGACCGACGCCGCCGGCAAATTCGAGCGATACAAAATCGTCGATCCCTCGTTTCACAATTGGGCCGGCCTCGCCTTGGCGATGCGGAACCAGCAGATTTCTGATTTCCCGCTGTGCAATAAGAGCTTCAATCTGTCGTACTGCGGGCATGATTTGTGATCGCCTGAGAGGACGTGCGTGATGTTCGATATTCTATTAGCCCGGCATCATCAGGGCCATCGAACGATGGAATATCCGGACGGCCCCCCGCCGGCGCTGCCGGAGCGGTTCCGCGGCAAACCGACGATTGATGCGTCCAAATGCCCGGACGGCTGCGCCAAATGTGCCGATGCGTGTCCGACGCAGGCGATCACGATCACTGACAAACCGCGCATCGATCTGGGCCGGTGCCTCTTCTGCACCGATTGCATGAACGCGTGCCCCGAAGGGGCGATCCGTTACACGCGCGAATATCGGCTTGCCGTTCATCAGCGACAGGATTTGGTCATTGATCCGGATCACGAAATAAAACTGGCGGCCGAACTGGACGGAAAACTCAAACGACTCTTCGGACGATCGTTGAAACTTCGGCAAGTCAGCGCCGGCGGGTGCAACGCTTGTGAGTTGGATGTGAATGTGCTGAACACGATTGGTTGGGACCTGAGCCGATTCGGAATTCAGTTCGTTGCTTCCCCGCGCCACGCCGACGGGCTACTCATCGCGGGGGCCGTCTCGGAAAACATGAAACTGGCGCTGCAAAAAACCTACGATGCCGTGCCATCGCCCAAGATCGTCATCGCCGTCGGCGCTTGCGCCATCGGCGGCGGCCCGTACATCGACCATCCCGAAATCCACAACGGCGCTGGCGGAATCGTGCCCATCGACCTGTTCATCCCCGGCTGTCCGCCACATCCGCTAACGATATTGGATGGGTTGCTGAGATTGGTCGGCAAAATCGAAGGAACGCGCGCGTCCGAGACAACGAAAACGCCGTGAAATTCAACATTGCCGCCGCCAGCTATCGGACCTTTGCAGAAATCCGCCCGGATTAGCCGATTAGGGGTAAGAGGTGCGCTCTTGTTTCAGCAGTTATTTAGCCTTCTGCCTGAACGGCTCGGAGTGATCGGATTGATCGTTTCGGGCGTGGGGGCTTCCCTTGCCATCGTGCTTTGGCTCGTCGGCGGACGGATCAGCCGGTCCATGCTGACGCTGACGGCCGTGGGGCTTGGGACGGTTCTGGGGATGAAGTTGCCGTTGTGGTGCGGTTGGTCGGTGGATGGAATGGGGCCGGCGGTCGGGGGCGCGGTGATCCTGGGCGTCAGCGCATACGCATGGCACCGGTTCTGGGTGGGGGCATCGCTGGGAATGCTGTTGGCCGTCTGGAGCGCGCTGGCCCTTTGGACCGCGATCGCTCCGGGACAATCCTGGTATTGGCCCAGTTCACAACTCCTATTGCCGCAATATCTGGCGGAACTTTGGCGCGGGCTTCCCGGTGGATTGCCGCGATTTTTGCCCGTGTGCGCGGCGGCGGCGCTGGCAATGGGATTTGGCGCGGTGATCTGGAAGCCAAAAATCGCCATCGCTGTTTTCTGGAGCTTTGCCGGGACATCGATGCTCCTCGGATTTGGAGCGGCATTGGTGAACCATTCCCGGCCGGAATTGCTGGATAGTTTTCCAACACAATTGCTGATTCAGTGCGCGATTCTCGTTGGCATGACGGCGTTTGGCGTGGGGTTTCAGTGGAAATCGCTGCCCACGCCCAAACCCACCGGCGCGAAGGATGGGAAAGAGAAAGAAGTGGAATCCCGAAGAAAGGGCTGAGGCATGAATGCGTTTTATATACTGGCTGACGACGCCGTCGCCCCATTAACTGATGTCCCCCGCCGCTGGCCGCACCAGGGCGATTTCCTGCACTGGTGCCAGCACATGGCTCCGGAAATCGCCATGCTGCTGATCATCGCGGGGCTGATTTATTTGCTGTGGGGATACAAGATATTCAAGATGCTGGTGCTGCTGAATGCCGCGGTATTCGGCGGATATATCGGCGCTTCGATGACGCACGGCGGCGAGCCGGCGGTGGCGGCGGCGATGATCGGAGCGGTCTTCGCCGGGGCAATCGCGTGGCCGACAATGAAATACGCCGTCGCGCTGATGGGCGGGGTGTTCGGCGCGATCGTCGGCGCTGGAATCTGGCACGGCGCGGGGCTGGATGAAAATCTTCTATGGGCTGGCGCGCTCTCCGGCCTGATCGCCCTGGGTATGCTCTCCTTCATCCTCTTCCGCGGCAGCGTGATGGTTTATACCAGCCTGCAAGGCTCGGCGATGATGGTCTTCGGCATCCTGGGCCTGATCTACAAATACCAGGAAATCGGCCCGCGCCTGACGGATCATTTGCACATGGAGCCGTTCCTGCTTCCCGCCTTCGTGTTCATCCCCGCGTGCGTGGGATGGGTATATCAACATCACAACACCGTCGGCGCCGGCGCGGGCGGCGGGGGTGGTGGAGGCGGCGGTGGGGGCGGGAAGAAGGCGCATTAAGGCCGCAAATTCGCTGCTAGATTCACCCGGCTAAGAAACTAGAAAATCCTTGACTCACCTCTGCGGGAAAGTACAATTTCTTGCACAGTTCGTTCGTTTTCACGTCTAACGTCCGGGAGAAGAGAAATGCAGGTCGCCAAACGTTCACGCGCGCTTTGTTGCACCATGGTTGCGGTGTTGTGCGGTCTAATGATGGCCGCCACGAATTACTGCCGGGCGGACAGCGAGTTGTTCAGCGAGTATGTCAGTGTGCCGCCGGTTCAGGCTCCGTTTGAGCCCGGTGCTACCGTGGCAGAATGGACGCAGTTCAATGTCTATCTAACCTCGGAGGTTACTCTTCCGGCCCAAAGCGCTACGGACGTGAATACAAACCCGTATGCCGCCAACGGAACCGCGTCCGCCGGTCAAAGCGGGGCAACAATGGAGTTTCAGGGAAATACCATCCCACCGATCAACCAGAATGTTGGTCAACCCGCCGGCACGGTGCAATTTGGAATCGTGGGACCAACAAACGGAACCCCGATACCCATTAAGAACCAGGAATGGTTGGGGGGCCAGTTACCACCGCCGCCGTTGGGTTTTGTTCTCGGCGAATCACAAACCGTTCCGGTGGTAAATGTAACGCCCAATCCCGCGCCGCCGGCTTCACCACCTATGGGATCTTCGTTCAAATACATCACGACATTCGTTCAATTCAGCCAGGATGGGACGACCGGCGGAGAGTGGGTCGAGTTTCCGTTTCTCACAGGTCAACAGCCAACATTGATGTTTTCGGGCCAAGCCGATCCGGCGGATCCGATCACCTTTTCCAATGCGGGCTTTCAGATCAGCAACACGCTGATTCCCCTGGACGATCTGAACATTTCGAACGACCCGCCTCCCGGATATGAAGGATCGACTTTTACATCGATGTCCCTGCCTGTATCCATAACACCAGAGCCGGCGAGCTTGTCGCTTCTGGCGCTTTGTAGCGTCATACTGGCGGCGCGTCGCCGCAAACGGAATCCGGCGACAGCCTGAAAGGCCACCGCGATCATCCGTTTCATGACCGTTGACTCTTCCGGGCTACTGTGCTTACATTGTAATTATGCGAACCAAGCTTGTCGCCATCGGCAATTCCCGAGGGGTTCGGCTGCCCAAGGCTGTTATCGAGCAGTGCGCGCTCGATGGCAAAATTGAATTGATCGTACAAAACGGGCAATTGGTGATTCGCGGTGTGAAATCACCGAGGGCGGGGTGGGATAAGGCCTTCAAAAAGATGCGTGAGAAGGGGGACGATTTCCTCATCGATCCGGCCGTGCCGCTGACCGAATGGGACAGCACGGAGTGGACTTGGTAAGCCTCATGTACGTCCAGCGATTTGACGTTTTTCTGGTGACGTTGGATCCGACTGTCGGCAGTGAAATCAAAAAGTCGCGCCCGTGTCTGGTGGTTTCGCCTGATGAAATGAACCGAAACATTCGCACTGTCATCGTGGCTCCGATGACGACTACCACCAAGGGTTATCCGTCGCGCGTGGCATGCCGATTTGGACGCAAGAGCGGTGAAATCGCGTTGGATCAAATTCGCACGGTCGATCAGGTCCGACTGGTGAAACGACTGGGCAGCATCGACCCCTCGACGGCAACAGCGGTCCTAAGGGTTCTCAAGTCGATGTTCGCTTGATACACGAAAGACTGCCAAAAATGCAGCATTTTGCCTACTGAACAACGAATTGGCAGCCGACCATTTCGCATTTGCATATTTATCCCCGGACCGGCCTGCAAATATGATTGTTCGCCTTGGCCCGACCTTTGCATCCGCCTCAGCTGTGCGATTTGATAAATTTACCATCAAGGGTCAGGAAGCGGTCGTTCGCGCTCAGGAGAGTGCGCAGCAGTCGAATCATGCGCAGATCACGCCGTTACATTTGCTGGGGGCTTTGCTATCCGAGACGGATGGCGTGTTTATTCCCCTGCTGCAAAAGCTGGGGGCTGATCCGGAGCGGTTGCAACGAATTGTGCTGGATGAATTGGATCGACTTCCAAAGGCCACCGGCACACAGACGGGGCCTAGCCCGGCATTAAACGATGTCTTTGCCCATGCCCAGAAGGAAGCGGATCGCCTCAAGGATGAATATGTTTCCACCGAGCATTTGCTGCTGGCGTTGGCGCAGGTGAAGAGCGAGGCGAGGGAAATCCTGGCGGTCGCAGGTGTGAAGCATGATGCGATTCTGGCGGCTTTGAAAGAGGTCCGCGGCGGGCAGCGCGTGACGGATCAGAATCCGGAAGAGAAGTACCAGGCTCTGCAGCGATATGGCCGCGATCTGGTGGAGATGGCCCGGCAGGGGAAGATCGATCCGGTCATCGGACGGGATGAGGAGATTCGCCGGACCATGCAAGTGCTTTCTCGGCGAACGAAAAATAATCCTGTGCTCATTGGCGAACCTGGCGTGGGCAAGACGGCCATCGTCGAAGGCTTGGCCACTCGCATGCTCAACGGCGATGTGCCGACGGTGCTGCAGAACAAGCGGATCATCGCACTGGATATGGGCGCGCTGATTGCGGGGGCGAAATATCGGGGCGAATTCGAGGATCGGCTCAAGGCGGTTATCAAGGAAGTGACGCAGAGCGAGGGGCAGATCATTTTGTTCATCGATGAATTGCACACCGTTGTCGGCGCTGGAAAAGCCGAGGGGGCGATGGATGCGGGCAATCTTCTCAAGCCCGCGCTGGCTCGCGGCGAATTGCACACCATCGGGGCGACGACTCTGGACGAATATCAAAAGCACATCGAGAAAGACGCGGCTTTGGAGCGGCGATTTCAGCCGATTCAGGTCGATCAGCCCAGCGTCGAGGACACCATCGCCATTTTGCGCGGGCTGAAACAGCGATATGAAACGCATCACGGCGTGCGGATCACCGATAATGCCATCGTCTCGGCGGCGGTGCTGTCGGATCGGTATATCACGGATCGATTTCTGCCGGACAAGGCGATTGATTTGATCGACGAGGCCGCGAGCCGATTGCGGATCGAAAACGATTCCATGCCGGCCGAGCTGGATGAAATTCGCCGGCGGATCATGCAGTTACAGATCGAGATCGAAGCACTCAAGCGGGAAAAGGACCCGGCATCGCAACAGCAAAAGGCCAAGGCGGAAAAAGAGCTTTCGGAATTGCAGGAAAAGAACACCCGATTGACGGCCCGATGGGAAAATGAAGTCGGAGCGATGCGGGGGATTAAGAAATTGCAGGAGCAGCTCGACAACAAACAGGCCGAACTGGAGCAGGCCAAGCGCGAGGGGAAATTGGAAGTGGCGGCGCGAATTCAATATGGCGAGATGCGCGAGTTGCAAACAAAATCGGAGCAGGCCCAGAAGCGATTGCATGATTTGACCAAATCGGGCGAGGCGCTGGTGAAGGAGGAAGTGACCAGCGAGGAAATCGCCGGCGTGGTCAGCCGATGGACCGGCGTGCCGGTGACGCGGATGCTCGAGGGCGAGCGGGACAAATTGCTTAAGATGGAAGAGCGGCTGGGCCAGCGGGTGGTCGGACAGGATGAGGCGGTTAAAGCCGTGTCGGATGCGGTTCGCCGCAATCGCGCGGGGCTGGGCGATCCGAATCGTCCCATCGGCAGTTTTCTATTCCTGGGCCCCACCGGCGTCGGGAAAACCGAGCTTTGCAAGGCGCTCGCGGAATTTTTATTCGATGATGAAAACGCCATGGTGCGCATCGACATGAGCGAGTTCATGGAACAGCATTCGGTAGCCCGGCTGATCGGCGCGCCGCCGGGATATGTGGGATATGAAGAGGGTGGGCGATTGACCGAGGCGGTTCGCCGCAAGCCCTATTCGGTGATTTTGTTTGATGAAATCGAGAAGGCCCATCGCGATGTGTTCAACGTGCTGCTGCAGGTGCTGGATGATGGCCGATTGACCGATGGCCAGGGCCGGACCGTGAATTTTAAGAATGCCGTCATCGTGATGACCAGCAACATCGGCAGCTCCGAGATTCAGAAACTGGCCGCGCGCGAGGCGGAGCAATGGGAAGTCGAGGCGGCGGTGAAGGAGCTGCTCAAGGATCATTTCCGCCCGGAATTTCTCAATCGCATCGATGAGGTGATTCTCTTCCACTCGCTCTCCAAGGAACAGCTCACTAAGATCGTGGATGTGCAGCTTGAGCATCTGAAAAAGCGGTTGGGAAATCGGAACATCAAAATGAACCTGACGCCTGCGGCCCGAAAATTGTTGGCGGAGGAGGGTTACGACCCCACCTACGGCGCCCGGCCGCTGAAGCGCGTGATTCAGCAGCGGATCGAAAATCCCATTGCGGGAAAAATCCTCGCCGGTGAATTCGGGGAGAACGACACGATCACCATCGACGTCGATGCGGGGAAACAGGCATTCAAATTCTCAAGAGGTTGATACGCCAACGGCTGCAATCCTCGCGGTCGGTTCTTTCTTTCCCGCCAATTGCATCGTCCCCAAAGTCCAGCATGCCGTGGCGATGACGAAATAATAGTAATTGCAAAACGCCTGCTTGTTGAAGGCGAAGAAGGCGAGAAAGATCACGGTGCAAGCAGCGGCGAAACCGGATGGGCCGGGGCGGCATTTCCACAGCGCCAGCAAAACTGCGGGGATCACGGCCAACAGCGGGACCCAGATGGGCGGCGTACGCTGGCCGTCGCGGTACCAAATCCAGACCAGGTAACTCAGAGCATCCTTGCGAAATGGCTGCACCAGTTGCCACAGGGCGACGGCGCGGATGAACTCGCGCGGGTTCCAGAAGAAAAAAGGCAATGTGATAACGGCCACAACTAAGCCCGCTTGCCAAACAATGCGAAATAATTGTTTGCCCCGGTCCGGGCCGTCGGTCAGCATCCAAAGCGCTGGCAAAGCGAAGACGGTGTACTGCTTGGTGGCAAAGAATAATCCCAGCATCCACGGCAGCATCTTTGGGCGACGGCAGGCACAAAACATTGCCAGTGAAAAATTGAGCGTCAACAATGGTTCGGTCCAGCCCGTATAAGTGACCAGCAACCCTTGGGGCGTCAGGAGAAAAAGCGCCGCCGCCATAGCGCTGAGCCGGCTCGGGCGAGCGAAATAGATCAGCATCGCCGACGCCGCCGCGCACAGCACGTGTATGATCCGCACGTTTCCCAGCAGGTATCCCGGCAAAACCATGAGCAGACTGAGCGGCGGATAGGGATATCCGTATTTCAGCATGTTGTTCGAATCGATCACGTTGGGGCCGTAAAACAGATGGTCGAACGGCGGTGGATAAATGTTGGGAAAGCGAATCGCATACGGATCATTCCCGTGCAGCAACGCATCGGACGATTGCTCCTGAAAAAGAAGCACGTCGATATGCGGATGGAACTGACGGACGCGCGTGATTCCCATCACGACGAAAATCATCGCCAGTGCAATGACCAGCCCGCCGCGCATTCCCGGCCGGACGATCGCAAGCGCCATGCCAACCGCCCCCCCCAAAATTACTCCGGCGCTGACGGTGGGGTCGGGATGAAACAGATCCTCAAATTTCCAGAGCAGCAGCGCCTCCAGCGCGACGCAGAAGGGAAGAAGAAGCGGAAGAAGTTTGCGGCTGATGGACTCGGATAATTGCGAAGGCGGCAGGAGCAAGGCCGTGACGCAAAAAATCCCCGCCAGCGTCAGGCCCACCATGGCCGGATGGTTGTAGGTGCCCATCGCAACGTAGATGGCATAGCCGAGGCACAAGGCACAAAGCGTGAATCCCACCGCAGGCGCGGAGCGATCGCGCGGCGCGGCCGAAGGCAATTGATCCATCTCCGAATATTACTGCAATCCCCGTGGCGCGGAAAACTTCTTGCGCTCCGCCTACTTCACCACCGGCAGCGCTCGGCGATCTTTTTCGATCTTTTCCCAACCGCTGCCCACCTCGCCGATCGGATCAGGCGGAAGGATGTCCACCTTCTTGGCGCCCAGTGTTGCTTTGCCGGCTTTCACCTGTTTCTCAAATTGTCGGCACTCGGCCAGCAGACGCTCCAGAATCTGTTCCTCGGGCACGTTGGCGACGCGCTCGCCTTGAACGTAAATAATCCCGCGGCGATCGCCGGCGAAGATGGCAATGTCCGCCCCTTCGCATTCGCCCGGGCCATTCACGACGCATCCCATCACCGCGACTTTAATCGGCAGTTTAATTTCTTTGGCCAACTCCTTGCGGACATCCTGCACCAGTTTGAAGAGATCGACTTGAATTCGTCCACAAGTCGGACAGGCGATCAGTTCCGCGCCGATGCGCTCGCGGAGTCCCAGGACATAAAGTAATTCCAACCCATCCTCGACTTCATAAATCGGATCGTTGGCGTAGCTGATGCGGATCGTGTCGCCGACGCCACTGCAGAGCAGATGCCCCAGCGGAACGACGGAGCGAATCGCCCCGGTCTCTTTCGGCCCGGCGTGGGTGACGCCAAGATGCAGCGGATAATCGAACCGCTGGCTAATTTCCTTGTAGGCGTCGATCACCAAAGCCGGATCGATGCTCTTGGCGCTGATGACGATGTCGTGGAAATTCTCCTCCTGGAAGATCTCCAGATACTCCTCAAGTTTGGCAATCATGATGGCCAGCAGATGGCCGTTCTTGTTGTCGGAGAAAACACCGCCGAGTTCCTTCATGCGTTTTTGCTTGTCTTTTCGCTCGACGATGGAGCCTTCATTGACGCCAACGCGGATGGGGATTTTGCGATCCTTGCAGGCCTGGATGACATCCTTCACCTGCTCGCGGTCCTGGATGTTGCCGGGATTGAGCCGGATTTTATGGATTCCCGCCTCAACGGCTTCCAGAGCCCGTTGGAAATGGAAATGCACATCCGCCACGATCGGCACCGACACTCTGGGCAGGATTTCCTTCAGGGCGGCCGTGTCCTTTTTCTCCGGAACGGCCACGCGGACGATATCCGCCCCCGCCGCCGCCAGCTTGTGGATTTCCGCCACGCATTTGTCGATTTCCCAGGTGTATCCGGAGGTCATGGTCTGCACGGATACCGGGGAGTCCCCGCCGATGCCGACATAACCATGTGCCTCATCACCAATAACGACTTTTCGCGTTTTTCGCCGAGGAATCATTCTAAGAACTCCTATTACAGCCTGTCCCTTGGGGGATGCTAAAACGATTGGCCCAAAGTGTAAAGCCTGCTGGGATCATCGGTGAGTCGAAAGCCGCTCTGCCTTCGAGGGCAAAATGCGGATTAACCGCAAAGACGCCAAGACGCCAAGTTAGGAAAATACGCCAAGGGGAAATGCTTTTTTAAGATGTAATTCTAATCCCGAATTCAATTCTTGGCGTATTTTCCTACCTTGGCGTCTTGGCGTCTTGGCGGTCATTCTCTTCCACGAACGTCGAAAAACCCCGTCCCCAACCGAATTTTCCTCGCCACCCGAAATAATTTCGCATTTTAAACGTTGTGATTCGTGCGGAGGTAATGCCAATGCCGCCCCCGGGCATTGCGCAATATGAATGCCGGTCAGGAATCGACATTCTACTTTTGGCAGTTGTTGTTGCCGGGGCGGTAGAGGGTGCAGCGGCGGACGCGATGGCGGCTGATCCCCAGCCCTGAGCACCGAACCGTTGAACAGGAGCCGGCTTTCGAGCCGGCTCTTCTTTTTTGTCGATTTGTCAGCTTTCCATCGCTTCCCTCACATACGGATTCTCCGCCGCCTCATGGGCCAAGGTGCTTGGCGAGCCGTGGCCGGGCATGAGCTTGGTGTCCGGGGGCAAAGTCATCACCTTTCGAATCGACGCGTTCAAATCCGCCGGATTTGAATCCGGCAAATCGGTCCGCCCCACCGCGCCCATGATGATCAAATCGCCCCCAATCAGAATTTTCTCATTGGGCAAGTAATACATCACATGCCCAGGAGCGTGCCCTGGCGTGTGGATCACCCGCACCGGAATTGACCCGATGTGCAACTCCTGCCCATCCTCCACATATCCATCCGCCTTGCGTGATGGAATCACAAACGGCAACTCGAAAAACGGATTGGTCGAATCGATCAGCATCTCCTCGTCCAGCCGATGGATCAGGACTTTGGCATTTGGGAAACGCTGCGTTACGACCGCATGATCCGCCAGATGATCGAAATGCCCATGCGTGAGCCACAGGCCGATCACATTCCACCCGCGCGCCTTTGCCTGGCGCAGCAATGGCTCGGCCGTGTGATCCGGAGCATCGAAAAGCACCGCTTGCCCCGTGGCTTCATCCGCGACCAGATAGGCGTTGGTGGAAGCGATACCGCCGCTATTGGCCAGAATCTGCATGATTCGGACTTATAGATTGTTTCCCCGATAATTCCAATGCAAAATGGGGTTCGGCCACTTCCCCCTCCCTTGGTACTCCGGGGGAGGGTTGGGGTGGGGGTCGAATTTCAGTTGGCCCGAAAAGACCCCCACCCTGACCCTCCCCCGGAGTGCCAGGGAAGGGGAAGAAGAGAGTTCTCAAAAAGTGTTTTGCCATGCGACGAAAACTCTATCTCGAAACCTTCGGCTGCCAGATGAACGTGCTCGACAGCGAGCTGGTTCTCGGCCAGCTTGGCGCGCATGGATATGAGTCCGTAAGCGACCGTGATGATGCCGATGTCATTCTCTACAACACCTGCTCGGTGCGCGAACATGCCGAGCAAAAAGTCTGGTCGCGCCTCGGCGAATTGCGGCAGCGCAAGGCGCGCGATCCGGGGTTGGTCATCGGTGTCATCGGCTGCATGGCCGAGCGCGATGGTACCAACATCTTCCGCAAGCATCCGCATGTCGATCTGCTCTGTGGCCCGGGTGAATTGGATCAGCTCCCCGCCCTCGTGCACAACGCCGCTCTGACTATCGACACTGCCCAGCCGCGCCAGCGGCAAACCGCGCTCATGGGCGCGAGCATCCGCCGCAGCAGCACGCTGGCCAGCGCTGAGGAAGACGGGCTGGAGATGCTCGACCTCTCCCGCAGCATCTCGCCCGGCGACCAGATCACGCAGTCCTACGTCCGCATCACCCGCGGTTGCAACAAATTCTGCACCTACTGCGTCGTCCCCTACACGCGCGGCCCCGAAGTCCATCGCCCACCGACCAACATTATCGAAGAGGTGAAGAAACTCACCGCCGCCGGCGCGCGGGAAGTCACGCTGCTGGGCCAAACGATCAATCACTATGCTTATCAGCATGGTGACGGGCGCACGACGAGTTTCGCCGATCTGTTGTACCAAGTGCATGAAGCGACGCCCGATCTTCCGCGCTTGCGATTCGTCACCAGTTTCCCGCGCGATTTCACGGACGATGCCCTGATGGCCATGCGCGATTGCCCCCGCATTTGCCGATATCTCCACGCCCCCGCCCAGCACGGCAGCGACCGTATTTTGAAGATGATGAATCGCGGCTACACCTCCGGCCAATATCGGGATTTTCTGCATCGCGCGCGCCAATTCATGCCCGATGTCTGCGTCGCCAGCGATTTCATTGTTGGTTTCCCCACCGAAACCGAAGAGGATTTCAAAAAGACAATCGAATTGACGCGCGAGTCCCGATTCAAAAATAGTTTCATCTTCAAATATTCCCCGCGCCCGGGAACGGTGGCCATCGACCGATTCAAAGATGATGTCCCCGAGGATGTGAAACGCCGTCGGAATAACGCCCTGCTGGCCGTCCAGATGGATGTCTGCAATGAATTGAATCGCGCCATGATCGGCCAGCTCGTGTCGGTCATCGTCGAAGGCGAAAGCAAACTCGTCAGCCGCCGCGGGAGCGGAAATGGCGTGGAACTCGGCTGGGAAAAGAAACTCGCCAATGGCGAACGATCCCAAATGGTCGGCCGCACGCGCGGTGATCAGGTGGTGGTGTTTGAAGGCGCCAAGGGTCTCAAGGGCGAGATTCTAGATGTCGATATCGTCGATGCGAAAAGTTTGACGTTGTTTGGGAAACTGCTCCATGTCTCCGTGTAGCCGCCGCACTTGTGCGGCGCGCTCCGACGCGTGCTAAAATGCGGGAATGGGCGACACAAAGAATCCCAGGCCTCTTGACTACGCCGGACCTCCGCAAAAGCGCGTTCACTCCCCAAAAAGACTTCCTGCTCCTAGATTTAGTCGGCGCCATTTTTGGTGTCACGTACTTGGCGTCGCCGCTCTGGTGGTTTCTATTCCGTAACCATTAGCATGTTATAATGCCTTCTACCCCTTGATCGCCCCCGCCTTCAAACTCCCGATGAAATCCTTCTGCAGCGCGAAAAATAATACCACAACCGGCAAAATCCCCACCAATGTCGCCAGCATCAACACCGCTGGATGCTGCTGATAGACTGATTGCCCGCTCAGATTATTCAGCGCCACCGTCAATGGAAATTTATTTTCATCCTGCAGCACGATCTGCGGCCAGAGAAAACTATTCCACGCCCCCAAAAAACTCAGCAGCGTAAATGCCGCAACCATGGGCCGGACCAGCGGCAGGCTGATCTCCCACCAGAGCCGCAGTTCTCCGCAGCCATCCAGGCGGGCGCATTGCAGCAATTCATCCGGCACATCCAGCATCGCCTGCCGAAACAAAAATGCGCCGAACACGCTCACTGCCCCGGGCAAAACGATCGCCCAATACGAATTGATCCAGCCGAGATGAAAAATCAATTCGTAAATTCCCGGCAACAAAACCTGGGGAGGAAGCAGCATCGTCACCAGCATCACCAGCACCAGCGGTCGTTTGCCGAAGAATCGGTATTTCGCCAACGCAAATCCCGCCATGCTGCTGAAGATCACGACGAGAACGGTTTGTGCCGATGCGAGAAAAATGGAATTCAAAAGCCAACGAAAAATCGGCTGGCCGTGCAGAAGTTGGCTGAAATCATCGGAGCCAGCGCCGCACGCCGTGATGATGAGCCATAGAATCGGCGCGAGGAAAATCGTCGCCAACGTGATGAGAAGCAGATGAAGTGCAAATGTTTTCACGCTTCCCCCCCCACGGCAAATTTCCAGATTCGCCACTGGGCCAGTGAGACAATCAGCAGAATAATCACCAGCGTCCAACCGATGGCCGACGCGTATCCAAGGTCTCCCGTTCCGAATCCCATGAGGAAGAGATACATCACAATCGTCAGCCCCCGGCCATTGGGCCCCGGTCCCTGGAACAAAACGTACGGCAATTCAAAAAGTTGAAATCCCAAAATCGTGCCGACGAGAATCAGGTAACTCAGCACCGGTCGAATTCCCGGCAGAGTGATGTGCCAGAAGGATTCCCATCGCCCCGCCCCGTCCACCTCGGCCGCATCGTACAATTCTCGATCCACCGCCTGCAGCGCGGCCAGCAGATAGATCATGGCGTATCCGGTCGTGAGCCACAGGGCGGCGATCAAAATACTTGGCAATACGAGATTGGGATTTCGTAGCCACGGAATCGGCGTCGAGTGGCCGGCGACTAATCTGATGCCGCGATTGACCAATCCACGCTCGCTGAAAATCTGGAAGAACAAAACGGCCGCATACACCTGCCCGACCAGATAACTGGCGAAGAATGCGAAGCGAAATAATCCTCGCCAGCGTAACCGCCGGCTGTTAAGCAGCATCGCAAGACCCAGCGCGAGTGGAATCTCGATTGCCAAGCAAAGCGCGGTGAATGCCGTGGTGTTGATTACAGCAAGGTCGAACGCCAGATCGCTGCCGATCAGATATCGAAAATTCTCCAAGCCCACGAACACCCGATGACCCGGACCGGCGGTTTTGTAAAAGCTGAGAATCAGGCTCTGGGTCAGCGGATACAAAATGAACACCGCCAACAGAATCAGAAATGGCAGCAAAAAAATCCCTGGCGCCCAGCGGTGTTGCCAGGTCCAGAGGCGATCGCGGCTCGGTTGGGTGCTCATGGTGCGATGGTTCCAAAGTCGATTCGCCGCTGGATTTGATTTTGTGCATCGTCCAGCCAGGATTTGCACGCATCGGTCAGACCGTCCGTGCCATGGGATCGCACATAATTCTCGGCGCGCTGCAACACCTCGGCCAGTGCCAGCTGCGCATCGATGGTGAACGGCGTGATATCGCGCTGCGGAATCTGCCGGGCGAATTGGATGTAGAGTTCATCCACCTTTTGTCCGCCGAAATACGGATCGGGGCGGTGATATGCTGGATCATTCCACATCGCCGGCAGTGGCGGGATGATGTCAGAACCCTCGGCGATTCGCGCTTCGACGGATGCGGGGCTGAGATAGAGATATTCGAGCAGTTTCCACGCCTGATCCGGGTTCGAGCAATTCCGCGGGATGCCGACCATCGTGCCGCCCCAAGTGCTGGTGGGTGCATCATCCGGATCGAATTTCGGCAATGGCATCATGCGGACTTCGCCGGCGACTTCCGGGGCGAATGCGCGCAAGGCCGCCGCGCGCCAGTCGGGGACCAGCACCGCCGCGACTTCACCTTCGGCCAATTGCTGGGCCCATGTCTGATCCATCGGCGAGGCATCGGCTACGATGGCATTTGGTCCGGAGACCATCGATGCGAAGAACGCCACCGTCGCCACGACTTTCGGATCGGAAAGATGCGCATGATTGGCCGCATCCACGAGATTCACATGCCGCTGCAAAAGGAGCATCGAAAGCGAATCGGTAGAGACGGTCGAGACCGCCAAGCCGCGCAAGTTGGCCCGGCCGTGAGTTTGCCAATATTCCTGCAGCTTCAGGCAATCCTGTTGGAATTCTTCCCACGTCCCCGCTGATTGCGGATCGATGCCGGCGGCGTCGAACAAATCTTTTCGATACACCAGCGACACCGGATGCACGTCGCTGGGAATTCCGAAGATGATTGTTTTTCCAGTGGCCGGATCAATTTTGGACCACGGCGCCAATCGGCTCGGCAAAATCAGATGATCCTCACCGGATTCACTCAGATATTCATTCAGCGGAAGGAATCCGATGGCCTGCGGCGGAGCGCGAAAGAATTTCCCGATGGAACCGATTTCGATTTCGCACAAATCCGGCAAATCGCGCCCCGCCGCTCCGGACATGAACATCGACACCAGCCGCACATCCTCGGTCTGCTGCGCCATCGCCTGGATATCGACGGACAGGCCGGTGGATTTCTGAAATTCCGGAATCAGTTGCCGATCAATTTCGCCGTGTACATCGGAAAAGGTCCAGACCACCAAATCCGCCGAGGGGGCCGAGCGATCCGAGGCAATCCAGATGCCGGTGACGACGGCGGTCATCGCCAGAACGAGCACGGGATTTCCGATGGATGATTGCACAGAGCAAACCGCCGATCATTGTGGCGATGGCGAACGCGGCAAGCAAGATGACCAAAGAGCGCGACACCTTATGAGAATCCTTTCCCTCCCCTGGTACTCCGGGGGAGGGCGAGGGTGGGGGTCTTCGAATACCGATCGACGTTCGACCCCCACCCCTGCCCTCCCCCGGAGTACCAGGGGAGGGGGAAATTCCTTGCGGCCGTCATTTATTTTTGATCCGGATAAATCGGCTCATCACCTCGCAGATGATGGCGTATCTTTGCAACTCCGGCACCTTGAGGGATTCCATCAGTTTGTCCACGCTCTTCACTCGATCAAAATCCGGCACAAGATATTGTCCATCTTCCTCGGGGCGCTTTCGGGGACGGTCGGCGCGGTCGGCGGCGTGGACTTCGGCTTGATTCTCAAATGTTTTCCCGCGGCAACGATCGAAATGGAAAACGCGAAAGCGATTGGGAGCGTTGAACGGCAATCGCCCGGCCCGGCGGATGCGCTCGGCGAAGGCATTGTCGCAGCCGAGGGTGCCGATCTCGAAATCACAGTCCGGCGCGGAAAACGGCGCGCGGAAAATCCAGGCATCCTGTGTGTTGGCATATGCAAGCTGGGCGAAGCCGGGATCGAGATGCGCTTTGTTGTCGCCGTCGTATTCGAAGCGCGAGAGACAGAGCACGATATTGGCATCAAGAAGTTTGGAAATATCCGACCAGCGCGTTTGCTTGTCGTCGAGAAAAATATCCAGATTGGCCAGACAAACTGATTCTCCGGCAAGGTTTTCATTGGCGAAGCCAAGGGCGTCGGCGTAGGTCATCCAATGATCCAGCGGATGCTCGACATATTTTGCATGGGTCTTGAATTCATCAGGAACGACCGTGGTCGGCTCGACCAGATTGTGAACCTTGGCAATCCACGGATTCTGCAGATTCCGGCGAAGACAAAAATCGTATTCCGCCTGCCGAGGCGGAAGTTTGGCATTGCAGTATTGAATCAGCAGGTGAAGGGCCGGTTCCATCGCGGTAATTTTACACGCGGAGTCGTTTTAATACCCGTGGTGGGTTTAATTCACGGAAAGAAATGGAAGATTCATGCCATGCGGGCACACCATTAGAACGTGGCCCACGCTGGTGCTATACTTGGGTTCCATTTGTGCTCGATTTTTTGGTGTGAGGAGTGATTTGATGCCAGGCATGACGATGACGGAGAAGATATTGGCCAAGCACGCCGGGAAGTCGGCCGTGCAGCCGGGGGAGAACATCTGGGTTGATGTGGATATTCTCATGACCCACGATGTCTGCGGGCCGGGGACGATTGGGATTTTCCATGAAAAATTTGGGAAAGATGCCAAGGTTTGGAACCGCGATAAAGTGGTGATCATTCCAGATCATTATATTTTTACCGCCGACCAGAAGTGTCATCGCAATGTGCAGATTCTGCGGGATTTTGTGAAGGAGCAGGGGCTGCGATATTTTTATGATGCGGAGTTTGTGAAGAACGAACCGACGATGCCCAATCCATATCGGGACCCGACCAAGACGAGTTACAAGGGCGTGTGTCACAAGGCGCTGCCGGAAGAGGGACACGTTCGGCCGGGGGAGGTGCTGCTGGGCACGGATAGTCACACTTGCACCGCGGGCGCGTTTGGGCAATTTGCTACGGGGATCGGAAACACCGATGCGGCGTTTGTGCTGGGGACGGGAAAATTGTGGCTGAAGGTGCCGCCGACGATGCGGTTCACATTTCATGGCGCGATCCCGGCGTATCTGACGGCCAAGGATTTGATCCTGGCGGTGATCGGCGAGATCGGCGTGGATGGGGCGACGTATCGCAGCATGTATTTTGCGGGCGACGGAATTTCTTCGCTGACGCTGGAAGACCGGATGACGCTGACCAACATGGCCATCGAGGCCGGCGGGAAAAACGGCGTGTGCGATGTGGATGAAAAGACGCTGCAATATGTGCGGGGTCGCAGCACTGTGCCGAAATGGGAAGTGTATCGGGATGATCCCGGGGCGGAATATTTTTTCCAGGCGGAATGGGATCTGAGTACGCTGGAGCCGCTTGTGGCCAAGCCGCACAGTCCCGACAACCGCGACACGGCCTACAACTGTCGGGATGTGAAATTGGATCAGGCATATATCGGAAGCTGCACCGGTGGGAAAATCACCGACATGATTTTTGCCGCGAGCATTCTCAAGGGAAATACGGTGAAGATTCCGACGTTTGTCGTGCCGGGCAGCACCGAGGTGCATGCCGACATGAAGCGATTGAACCTGCGCGGCGTGGAGCGCAGCGGGAATGAAAAGAGCATCGAGGATATTTTGTCGGATGCGGGATGCATTGTCGGATCATCCGGATGTGCGGCGTGTCTGGGAGGGCCGGGCGATACATTCGGACGATTGCAGAAAACGGAAGTCTGCATCAGCACGACCAATCGGAATTTTCCCGGGCGCATGGGGAGCACCAAGAGTGCGGTGTATCTGGCATCGCCGCTGACGGTGGCGGCCAGCGCGCTCACGGGATATGTCACGGATCCTCGGGATTATGTGAGTTCGCCAATCGAAACGGGCATGGCGGGCGTGCTATGATGGGAGTGTTGGTGGAATTAGCACGTCGATGTTGAACGGATTTTGGATATAATTGTCGCGGTGATTTCTGGCTTGGCCACGGGAAGGTGTTGAGAGCCAATGAGCGGCAATGCGACTCTTCGCGACGATCAGGTTAACGCCGCCTGGCGACGGGCGGCGCAGGTGAGCGCGGACCTGGGGCCGTGTCCGGGGAAAAATGCCAATGGCAAATTGAGCGATGCGCGGCTGGCGACGTCCGCCGATCTGCCGGAGCCTGCGAAATTGTTTGATCGACTTCGCTGGGGCGGGCAGGTGGTGTTTGTAACGCCGGACCGTCACGAGGCGGTGCGATTCAGCTCGAAGCTGGTGGATGCGGGGTTTGAGATCACGCAAAAGCCGGCGCACGTGTCACATAAATTGTGGGGATTGATTCCATTTTTTTCGGCTCGAACTCATTACTTTGTTGCGCGAAAAGTGCCGCTGATTCCACCGGGGAAGACGACGGATCGATTTACGTTTCATGTTTATTTGCAGCGGCAGGCGGATGGGAATTACGCGGTCATCAAGGAAGTGCCGACGATGGATATGGTGATGGCGCGGCTTCGGGTGAAGTTTCCGCAGATGCCCAAGGATGAATTGGAGAAGCGGGCGCGGAAGTTTTCCGATCGGATTTTCCCCATTTTTCTGACGCGCGAGGCAGCGATTCTGAAGATCGTCAATCGTGATCTGCCGGAGGAATACCGGGATCGTGTGCCACGTTTGCTGGAAATGGAGAAGGATGAAAAGGGATACGCGCGCAAATTGCATTTGAGCTGGTTGCGCGCCGGGGGTGAGCCGCTGAGCCAGTTGGAATTTGCGCGGCAAAGCGCCGATTTGTTGCGGGTGTTGCATGACAAGATTGGTGTCATGCACCTGGACCTTCGGCTGGATAATTTCGTGATCACACCAAAAGGGGTTGGGTTTGTCGATTTCGGGTCGGCGGTGCGCGTGGATGAGAATCTTAAAGAGAACAAACTGCTCTCAAGCCTGTTCGAGGAACTGATGCGGACGAGTGAGATTCAGAAAATGCTGGGGAGCATGACGAGATCCGGGCAGGTCACCAGCGAGGCGATCAGTTGCGGGCTGCACAAGGTGGACAAGGCCGTGGATTATTTTTACCTGGCGGTACAGATCAATTCACCGCACAGCAATCCGGAACTAAAGGATTTGATTCGGTACGATCCCAAGAGCGCGGAAGCAAAAATGCTTTCGGAGTTGACGGCCAAGATTTTGCGGCCGCTGGACCCGTCGCACCCGACCTTTCGTTCGGCGGGGGATATTCTCAAAGGGATCGAAAAAATCCGAGGCAGCTTGAATCAGCCGGCAGACGCCGCGTCCGCAACGTCGCGCGAGCCCGCTATGGCTCCGGAAGACGATCCGTCGCTTTCACGCGCCGGTATGAGTTGAAAAAAAAGATCGGCTCCCAACAGATTTTGTGAGAGTGAGGTGGCTCACAGAATGCCACGGTAGGATGCCAGCGAGATGGGCGTTAGCCCTTCTTTTTCTCGGAGGCCATTTTCTTGAGGATCATCTCAGCGACTTCAGCGCGGATGTCCTTGGGATACAAGCCAAGCACGCCGGCCTGGACGACATCGGTCTGATCGGTGAACCATTCGATGACGCGGCTGACCGCCGCAACTTGGGTCATTCCCAGGTGATCGCAAAGATCCTGCAGACCTTGTTTGGCATGGGGAAACAACTCGATCCGCATGATCACACGACCGGGAGGCTGATTACTATTGGCCATTGTTAAGTATTCCTACGGAAAAACTGTCTAAGAGGCATTCACAAGTACGGGCCATTGCCCATCTTGTACATGAAAACGAACCATGCGCCTATTTACTTTCGTCTTCCAGCTTACCGGAAGAAAGCCGCTTGAGCATTTGCCGGGCCAACTTGGCCACGGAAATGTCGGTAAGCGATCCCATCACGGCGGTTTGGATCAGTTCATCCTGACGGACAAACCAGCCGACCAACCTGGACATGACGGCGATTTGAGTCATACCGCGCTTATCGCAAAATTTCTCCAGTTCACCCTTCGCCGAAGCGTCAAGCTGGATTCGCATGATTGCCCGTCTGGCTGCCATATATGCTCCTCTGAATCCCCGACTGTATTTCACTACGGAAATTTCCCGCTATGGATGTTTCGACATCCGGCAGGCTTCCCTCTCGTTGTCGCGTCTTTTTTCTTTCCAGCCCAGTTGAATCCAGCAAACTAGACATTTGCGACCATTCAATCGGATTCAATCGGGTCATCGGTGAAAATACACCGCCCCAAAATGGATGGAGAGATTTTATTATATTTGCTTCCATCTATATGTTAATCAAATCCTAACCAATTCGCCGGCATCATGCGAAACACCGTTCCGCTTTACCGCGCCGGAGCTTATAGCCCTTATTTCTTACCGCGCAAAGGCTTTAGCATTCTTCTCTTGTGGGCAAGATGGGCCGAGTTTGACACCATGTTGACTGAAGCCTAACCATAGGACTCCGCTTTCCGACAGGCAAAAAAGAATGGCTGAATACATTCCTTATTTTCATTTTATTCTTCCTTTAGCAAGGAGCGAGATTTCAGCGCTTCCGAGGCTCGCCGCATTGGCGTACTCCAGTCGCCGCGCAGAACTTGCCGGAAAAGTCTAAAAGTTGCGTACCACGGCGAATCGTCGCGTTCCAACATCCACCGCCAATCTGGCATGAAGTGCAAAAGCACCCACGTTGGTTTGGCCATCGCGCCGGCCAGATGGATCACAGCCGTATCAACGGAAATCAACAAATCCAGATTTGCGAGTAACCCCGCGGTCTCCGCAAAGTCGGTCAACTCTTCGGACCAATCCGCCAAATCCATCCCCTTTGGTGGATTCTTTGCCTGCGTGGATGGCGGGCCCTTCTGGAGACTGCAAAACCATACATTCTTCGCCTCGGCAAATGGCGCGAGCAGCGCCAGCGGCAGCGAACGGTCGCGGTCATGAACATGTTCCTTGCGGCCGGCCCATGACAGGCCGACCTTGAGTCGGCCATCCTTCGGAATTCTTTTGGCCCAACGCTCTGCGATCGCCGGGTCTGGAAAAATGTATGGAATGTCCGATGGGATTGTGTCCAAAGTCGTGCCGAAGCGAGCCGGCAGGCTGGGCAGTGGACAATGCAAATCAAACGGCGGCAGCGGCTGGCTCTGAGCGAACACTTGCCCAAGCTCCGGGCTGTTCGACAGAAGCCGAACAAGTGACGGTTGTACTTCCAGCAAAACTTTTCCGCCGCGCCGGGCGATCATCGGCGCATAGCGGACATAGTGCATGGTATCACCCAAACCCTGTTCGCATTGAAGCAGAATCGTTTTCCCCGCGAGATCGCCGCCTTCCCATAGAGGCTGGGAGACAGGCCGCTCGACGACATTCAGCTCGCGCGCGCCCCGTCTCCATTCATATTCCGGCCATCCGCGCGCAAAATCGCCGTCAGTGATATGCATCATTCCCAGAGTCGTGTGGGCCAGGGCAAAATCCGGTTGAATCTCCAGTGCGCGGCGGCATTCGACATAAGCCTCGTCGATCTGACCGACCATATGCAGCGCTGTCGCCAGATTATGGTGCGCCAGCGCATAGTCCGGCTTGAGCTGAATCGCCCTGCGATAATTGGGAATCGCTTCCTCAATTCTGCCGGAGTCTTTGAGGGAATTTCCCAGATTGCTATACGCCTCGGCATAATCGGGTTTCAGTTCCAGAGCCTTGCGATAACATTCAATCGCGGGATCAAACTGCAACATGTCATCCAGCACAGCTCCGAGATTGTTGTACAACTCAGCCGATTTCGGCACGAGCGCAATCGCCTGGCGGATGATCTCCACCGCCTGCGGCCGGCGTTTGGTTTCATTGAACAAGAGACCCAACATGTGCATGGCGTTGGCGTTGCGCGGATCGTGCGCCAGAATCTGCCGATAGATCATCTCCGCTTCGGCGAACCGATTGCTAAGAAACAATTCCCGAGCGTGATCCAGCGCTTCGGCGAGGGTCAACTTTTGTTCTGCGTTTTGCATTGCAGAGCCTGTGCCATCTGGCTAATCGGAGTGTCGTAATCAAAAAGTTTGGGCTGACGAAAGAGCCGCAAGCTGGGATACCACGGCGAATCCTCGCGGTTGAGCATCCATCGCCAGTCCGGCATGAAAGGAATCAACACCCACGCTTCCTTCCCCATCGCGCCGGCCAGATGCACGACGGCGGTGTCCACGGAAATGATCAGATCGAGGTTGGCCATCAGCCCCGCAGTATCAGCAAAATCGTTGAGTTCATCCGTCCAATCCACGATCTCCATTCCCGGCGGCGGATTCCGTATCTCCTGGGCGCGCGATCCCTTTTGCAGGCTGCAAAACCAGACGTTTTTCGCCTCCGCCAGTGGCGCGAAAGATGAAAGAGAGATCGTACGTTTGCGATCGTTAGCATGTGAAGGCCGGCCGGCCCAGGCGATGCCCACTTTTAATCGGCCGTCTTTTGGAACACGGGATTTCCATTTCTCGACATCCGTTGGATCGGCAAAAACATACGGAATATCACGAGGAATCTTTTCCACCGTGATGCCGAGTTTTCGCGGCAGGCTGAGCAAGGGAATGTGGTAGTCGAACGGCAGCGTGACATTCACTCCATCGGTGGGATAGATTTCGCTGCCGCCGATGTGGAAACGCCGAAAGTCCTTCTTCAGTGTGACGGGCACGCCTTCGGTAGGAAGGATTTCGTCAGCAACTTCGAAATTCTTAAGCAGACGCACCAAATTGGGTTGAACGAACAAAAATATCTTGGCGCCCATTTCTTGAACCATCGGCAGGAAGCGAACGAACTGGATGGTGTCGCCATACCCCTGCTCGACATAGACCACCAATTTTTTGCCGCGAATATCCTGATTGGTCCAGGCGTCCTTGGGAAGAATTAATTTGGGCGGACGAAGTTCCTTTACCTTCCAGCGCCACTCATATTCCTCCCATCCCTCCTGGTAATCACCCCGAATCAGCTGCACCAGGGCCAGATTCCAATGCGCCGCGGGAAAGGAGGGCCGAAGCCGCACGGCGCGGCGGCAATATTCAATTGCTTCGTCGAGCTGGCCGATCGAATGCAGCGCGTTGCCGTAATTGTTCAGCGCCTGAAAATAATTCGGGTTGTACTTGAGCGATAAACGGTATTCGTCCATCGCTTCATCAATGCGATCCAGTTCGTAATACGAATTCCCAAGATTGTTGTGCGCCTCGGCATATTCCGGGCGAAGCGCGATGGCGTGCCGCAATGCCTCGACGGCCTCATACGGACGTTGCAGGTCATTGAGCGTATTCCCCAGCATGTTGTACGCCTCGGGGAACTCGGCTCTGAGCTGAATGGCCTTGCGACACATCTCCAGAGATTCCTGATTGTCCCCCTTGACGTTCAGAGCATGGGCAAGGTTGTTGTACGCGTCGGCATAATTCGGACTAAGCACCAGCGCCTTGCGATAACATGCGATCGCCTCTTCGATCTTGTTGACATCCTGCAGCGCGCCGCCCAGGTTGTTGACGGCCTGGGCAAAATCGGGCTTCAGCGCCAACGCCTTTTTGTAGCTGTCGATCGCCTGGTTGAACATTCGCAGGTCCGAGTAGGCATTGCCCAGATTGTTCCACGCTTCGGCAAAATTCGGCCGCAATTCGGTGGCGCGTCGGCAGACTTCTGCGGCCTCGCGCGCATTAAATTGAGATCGCAATACGTTCCCCAGGTTGCTCAGGGCTTCGGGATAATCCGGCCGCAGTGCGATCGCCCGCCGGTAGGCCGCCACGCCCTCGTCATTTTTTCCCAAATTGCAGCAGATCAACCCGAAATTGCCCTGATAATCAGGTGAATTGGGGCTAAGAGTGATCGCCCGCTTGAGCAGATCGTAAGCCACATCATTCCGCCCCACCTGCGACGCCAGCACACCCAAAAGATGCAGTGTTTCGTGACTATCGGGATGCTGCGCGAGAATCTGCCGATAGATCGATTCCGCCTGCGGATACCGGCCCGCATTCTGATGCGTCGCAGCCGTCTGCAAAGCTTGTTGGATAGGGATTGCTGTCATAGTTTCGAGTCCATGGATTCTAGCGGGGTGAAGGGCAGAGTGGGAGAGTGGGGGAGTGGGAGAATGGGGGGAACGACCAGGGCAACCGCATTCTATCCGGCGAATAACTTGAGCAAATAATCGGGATCTCAGGGCGACGTTGAGGCGTCTGCCATTGATTCCTAGTGTCGCCCTGAATGAGCGACCGATCCTAGAATGTCTCGATTTACCTCATCTCGGAACCTGCTACAATCGTCGCACCAATTCCGCGTGAAAAATCGTGCGATACAGAATTACCTTTTTTCTCTTCCTTTGCATCAGCGTTCTATCACTGCGGGCGATGGCTGACGACGCAACCCAGCCCTCAAACCCGCTATCGATCATGGATAGTTTCGTTCCAGGGGGAAACTGCCAGATGGAGATTGTGGACGATGGCCTGGCTTTGCACGCCATGGATCAGGGCCGTCTTGCCAAGGTCATGTCGAAGGAACGTTTCCGCTCGCCGCTGGTTGTCGATGCCGATGTAAAAACCGATTCCGACAACATCCGATTTTTTTATGGTGGTAAAGGGGAAATCGTCTTTGGGCCGCCCATAGACGACAAAATGCTAGTCGTAGAGGATCCGAGGACCGGAAAAAAGACCAACCTTGTGGGCGTGGGTTTCGTCTCGCCTAATACATTCGTCCACGTGCGATGGACCCTAAGCAAGACGGAACTGGATATAGAGGTCGATGGCGCGCAGCGGGCCAGCATTCCCGGTGATTTCGGTCCTTTATCCGGGACGGTTGGAATCGGGACGGCCAATGCATCGGTCATTACGATCAAATCGATGACTGTCGCAGCAGCTTCGGTTGATGCGCCACAAGTCGAGACAACCATGCCGTCCGGTGACGCGATGCAGGTCACTTCGCTTGACAGCCCCGACACGCATTTGAACAAGCTGCAATCTGAGATCAAGGAACTGTACTTCGTTAATCAGCCAACTGGCGAACCTCTTGGCATGACGGAGGATTTGATTCTAACCGCTACGCCGGGCTCGCCAGCCGATGGAATAATTCCCTTCGCATTTACCGTGCCGGTGGACGATCAGATGCATCAGGTCCTTGATGACGTTCTGCGCAACGTCAACGTCCACTATCCACATGTTGATGCGCTTAAATTCCAGATCAGCTTCGGCGATAAGTATACCCAGCATGGCGGCAACTCAGTCGGGGCGGCGATCGGCACCGCTCTGCTTTCGGAACTCCAGAATTTCGATATCGATCCAAAACTGGCGATCACCGGCGATGTCTCCGCCGATGGAAAAATCCGCGCCGTCGGCGGCATTGGCCCAAAAATCCGCGCAGCGACCGATGCCGGCTGCAACATCGTGGCTATTCCCACCGACAATTACCCGCAACTGTGCGATGCGTTCGTTTACGACGGACCTTCGCTTGTCACCAAGGTGCAAATCATCGGCGTCACCGATCTCGACGATGCCGTGTCCGTCGCCAGAACCGACCGCGATGCCAATCTTGCCCAGGCGATCGAGATTTTCGGTGACGTGCAGCAGATTCTTGTAAACAATCCCGACATGATCAAAGATAAGGATGTTCAGAACAAGCTCGACCAGGTGCTACTGTTGGCGCCCAATCACTATTCCGCCAAGTTGCTGTCATTGCTGGCACAAAATAAGCAGCCACAAAAAATGTCGGTCGCGGCTTCGGAGTATTACACATTCCTTGCCATGCAGCCGCTGGGTCCGACGATTTTGCAGAGCGAGGACCCACTGAAAACCACAACTCCTGCGGTCATGGAGGTGGGTTTAAAGCAATTGCAGAAGGCGCGCTGGTATGCCGATCCGCAAGTATTCCCATTCGTCGAGGCGACTCAGGATTTCTTCCAAACCGTCCTCGCCGCCGCACAGGGGCAGGTTCCCATGAGCGACATTGACGACAAGTATCAAACAGTACAAAGCGCCGCTCAGAAACTTGGCGTAAACCCGGATGCGATGACGAAATCGCTCCATGACGGGATATAAAAATACCCCCGCAAAAACGGGGGTATTGCACCTACGCTCAATCTGCCCCGCTAAACACGCCTTACGACACCGTGATTCGCCGAGGCTTGGTTTCCTCGCGCTTGTTCAGGGTGATCGTCAGGACGCCGTCGTTCAGTTTGGCCGAAACGCTTTGTGGATCGACCGTTGTCGGCAGCGTGAAACTCCGCTGGAACCGGCTGTACCGCCGCTCCCGCAGCAGCCATGCGCCTTTCTTCTCTGGCTTCTGCTCGGTCTGACTCTTATGCTCGGCTGAGATCGTCAGCATCTGGTTTTCAATGTTGATGTCAACCTCTTCCTTCTTGTAGCCAGGCATGTCAGCCTCGACATACAAATGGTCGGCGTCCTCGCGAACATCGACGCCAAACGGCGCCAGATATCCGCCGTCGCTGGCAATCAGACGACTCCCAAAAAGCCGGCCCAACATGGTGTCGAACTCGGTTTGGGCAGATTCAAGCGGGTCTATTCCGCGTTCAACTCGTAATGGCAATGCCATAATGTGCCTCCTTTAAAAATTGGCTGAAAACCATGAATCAAACATCGTGCCAGAAACGCATAAGTTAGCGATTGCCCTACTGCATTGAAAATCCATGAGTTACAATGCTGACCTCGGAAGCGGTCCGAATAATGAAACCGCAAAAACGGCAGGAATTGCAAGAATGACAGGCGAAATGCCCCTATTGGCAATCATCGGCGCCACCGCCTCCGGCAAATCGGCCTTGGCGCTGGAACTGGCGCGAAGAATAAGGGGCGAAATCCTCAGCGTCGATTCCATGCAGATTTATCGCGGCATGGACATCGGCACGGCAAAACCATCCGAAGAGGAACGCTCGGAAATCCCGCATCATCTGATTGATGTCGCCGATCCCAACGAATCCTACAGCGCCGCAAGATTCATCGCCGCCGCTGACGCGGTCATTGCCGACGCCAATCGCCGTGGCATTCGCCTGATCGCCACCGGCGGAACGCCGATGTATTTCAAAGCGCTCTTTCACGGTCTGTTTGATGGGCCATCGGCCGATGCCGCCATTCGCGCGGAATTATCCGAAGTGGAAAATGAAGAGCTTCATCGCCGGCTCATAGCGGTTGACGCGGATGCCGCCGACCGCATCAACATCGCCGATCGCCGGCGGCTCATCCGCGCGCTGGAGGTTCACAAACTGACGGGGCGAGCGATTTCAACCTTGCAGAATCAGTGGGACGATTCCACTCCATCGCGCCATCCAGCCGTTTGGATCGGATTGAAGTGGGAAAAAGACGCGATCAATCGGCGGATCAATGCGCGGGTAGGCCGAATGATGGCCGATGGATGGCCTTTGGAAGTGCGAAAACTTTTGCAGGATTTCCCAGAACTTTCCAAAACGGCGGCGGAAGCGACGGGTTATGCCGAGTTGATTGAATATGCACGCGGTCGGCTGGAGTTGGAGGAGGCGGAGGAAAAAATCAAAATCGCCACCCGGCAACTGGCGCGGCGGCAAATGAAATGGTTTCGCCGATTTGCCAACGTGCACTGGCTGGAAGGGGATCGGCCTCTCGACCAATTGGTGGATGACATTACAAAAATCGCGGACTCCGGACGCATATAATTATCGCCATCCCCGCATTCTTGAGCCATTGGGTTTTCGGACCGATAGAGGGGGAGTCGATTATCCATTGGAGGCGGAGTGCGCGGAATTCAAATCGGACAACTGCTGATCGAACAGGGCGTTCTGACGGCCGGGCAGGTCGAACATATTCTCAAAATTCAGAAGCTTTCGCACCGGCCGTTCGGCGATCTGGCTGAGCGTCTGTATGGCATCAACCCCAAAGCCGTCGAGGATGCGTGGGTCGAACAATATGTGCGCGTGGCCGGCGTCGTGGACCTTGAACAACAGAAAATCGAAACCGATGCGCTGCGACTTTTGAATCGGCGCCAGGCGTGGCAATTTAATTTGCTGCCGACGCAACGGCAGGAAGATGGCATCCAGATGGCCACCAGCGCCAAGGGCCTGGTGCGCGCGATGAATTTCTCCGGCCACACGTTTGATGAGCCGGTGAATTTTCTCATCGCCGAGCGTTCGCAACTGCGCGAATTCCTGATGAAGCATTATCCCGTCCCCAGCTACATTGCGTGGTATTCCGCGGCGAAGGCGTAATTTTAGCCCCCCAAATAAGCGCGCTGCACCTCGGGATTCTGCAGCAGGTTCGCCGCGGTGTCGGCTAGTATGATCCGGCCGGTTTGCAGCACATATCCCCGGTGCGCCACCGTCAGGGCCATGTGGGCGTTTTGTTCCACAAGGAAAATGGTGGTTCCCTCCTGGTTAATCTGCCGAATGATCTGAAAAATCTTTTGCACGATGATCGGCGCCAGGCCGAGGGATGGTTCGTCAAGCAGCAGAAGCCGCGGCTGTGCCATCAGTGCCCGGCCCAGGGCCAGCATTTGCTGCTCGCCACCACTAAGTGTGCCTGCGCGCTGGCGACGGCGTTCGGCCAAAATCGGAAACAACTCGAAGCATCGTTCCAATCCACGCTGAATTTCCTCCCGGCTTCTTCGCACGAATCCGCCAAGCAACAGATTGTCGTTGACGGTGAGATTGGCAAATATCTGCCGGCCTTCGGGAACATGGCTGATGCCCAGGCGCACGATGTTGTGGGCACGCATCCCGATGAGTTCTGTGGTCGGGGCAAAATAATCGAGAGTATTGGCCGCATCCGCTTCGCGCGGGCACCAGGCGACTCGCCCCGCTTCCGGCGATTGCAAGCCGCTGATGGTTCGCAGCAGCGTGCTCTTTCCCGCGCCGTTGCCGCCGATCAGGGTGACGATTTCCCCCTCGTCGATGTGCAGCGAGACTTCCCGTAATGCGGTGATTGCGCCGTAGGCGACGGTCAGGTTTTCAATACCGAGCAATTTCATTTTGGCTCGTCCGGTTTTCCGAGATATGCCTCGATCACTTTCGGGTCTTCCTGAATCTGAGCCGGCGTGCCGACGGCGATGGTCTCGCCGTGATCCAGCACCGTGAGCCGCTGGCAGATGCTCATCACCAGCTTCATGTCGTGCTCGATCAGCCAGAGCGCCAGCGAGAATCTTTCCCGGATCATGCTGATGAGGTGCATCAGTTCGACTTTTTCGTGCGGGTTCATTCCCGCGGCCGGTTCATCCAGCAACAGGATTTTCGGTCGAGTCGCCAGGGCGCGAGCGATTTCCAGTCGTCGCTGCTGGCCATAGGGCAACGATCGCGCCGGGGCATTGATGCGTTCGAGCAGGTCGAATGTCCGCAGCAATTCCAGCGCCTCGGCCTCGTGGGCGCGATCCTCCATCTGATGCCGGCGCGAGCGGACGAGTGTTCCGAGGAATCCGTGGGCTACGGATTGGTTGAAACCGATGAGGATGTTGTCCAGCACGGAAAGACCGCCGAAGACGCGGATGTTTTGGAATGTCCGGGCGATTCCGCCTCGGTTGACGCGGAACGGTTTTTCGCCGGCGATGGATTTGCCGTTGAGTTTCACGTCTCCGCTGGTGGGGCAATAGACGCCGGTGACGAGATTGAAGACGGTCGTTTTCCCCGCGCCGTTGGGCCCGATCAATCCAACGAGCTGCCCTGCATCGAGAGTAAAATCAAATCCCGCCAGCGCCCGCAGCCCGCCGAATTGCATGCCGAGTTGAGTAATTTCAAGCAGGGGCATTTCGAGCTCCCGCAAAAATAAAGGGGACACGACCCTTTATATAAAGGGTCGTGTCCCCTTTATTCCGTAAGGTTTTGTTTCTTGTCATGGCGAGGCCTCCGGTTCGGGAGATTCCTGCAATTTTCTTCGCAGCGGCCAGAGTTCTCGGGTTCCCAGCAATCCTTCGGGGCGAAGCAGCATCATGAAGATTAGCAGCAGTGCGTAGATCACCATCCGCCATTGGTCCGCGCCGATGCGGCGGAGGCCCTCGGGGAGCCAAGTAAGAAGGATGGCGGCAAGGATGGAGCCGGTGATGCTGCCCGATCCGCCAAGGACGACCATCATGACGATCTCGACACTGCGGACGAAATCGAAGGATTTGGGGACCAGATTGCCATTCACGCAGGCGGAGAGAACGCCCGCCACTCCGGCGAAGAACGCCCCGATGACGAACGCTGCGACTTTATAATATGTTGTGTCAACCCCCATGGCGGCGGCGGCGATTTCATCCTCGCGCACGGCGTAGAACGGTTTGCCCTTGGCGGAATGTACCAGCCGGCCGATGACGACAATGCAGATAATCGCCCAGGCATACACCCAGAAGAAATTGCTGACGATGGGAATGTTGTGCAGGCCAGCCGATCCGCCGACTTCGAAACTGCCGATGGAATCGATTTGATTGAGGATCACTTTAATGATCTCGCCAAAGCCAAGGGTGGCGATGGCCAGATAATCGCCACGCAGGCGGAGGGTGGGAATGCCGACCAGAACGCCGGTCATGGCAGCGACGATTCCGCCGAGAACCAATAGTCCGGCAAATGCCAGCGGTAATGCCGCTCCCTGCGGATCGTAATGTTTCAGCAGCACGCCCCCGGCATACCCGCCGACGGCCATGAATCCGGCGTGGCCAAGCGAAAACTGTCCGGTAATTCCGTTAATCAGGTTCAGGCTCACCGCGAGGATAATCGCAATGCCGATCTGGATGATGATGTCGAGGTAATAAGGATCGAGATATTTGTCGAAAGCGGCGCTGAGCGGCCAGAGGGCGGCGATGAGCGCGACGATTGCCGTGTTGGCCATCCACGCGGGAATGCTGGGCGGATGGAGCATCGTCACGCCGTACGGTTTTTTGTGAACGGCTTCCATCAAATGTATGGGCTGGCATGCTAGACGTGTGGGGGAGGGGACTCAAGCCCACGGATTGCAATCCGTGGGCTTTCCGAAGCGCTGATGCGCGCGAATGTTGATCAGACTTTCTCAGCCACGGGTTTTCCCAGAAGACCCGAGGGTCGCACCAGGAGAATCAGGATCAGCACGAAGAACGCGGCGGCATCGGAATATCCGCTGTAGGCGCTGGGGAGAATGCAACCTTTGAGGAGCGTTTCGACAAGTCCCATGAGCAGGCCGCCGAGCATCGCGCCGGGGATGGAGCCGATTCCGCCGAGAACGGCCGCGACGAAGGCTTTGATTCCCTGATTCAGGCCCATGAGCGGTTCTACCTGATATCGCATGGCATCCACGACTCCCGCGACTGCCGCCAGCGCTGAGCCGAGGACGAAGGTGAGGGATATCACGCCGTTGGTGTTCACACCCATGAGGGATGCGGTGTCAACGCGGAATGACACGGCGCGAAGGGCCAGGCCGAGTTTGGTCCGCAGCACGAACCAGCTCAATCCGAGCATCATGATCACTGACAGGCAGATGCTGGTGAGATCGAGATTGTTAATCACCACCGGCCGTCCAGAGGATCCAACCATAAAATGAATGACAGGCCGGACCTGAAACAGCGCCGGCAATGTTCGCGGCGTGGGGCCGAAGATGCTGGGCACTTGAAACAGATTCTCCAGCAGTAGCGAAACACCGATGGCCGTGATCAGCACCACCAGCCTTGGCCGATGACGTAATGGACGGTAGCAGAGAAATTCAATGAGAAATCCGAGCAACGCACAAGCCGCCATCGCGGTGAGGAACATGACGGGCAAGCTGAGAAAAAATGCGGCATGGAGGCTCGCCATCCATTCGGCAACGCAATAGGCGACCACCGCCCCGACCATGTAAACATCGCCGTGGGCGAAGTTGATCAGGCGGAGAACGCCGTACACCATCGTGTATCCCAGCGCGATCAGCGCATAGACCGCGCCGATGGAGAGGCCGTTGACGAGTTGTTGTAGAAATACTTGCATCAGATTTTCATTTCGTCCCGACCGGCCCGAGCACTTCATCGAAGAACGCTCGCATAGCAGCCCAGGAGCGTCTGTCAGCTTGCGCGTTGTAGGCGATGTTGGGGATGCCGAATTTGTCCGCATCGGGATTGGTGAAGGCGTGATGCGCGCCGCTGTAAACATTCACCTGCCAATCGACGCCGCCTTTGCGCATTTCATCCTCGAAGGCTTCGATTTGCGCGGGTGGAACAAACGCATCATCGCCGCCGGTGCAGACGAGAATTTTCGCCTTGATATTTTTTGCATCATCCGGCCGGGCGGTGTTGAGGCTTCCGTGAAAGCTCACGACGGCGGCGAGATCGGCGCCGCTGCGCGCCAATTCCAGCGCGCACGCTCCGCCGAAACAATATCCGATGGCCGCGATTTTATCGGGATCGACATGCGGATCATTTTTCAAAACATCCATCGCCGCCTGCCCGCGCGCCCGCATGGTGTCGAGATCCTTGTAAACTTTTCCCGACATTGCGCCGGCCTGCGTCGGATCGCTGGTTGTTGCTCCCGAACCATACATATCCGCCGCAAAAGCGACATATCCGAGGCTCGCCAGTTGTTCGGCCCGGTGTTTTGGGTAATCCGTCAACCCCCACCATTCCGGAAAAATTATAATTCCGGGCCTCTTTGCGGTTGACGAATCGTCGTAAGTCAAATATCCCTGTAGTGGGGTTCCGGCTTGCTGATAATTAATTTGCTCAGAAACGATTTTTGCTGAAGACAAGGATGGAATCATGCAGATAAAAAAGACGCTGGGTGCTACGCGCGGCATTGGGTGCTCCATTGTTCTGATTTATTAACTTGAATCTGAATGCCAATATTACTAACATCCCGCCAACCAACACGGCCGGCATTGAGCGACCGACGCATTATTCCATCCCAATTGCCCATTCGCCAACCATCACGCATGAATTCCCGACTGAAAAACCGCGATTCTCGTCTCGATTTCCTTCGCGGGCTGTGTCTGATCGACATGGTATTAATCCACCTGGTTTACCAAAACGTGCAATTCGGCAAGATGATGGGCAGCCTGCTGTCCTACAGCCGATTCGCGGCCGGGGGATTTATTTTCGTGGCCGGCATGGGGATCGGAACGATTTTTCTGCCCAAGGCGCGCGATCCGCTGCGCCGGGCTGATGTTTATCGTTCGCTCTGGTATCGCGCGGTGTACCTTCTGGGTGTGCAATATCTCAATGCGATGGGCTTGCTTGGCCTGGACATCATTTGCGGAATTCGGGCCGCTTCAAATAATCCACTGGTTATTTGGCGCAATGTTCTGCTGCTCCGTGAGGGCGGGGATTTGCTGCCGTTTTATGTGTTGATGATCGCCCTCTCCCCATTGCTGCTGGAATTGTTTCGGCGTCGCTGGGGCTGGATGGTGGCCGTTGGAGGCAGCGGGATTCTCTTCGCCATCGGGCACAATCATCCGTGGCTCTTCGCCATCGCCGCGCACGGATATTTCCCGCCGATTTTGTGGCAATTCATCTTCATCCTTGGCCTGGCGTTCGGATCGGTGTGGAAAGAATTTGCCGCTCTGCGCAACTCGATCAAGATCGCCATTGGTTTCGTCGCGGCAATCGTCTTCGGACTGCTGTTTGTCTCGGAATACAGTTCTGATTTTGGCTGGCCAAACCTGAACCTGGGCGTTGGATTCACCAAAGTCCCACTGAGCTTTGGGGAAATGCTGCGATATCTGAGCCTGTTCATCGTGATTGTTTGCATGACAGACCTGCTCTGGCCGATTCTCAGCGATTCCATCCCCGCCCGATTCGTGCAGACGCTTGGCCGCAAGAGCCTGCCGGTTTATGTCGCGCATCTCTGGATCGTCGAGCTGGCGGGCTACCTGGCCGTGACTTGGTGGTGGATGGGTGCATGGCAGATCAGCTTCGCCGTCGTGGCAATTGGATTGCTCTGGGTTTTCGCATGGCGGCTCGATGTTCGCAAATCGGCCCTCAAGAGCCGCCGATTGGTGCCGGTCTATGCCACGCGTGACACGGCAATGGGAACCGCGCAATAATCCGCCATGCGACTCCTTCATGGTTTGACCGCCGCCAGGGAATTACCGCGCGGAGCTGTGGCCGCCATTGGAAATTTTGACGGCATCCACCTCGGCCATCGTCGGATTTTCCAAACCGCCAAGGAACTCGTCGCCGGCGGACATGGCTCGGCATTCGTCATCATCACCTTTGAGCCGCACCCGCTGACCGTCCTTCGCCCCGCCGAGGCCCCGCCAAGATTGACCACGGCTGAAATGAAGGAGCAATTGCTCGAGGGTGCCGGCGCGGATTATTTGTTGATTCTTCCCCCCGAGCCGGCGGTGTTGAATTTATCCGCTGAGGATTTCTGGAAATTCCTGCGCGATGATGCGGCCGTTGCCCATCTGGTCGAAGGCGCGACGTTTCGTTTCGGCAAAGGCGCCAAGGGAACCATCGATACGCTTCGCAGATGGACCGCCGATTCCCGAGTCGAATTGCATGTCATCGAGTCGGTCAATGTATCTTTGCTGGACATGCACGTCGCGCCGGTGAGCAGCTCGATCATCCGATTCCTGATCTCCTACGGCCGGATGCGCGACGCGGCCATCTGCCTGGGCCGGCCATATCTTCTGCGGGGAAAAGTTGCGCGCGGATTCGGCCGCGGAAAAGGTCTGGGCATCCCCACCGCCAATCTGCAATGTGGCGACCAACTCATCCCCGCCGACGGAGTGTATGCCGGCCAATGCCGAATCGACGGCCAGCTTTACGCCGCTGCCGTCAGCATCGGTTTGCTTCCCACATTCAGCGAGCGCGTTCGCCAGATCGAAGCGCATCTCATCGGATTCGATGGAGATTTGTACGACCGCGTGATTGATGTCGAACTGCTCGACTGGGTGCGCGAGCAGCGACGATTCCCCGCCGTCAGCGAGTTGGTGACGCAGATTCAATCCGACATTTTGCAATCCCGTCGGGTTATCCAGCGCGACAACCTCCAGCCGATCGCCACACCCTGAAGATTTAACCTTTATTCTGTTGGCAACGGATATGTAATGCAGCGTTCTCCCCGCCAGCGAGCGATTGATTGCATCGCCGCAAAGTCGTCGTCGCGCGGGGTCGATGACATCAGTGAAGAAATCTTTTTTAAGGCGGGAGAATATGCGACGGGTTAAGGGATTCACTTTGACGGAGGTGTTGATCGTCCTGGTCATTCTGGGCGCGGTGGCGGCCATCGTGGTGCCGCAATTTACCGAGGCCGGGCAGAACCAGCGGGAAGTCTCGGTGCAGAACACGCTGCAGACGATTCGGGGACAAATCCAACTTTATCGGATGCAGCACGGCAACAAGTTGCCGGACCTGACCAACGGCTGGACCGCGCTCACCCGCGCCAGCACGTTCGGCAATTCACAGCAAAATCTAGGTCCGTATTTACACGTTCCTCCGACCGATGCGTTAAATGGTCTGGATAATGTGACTGATGGCACCGGCGATTTTCCGGCCAAATCAGCGTGCGGATTTATTTACGATTACAACGGCGGCAAGGGAACCGGCAGCATCTATGCGACCGACGGCGGGGAGCGATGCGTCGCCGGAAACGGCCGCTTCGGCGCTCGTGATTTCCTGGCGTTCTAGTTGGCTTGCGAAGCACATCCATTTTTTTCCGGACCACGCCCTCGGAATCGCTTCCGGGGGCTTTTTATTTGGAAATGTCTCGCTTTCACGTCGTCATGCGGTCCGGCAAATTGTCCGATGATTCAGATGGCAGACCATTGTGTGATGGTCCGCGCATAAGGGAGCGAAATGGCCCTCAGGGACGAAGCCCAAAAAATTCGCGGAATCACTCCGCGCGGCAAATTCTCCATTGTCGAAGGGATCATCGTTATTTTAGCGGTGTCCGTCCTGGCGATGATTGTTGTGCCGCAATTCTGCTCGGCAAAGCAGCAGGCTCGCGAGATCGAGCTGAAGGAAGATCTGCGCTATCTCCGCACGCAAATCGCGGTGTTTCGCGCGCAGCACCAGGACGTTCCGCCCGGCTATCCCTATGGCAATGTATACAACACTCCGACCAATGATGCGCTGGCCGGCCAGCTCGCCGGGCGCTCGGACATTGCATGCAATGTGAGCCCCAATCCCGGGCCGGATTTCCCGTATGGTCCTTATCTGAGCCAGTTTCCCGTCAATCCGATCAATGGCCTGGCCACGTGCAAAATGGTGGGGAACAACGAGCCGATGCCAAACCCTGATGGCTCGACCGGCTGGATTTACAAGGCCCAGACGCAAGAGTTGATGGCCAATGTCTCGGGCGACGACGGCGCCGGCACGCCGCTGGCGAGCTACTGAATTGCGGTGGATTGGGCTGGCCGTCCAATAAAAACGGAGATCATCATGAAACTTTCCAAATTGCTTGCGGTCGTCCTGATACTGCAAGTCCTGATTCTGTTGACCCAATGGTTCGGCGGACACGGCACGGTCAGCACCGCCCAGGCCCAAGTCCCCGAGGCCGATGCCACCGCGCAGCGACTGGAGATTATCGACGAGCTTAAAGCCAACAACGCCAAACTCGATCAAATCGCCGCGGTTCTCTCCTCCGGCAACCTTCAGGTGCACGTCACAAATCCCGATTACTCCATACAGAAGTAACGGTGTGACGCCCCATGTTTGGAATAATCCGGCCACATGTTCAACCGATCGGGCTGGATATCGGTCACGACAGCGTGAAGATGTTGCAGCTTGAAGTCGCCGGCGGATCGCTGGCGATGCCCGCGCGGCGAGATGCGCTGATCGTGCGGGACGCACAGAAGCGCGTGCTGGACGATTCGGCCCGCGCCAATCCCGAACTTCTCCCCCGCCAGGCCGCCGAGGCCATCGACGATATGTTCGCCGGTGGAGACTTTGTCGGCCGCAAAGTCATCGCCGCGCTTCCGCGGCAGATCGTGCAAATCAAAAACCTTCGCCTCCCGCAAATGCCGCCGCTGGAACTGGCCAACGTCGTGCAGGCCGAGGCGAAAAATGTGTTCGGATTCTCCGCACAAGATGCACAGATCGAATTTCTATCCACCGGCGAAGTGCGACAGGGAACTGAAGTTCGCCAGGAAGTCATCGTAATGGCGGCCTTGCGGAGCGACGTGGATCGCTTCGTTGAACAACTGCATCGCGCTCGACTGAACGTGGAATCGCTCGATGTCGAACCCTGCGCGCTCTATCGCTGCATCGACCGATTCATCCGCCGCAAGCAGGACGAGACCGAGGTGCATGTCGTGATCGATCTGGGAACGCAGGGCACACGGGTGATGATCGGGCGCGGACATGAGATCAGTTTTTTCAAATCCCTCGATGTGGGTGGCGCAGCATTGAACGAGGCCGTCAGTCGCAAACTTGGAATCAAGGAAGCGGATGCCCGCATCGTCCGCCGCCGACTTTGGACCGGAGAAGACCCCAGCGCCAAGCGTGATCCGGTTCGGCAGGCGGTGTTCGATGCGACGCGGTCGATCATGGAATCGCTGGCGCGCGAAGTCTCGCTGTGCATGCGGTATTACTCCGTCACGTTTCGCGGACAGCGGCCGTGCCGCGTGAAACTGCTCGGCGGCGAGGCGGGTGATCCGCAGTTGACGGCCATTTTAAGCGCGGCATTGAGCGTGCCTGTAACCGAAGGCCGGCCGCTCTTGAGCGTGAATTGCGATCGGATGCGCGGCTTCGATAACAAAGGTCATTCCTCGGAATGGGCGCTGGCGATGGGATTGGGATTGAAACGGACGGAAGGCAGATTCGCTCCGATGGACGGAACGCCGCGGGCGATTCCGGCCGAGCCGCCGCAATCGGCCCAGGTTGTCGATCTCAGCGTCGCCCTGACGAACACACCCTCACTGGAATCCGAACCACAGCCGCAATCCGCACCGGTGGCGCCGATCGAGGAGGCCGCTCATGCGTGAGTTTGAATTCCTTCCCGATTGGTATTCCCTGCTGCGCCGCCGACGCCGCGTGCTCATGTTCCATGCCTGGATCACGGGAATGGTAGTGGCGGCAGCCATCATGTGGATTTTCTTCTCTCAAAATACCGTCGTAGCGGCCCAGGATGCGCTGCAACTCCTGCGCGATCGCAAGGATCAAACCAACCAGCAGTTGATGGACCTGGCCAAATCGCGCGAGGAAACCGCCAGCCTGACCGACCAGGCGACCGCCATGCGGCAATTGGGTCCGCCCATTTCGGTGGGAAGAACCTTGAACGAGCTTCAGGACGTGATGCCGGCCGAGATCGACTTGCTCGATTTGTCCATCGCTGCCGGCGGTGAGGATTCGCTCAAAATTCAATTGCACGGCGTCGCGCCCAGTGATGCCACGGTCGGCGAATTCATCTCGCGCCTGCTGGCATCCCCGCAATTCACCGGCACGAGCATGGATTATCTCCGAGATCGCAAGCAGGACGGACGGCTCATGCGCGAATTTGAAATCACTTTCACCATTCGCGGGCAACCGGATCAGGAGCGTCCATGACATCACTGAAATCCCGAATCCAGGGGTGCGCCCGAGCGCAATTCGCCCTGACCGCCGCCCTGGTCGTCTTCACCATCTTGTTCTACGCGCTGGCCTATCGTCCCCGGCAAGCCTACGTGCAACAGCTCGGAGATGAGATCTCTATGCAACGTGAACAGTGGATGGCCCGGCAGCTTGATGCGCGCCGGCTCCCCGATGTTCAGGCCGGCCTCCAGAAACTGCAGGTGGAAATGGCCGGAATCGACAGCCTCCCCGCCACTTCCGATGCTGGGGATTTCGTCAAACAGGTTGGCAATCTCGCCAATCAGTGCGGCGTGCAAAATCTACAGGTGGCGTTTCCAAACGGCGGAAGCTCCTCGGATCGCTTCCGCCAATATCCGATCCAATTGAAATTTCAGGGCGACTTTCTCAAGGCGTTCGATTTTTTGCGGAGACTGGAATCCATTCATCGTCTGGCCCGGCCCAATGAAATTGCGATCCACAGCCTCGACCCGGCCGCCGGCACGGTGGAAGTGGACATGTCCCTCGATGCCTACTTTGCGGAGCGATGATTCGTGACGGAGCAGAACCAGATAACATCGCAGCCCGATCCGCCGCCGGCGCATGCCGCGCCGCGGACGACGACGTTTATCGGCATGGTGCTGCTGGCGACGGCGGCGATGTGGATCAAAATTTTCGTGCTCGACCACGTGCCTTCCGACGCCGATGCGGGATCGACCGCGCCAAGAATGCCCGCGCCGGCGGTGCAGGAAGCGCCCGCCAGCCAGCCATCTCTATTGGCAGTTTGGAATCAGCCGGAAATTCTTCCGATCCGCCGAAATCTGTTCGCCATTCCGCTGACCGCGTTTCCGACGGATGACAGCAAACCGACGGTGCAGGTGTCGGCTGTCGGCCAGGGATTGCAGGATCAATCCACCAAGGCCGCCGCCCCGCAACTGCCGCATGAGGAAACTCCGGCGCCGGCTCGACCGCAGGTGATTGTGGTCATGGCCCCGCCATCCGGCGTTGCATCGGCAACGATCACCACCGGCGCCGATCAACGCGCGCTGGCGCAATCGGCCTACCAGGCTGCGCTGGATGAGATCAATGGCGCTAACCCCGATGTGAGTGAAGTTCTGTGGAATCTGGATTGTGCCGTGACGCTCGATCCCAGCCTGTCCGAAGCCGCGGATTTGCGGGCCAAAATCGCCACGCAGCAGACGGCGGACGGCGCCAATGGGGGAATCGACCAGTTCGTGGGCCGACAAGTCCTCGGCGCGACGACGCAGCCGACAGGAGGGCCGTAGCGATGCGAAGCCGCTGGCTTTTGGCGTCGCTCTTGTTGGCCGGATGCGCGCAGGTTGCGCCGCCAATCGCTCCCTCGCAGCAAAGTTGGAATGACGGCCGCGCTTCAGCGCTCATCGGTCTTGCCGGTGAAGAATATGATCGATCCGAATTCGCCCAGGCCCGCGCCACCGTGGATGAGGCGATCCAACTTGCCCCGCAATCCGTTCCCGCCCGAATCATTTCCGCCAAGCTCGATCTCCAGGCCGATCAACTCGAAACCGCCAAGGCCGAACTCGATGCCGCAAAACAAGTCGATCCAACGGATGCCGAAGCGGATTATCTGACCGGCGTAATTGATCAGCGCTGGAAACAGACGGATCAGGCGATGGCCTGTTATCAGCGCGCCTCCGCCGCCGAGCCGACCAATGCGGACTATCTGCTCGCATACGCCAGGCTCCAGGCCACCAACGGAGCGGCTGATAATGCAATTGCTTTGCTGCGACAAAAGCTGGATGTCTTTCCGCGCAACGTGGCGATTTGGCGCGAAATCGGACTCCTGTTAATGCGACAAAAACAATTTGATGCGGCGGTGCAGGTTCTGACCCAGGCGTCCAATATCGCCGGGAATGACGTGGAAATCCGCACGGAGTTGGCCCGGGCGCTGTTTTATGCCGGGCAGTTCCCCAACTGCGTGCAACTTCTGTCCGATATTTTGCGGGAGCAGGCGACATTGCCGGCGGTCGGTTCGCCCGCCACGCAGGCGGAATTGCGGGTGGAACTGGGAGAAGCACTGCTGCAATGCGGCCAGCCGATGGCGGCTGTGGACGCGCTGCAGCGTGCGTCGGATTTGATGCCGGATTCGGCGGCGATCTGGCTGAGCCTTGCTCGCGCCCAGATTCAGGCGGCCGATCTGAGCGGCGCCGAACAAAGTCTGGCGCGAAGCACGGAATTGAGCCCAGGCGACAGCCGGTGCTATGTGCTCTTGGGATATTTGCGGCTTTGCGAGCACCGCCCGGCCGAGGCACGCGAGGCGTTTGGCCAAGCCCAGAAGCTGGACCCAGCCGATTCAATCGGCAAAAGCGCGGCGGCGGCAATCGATTTGCGGGAGTAGACGGTTGAGGGTTTTTGGAGGGGCCCACGGACAGACGGTCCGTGGGCGTTGGCGTTTTTTCAGGGAGTTGGATTGCGGCGCGGCCGATTATTGTCCATCCTCATGGTCCTGTTCGTCCTGGGCGGGATCGAATGCTTTCTCGTCAGCGCCCAAGAAGCGTGGAAGGCCGGTGCGCACGTTGAGATCGGCGTGCTGGGATCGGTCCTGTTCGTGCTGGGCGCCGGAACGGGAATGCTGGCCATCACCACGCTCCGCAAAGATTGCCGCCAACTGATTACCCACATCGAGCGGATGAGCCTCAATGGCAAGCTTGATGCGCTACGCACCAACAACCCCGAAATTCGCCCGCTGATATCGGCATTAAATGAGATGGTCGAGCATGCCGACAACAGCGTCGCCGACGCGGTCATGCAGATGCGCGAGCTGGAGATTCAGCTCAAGGTGGCGACGGCCGAGCGGCAACATGCCGAGGCGATCATCTACAGCATTTCCGACGCTGTGCTGGTCACCGACACATTCGACGATCTCGTGCTGGCCAACGAATCAGCCGCTCGCACATTCCAGTTTGATCTGGACCACTCCCGGCGATTGCCGGTCGAGCAGATCATCCACGATGAAAAACTGGTCGCCCTCATCCGCGATATGCGCCAGAGCAACAGCAAAACCGGCCGGCGAATCGTGGAGCATCGCATTAAGGGCGCACGCGAGGAAAAGATTTTCAAGGTCACGCTCTCCAGCGTCACCGACAACAGCGACACTCCCGCCGGCGTCGTGGCCGTATTGCACGACATGACGCGCGAGAAGGAAGTCGCGGAGATGAAGAATGATTTCGTCTCCAGCGTCAGCCACGAATTGCGCACCCCGCTGGCCAGCATCAAAGCGTATGTGGAGATGCTGATTGATGGCGAGGCGGATGATGAAAAGACGACGCGCGAGTTTTACGAAGTCATCCAGAACGAGGCCAACCGCCTCAGCCGGCTCATCGACAACATCCTGAACATCTCGCGCATCGAGTCGGGCCTGGTGCAGATCAACAAACATCCCCAGAGCCTGATGGTGATTTTGAAGGAAGCCATGGAAGTAATCGCGCCACAGGCGAAACTGAAGCAAATCCAACTCATCGAGCAACTGACGCCGGTTTTTTATCAGACCATGGCCGATCGGGACATGCTCTATCAAGCGGTGCTGAATCTGCTCAGCAACGCCGTCAAATACACCCCCCAGGGAGGCACAATAACCGTGCAAACCAGCGTGGACGAGGCCAAACGGAAGATTATTGCCCGCATCATCGACACCGGAGTGGGAATTCCCCCCAAGGACCTCCCCTTTGTGTTCGATAAGTTTTACAGGGCCGAGGCAAATAATCACATGGGCAAGGGCACGGGATTGGGCCTGTCTCTGGTGAAGCACATCATCGAGACCGTCCACCGCGGAAGGATGTTTGTGGAGAGCCATGTGGGCAAGGGAAGCTGCTTCGGATTTGAACTGGACCTGTGTGACTGAACAAAAATGCGACTGAAAATCGCCGGATTGGGAGTGGAGAAAATGACGGCAAAAAAAATTCTGGTGGCCGACGACGAGAGCCACATCCTGCACGTGGTTTCGCTGAAATTGCGGAACGCGGGATTCGACGTAATCACTGCCTGCGACGGGCAGGAAGCGCTGGAGCTGGCCATATCCGAACACCCGGACCTGGTGATCACCGATTACCACATGCCCCAGCTCTCGGGCCTGGAACTGTGCCAGAAGCTCAAGGAAGACCCATCCACGGCCGGCATCCCCGCCATCATGCTCACGGCGCGCGGATATCAGCTTGAGCCCAAGGACACCGAGCAGAGCGGCATCTGCCGATTGCTCACCAAGCCGTTTAGCCCGCGGCAACTGTTGTCAACGGTGAACGAAATTCTGCGACCGGCGGCGTAAAGGAGATTTACATGGAGATCGCGCACCCAACATCGCCCTAGACAACCATGACATTGCAATTGAACCAACGCGCCGATAGCAGCGGGCATGAGCCCAGCCTCATCCCCGCCGCGGTGCTGGACAGCCTGGCGGCGCGATTCCGCCCCAACGGGCTGTTCGTGGCGCTGCTGCGCCCTGATGGTTCGGTCGTCTGGCACGATCCGCAGGCGGGAATGTTTTTTCAGCGATTCGTTCTCCCACTTCTGCAATACGGCGATCCGGCCGATGGCAATGCCAAGCTGAACATCTGCGGCGTCGCTCCCGGATCGATCGCGGTCAACGCCGATTTGCCCGGCGTCCTGCTCGCCGCCGTCGGTTACGGACAGCGCCGCCAGACCAATGCCGTCATCGTGCTGGCGGCCAAGGCATCCACGTTCAAACTCAGTGAAGATGTCGTTCGCGTTTGCAGCCGGCTCGGACTGGACGGCATCTGGCTCAGCCAGGCAGCGGACGAATTGCCCACTTATCTCGAAGAAATGATCCAACGCCACGCGCGCATGCTCCTGGCCATGATCCGCGACCAGATGCGTCTGGAAAATCTTCAGGGCGAGTTGGATTCTCTCTCCGGACAACTGTCCGACACCTACGAGGAATTGAGCCTCGTTTACCAGATCAGCAGCGGCATGCGAATCAATCGCCGGGCCAATGACTTTTTCAAGCAAGTCTGCCTCGACGTGCTGGAGGTCATGGGCGTCGAAGGAATGGGCGTGGCGTTGATCGGCGAACATTCCGCATCACAAGAGCCCGTGCTTTACGGCCCGCTCGGCCTGCCGCCGGGAACGGTCCATCGTCTGGCGGATGAATTGCTCCCGATTCTGTGCGCTCGCAAAACCCCGCTCTTGTTGAATCAGCTTGCCCAGGACAAAAATTTCGCCTGGCTCTCCGAACACGCCCGGCAAATCCTGGCGGTCCCCCTGCTTCGGCAGGATCAGGTGCTCGGATGCCTCTTCAGCCTCAATAAAATTCAGGGCGAGTTCGATTCACAGGACAGCAAGCTGCTGAATTCCATCGCCAACGAATCCGCAATCTATCTCGAAAACGCCCTGCTGTTCGACGATGTGCATGGCCTGATGATGGGCCTGCTCCACAGCCTCACCAGCGCCGTTGACGCCAAGGACGCATACACCTGCGGCCATAGCGAACGTGTCGCCATGCTCGCCAAGCAATTGACCCTGGAGGCCGGTCTCCCCGAAGCGCTCGCCGAGCGCGTTTACATGGCGGGATTGCTCCACGATGTCGGCAAGATCGGCGTTCCCGAAAGCGTCCTCCAAAAAACCGGCCGGCTCACTCCTGATGAATTCGAGAAGATGAAAAAACATCCGGAGATCGGCGCGCGGATTCTCAAAGACATCAAGCAGATCAACGACCTCCTGCCCGGCGTGTTGCATCATCACGAGCGGTTCGACGGCCAGGGATATCCAGCCGGCTTGACCTCCGACAACATCCCGCTCATGGGCCGAATCATCTGCCTGGCGGATTGCTTTGATGCGATGACCTCCAACCGCACTTATCGCAAGGCGTTGCCGCTGGAAGTTGCCCTGATGGAAATCCGTCGCTGCTCCGGAACGCAATTTGACCCCGTGTTAACCGAATCATTTTTGCGAATCGGCGCCGAGAAATTCCGTGAAATGCTGCGCGCCCATCACGATCAGATGCGCGAAACAACGACCGGCGAGCGCGAACTTTGCGTCGCATGAGAAAATCACATGATCAAGTGTGAAGAATACAGCCAGGTTTGCGTGATCGAAGTCCACGGCGACTTTCTCGCCGAGGCCGCCGCCGCCTCGCGCGCGGCCATGGAAGATCACGTCGCGCGCCGGCAGATCGTGGATTATGTTTTGGACTTCAAGCAATCGGCATTTGTCGACAGCGACGGTTTGGAAGGCCTGCTCTGGATGCGACGCCGCTGCGAAGATTTGTTGGGCCGGCTCAAGCTCGTGAATCTCGATGAGAACCTCAAAAAAATTCTGGAAATGACCCGCCTGGAGCATCGCTTCGAATGCCAGGACGACCTGGCCATCGCGCTGAAGACCATGAGGTGATGCTGCCATGATCGCGACTCTCGAGCGAAAACCTCTCGGACAATTGCTGATGGGCAAGGGCCTGATCCAGCAGGAGCAACTCGAGCGCGCGCTGGAAGAGCAGACAAAAACCGGCCATCAAAAACTGCTCGGCGAAGTGCTCGTCGAGCTGCGCATCTGCACCGAAGATCATATTTGCGAAGCGCTGGCGCAAGCCTACGGCGTTCCCTATGCGCGCGTCGGCCCGAAGATTGCCGATCCCAAAACCATCGCCGTTCTCCCCAAGGAATTTCTCGAAAAACAGCAGGTTTTACCGCTGTTTCTCGTCGAAGGCGTCCTTACCGTCGCCATCCCCGAGCCGGCCAATGTGTTCTTGCTCGAGGAGATCGCGCGGCTGAGCGGATTTCAGGTGCAAGTCGTCGCCGCCACCGCGCGCGACATCAAAAGCACCCTGCATGCCTATCTGCCCAGCAATCAGGTTTTCGTCATCGACGACATCATCGAGGAAGTGCAGCCGGAGAAATTTTCGCTGATCAAAGAAACGCCGGCGGCATCCCCGCTGCCGGAGATGAGCCCCACGGATGATCCGGTGATTAAGCTGGTGAATTACGTTATTTTCACGGCTGTGCGCGAGGGAGCGAGTGATATTCACATCGAACCCGCCGACGGCGTGCTGCGGATTCGCCAGCGCATCGACGGCCGGCTCGTGGAAAAATTGCGCCCGCCGTTCCAGATGCAATCCGCTGTCGCCGGCCGAATCAAAACCATGGCCGGCCTCGATCCCAATCAGCGATTGCTTCCGCAGGAAGGCCACATGCGCGTGCTGATGGAAAAGCGCCCGATCGAGCTGAACGTCAGTACGATGCCCGCAAAAAATGCCGAGAAAATCGTCATCCGCGTCGTCGACAACGAGAAGGCCCTGGTCAATCTCGAAAAGCTCGGCTTCGGATACGACACCCTCAAGGCGTGGAAAAAGCTCATTAATCTCCGCGGCGGAATCGTGCTCGTCACCGGCCCCATCGGCTCCGGCAAAACCACGACGCTTTACGCATCGCTCCAGGAACTGAATCGTCCGGATGTGAACATCTGCTCGGTCGAAGACCCGATCGAATGCCCCATCGCGGGAATCAATCAATTCCAGGTGAATCAAGCCACGGGGTTCTCCTACGCCGCGGCATTGCGTGGCATCGCCCGGCAAGACCCGGATATCACCATGATCGGCGAAATTGCTGACTCCGAAACCGCCCGGCTCGCCGCTCAAAACGCCCTGACCGGCCAACTGATTCTCAGCACCATGCACACCGCCGACGCTCCCGCCGCCATAAGCCGGCTCTTCAACCTCGGCGTCGAACCCTATCTCGTCGGCGCCACCCTCAGCGGAATTTTGAGCCAGCGCCTCGCTAGAAAACTCTGCCAGCATTGCCGCGAAGCCTACGAGCCCGCCGTCAGCGAACGCCGGCAAATCGAACGCTACGCCGGCAACGTCGATCGAATTTTCAGAGCCAAAGGCTGCCCCCGCTGCCACAATTTCGGCTACGCCGGGAGAATCGGAATCTACGAACTATTAATCCCCGACGACGCCATGAAAGAGCGCATCGCCCAGGGCGCCGCCATCGCCGAAATCCGCGAGCTGGCCAGAACCCAAGGCTACAAAACCCTCCGCGCCGACGGCATGGACAAAATCAAATCCGGCCTGACAACCCTGGAAGAAGTCTTCCGCGCCACCGCCTAAATTAAGGCCCCCAAATCCCCCCCGCCCCCGCTCGTCGCAAACTGAGCCGGGCGGTCCTCCGCCCGCTGGCGTCGATTTCCCAAGTGGAATCTTTAGCATGAGCGAGCAATTGCGTTGAATCCTTGACTCCCCTGAGATAGACGACATAGTTAGGGAAAATACCTAATGGTAGAGCAAAGACGCCCTTACGTTTGGCAGATGGTTCGAGAAGCGGTGGACGCATTGGGCGGCGATACTACCAATACGGCTCTGAAGAACTGGATACTCAGTAAGTATCCTGGTACCAACCCAAACACGATCTCGGCACAAACGGTTGTGTGCACGGTCAACCACCCATCGCGCATTCATTTTCCCGAGAATCGCAAACCGCGTGTGGCAGATGGCAAATACGATTTTCTGTTTCGGCCTGCACCTGGCCGTCTGAAAAAGTATGACAGACCTGAACACGGAGAGTGGGAGATTGTGGATTGCGATGATGGATCTGTTGCCGTGGGCCCAGCCCAAGATGAAATTACGCCGTCCCCCCCAAATGATTCTGAGGGGAGAACATTTGCAGCCGAGGCGCATTTGCGAGACTACCTCGCAAATAGACTAGGGGATATAGAGGAAGGGCTCGAACTGTACGCCGAGGATGATAAACCGGGCATTGAGTACCGAACTGAGATTGGAGTCATCGATATATTAGCCAAGGACAAGCAAGGAAATTTTGTCGTGATCGAACTGAAATTATCCCATGGCGAAGATAGTGCATGTGGTCAACTGCTTCGATACATGGGATGGGTGAGGAGACACTTGGCCGAAGGAAATCTCGTTCGGGGGATAATCATTGCCTTCAGAATCCCTACAAAAACGCGTTACGCGGCTGCCGATTTGCCGAATGTCGAACTCCGAGAATATGAACTGGCGCTCACATTAAGACTTGTCCCCAAGTTGGCGAGTATTCTCCCTAAACCGACAAGACCGAGTTAGATCAATACGTGCCTCTGGCAACGATCATGGACGCCGATCATTTCGGAGTTTTTCCAGCCATCGAGCGTCCGAAAGATAATCGTCGACGGTGCCGAGGTCCTCGGTCACATTATGCTTGTGAAGTACATCTTCCGTTTCAAATCGGTCCATCCCCAGGGCTTCCGAAAGCGCCAAATGCGTCAGCTTCCCTCGGCGATAGAGGTCAACCAGCAACGCTTCCTTCGCCTCCGAATCGAGATCGGCGACTTTTTGGCGGAGATCACGCTCTAATTCCAAGGGCAATTGAAAGCTTACGGACATAATACTCTCCATTTTACACCCTAAACGCCTCCGCGCCGAGATCATGGAAGGTTTCCATAGTCCTGCCGGGCGGTCCTCCGCCCGCCGCAGGCCGAGGACCGCCCGGCTCTAGCACGATTTCGAAACATACTCGCAACTATCGCGGTCTTTGTCACCTTGTCACCCCCTCACCTTGTCACCTTGTCATCTCCCCCTCCCCCACTCCCTTTCGCTTCCCCCACCCTCCCCGCTACCATACCAGCCGCCTCGGTTCCGTTTGCGGAGAAGGCTTTGCGGCCGCTGTTAAAACTGTCATCCATCACCAAGTCCTTCGGTGGCGTTCACGCGCTCAAGGGAGTTTCGTTGGATGTGAAAGGCGGCGAAGTCCATGCCCTCGTCGGCGAAAATGGAGCCGGGAAATCAACGCTGATCAAAATCGTCACCGGCGCGCACCAACCGGATTCGGGAACCATCGAATACGACGGGATGTTGGTCCAAAATAATTCGCCTAGCCTCTCGCGCTCGCTGGGCATCGCCGCCATCTATCAGCAGCCTGCCCTCTTCCCCGATCTCACGATCGCCGAGAACATCGCCCTGCGTCTGGAATCCGGCGGCCCCTGGCGAATGATCGGTTGGAATCGCCGACGCAAAAATGCCGAGGATCTTCTCGCCCGTGTCGGCGCGGATATTTCACCCGACCAGCACGTGCGCGGCCTGACCATGCCGCAGCAGCAGCTTGTCGAGATCGCGGCCGCCGTGGGCGCGGAATCGCAACTCCTCATCCTCGACGAACCCACCGCATCCCTCAGCGACCGCGAAGTGGACAATCTTTTCCGCGTCATCGCCGAGCTGCGTAAGCAGGGCGTTGGCATGATCTATATTTCCCATCGCCTGGAGGAACTGCCCAAGGTCGCCGACCGCGTGACCGTGCTCCGCGACGGCTCAGCTGTGGCGACGAAAAAAATGTCCGAAGTCGATCGTCCCGAACTCATCCGCCTGATGGTCGGCCGGTCCCTCGAAGCGGTGTTTCCCAAAACAACAGTTCCCATCGGCGAAGTGGTCCTCGAAGCGAGGGGCGTCGGCCACGGTACGATCGTCAATGACATCCATCTTTCGGTCAAATCCGGCGAAATCCTCGGCCTCGCCGGCCTCGTCGGCGCTGGCCGCACGGAATTGTCCCGCGTTCTTTTCGGATTAACCCCCGCCGATCGCGGCCAGATTTTCGTGCGCGGCGAGGAAGTCACCATCCACAGCCCCGGCCGCGCCATCGAACTCGGAATCGCCTGTGTCCCCGAAGACCGCCGCCGCCATGGCGTGATCCTGGAAATGTCTGTCGCCGCCAACACCACGCTGGCGATCCTGGGCAAAATCGCGGTGCTCGGAATGGTCGATCGCTACCGCGAGCGCCGCATCGCCCAGGATTTCGTTACCCGCATGGCCACCAAAACCCCGTCCGTCCAAGCACCCGTAGGAAATCTCTCCGGCGGCAATCAACAAAAAGTCGCCCTCGCCCGCTGGCTGGCGACGGAGCCGAAGGTGCTGATCCTCGACGAACCCACGCAAGGCGTCGATGTCGGCGCGAAATCCGAAATTCACAAACTCATGAGCGAACTCGCCGGCCGTGGTTTGGCCATCATCATGATCTCCTCGGAACTCCCCGAGATTTTGGGCATGAGCGACCGCATCGCCGTCATGCACGAAGGTCGAATCGTCGGCGAACTCGATCGCGCGGTCGCCACGCAGGAAAAAGTTCTGGAATTGGCCCTCGGCCACACGGGGAGCGCGGCCGCATGAGCTTTCTTTCCCGATATCGCCGGGAGATTTCCGTCTTAGCCGCGTACCTGCTGCTGCTGGCGGCGCTGGCGCTGTTCGCTCCGGGATTTTTCTACCGCCGGGAATTCCGCGCCACCTGGATCGACGCCGCCCCGATCATCGTCGCCGCCGTGGGAATGACGTTGGTCATCATCGCCCGTGAGATCGACATCTCCATCGGCTCGCAGTTTTCCATTTGCGCGGTGCTGGCGGCGCTGGCGTTCAAATCCGGCATGCCCATGCCGCTGGCCGCCGGGGTTGCTGTGGGCGCCGGAGCGATCATGGGCGCGTTCAACGGCATGCTCATCGCCTTCGCCGGCCTGCCGTCCATCGTCGTGACATTGGCGACGATGGTCATCCTCCGCTATTCCCTCACCCTCGCCCGCCAGGGCGCGGCCGTCAACGAATTACCCGATGGATTCCAATGGTTCGGTTTCTCCCAGCGCGGCGGAGAATCGGCACTCATCATCGTCGAGCTGGCGATGATGTTTTTCTTCGCCGCCGTCATGCGCTGGATCGCCGCCGGCCGCGCCGTGTACGCCGTCGGCTCCGACCGTGAAGCCGCCCGTCTCGCCGGCGTGCGGCCCAAGCATGTCATCTTCTGGGTCTTCGTCCTCATGGGCGCACTCGCCGGCGTCGCCGCTTTGCTCGGCGCTGTCCGCCTTCCCGATGTCGATCCCAATTACGGCAAAGGATTGGAACTGCAAGTCATCGCCGCCGTGGTCGTGGGTGGCACCGCCATCTCCGGCGGCCGCGGCACGCTCATCGGCACCCTCATCGGCGTCGCCCTGCTCATGACCGTCGCCCCCGCCCTGCAATTCTTCCACATGCATGCCCAATGGGAAAAAGCCGTGCAAGGCGCAATCATCCTGCTGGCGGTTTCCTACGATGGACTGTTGCGGAGGGAAGCGTGATGTCCCAAACCGCACTCGCAAGAATTGCCCCCGCCGAGCCCGAACTCCGCCAACCCCTGCTCGAGCCGCAGCAATGGATTCTGCTGGTCGTTCTTCTGCTGGAATTTGTCGTCTTCTCGTTCACAGGCCACAATTTTCTCACTCTCGAAAATGCCCAGCAGATCCCACAGCAAAATGTTGAACTGGGACTGCTGGCGCTGGCGATGACACCCGTAATTGTGACAGGCGGAATCGATCTATCTGTTGGATCACTCCTGGGACTCTGCGCCGTTCTCTTCGGCAAACTCTGGCGCGACGCCCACATGCCCATCGAGTTCGCCGCCGCCTGCGCCGTTGTCATCGGCATGATCGGGGGACTGATCAACGCTCTGCTCATCACCCGCATCAATATTCCCCCGCTGATCGTCACGCTGGGCACCTATTCCCTTTACCGCGGCATCGCCGAGGGAATCACCGGTGGCTCGGACAATTTCACCAACTTCCCCGCGGCGTTTTTGAATTTTGGCAATGGCTGGCAACTTCCCATCCTGGCCGTCGCGGCCATCGCATTCTATTTATTGCTGCACCGCTCCACGCTCGGCCGGGCGCTGGTGGCGATTGGATTTTCCCCGCAGGGGGCTCGCCATGCCGGCATTCCTGTGCAGCGCCGAATCGCCCTGGTTTACATTCTCTCTGGCCTGTGCGCCGGACTCGCCGCCGTCATCTACGCCGCCCGCATCGGCCAGGCCCGCTCCGATGCCGGCATGGAATACGAACTGGCCGCCATCACCGCCGTCGTGCTCGGCGGCACCAGCATCTTCGGCGGCCGCGGCAGCATCATCGGTACCATTCTCGGATTTTTCGCCATCGCAATTTTGACCAACGGCGTTCGACTGTCGGACCAGCCCGATGAAGTCGCCGCCATTCTCAAAGGTGTTCTTCTGCTGATCGCCATCGGGGCCGATTGGCGTTCGGGCCCGAAGCGATCGGCCCCATCCACTTCCGCAAACGAGGAGTTCAACATGCGCAACTCGCAACTGGCGGTGCTGAGCATCGTCATCCTGATCGCCGCCGGGATTGTCACGGGCGGCAATTATCTTCTGCTCAAGGGCATCGGCGATACCCGCGTGGTCGTGCAGACCACCGGCCAGCCCGCCCCGGATAATTCCGAGCCGACGACCCAACCAGCGCGCCAAATCACCATCGGCATGATGCCCAAGGCGACCGGCAATGATTACTTCATCGCCTGCCACCAAGGCGCGGACGAAGCCGCCAAGGAACTTGGCGTCACTCTGCTCTGGGACGGCCCCACCGACAGTGATCCCGGCCGGCAAAACGAGATCGTCGATTCGTGGATCACCCGTGGCGTTGATGCGATTGCGGTATCCGTCGTGAATCGCGATGCCCTTTCCACCGCCCTTCGTCGCGCCAAGGCCAAGGGCATTAAGGTAATCACCTGGGACGCCGACGCCGACCCCGATGCGCGCGATTTCTTCGTAAATCAGGCCACCCCCGAGGGCATCGGCGACACGCTCATGGACGACGCCGCCGCCGCCATGAACAACACCGGCAAGTTCGCCATCATCACCGCATCCCTCACCGATGCGAACCAGCAGGAGTGGATCAAATACGTCAATCAGCGAATCGCCGACAAATATCCCAATATCCAACTCGTGGATACCGAGCCATGCAATGACAATCAGGACAAAGCATTCGAGCAGGCCAAGACGATCCTCAACGCCCACCCGGATGTGAGCCTCATCATGGCAGTATGCTCCCCCGGCGTCCCCGGCGCGGCCGAGGCCGTGAAACAGTCCGGCCGAACGGATGTGAAAGTCGTCGGACTCGGATTACCCAAAGCCAACGCCCCGTACGTCCATGCCGGAATCACGCAGGATGTGGTCCTATGGAACACAATGGACCTCGGCTACCTGACGGTCTACGCCGCCAACGCCGACGTGCTGGGCACCCTCGCCCCCGGCGCCACCAGCTTCACCGCCGGCCGCCTGGGCACCCTGCAAGTCCAAGGCGACAACGTCCTGCTCGGCAAACCCTTCTCCTTCACCAAGGACAACATCGACCAGTTTAATTTCTGATCCAAATTTAATACTTGACATCCACCAAACATATGACATAATCTCCCCGTAAAATCCGGGCAAAGGGAATGCCCAAGGGAAAATGTTACGGAATGTTACACAATGTTACGTTTTACCCCCCCCACCCCCTTCGGGGGAGAGAGTAGAACATTAGAGCAGTAGATCAGTAGAGCAAAGGAAAAACCCGAAAGGTCCAATCTTGTCCCCCCCTCTCCGACTCCCCCGCTCCCCCACTCTCCTACTCATTCTGATCCTCCTCGCCCTAACCACCCCCGCCCTCGCCGACCCCCCGGTGGTCCACTTCCTCATCGACCCCACTGCGGATGTCAAACCAATCTCCCCCTACATCTACGGCATCAACGAGCCCATCACCCCCGACTTCTCCGGCGCCACCCTCACCCGTCTCGGCGGCAATCGCTGGAGCGCATACAACTGGACCAACAACGCCTCCAACGCCGGCAATGATTACCATTTTCAAAACGACGGCTACCTCCGCGGCGACGATGTGCCCGGCGGCGCGATGATCCCCGGCATCCAAAACGCCAAGGGCCATCATGCCGCCATCATCCTCACCGTTCCCATGGCCGGTTACGTCTCGGCCGACAAAACCCCCGGCGGCGACGTGCGAAACTCCGGCCCCGATTATCTGACCAGCCGATTCCGGCCCATCGCGGCGGAAAAACATGGGCCGTTCACGCTCACCCCCGATCCGAATTCACCGGTAGTTTTTGAAGATGAATTTGTGAACTGGGCCAAAACCCAATCCGATTCGCCGATCTGGTTCATGCTCGACAACGAGCCGGACATCTGGGCCGAAACGCACGCGGAGATTCATCCCGATCCGCCGACGTATGCCGAGATGGCCCGAAAAACCATCGAGTTTTCGACAGCGATCAAAAATGTCGATCCCAACACGTTGATCTTCGGCCCGGCGAATTACGGATGGAACGGCTACGTCACATTCCAAAACGCCCCCGACCGAAACGGCCGGGATTTTCAGGAATTTTATCTTTCGCAAATGGCCGCGGCCGAGCATGAAGTCGGCCATCGCCTGCTGGATGTGCTCGATGTGCATTGGTATCCGGAGGTGCGGGCCGGCGGCGTGCGGATCACCGACCCATCCACTTTGCCCTCGGTGGCCACCGCCCGGATTCAGGCCCCGCGCTCGCTGTGGGATCCGGATTATCTGGAATCCAGTTGGATCGCCAACAATCTCCGTGAGCCGATCCGGCTGATCCCGCGCCTGATGGACAAAATCGCCCGCAATTACCCCGGCACAAAACTTTCCATCAGCGAATACAACTACGGCGGCGGAAATGATATTTCCGGAGCGCTCGCCGAGGCAGATGTGCTGGGAATCTTCGGTCGCGAGGGCGTTTTTGCCGCCTGTGAATGGCCGCTGCATCGCCGTGAGCCGTTCATCGCCGCCGCGTTTCGGATGTTTCGTGATTTCGACGGACAAGGAGCCACGTTTGGCGATACTTCGGTTCACGCACAGACGGATGATGTCGCCGACACGTCGGTGTATGGCGCGACAGATTCGCAAACGCATCAAATGACCGCCGTTGCGATCAATAAAACGGATCACGACATCGCAGCGGATTTTCAAATCGATCATGAATCCGCCGCATCGGTCGAGTTATTTCAATTGACTTCCTCCAATGCGGCGCCGGTGGGAATTGGCAAGGTTGATGTAAACAATGGAGAATTGGCAATCACGCTTCCGCCGCTGAGTGTTACAACAATCAGATTCGCCGCGCAGTGATCATGCAGCAATATCGTCCCATCCTCAATTCCATCGCCGCACAGCAATCGACGCTGCTACGGCGACTGACCGACTGGTCGAAGATCAACAGCTTCACCGAAAATCCGGCCGGCGTTGCGATGCAGATCGACGCGATCTCCAAAGTCGCGGCAAATCTCGGCGGCGAAATGAAAATCCTGAACCTTCCGCCATGGATCGGCATCGACGCGCGCGGCGTCGAAAAAGAAAATCCCGTTGGCCCCGCGCTCTCGGTCATCAAACGCCCAGACGCCCCGCTGCACGTGTTCCTCTGTATCCATGCCGACACGGTTTATCCGAAGAATTTTCCGGCGGAAGTGCGCGGCGAAAAACTCTTCGGCCCCGGCGTTGCCGATGCCAAAGGCGGATTGGTCGTCATGCTCGCCGCGCTGGAGGCGCTGGAACAAAGCCCATTTGCCAGTCGCATTGGCTGGGAAATGTTGGTAAACCCCGATGAGGAAATCGGCTCGCCATCCTCGGCGGATTTATTCACCCAGGCGGCATCGCGAAATGATTTCGGATTGCTTTTCGAGCCGGCGTTGCCGGACGGCGCGCTGGTGGATCGCCGCAAGGGATCGGGGCATTTCAGTTTGATCGTGCGCGGCAAATCCGCCCACGCCGGGCGCGATTTTGCCAGCGGCCGCAGCGCGCTGGTCGCCGCCGCGGATGCCGTTCTCAAATTACATGCCCTCAACTCCGCGCGCGTGACCGTGAACATTGGCTCCATCGACGGCGGTGGCCCGGCCAATGTCGTGCCCGATCTGGCCATTGTCCGAATCAATTGCCGGACGACTGAGATTGAGGATGAAATGCTATTGCGAAATGGATTTGATCGCGTCGTGGCCGAATTGAATCAACGTGATGGAATCACGGCGGAATTGCACGGCAAATTCGCGGCCCCGCCGAAGATTCTTTCACCAGCCAATCAGGCGTTGCTCGATTCAGCCGTAATCGCCGCGCGCGATCTGGGCATGAACATCGCCACTCGTCCCAGCGGCGGAACCTGCGACGGCAATCGGCTGGCGAAGATGGGATTGCCCAACATCGACAGCCTCGGCGTGGTCGGTGGGAATCTCCACAGCCCCGATGAATACATGGAAATTCCGAGTTTGGTTCATCGCGCCCAGATTGCGACATTGCTGCTTCTTCGTCTAGCGGAGAAATCTTGAAATGCGAAAACGAACGGCAGCAGAACTGTTTAGCCGCGACCTGAAGGGGAGCGCGTTCGCGCCCGCCCGCCGACGCGCTCCCCTTCGGGTCGCGGCTAAACGGTTCTGCCTACAGGCCACCTCGAAGCGCGGTGACCAGTTGCAATCCGCCCTCGGCGGGCGCGAGCAGAAAATGGAATTTGTCTCGATGAAATCCTCGGACGAGCATCTTCGGTTCCGGGAATCCACTTGGCAGAGTCCAATCCGGCGCAAGCAATTCGCCGGTGGGAATCGGGCGGTTTTGCCGGAGATCGCCGACTTCCTGATCGATGAGAATGCGCGTCGGGAGCCAGGGAAGAATTTCCCGGCCGTGGATTTCGACGGATCGTTCGGCGCCGGGGTCGAGCCACGGTCCGATGGAATCTCGTCGCAATTCGGTGAGATGCGCGCCGCATCCGAGCATTCGGCCCAGGTCACGGGCCAGTGCGCGGATGTAATATCCGCCGCGAACGGTCAATTGCAGCCGGCTGGCGAGCGGCAGATCGTGAGCGAGCCAGCGGGCTTCGTGGAGATAGACGCGCGAGGCCGGCATGACGACGGTTTCGCCGCGTTGTGCCCGGATGTAGGCGCGCTCGCCGTCGATGCGTTTGGCGCTGGTGGGATGCGGGATTTGCTCGTGCCAGCCGATGAATGCTTGAATCACATCTTCCAACCGCTGGGGCGTGAGGCCAGATGGATCGCCGCTGGAAGTGATTTGGCCGTGCGGATCGCCGTTGTCGGTTTCGATGCCCCATCGAACTACGGCCGAATAAGTTTTGGGAATGTCATGCAGGTAATCGAACAGCCGGGTGGCCGGTTGCACGAGGATGAGCAGCAGCCCGCTGGCGAAGGGATCGAGCGTGCCGCCGTGGCAGATGCGCGGAGGTTTTTGTGAAGCGTTTTCGCGCTCCAACTTCAGACACGACTGGACGATGGAGAAACTCGTCGGCCCAACCGGCTTGTGCAGCAGATGAATGCCAGGCGACATCACGATGCACCCGGATGGCGTTCGTCGAGCAAGTCGATGTAGGCGCGGTCGATCAGATGCTCGTGGGCAATTCCCAGGCGGGACATAAGATGTCGCAGAATTCGCTCGCCGTCGGAGGCGGTTTGATCTTCGACCAGCACGGTTTCCAGTTCGAGGAAATCGCCGAGTCCCTGAACACGATCCAGATGAATGCGCGTTTGTCCGCTGAGATAGAGCCAGCGTTCTTTGCGAACCGTGCCACGGCGGCCGTGGAGAAGCTCGAACATTTGCGTTGCGATGCGCGGCTCGATGATGGGCAGCACGAGATAATCGGATTGCCGCGGGCCGGAGCCATCAGGGCGTTGGTAATAAATCAACTCGGTGTCGCCATTGACGGTGCGAAGTTTCAATCGTCCGCGGTCGGTGGTGAAGAAGATGTCTTCCTGCTCGAGGATTTGCGGAGGCCCATCAGCGATGGCGACGGCGGCGCGATTGGCGGATTGCCAATCGAGGACGCGGGCTTTGATTTCGATATTGCGGCGCATGGTGGATTTTATTTGGGATTCGCTGAAGTCGCCATGCCGATGGGTTGGTGTTGCGGAAGTGGAATAATGTTGACTGGCACTTGAGTTGTGTTACGCTTTTTTGCCTGATTCAACAAAGGTGGGACGATGACAAAAAATAGCTGGATTGCGGCGGTAATCGCGTTGGGGCTGATGGCGAGCGCGGCGAGCGCGCAGGATGCAACTCCGCCGCCGGCGACGCCCGCGCCCAAACCCGCGGCGGTGGACAACTCGCAGGAGATCAAGGACATCACCGCGAAATTGGCCGATGGCACCGATAAATCCCGCGAGGATGCGCTGGATCAGATCCATCAATTGCAGACCGGATCGCCGGCCGACTTCGCCAACAATTTCCCAATGTGGATCCCGCCGCTGCTCAAGGCGAAGGAATGGGATGAAGTGGATCAGCTTTCGCTGGCGGCGATTTTCCAGCGAGCGTTTGATCCGAAAGTTTGCCTCCCCGCCCAGCAGGCGCGCGTGATGGTCCTGATAGGCCAGGCAAAATATGACGATGCGCTGATCGAAGCGCACAGCTATTTCAATGTCGCGCCGATGGCGAACACCGCGGAGGCGATCGATTTAGTGAGCCAGGTGCTGGCCAAGGACAAATCCCAGGCGGAGGCGGACAAATTCAAGGCCGACCAGATCGCCGCGGATGCCAACGGATCGGACACGATTCCGGTTCCTAACAGCATTGATGATCTGGACAAACCTCCTTCAACGGATCCGTCCACGGAGCCGTCGAATCCCAACGCGCTCCTGGCGATCGACATCGATCCATCGGAATTCGAGAGCGGACTGACAGCCCTGCAAGGTCGCAAGGGCAAGAATGGATATTCGCCGACCAACCTGATTGGGCAGGGAAACCTGCAGCTTTTGTCGGGACATCCTTCGGAGGCGATGCACGCATTTTTGGATGCGTACAAGGCCGGCACCAGCGCCAAGTACCGGCGCGAAGCGTTCGAGGGAATGGCTCAGGCGATCCGCGATCAGGATGGAAACGTGGCTCGGGCCAATGCGTTTATCCTGACAGTTCGTGACAATCCTGATGCGTTCGCCGCGAAACTTTTTGGCGGCGTGACGGCGGCTGATTTGGGAACGGCAAGCGTGCAGACGGCGATCGCGGATTTGCAGCCTCCGACGGGAAATGGGATGGCGCCGGCGAAGTAGGTCATTGGACATGGCGACTGAAGTCGCCATGCCGGAACTGGGATTGAATTATTTCGCGCTTTGGATGGGCGCGGGAGCAGTGGGCTTGCCGCGATTCTCGGGGACGCGGAACGTGGTCTGGCAATGCTGGCATTGCACGTGTTTGCCGCGAACGTCATCGGGAACCGAAAGAATCTTTCGGCATCGAAGATTAGGACAAATCATTTGTATCGGCATTGTCGCTCCAAACCAATTATCGGTCAGGGTCTTACAGGGCTTGAGTTGCAATTTTCGCCGCTAATTTTCGGGGAAAAAACCCTACTCGCCAGCCGCGGGAAGAAGTTGGTCGGGCAAGTCTTCCAGTTTCATGGCTGGATGCAATTTATAGGGCGTGTAGAGCGGGTCGCCGATAAAGCTGATCATCCAACTGGTCATCGGCGTGGTTTTCCAATAGACCTCGGCCATGGTGTATTTGCCGGTGAGAAGCAGCGGGAAAAAATCGTCAGGGTTTGGGAATGCCGCAAGATACGGCTCGGCGACGGGACCGAGCGTCGCGTCGCAGCCGCTGCCGATCAATCCATGCACCCATCCGCTGGAATATCCGTGGAGATGAACCATTTCAAAGCTGGCGATGTGATAGCCGACGGCGCCGGGATTGAAGTTGCAAACGGGAACATAATTGTTGGGGCTGTACCATCCAACATAAAGAGCGACATCGTTCACCGAATGCGGCGCGAACATTTCGGGGCGATTGTCCAGAACGACTTTCAACTGCGTCTTGTCGCGGAGAATCGCAGCGAGATGGCGAAGTTTTTCGTCGAAGTCGGCGTACGCGCTGTTCGGCCCAGTGCCGCCGGGAACCAAACCGCGCGCGTCGATGGCGATGCAACCCTGCAGTCCCGTGTTTTCGACGTCGATACTTTCGCGGATGATGCGCTGCACATCCGAGGGATTTGGCCCGTCCAGACGCATGACCATAATTGCCGGCGGGCTCGATTGTTGCCCGCCGTAATGAAACGGATTCACGCGCCAACCCGCGCGCGGATAAGTGCCCCACCAAAGCAACGCGAGTTCGTTGTCGGTGGCGGCGCCGGTGCCAAATTTATTGTCGTTGTCTCCGAGATAGGCGATCTGCAGAGTGAGAACTCTGGAATATCCGAGCAGTCCCATGTTGTCGGAAGCCAGTTTGCGAAGGGCCGCCCGCGCGGCCGGATCCCATGGCGTGGATTCCAGACGACGGAACTCCTGACGATTTTGCAGCGCTTGCTCGTGATCGGCGGGCGCGGAGCCTTCCTCGGCATCCACCTGCGCTTGCCCGCCGAGTTTTACGAAGAAACCGTTCAATTGCGCCAGCGCGGCAGCGTGCGCCTGCGGATCGATTGTTTGATCAATGGACGCCCCGATGATTTTCACGGCCGCATCGGCGCGCTGGTCCAATCCGCTTTCCGTTTGGTCGACGGCAGGCTTGAATGTCGGATCGTCGGCCTCGGCCACTTTTTCCAGATCCGCCACGATGGGCGCGGCTTTGGCCAACACATCGGCCTGATCTTTCTTAAGCTGCGCCAACTCGGCTTGGTCGTCGGCACTGAGAATCATGTTGCCGATGCGAAATGGCACGCCATAAAACGTCACGAGGCATTTGATTTTGTCCTGCAGGTCGTGATCGGTAATGAATTGCCGCAACGGAACAAGGACGGCGGTGTCGTAAGTGGCGGCGGGCATCTCTTCCTGATCCGGCAAATCCAGCGCAACCGTTTGTCCCGCCGGAACGTGGCGAAGCTGCGCGTACAGATCAGCAAGCTGGCCGCTGTAGGGATCGTTCTTGTTGGTGATGAGCAAAAGTTGATCGGCGGTGAGATCGGCCCGCGCGATCGAGACGGATATCAGACTGGAAAGTACAAGTGTGAAAATGCAGCAGGCCGACCATGCGGCCAGATCCCCAAATATTTTTTTCACCTTGTCACCAGATCAACCAGATATTTTTCACGTTCCCGCGCCCACTGGATCGGGCACGATCTGCGGCGGAAGGCGGTCGGCGGCGTTCATGGCGGTTCCGGCAGGAGCGAGTTGCGTCCGCTGGGCATGCTCAATCAGGCTCACCAGCGCCTTGATCTCACGGATCGATTCGGGGCTTCCCCACATCAGAACCCAATCCACGTGCCAGTTGCATCGCTCGAATGTGCAGGCTTCCAGATGGTAAACGGTCTCGCGAAGGATCAAGGTGCAGGAGATGAAGCTGCAACGAACGAAGGCCTGGCCGCTGATGTAAACGGTCTGGTTCTGAAAAACCACGCCTTCGTGTTTGGTGATGAGCATAGTTGCGACTCCCTGTCTGTTAAAATTTCTGCTGCCATCCTCCGCAGGATGAAAAAGCCCATTTTGCCGAATAGGGCAAGAGTGTCAATCGAGTTTGGCCCTCCGCAACCGCTTTGCATGCAAGCGAAGCGCGTGCTATTCTGGATGAACTTTGCGGAGGAAACGCGCGATTTTCCTGTCGGTGGTTGGCGTTGTATTGCCGTTTGTGACGGCATGCAGCGATCACCTCGAAACCGGGTACAAATACACGCGTTTGGACATGACCCTTTCCGAGCAACATGCGATGTATGCCGACCCTTACAGCCAGGAGGCCGAGGAAGCCAATCAGGATCGTTCGCAACAATCCTCCGAACGCCGGCCAGACAGCAGCAATTATTGATTGCCCGATGGATCGGCCCCGTTCACCGGCCTAGCATCTTTTCGCAGGTGATGTCGTTGGAACCCATTGATCCCAAGCAGTTTGTCGAACTCGTCGAGCCGATCCTGGCGCGGCACGATGTGAACGGGCTGCTCAGCCTCGTTAAATCGCACTGGTCGCCAGAGCAAGTTCGCCAGCTTCTTCGTTCCAAACACGATGATGCGAGAAAAGTGGCCCTGCTGGCGTTGGCGCTGGTAGGGCCAAGTTGTTGCTGCGACGAGTTGGCATTTCATCTGCGCGATCCCGATCCGCTCATCAATCAATTGGCCGAGCATGCCCTTTGGGCGATCTGGTTTCGATGCGGAAAAACCGAGCAATCCAACCAAATGGTCTGCCGCGGCGCCGAAGCGGTGGAAGCAAAAGATTTTCCCCGCGCCTTGGAGCTGTTTAACCAGGCGATCCGCTCCGACCCCGATTTCGCCGAAGCGTACAATCAGCGCGCGATCGCCTATTACCTGATGGAGGATTACGAAAAGAGCATCGCAGACTGTCGCCGGGCGATTCGACGGATGCCGTGCCATTTTGGCGCGATGTGCGGCATGGGCCATTGCCACGCCCATTTGCAGCAAATCCCCCAAGCGATTGAATATTACCAGAAGGCCCTGGAAATGAATCCCCACATCGAATGCATCCGCGAAGCCGTCAGCGAATTGAAAAAACAGGTCTGAAAATTTCAGGTCCGATAAGTCGAGCGCGATCTAGTTTGGCCGTCGTTCCAGTTGCCCCTCATTCCGCGACGATACTCCGACGGCAACAACGCATGAATTGGAAAATCGTCATCTTCGCCGCCAGCGTCGGGCTTTCCGGCTGTTTCAGCCAGGATCCGAAAGACATCAACAGCGACAGCGCCCCCAGCGCGGTTCCAGCGATAAAAGACGCCGCGCAGGACAACGACGCCAAGTGCATTCCGCGGCTGATCACCGATCTGGACGATCCCGACCCCGCCATCCGCTTCGCCGCAATCACCGCATTGGCACGAATTACCGGTCAAACCATGGACTATCATTACTATGATGACGACATCCAGCGCCAACCGGCGATCCAGCGCTGGCGGCAATGGCTGAGCGAGCATCCGACACCACCGCCTTCTCTGAAGGATTAAAATGCAACCGCCGAGACACCGAGGCCGCCCGAGACAGACGCCGAGGAAGACAAAGGCTTTGAAAAAAATGGTAAACGCAAAATCAGAATTACCTTTTTCTCGGCGTCTGTCTCGGCGCTCTCGGCGCCTCGGCGGTTGCATTTGTCTCGGGTTATCGGCCGAAAGACTCCCGATATGAACCGGCTTGAGTTGAAGATCACCAGTGACCCGGCTAACTTGCGCGATGTGCGCAAGCAGGTTGAAGCGTTCGCCCACATCGGCGGAATGCCGCTGGAAGACTGCGATGCCGTCGGATTAGTGATCAACGAAGCGCTGGCCAATATTATCCGCCACGGCTACCACGGAGCACACGATCAGCCGATCATGATCACAGCTGAGACTGACGACGGCCAATTGCGGCTGCAAATCCGTGATTGGGCCAAGCCCTTCGATCCATCCACGCTTCCGAAAAAAGAAACCGCCGATTTGAAACCTGGTGGACTCGGCCTGCTCTGCATGCGAAGATTAATGGACGAGGCCGAGTTCGTTCCGCTGCCAGATGGAATGCTGTTAAAACTTCTGAAGCGGTCCGGCAAATCCGCCAACAATGGGACATGATCATGCCTGATCCAAAAGCCGCACAAGAACTGGTTTCCCCGCCGCGAACGTCCGGCGATGCGATCCTTCTTAGCATCAGCGGCGATATCGACCTGCACAACAGCCCCGAGCTGCGCACCGCGATTTTCCAGGCGATGTCCGGACGTCCGCCCAAGAAATTCGTGCTGAATCTCCAGCGCGTCTCATATATGGATAGCAGCGCCGTCGCCGTGTTAGTGGAACTACTGCAAAAAATGCGCCCTCTCGGCGGCCGCGTGTTTCTGGTCGAAACCCAGCCGCGCGTGCGTGGATTGCTGGAAATCGCCCGTCTCAACTCCATTTTCATTCTCTCCGCAACGGAAGAAGAAGCTTTGGCCAAATAACCGATAAGTTGCATTGCGGTTATGAACGCCGTCCTGCGCCCATTTTACGTCCTCTGCGTGGCCACGATTTCGTGGTTCCGTTTCGTCGGCGAGCTGACCTATCTGGTCGGCGACGCCGCGGCGGGATTTCGTCGATCTCTCTTCTCCAAACAGGGCATGCGTTTGGGATGGGCAAATCTCTGGGAGCAGATGGATCGTGTCGGCGTGCGCAGCGTTCCGATCGTCTTCCTGGTCCTCTTTTGCATCGGCGCGATTCTCTCATTGCAAATGGCGCCAATTCTGCGCGAATACGGCGCTACCGACAAAGTCGCCGACATCATCGCCATCGCCGTCGGGCGCGAACTTGGTCCGCTGGTGTCCGCCATTGTGTTGACCGGTTTCGCCGGCGCATCCATCGCCGCGGAACTCGGCACCATGGTTGTCTCCGAGGAGATCGAAGCCCTCGAAGCCGGCGCGATCGATCCCATCCGATTCCTGGTCGTTCCACGATTGCTGGCGACTACCATCATGATGGTCTGCATCGCCGTCGTGGGAGATTTTGCCGGCGGACTCGGCGGACTTGTCACCTCCAAATTCTTTCTCGGCATCACTCCGGACATGTGGACCCATCACGCGATCAATGCCCTGAAATTAAAAGATTTTCTTACCGGACTGCTTAAGGCCGGCGTTTTCGGTTTGCTCATCAGCGCGCTCGCCTGCCGGTTGGGACTCGGCGTCACAGGCGGCGCGCAGGGCGTTGGCGTTGCGACCACGCGCACCGTCGTTCTCACCATCGTCGCGCTGATTTCCGTCGATCTCCTCTTCACCGCGGTCTTCTACTTCATCGGTTGGTGAGTCATGCCCGATGCTGTCATCCAGGTCATCGACGCCACCAAAATCTACGATGGACGCACCGTCCTCGATGCAATCCGTCTTGATGTCTTTCGCGGCGAAACCCTCTGCATCCTCGGCGGTTCCGGCTCGGGGAAATCCACATTGCTCCGCATGATGATCGCCAACGTCCCCTGCGACGGCGGCGACATCCTCGCCTTCGAGCAGAGCGTCACCAAAATGACCCCGCGCGAGCTGGATAATTATCGCAAATCGGTCGGCGTGCTGTTTCAGAGCGGAGCGCTCTTCAATTCCATGTCCGTCGCTGACAACGTCGCCCTGCCGCTGCGCGAGCACACGGAATTGGCGGAAGAAACGATTGAAATCATGGTGAAGATCAAGCTGGAACTCGTCGGACTTCGCCAGCATGCCGACAAGATGCCCGCGATGCTTTCCGGCGGAATGAAAAAACGCGCCGGACTCGCCCGCGCCATCGCGCTGGACCCGGCGATTCTATTTTACGATGAACCTTCAGCCGGCCTCGATCCCGTCACCAGCGCCGAAATAGATCAGCTCATCATCGACCTGAACCACAAGCTCGGCGTCACCAGCGTCGTGGTCACGCATGAAATGGATTCCGCATTCCGCATCGCCCATCGCATGGTGCTGCTGGATCGCGGAAAATTCATCGCCAGCGGAACGCCGGAGGAAATGCGAACCAGCACCGATCCGGTGGTGCATCAGTTTGTCTACGGTCTGGCAGAGGGACCGCTGACCGATCGCCGGCGGGCAGATGGTTATGAAGAAGATTTGCTGGGACCTGATCAGCTTGGACCTGATTTGCTCGATGTGTGATTCAACGGAGTCCGACCATGGCCAAAACGAAACAACGCAACGCCTTCCGCGCCGGTGTGTTCATGATCATCAGCATCGCGCTGGTGGTCGCCGTCGTCATCGCCATCAGCGGAACCAGCCGATTCACCCAGCATTTCAACAACTTCGTCGTCCGATTTTCCCTGGGCGATGACATCGGCGGATTACAGGTTGGCGATGATGTGCGCCTCGGCGGACTCAAGGTCGGCAGCATCCGCAAAATCTCCGTCTCGTCCGACGACAATTCAATTCCCGGCGTCGATGTCAAAATCGAGTTGCCCGCGGAATATACGCTCCGCTCCGATGCGCGAATCCTGGTGCAGAAAGGGCTGACCGGAGCGGCGGACATCAATATCACCAGCCTGGGCACGGGACAAACTCTGTTGGCGGGCGCTTCACTGATCGGCCAGCCGGATCAATTTGCCGTCCTCGAAGCCAATCTCGCCGTCGCCTCGGGCAAACTGAATATCGATCTGGACAAACTCGGCCAGACCGCCGACAGCTTCACCGACACCGGCCACGCCGCCACCGCCACAGTGCAGGACGTCCACACGCGAATCCCCCAAATCCATCAGCGATTTAATGATCTAATCGCAGCGGCCATCCAAATGCTCGATGCTGTGCGCGATTTCATCGGCCCCAGCAGCGGCGATTTCCATACCACTTTGGCCAATCTCAGCGCCCTCACCAAATCCACCAAGGACAAGGTCCCGGATATTCTCGATGAATTGCACGATGGCCTGGCGAAAGTGGACACCGCACTCACGCATGTCAACAACGCGATGATCGATGTCGAAGCCACCGCCGTCCACGCCAAGGATCTCACCGGCGGACTTGCATCGCTGATTCAGGACAATCGCAGCAAACTCGACGGAATCATCACATCCCTCAAGGCAGCCAGCGACAACCTCAAATACGCCACCGTCGAAATCCGCCACAGTCCCTGGCGATTGTTGTATCAACCCAAGGCCGGCGAGATGAACAACCTAAACATCTACGATTCCGTCCGCCAATTCGCCGAAGGCGCCGACAGCCTCGACGACGCCGCCGGCGCGCTCAAGGACGCCCTCGCCGACAAAAACGCCGATCCCGCACAGGTCAAAAAACTAATGGCCCAACTCAACGACAGCTTCGCCAGGTTCCAGGAAGTCCAACAAAAACTCTGGACCGAAATCAAGAATTAAGAAATACAGATTCCACCACGGATACACGGAGAGCACGGAGGGAAAACGTCAAATCAAATTTAGCCGCCGATGGGGCACCGATGAAAACGGATGCTAAATCAAATTATCCTTCTTAATCGGTGCTCATCGGTGTCTATCGGTGGCTAATTCTTTTTTAATTACTCTCCGTGAACTCCGTGTCTCCGTGGTGGTTTTCTTTTTTTGGATTACCCAACACCCACTGCTCCC
>JBEKUH010000001.1:0-96336 GCA_049515255.1 Tepidisphaeraceae bacterium | reverse complement strand
TCAACTTTCAATCCGGAAGTGGGGTGAATGATGTTGAACTGCGTTTTTCGGATCACGGCTTCACGAGCCGCCGATTCACTCACGTAAAACTCGCTTAAAGGAAATCGGCGGCAGAACTCTATGATCTGCCGCTCCGATATGTCCGCAACCACGTCGATGTCATTGGTAAATCGCGGCTCGCCGTAAAAGATCGTCGCGGTGGAACCGGTTACAAAATACCGCAGGCCCATTTCCTCGATATTGCGCGCTACGAATTGCAAAAGTTCAAGCTGCTCCATGCGACAGCCTCCGCGCCGCCTCTTGCACAATCCGCTGCTCATCCCAGTCGCCATGTTCGGCGCGCAGGTGGCTCAGCAACATCTTGCGGGCGCTCGCGTACATTCCGCTGGCGATGCGCAGACGCTCGGCCCCGGTCTTGGCGCGGATGATCCGGGCCATTTCGTCATCGATTTCGTCTCTGTCGACGTGCATACTTGTATTCTACCCAATGTCGATAATCGGTGGCACAAGGACCCACTGAATGCGCTATCCTTAATCCACTTCCCCCATCATCTGCGCTTTGCCCGTTGGGGCGGGCACTCCGCCGGCGGGTTCGTCGGTGATGCACATTTGTAACTTCGCGTTGGGGGGAAGCGCGGGTACCTGGCCCAGCAATGTTGCGGTTCCTCCTGTTGACACATCGAACGTGCCGGCGGGGATTTTCTGGTCGCCAGCGATCAGCCACAACTCGTATGTCTTGCCCGGATCCTGCGGCTTCATGCCGGATGTGAAGAAATACCACTTGCCGGCCTTGAGATCGATAAACGCTCGACCCTGGGCGCCCGGCTGCAAATCGCCCTGCAGCGAGGCGAACATCATGTGGTCAATACTCGCCTGCAGTTTTTTGATCTGTGCATCCTGGGCGCTGATGATCGCCATGAGTTGCGGATTCGTCGTCGGCTCCGGCGGGGGCTTGGCAAACTCTTTCACCACCATCAACGTTAGGCCCACGGCCAGAATCGCAGCAATCGAGGATGGAATGACGAATCGCTCCCAATCTTTATTCTTGCGGCCCACTCGATTCATTAGCCGAGCCCGCGCCTCAGGCCGAGGCGTTTGCGGCGGCAACGACAAGCCGATCATCCCCACCGTCGCGGCGGCCTCGGCCACATATCCCGCACACTCGGCACATCCAGTGGCCAGATGCGCGCGGAGCTCCGCCTGCTCTGCCGGGTCCAGCTGCCCGGCGGCGTCAAATAGGATCAAATCTCGTCGTTCACTGCACTTCACGCGGTCATTCTCCCGTGGCCCTATGTATCAGTACGGAATCCATCGCGCAGGCGGATGAGGCCCTGGCGAATATACGTTTTTATCGTGCCCAGCGGTTTATTCAGTCTTTCGGCAATCTGGGTGTGGCTCAATGCCTCAAAATACGCCAATTCGACCGCCTCGCGCTGAACCGGATCGAGGCACGCCAATGCCTGTCGAACCCGCTGGCGTTGCTCGGCCAAATCCGATTCCTCAGACGGATCAGGCTCGCCGGACATCGACGATGGATTTTCAACTTCGTTGCGAAACCGCTCCTGATACGCGCGCGATCTTCGCCGATCGATCGCCCGGCTGCGCGAAAGATTCAGGATATACGTCAGCGGCGCCCCGCGGAATGGATCGTATCGCCCGGCCCGGTCCCACATTTCCCAGAAGACATCGATGAGCAAATCCTCCGCCTCCTGTCGATCGCGCAGAATCCGCAGGCCGATCGCAAACACCGTTGGAGAGAATTTTTCGTAAAGCTTGGTCAGTGCCCCCGCATCCCCGTCGGCAATGCGGCGCATCAACTCGAAATCATCCGGCGATGGGCTTGGAGAACCTGCGAGCAATCGACGCGTTCCTTTCGGGAATTGTTGCAGGCGGAATTATAAGGGGTTGGCGATTCCCCGTGTAGCCGGCCCGCTTGCGGGCCGAGAGAACGGCGAGCAAGCTCGCCGGCTACACCAAAACCTCACGTCAGCAATTTAAACGCATGCGTCCACTCATTTCGGAGAAATCCGGGAATGCACCAGAGCATCGCCAGCGGCTCGATGGCGCGGGCGCCTTCCACTTTGCCCATGTCGGCAATCTCCCAGCCAAACTGGTCGAGAATCCCGCTGACAATTTTCTTGGCCGATTCATCATTTCCGCAAATGAACATCGTCGGCTTGCCGCCCTTGAGCTTCGGGTTGACCATCAAATCGACACCGACGGAGCTAAAACACTTCACGAATTTTGCATCGGGAAATTCGCGCTGCAATCGCTCCATGAGGGAATCGTTGATATCGGTAAAGAATTTCAATACGCCGTTGACCGGCGGTGCATCGGCACCGGGGTTGCACGCGTCGATGATGGTTTTGCCGGAGAGATTGGCCGCGCCGGCGAGTTTCAGTGCATCGGATGCTGCGCCGCCTTTGACGGCCAGGACGATCACCTCCCCGAACTTCGCCGCCTCGGTCGAACTCCCCACGCGCCCGCCGGGATTGGCCTTGGCCCAGTCCGCCAGTTTCTCCGGCTGTCGCGTGGCGATGACGACCTGATGGCCATGCTTCAAAAACCCGGCGGCAAGCGTTTGACCCACATCTCCCGAACCGAGAACTCCGACTTTCATGTTGCCTTCCTTTCGACGGCGGAAATCCCGCCATGGGCCTAGCATAGGCGGGCATCGCCGCGATGATCCACGTTAATAATCCGGGAATTCATTTTCGGCTCGGCATCGGCGATATTGCGGAAGACAATTGCTTGGCCAATTCCATCATCGTCGATAATTCAATCTCATCGAAATGCCGGCCCGTGAAATCGAGGATCATTTCATTACCCCGAAGAAGCAAAGCGATATCCGGCGGAAGAATCGTGTCGATGGACGCCGCCGCAAGATTGCGGGCGGCCGTGGAATCGGCTCCGAACACCATGAAATGGAGATTCGAAGCGAGTGATGGAAAACTCGAGAGCGAAAATAAATCGAGCACGCAGACCGACCGCGCCGCCGGTCGCAGGCCCGTGGGGGCCCATTTAGCATCCAGGCGCAGCACGATCAGGTTCCAGATCGGCGAGGATGTTTTAATCAATTTGGGATCATCGGTACAAACCTGCACGATGCACAGCCGATCGCCTCGAACCAATTTCTCAAATCTCGGCTTCATCTCCGCCAGCGCCTCGATGCCGACCTCTTCGCGCGATTCGGACGGATCGATCAATCGCATCCCACGATCGGCCGCCCATCGCGCCAACGCCAGATCGTGCCGGCGACGGGTTTCGCGGTGGACGAGTGTGACGAATACCCAGGTCGAGGCCGCCAGGATCAGCACCATCGTCCCCAGCGCCACCGGCGAGAACGGCGCAATGAACATCGCTCCGGAAAAAAACATCTCTCGCGGCATCGTGAGCCCATTGTAGAACCCGCCTATAATTATTGCAGCCGTTGGTAAGGCAAGAGGGTTGATGAGGGGCTCAGGAATTACGCTCCGGCTGCGCATTCCAAGGATCATTCTCGGCGAAGGCTTCTGCCGATACAGCCCATCGGCGTTACAGAAGCAAGATTCTTCACCGAGGGAGTCGCATGGCGGACATGGGACAAATCGTGCGGGAAGTCAAACGGCAACATGACGTGCGCGTCCGCCGCTGGCGAAAAAGCATGAGCGGCAAGGCCTGGCGCGAATATCACCACGATGGCCGGGTGATCAACTGGATCGAATCCCCCCTGCCGCGCACGCCGATCAGCCTGGCGATTTTTTTGCATGAGGTTGGCCACCACGCGATCGGATTCGACAAATACCGCCGGCGTTGCGAAGAGGAATTTTTCGTCTGGAAATGGGCGCTGCGGGAAATGTCGCGAAATGGCGTCAAGCCGGATGCACGCGTGCATCGGCGGGTGGAGATGTCGATGCGCTATGCGGTGAGTAAAGCTGTGCGGCGGGGAATCAAGGAGATTCCGGCGGCGCTGGTGCGATATCTGCCGGAAGCGGCGTGAGGAAATCGGGGTTCGGGGTTCGGGGTTCGGGTATCGGGTTTCGGGGGAAATCAAACCAAGTTCGATACTCTTCTCTAAAACCCGAAACCCCAAACCCGAACCCCGAAACCCGATCTTCTCTCCCCCCGCGCAAAAAAGAAGCCGGTCCGAACATCGGACCGGCTCCCTATGAGAGCAAGTAGACCTTAATCCGCCGATTCCTTCGTATGGGTGGTCGGCTCGATTTTTTCCGGTTCGGGCACGATGCCGAAGCTGGCGTCGATATTCGCCTTGGCCTCTTCTTCTGTATGCGGATGAATCCGCAGCACGCCGTCTTCCATTACGGTGCGAATCTTGGCCAGGGCCTTGTTCTGAATCTGGCGGACGCGTTCTTTGGTCACGCCGATGATTTTGCCAACTTCTTCCAGTGTCAGCGGCGATTCCTGGGCCTGTTCCCAATTAAATCGACGTTTGATCACGGTCTGTTCAACGCTGGAGAGATCGGCCAGATTCCGCTCGACGATCGCTTTCAATTCATCGATGCAGTCGTCTTCAATCGAATCGCGCCGGCGGTCGGCCCAATCGCTGCGTTCCATTTCCGGCTCAAATTCCACAGGGAATCGAGTCCGATGCCGGGTGGATTTCATGGCCGTTCGGCTGAACGCCTTGAGAATCGCGCGGCAGGCATAGGTGCTGAATTTGAATCCGCGATCAGCGGAGAATTTATCCATCGCCCGCAGCAGGGCCATATTGCCCTCGCTGACGATCTCGGCGAAGTCCACATCTCCCAGCCGGGTTCGCTTGGCCATCGCCAACACGAGTGCCAGGTTGGTCCGCACGAGATATTCGCGGAAGTGTTCAAACTTCCGATGCCATTCGGCAAATTCGGTCGCACTGGCCAAAGTCAGGCCATCGCGGACGATTTGCTTCTTGAGATTCTGCAGCCGCTTCTTGGCATAGTTAAAGCGGAGGAACATCAGGCGTTCCTCGCCCGCCTTCATCAACTGCGGCGGCGTGTTGGGAAGGCCGGCGGCATCATCGCGCGTCGGTTGATACCAACTCGTCAGCGGCAGTTCGCGCTCGGCATCTTCGGTGAACAATTCCTGTTCAACTCGCTTATGCCGAAACGTGGGGCTGTCCATGTACGCATAATTTTCCGCAAGCAGCCGCTCAACCCGCTGGCGCAGCGCGCGTGGGATCGGCGAAGACCGAGGCTTGAGCGTCCGATTGCTCTGACTGGTCCGATTGCTTTCACTCACTTGATTCATTGTCATGGTGGCCATCTGTGGCCTCCCTTCTTTCCTTACGACACTTCCCGGTTTGTTCATTAGGACTTTCACCTATTGATTCACAGCAAAACGCGTTCTATTCCCGTCACAACCCGCACAATTTCCTTGGATCACCGCGAATCTTACGTCTTGTCCGACTATACTGTTCATCTGCTAATTGTTGTAACCACTGATATTTAAAGATTATTCCGCGTGAAAAGTTTCACTGAACTTTTTTGATCCAGATTTTCCGACCTGCGCCGGCCAAAGGCTTGAAATTGGTCTGCCAGCCCACAACGGGGTATTCTCGCCTGCCAAATGCGGCGCGATTCCTTTGGAACCTGCCAATGAAAATATGTTTGGGCGGCAGCTTCAATCCGATCCACCACGGCCATCTCATCTGCGCGCGTGCCGTCGCCGAACACATGGGGGCGGATGGAATCGTGTTGATTCCCACCGCCCAGTCGCCGCACAAGACCGTGGGTGAACTCGCGCCCGTGGCCGACCGCATGCGGATGTGCCTGCTCGCTGTGCAGGGGACCGATATGTTTGAAGTGGACGACCGCGAGATTCGGCGTGGTGAGCGAAGTTATACGATCGACACCGTTCGCGAACTGCGCGCCGCCGGGTGGGATGGTGTCCGCTGGCTCATCGGCGCGGATATGCTCAATATTTTGCCAACCTGGAAAGAACCGATCGCGCTCCTGGCCGAAGCGGAATTCCTGGTGATGGCCCGGCCCGGATGGACATTTGACTGGGCCGGTTTGCCCGCGGAATTTCAATCGTTGCGGAAAAACATTGTGGAAGTTCCCGGAATCGACATCAGTTCGACGGACATTCGCCGACGCTGCGCCGCGGACAAATCCATCGACTTTCTCACCCCCGCTTCCGTGGCAAGATATATTGTGGATCGCAATCTCTACCGCGATGGATCGCGCGCATGATTAATCAGTACGACATTGCCTACGGGCTGGCGGTTGGGGTTTCGTCGCCGCTGTGGCTTAGCCGGGGGAAAACCCGCCGGAAATTTTTGCAGGCGTTTAATCAGCGCATGGGGCGGGTGGCAGGGCGCGATTTGTCCAAACCCGCGGTGATGATTCATGCCGTCAGCCTTGGCGAGATCAATGCCACGCGGTCGCTGATCGACACGCTTCGGCGAATGCGGCCGGGATTGCAATTCATCGTTTCCGTCACAACCGACACCGGATTTGCCCGAGGCACGGAACTTTACGGATTACAACAGGATGTCTCACTCGTCCGTTATCCCCTGGATTTCACTTCCGCCGTGGACCGGCTGCTTACGACCCTTCGGCCCGATGTCGTGGCGCTGATGGAACTGGAGATGTGGCCAAATTTCATTCACCGCTGCGCCAGCTTTGGCGTCCCGGTGCTTTTGATTAATGGCCGGATCACGCCCAAGAGCCACCGCAAATACAAAATGTTCCGCGCGGTACTAGGGTCGATGTTTCGGCAATTGTCGCAGGTCTGCGTGCAGGATGATGTGTATGCGAGGCGATTCGCCGAGGTGGGCGTGCCGGAGAATCGCATCAGCGTGACCGGCACGATGAAATTCGACACCGCTCCGATCACCGAGCGCGTCGATGGGCAGGAGGAATTGGTGGCGGCGGTTGGCCTGACTCCGGGCGCGGGGAAGATTTGGGTGTGTGGGTCCACCGGCCCGGGCGAAGAGAAAATCATTTTGCCGATTTATCGCAATCTTCTGGCGAAATTTCCGGATTTGCAACTGGCGATTATTCCTCGAAAGCCGGAGCGATTTGATGAGGTGGCACAAATTATCGCCGAGGCGGGGTTCGCCGTCGTGCGCCGCTCGCGGCCCCAGATTCCTGCGGGCAAAGAGCCACGAGTCGTGCTGGGCGACACGATGGGCGAATTGCGAAAATTCTATGCACTGGCTGATATTGTCTTCGTCGGCCGTACGCTGGTGGACCTGGGCGACAGCCAGCATGGCAGCGACATGATCGAGCCGGCGGCCCTTGCCCGGCCTGTGATCGTCGGCCCGTTCACCGCCAACTTCGCCGAACCGATGGGAAGATTTCTCGCTGAGCAGGCAATGGAAGTGGTTCCCGATGCGCGCGGGCTGGAATCGGTCGTTTTACAACTGATAGAAGATTCCGCCACAGCTGCCTCGATGGGCGCCCGAGCCCGCCAAGTGGTTCGCGCCCACCAAGGCGCCACGGATCGCCATGCCCGGATCATTCTGGCCGCGCTGGACCAGCGCAAATCTCCGACGCGAGGGAAAACTTCGTGAAATTTCTCGATCGCATCGAACGCATCGTCCGGCCCTATGCGATCACCAATGTGACGCTCTATCTGGTGATCGCGCAGGCCGCGACGTTTCTGCTGACCCTGGCCAGGCCCGAAACCATCGCCGTCATGGTCTTCGACCGCACTCTGTTTTTCCGGGGCGAATGGTGGCGGATGTTCAGTATCATCATCATGCCGGCGTTTACCGGCTTTCCCCTCTTCGCTCTGCTCACCCTCTACTTTTACTATTTCATGGGCACCGCGCTGGAGAATCATTGGGGAACCGCGCGGTACAACATTTATCTTCTGGTCGGATACATCGCCATGCTCGCCGCCGGGCTAATCGTGCCGGGGGTGGTGAGCAATATTTATTGGATGTCCTCGATTTTGCTGGCGTTTGCCACGCTCTATCCGGAATTTCAAATCCTGCTTTTCTTTATCCTGCCGGTGAAAATGAAATGGCTGGGGGTTTTGACAGCGATCTTGTATATCGTGCAACTCGCCAACGGCGACAATTCGGCGCGCGCCCAGGTCTTGGCCGGCTTGGCCAATTATTTGCTCTTCTTCCACACGGACATTCTGGACCTCATCCGGCAAAAGAAACGGCAGATGAAACACCAGATGGTCCAATCGACCCTCCGCGACCCCAGCGAGCCGATGCACACTTGCGCGCTGTGCGGGGTCAACGACAAGACCAATCCCAAAATGGAATTCCGTTACTGCCCGTTATGCAAGGGGACGCCGTGTTATTGCATCGATCACATTCATAATCATGAGCATCACTGAACAGGGGTGCGTTCGCCGGCACAGTGAGCACAATCCGGCTTCACGCACGGTTCCACATGCGCCGTCGCGTTGCCTTCGCCCAGCGCGCACTCGATTTCGTATTCGATCGCGCTGGCCAGCCGATGGCCGCGCTCGATATTCCACCAGCCGGGGACCATCAGGTGAAAATCCACCCAGTGATACCGACCGCTGTGGCGATGTCGCAGCTTGTGATAGCTGCAAATCTTCGGCTCCTTGCCACCGGGACCGATGTGGCTTTCGATAACCTGCCGCAGCAGTCGTTGATCGGAGTCATCCTGTTGATCCATCAGCCCCGCCGCCGAGCGCTTGATCAGCCGCAGGCCGAGCAATGCGATGTAAACGGCGACAAGCATGGCGGCCGCCGGATCGACCCATTTCCAGCCGGTCCAGCGCACGATGATCAACGCCGCCAGCACCACCACGCTGTCGATGGCATCGGTCATCAGATGCGTTCCGCTGGCCTGGAGGGTGATGGAATTGTGCTTTCTCCCCGCCGTCCAGAGATATGTCCCCAGCCCGCCGTTGAGCAGCAGCGCCCCGCCCATCAGCGCCAGGCCGATATCCAGATTTTGAAATGAAGTGTTGGCGCCGCGCAGCAGCCCGACGCCGACTTTGCCGGCAATCATCACCGCCGCCAGCAAAATCATCGCCCCTTCCAGCCCGGAGGAGAAGAATTCGATTTTGCCGTGGCCGTAGGGATGTTCCTGGTCGGCCGGGCGATGGGCAAGGATGACGGAATAGAGCGCGAACGACGCGGCCACGACATTGACGATCGTCTCCAGAGCATCGGAATACACCGCGCTGGAATGTGTCAGGATATACGCAAACGACTTGACCCCCATCAACAGAATGCCGACGCACAGCGAGATCACCCCCGCGCTAAATTCGGCCCGCTTGGCGGCGCGATCGTCTTCAGGTTTTCGGACCGCCGGCGTTGGGGCGAGTTGGGTCATGTCGGCTCTTGGTGGATTGTAATGTCTTGGCGATGAATCTGTTCAACGGCCGGTAAAAGCCGCCCCCACCCGATAGCCGGAATATTCCGAATTCTCCTCCGCCCTCTTTGCGCAATGCAAATAATTGGATATTATGATTTGGCCGACAATGAACGGAGTATGCGGAGGTATTCATGAATAGTCTCGGCATGGACAGCCGGTCGGTCAGCAAAGTCGCAATTCTTCGTCGCTGGGTACACAGCCGTTTGGGCGCCAGCGAGCATGAACGCCGCGTGGGGGCCATCGCGGCAACACTTGTCAGGCTGACTTCGGCAATGCACTCCCTTTCGACCCCCGATATCCGCCTCCTGAAAATGGCGGCGATGGTGCATGATGTCGGCCGCAGCGTCAGCAAGAAAAATCACCCTGCCATCGGCGCCAGAATGCTCCGCCGCGGCAAGCATCTGCCTCTCAAGAGCCGCCAACGCCGAGCATTGGCGTATCTCACGCTCTATCATCGCGGACAAGTTCCCGATTGGAATGATGCGAAAAAAGAAATCCTGCGCCCCGGGGATGATGCCGCCCGATTGCGCCTGATATTGGCATTCCTTCGCGCCGCTGACAGTCTCGACAGCCGCTCGCAACCCCGGCCTTCGCTGACCTTCCAGGTTCGCGGTCGGCGCATTCGCATCATTTGCCGGCTCGCCGAAGACACCGCCAAGGCCCGTAAAATCTTCTCCCGCCGGAAAAAATTCCGTCTGCTGGAAGAATTGCTCGATTGCAGGGTGGAAGTCACGCTGCAATCCAGCCGTCGTTTGCGACTGGTGGCGTGAGCAACTCGAAAATTCGGATTGTCTTGCCGGATTCAAACGGATTGGGCTCTCGAAATTCCGTCAATTCCCAGCCGCGTTCTTTAATCCACGGCACAAACATTTCCCCCGTCTGTCGCCCCGGCTCGCCAAGTAGAATTCGGCCGCCATCCGTAAGATGCTCGCGCCAGAACGACTCGAGAAATTCCCACTGCTTCCGCTCATACAAAATGTCGGCACCAAGAATCAGATCGAACTTTTCCCCCAAATGATCCCACCGCCAATCCAATTGCCGCGCGCGGGCGTTAAAATGCAAACAATTGAGCCGTGCGAACAACAGCGCCGGCGGTTCGAGATCGGCCAGCATCACCTTCGCCCCACACGCCGCCGCCACCGCGCCGCACAATCCCAATCCGCATCCCAAATCCAGCACGCTGGCATCGGTCAAATCCTTTGAAGCAATCCAGTTCGCCAAAGCCCCCGCGCTGTCCCAGAGTTGCGCCCAATACGGCAGATGGGCCGGGTCCTCCGTTCGCACCCCGCTGAGTTTCTCCCGCCGATCCTCTTCCGCACACACTTGATCGAGCACCCGATCCGGATCGGCAATTCGTGTGAAATCCAAAACGATGTCGCCAAATCGCAACGGAAGCGTGACCGTCTGATATCGCCGATGAATCCGATGCAAAAGCGAGTGCGAAATTTCCGGAGTACCAACCATGTTCCCCCTCTAGCGCAGGGACGCCAGGCGCTCCAGCAGCGCTGCCGCCGTCCGCGACCCGTGATAGAGCGCGTCCAAATCGAACTTCTCGTTCGGTGAATGCACGCGATCGTCCGGCAATCCAAAACCAATCAACAGCGTATCAATCCCCAGTGTCGATTTAATCAGCGTGACAACGGGTATACTTCCCCCCTCGCGCATCAACACCGGCTTCACTCCAAAACCAATTTCAATCGCCTCCGCCGCCAATTTCATCGCCGGGCTGTCAATCGGCACGACGATGCCGGGCGTGTGGCTAAAGCAGGTGATATCCAACTTCACACATTGCGGGCACCGCTGCCGAAGGGTTTGAACAAACGCATCGTTGATGGCGATAGGATTCTGATTGGGCACCAGCCGCATGGAAACTTTCGCCGATGCCGTCGATGGAATGACCGTCTTCGCTCCCGCGCCTTGATAGCCGGAGGTAAGGCCGTTGATGTCGCAGGTGGGCCGGGCGTATTTTCGTTCCAGCGTGGAATAGCCGGCCTCACCGGTCAGGCTGGTGAGTTTCAGATCGTTGAGAAACGCCTTTTCATCGAATGGCAAATCGCGCCACATCTGCCGCTCTTTCTCGGAGATTGGAACGACATCATCATAAAATCCCGGAATGTTCACGCGGCCATCGGCATCATGTAGCGTAGCCAGAAGCTCGCAAAGAATATTCGCCGGATTCGGCACCGCCCCGCCGTACAAGCCACTATGAAGGTCGTGGTCGGCAGCGGTGACCGTCACTTCCATATACACCAGCCCGCGCAGGCCGTAAGTGATCGCTGGCAGTCCGCGGGCAAACTGATTCGTGTCACTCAATACCGCGATGTCAGCCCGCAATTGTTCACGATGCTCGGTGAGAAATGCGGCCAGATTTTCCGAACCAATTTCCTCTTCGCCTTCGACGAGCATCGTCAGATTCACCGGCAATCCCTGATGTGCTTGCCAGGCGAGGATTGCCTCCACATGACACCAGACCTGCCCTTTGTCGTCGGCCGCGCCGCGAGCGTACACCGCATTCTCGCGCACCGTCGGCTCAAACGGCGGGGTCACCCAAAGGTTCAATGGCTCCGGCGGCTGCACATCATAATGCCCATACAACAAAACCGTTGGCCGGCCGGGCACATGCTTATTCTTCGCCACCAGAATCGGATGCCCCTTGCCGTTGCCGGTGGGCATCACTTTCACATCCAACCCCCCGAAAGCGAGATGATCCGCCAACCATTGGGCACATCGCTTCATATCCGCCCGATGCTCCGGCTTGGTGCTGACGCTGGGAATGGAAAGGAACTCTTTCAGCGCGGCCAACGCTTGATGGCGGCGCGAGTCGATGGTCTGGAGCACATCGTCGAGCATCAAAACAGATTACAGAAAGCAGGGAACCGGGGGAAGGGTCAGGTCGATAACGGTTCGATGGCCTCGACGGCCGTCTGGGCCGCTTCGGCTTCTGCTTCCCGTGCATAGGCAAGCTTCTGCATCTTATAAAGGGCGTGCAAGCTGTTGAAGCCGACGTAGAAATATCCGCCGGCGAAGATGATCAGGAACGGAACGCTCTGGAGACAGAACCGCCAGAGCAGGCTGAAGGCGATCCACGCGGACATATAGAAGCCGAAGGAAATTTCGATGATGGGCAGGCTGAGGCGTTTGAGCGTCCAGACGCTGGCGCTGCGCCAAGTCTGACGGGTGGAACCGGTGACGCCGTATTTTTGTGTGCGGATAAATTCGCTGGGCTTGCGTCGTATCGCGCCCCAGATGGCTTCGACCACGGCTTTGGCGTTGTTTAGGCTAACGCCAACGCCCAGCGCCATGAGGAACGGCATGTACAGAATCGCCTTCCATCCGGCCTGCGGACCAAGCAATTCGCTCTGGCCGACGACGAAAAACGTGCTGGCCGAACACGTGGCGAGGATGAACAGCGTGGCGTTGAAGGTGTATTGGCCCCAAGTGCTGAAATGCACCCGCAGCGGGCTGTAGAAGCTGAGAAATGCCGGGTACATCATGATTGTCAGCGCCACCATCAGGACGTACACAATGGTATTGGTCAGATGGAAGAACGCTTCGGTCTTGATGCGCAGCGGCAAATGTTTAGACCGCAGCACGCGGGGGAGCAGCTTGATAGCTGTCTGGCAACTGCCCTTGGTCCAGCGATGCGCCTGTTGCTTAAATCCGATCATCTCCGGAGGCAACTCGGCCGGGGCGCAGAACTGCGGGAGATAGACGAATTGCCAACCCTTCATCTGGGCGCGGTAGCTGAGATCGAGGTCTTCGGTGAGGGTGTCATGTTCCCACCCGCCGGCGTCGTCGATGGTTTTTCGCCGCCAGGCTCCCGCGGTGCCATTGAAGTGCATGAACCGGCCGCTGCGGTTTCGCGCGGTGTGCTCGATGACGAAATGCCCGTCCAGAAAAATGGCTTGTCCCTGGGTCAGAAGCGAAGCATCCCGATTGAGATGATCCCAACGCACCTGCACCATGCCGACCTTCTCATCGGTGAAATAATCCATCACGTTGTAAAGGATGTCGCAAGGCGGGACGAAATCGGCGTCGAATATGATGATGAATTCGCCAGACGCCTGCTTCAATCCCTCGGCCAGCGCGCCGGCCTTGTACCCTACTCGATTCACCCGGTGGATGAATTTCACATCATGCCCGGCGGCGATCCATTTTTCGCAAGCCTTCTGCGCGATCTCTTTGGAATGATCCGTGCTGTCGTCCAAGACCTGAATTTCGATTTTGTCCTTGGGATAGTCGATCCGGCATGCCGCGTCGATGATCCGCTCCGCGACGAAGTCCTCATTGAACATCGGCAACTGCACCGTCACGCGCGGCAATTCGGCGAACTGCCCCTTGGGCTTGTAGCCGTTGTGCCGATGCTTCATGTACAGATAAACCAGGATGTAGCGATGAAACCCGTAGATGGCTACCGTGACGAGTGTCGCGAGGTATATCCATACTAACACGTCATCAGATATGCGATGCATATGGAAATTGCTCAGCTATTCTTCTCTAAGCGGGTTCAAGGTTGGCGGGATTCTACGGGAGTCGCGCAAGCGGTGTCAACAATGTTCCAAACGGATGACACTACCCAAAGTCCCAAACGCTCAACCCAGCTTCATGAGGTCCGCAGTGTAACGCGGCGAATCCCGCTCCGCCACGCACAAAAACGATGGACAATTTCCTCCCCGCCTCCTGAAAATTGCACGGTGTCCCTTGCTAGAGAATCGAGGCGGCTTAGAATTCCGCGGCGGCGGTTGGAAACAGGGAGATCGGATCCCTGATGTTTGACAACTATCAGGTGGACGGTCTGTTCGACGAGGTCTTCCAGGCCTCCGGACAGCCGCGCTCACACTACGCCTCACTGGTTTCCCGGCTCAAAGGGCTGGGACTACCGGCGTTTGAGCGCCGTCGTCGAATGACGGATGTGCTTTTCCGTAATCAAGGGATCACCTTTACCGTTTATTCCGATGCGCGGGGCGTGGAAAAAATCTTCCCGTTCGATCTGGTGCCACGCGTGGTTCCGGCTGATGAGTGGGATTCCATCGAGCGCGGGCTCGTCCAGCGACTCACCGCCTTGAATCTTTTCTGCCAGGACATTTACCACGATCAGCGGATCCTCAAGGAACGCATCATTCCCCCGGAGCTGATTTATGGGGCGAAAATGTTTCGGCGCGAGATGTTCGGCGTGCGCGTGCCGCGCGGGATTTACATCCACATCTGCGGCACCGATCTGATTCGCGACAAGGATGGGAAGTATTACGTCCTTGAAGACAACGGCCGGACGCCCAGCGGCGTGAGTTACGTTCTGGAAAACCGCGCGGTGATGAAGCGCGTCTTCCCCGCTCTCTTCAGTGCCTACCGCGTCCGTGCCATCGAGGATTATCCATACAATCTCCTGCAATGCCTCAAATACATCGCCCCCAATCATGCGGATGATCCCGGCATCGCCATCCTTACCCCGGGCATTTACAACTCCGCCTATTTCGAGCACAGCTTTTTGGCCCGTCAGATGGGCGTGGAACTGGTCGAGGGACGCGATCTGATCGTCGACCGCGGATTCCTCTACATGCGAACCACCGCCGGCCTTCGGCGAATCGATGTGCTTTATCGCCGGGTGGATGATGACTTTCTTGATCCACTTTGCTTCAGGCCGGACAGCGCGTTGGGCGTGCCGGGAATGATGAATGCCTATCGTGTCGGAAATCTCGCGCTGGCAAATGCTGTTGGAACGGGCGTTTCCGATGACAAGGCAATTTATCCGTTTGTGCCGGACATGATTAAATTCTACCTGGGTCAGGAGGCGATTCTGCCCAATGTTCCGACCTACATCTGCGCGCGGGACATCGATCGAAAATTCGTGCTGGAAAATCTGGATAAGCTGGTGGTAAAAAGCACCAACGAATCCGGCGGATACGGCATGTTGATGGGCCATCAGGCGCCCGAGGCGGAGCGCGCGGAATTCGCCGAGAAAATCAAGGAAGACCCGCGGAATTTCATCGCCCAGCCAGTGGTGCAACTGAGCCAGCATCCCAGTTTCGTGGAAGATCACTTCGAGGGTCGCCGGGTTGATCTGCGGCCCTATATTCTCTATGGAGAGAAGGTGATCGTGATGCCCGGCGGGCTGACGCGCGTGGCACTGCGGCGGGGAAGCCTGGTCGTCAACAGCAGCCAGGGCGGCGGCAGCAAGGATACCTGGGTGCTGGAAGAAGATGCACAACCGGTGACGCCGGATACTACCGCGTGAGAATATGTCGCAAATCGCCTCCAACAATCCCATGCTGAACATGGAACTGAGCCGCGATATCGTCGCCGCCCGGCCCATGCTGGCGCGGGATGCCGACTCGATGTATTGGATGTCCCGTTACGTTGAGCGCGCTGAACACGCTGCCAGGCTTCTACTCATCACCTCTAACGTATTGATCGACGTCGGCGACCTGGCGCCATCCCTACAGGCCCGGCAATGGCAAAGCCTTCTAACCATTCTCAGGTGTTCCGAACTCGCCGAAACCAATGGCGACATCGGCCAGCGCGTCGCCCAATCCCTCACCTTCGGCGAGACGAACACCAACAGCATTCTCAACTGCCTCATCCGTGCCCGCGAAAACGCCCGGGGAATCCGCGAAAACATATCCGCGGAAATGTGGGAAAACCTCAACATGCTCTATTGGTCGCTCAACGGCGACGATGCCAAGGCGCGATTCGAGGAATCGCCGGACGACCTGTATCGCTCGGTGATGACCGGCTCGATGCTGTTTCAGGGATTGACCGACCAGACCCTGGCGCACGATCAGCGCTGGCATTTCGCCCAACTCGGCAAATCGCTGGAGCGCATCGACGTCACCTGCCGGGTGATCGAAACCAAGTACGAAATCCTCAAATCCTTCGAGCAACAACTGGAAAGCACAATCCGCAACATCCACTGGATGGCGGTGCTGCGAAGCTGCTGCTCGATCGAGGCATATCGACGGAATTATCTCGGTGAAATGGACCCGGTGCGCGTGGCGGCGTTTCTGATTCTCGAAAAGGATTTCCCGCGCTCTGTGCGCTTCAGCGTTGGCGAGGCTCGCGCGGCAATCAGCGGCATCCGCGAAGTCGCCCACGCCGGCCTGATCGACCCCGCCGAGCGCATTCTCGGCCGGCTCGAGGCCCAACTCGATTACGCCGAGATGACCGAAATCCTCGCCGAGGGGATTCCCAATTATGTGCAGCGCATCCAGGCTGCGGTGAACGACGCCGCGCTGGCGGTGCAGCAAACGTATTTCCTGCATTGATGCAGACGCGAAGTTTTCCCGTTGCCGAGTTTGGGAATAGAATGTCCAATTGACCCTAATGACACTCGCCACCAACACACCGTCAACGCTTCCCGTGACCCGCACCCGCCGGCTTCGCATCCGGCATTGCACGCGCTATTCCTACGACCGACCGGTGACTCGCAGCGTCCATCAGTTGCATTTGCGCCCGATCGATGACTGGAAGCAGAAGGTCATCAGCTATCATCTCGAGATTTCGCCGGCGGTCTCGGTAATCGAATACGAAGATGTCTTCGGCAACTGGGCGACGAGATTCAGCGTGGACGAGCCTTACTCCAAGCTGACGATCTCAGCCGAATCCGAAGTCGAAGTGCTGGATGTCGATCCCTTCGCCTTCGCCAGATTGCCGATCCGGCCGTCGTTTCCGCTGGTGTGGATGCCGTGGGAGCGGACGATGCTGGCGCCATATTTGTCGCCGGAGGAATTGCCGGTGACGCAATTGCAGGAGATTTATCAATACGCCATGTCGTTCGTGGAACGGAACGGCCACGACCTGATGGAAACGCTGTTCGCCATCAACCTGTCGTTCCTCCATGATTTTGAATACACCCCCGGCACGACGAATCTGGAGACATCGGCCTTCGATGTCTATCAGCAGGGCGCGGGGGTATGCCAGGATTTCGCAAATTTATTCATCTGCATGGCTCGCTTGCTGGGAATTCCCGCTCGGTATGTTTGCGGATACATTTACACCGGTCTTGCGTCGAACCGCGCTCGCTCGGACGCCAGCCATGCCTGGGTACAGTTGTATATCCCCAACGTCGGATGGAAGGGATTCGATCCAACCAATGGCGTGTTGCCGCATACCGATCATGTCCGCGTCGGTTATGGCCGGCATTTTGGCGACACTTCGCCAACCTCCGGCACAATCTATTCACCGTCCGAGGAAGACATGACGGTCGATGTGGAAGTCACCGAGGTCTGAAATTTCATGCTACTGAAAGTCACCCACCAAACCGATCTCCGCTATTCCGACCTGATCAACGAATCGATCATGGAATTGCGCATGGTCCCGCGACAGGAACAGGACCAGCATCGGTTGTCATTCGAATTGGCCATTGGACCGGCCACGAGCATCAGCAGCTATTTCGATTGGCTAGGGAACACCGTTCACACGTTTTCGGTCAATTCGTTTCACAATCAGATCCAGATCATCGCCACCAGCGTAGTCGAAACCGATCGGCCGCGCAAGGAGCCGGAGCGGTTCAAGGATTCCTGGCCCGTCCCGGCCAGTGCATATGATTATTCCGCATACGATTTCATGCACTTCGGCGGCCCGATTATTGTGGACTGCCCGGAGCTGCACGAAATGGTGAAGTTGCTCAATCCCCAGCCGGGAGCATCATTAGGGGAATTGGCGCTGGCGATCCTCCATCTCATCAACGAAAAATTCACCTACAAAAAAGGAATCACCACCGCCGCCAGCCCGATCACCGATGTCCTCAAAACCGGCTACGGCGTGTGCCAGGATTTCACGCACCTGATGATCGGCCTGGCCCGCGCGCTGGGGATTCCCGCCCGATACGTCAGCGGATTCATTCATCCAGATGCCCAGCGATTTCGCGGTTACTCGCAAACCCACGCATGGTGCGAGTTGCTGTTTCCTCTGGCGGGTTGGGTTGGATTCGACGCCGCCAACAGTTGCGTCGTCGGCGGAAATTTCGTGAAGGTCGCCGTCGGCCGGGATTTCCACGATGTCCCCCCCAACCGCGGCGTCTATCGCGGCAAAGCCGCCGAAACCATCGATGTCGCCGTCAAGAGCGAACAGCTTCGCTCAATTCCTTCCGAGCTGGCCGCCGAGCGATTGCAGGCATTGGATATCCCGACCTATCCCACCGGCTACATCATCCACCGCGAATTCGCCAACCAGCAGGAACACCAGCAGCAACAGGAAGAATGGGTTCAACACAGCCAGCAGCAACAACAATAAATGCAGAAAATTAGCCACCGACGGGGCACCGATTGGCACCGATTAAAACGGATGAAAGACGAGTTCTTTCTCCATCTGCCGCTTTCTTCTCTTTAATCTTATCCGTGCCCATCTGTGGCGAGTGTAACAAACCCCTTGATTTGTCAGGGGTTGCTCGCAGGATGGACGGCCACTGTCAGCGAAACTGTCAGCAAAGCGGAGAGTCTCCGTCGGAGCTACAACGCGGAATTGGAAAATAGTGAACACCCTTTTTGCAATGACGCAGTGACGGAACACAATCCATGCAAACCTTACACTTCAAAACATCTGTGGATTTCCGACGCTGGTTGGAGAAAAACCATGTCAATTCGGACGGTATCTGGCTCCGCATTTCTAAAAAAGATGCTGGCAAAAAATCCCTGACTTACGCTGAAGCACTTGACCAGGCACTTTGTTATGGTTGGATTGACGGCCAAAAAAAACCATTCGACGAACTATCATGGCTTCAGAAATTCACACCGAGATTTTCCAAGAGCGGATGGTCAAAGTTAAATACTCAGCACGTCGAACGTCTCACTAAAGCCCGGGCAATGGCCCCTGCCGGACTGGAGGCCGTCGAAGCGGCAAAGGCTGATGGCCGATGGGAAGCCGCCTACGCCTCGCCCAAGAATGCTGGTCCGCCGGAAGATTTTCTGAAGGAGTTGGCTAAAAATAAAAAAGCGGAGGCGTTTTTTAAGACTTTAAATAAAGCAAATGTTTATTCGATTGTCTATCGCCTTCAAACGGCAAAAAAGCCGGAAACGCGGGAGAGACGAATGAAGATGATTCTCGCAATGATGGGGCAAGGGAAAGCATTTCACCCTTAAAGCAGATGCCTCCCTTCCCGCATTTATCGGTGCCCATAGGTGTTTATCGGTGCCTAAATTTTCTTACCGATTCACCGCGCTCATCGCCTGAGTGTAGTACCGCTCGCCAACCGCCGCCGGCAATTGCTGATCAATTTCCGCCAAATCGGAGGGGGACAAATCAATCCACGCCGCACCGGCATTTTCTTCCAGATAATTCAACTTCTTGGTTCCCGGAATCGGAATAATATCCTTCCCTTGAGCCATCACCCATGCCAATGCCAGTTGCGACGGCGTGCAATTTTTCCGCTTGGCCAGTTCCTCGACGCGACTCACCAATTCCAGATTCTTCTGAAAATTCTCCCCCTGAAATCGTGGAAAGCGATGCCGGCCATCGCCCTTGGGAAAATCCTCGGCCTTCTTGTACTTCCCCGTCAGAAACCCCCGGCCCAGCGGGCTGTAGGGAACAAAGCCGATCCCGCACTCCCGGCATGTCGGCAGAATTTCCTTCTCCACATCGCGCGTCCACAGCGAATACTCTGACTGAAGCGCCGCAATCGGATGCACCTTCGCCGCCCGTCGAATCGTGTTGGGCGCCGCCTCGCTCATGCCCAGGTATCGCACTTTCCCGGCTTGCACCAATTCCGCCATCGCGCCGATGGTCTCTTCGATTGGCGTGTTGGCATCGACACGGTGCTGGTAATACAAGTCGATGACGTCCATGCCCAGCCGTTTGAGGCTGCCCTCGCAACTGGATTTAACGTATTCCGGCTTTCCATTAACGCCCAGAAACGCTCCATCCGGCCCGCGCATGTTGCCAAATTTCGTCGCCAGGACCACTTTCTCCCGCCGATCCCGAATTGCTCGCCCCACCAGCTTCTCATTATCCCCCATTCCGTACATATCCGCGGTATCGAGGAAATTCATCCCCATTTCGATGGACCGATGAATAACCTGAATGGACAATTCATCATCCCTTGGCCCATAAAACTCTGACATTCCCATGCACCCCAACCCCAGGGCCGATACAACCAATCCAGATTTCCCTAATTCCCTCTGAGGCGTGATTTTCTCGGTCATTGCAGGCTCCTTTTGGCCCGATTGTAGGCGAGGCTATGATTGGATAAGGTTTTGTCGATTGGAATCGTAACTTTCCTGGAGCCGGCGCGTGTCAAATGAGGACTGGAAACCTCCAGCCGATGCCTCAACGGCAGAGCTATTCGAGCGAGCCGTGCGGCTGCATACCCGGCGACTGCTGGCTGTCGCACGAGGGATCGTGGGCAACCGGGCGTCGCCGGAAGACGTGGTGCAGCAGGCATTTATGAATCTTTACCAGCACCGCGACCGGTACGATTGGCGCGAGCCGGGCGGGCTGTTGCGGCGGACGGTGGTGAACGAATCGCTGCGGATCCTCCGGCAGCCGAAAATCGCCGCCCTGCCGGATGATCCGGGTGATGGCGGCAAAGCCGATTCGCCCAGCCGGCAGATGCTGGACAGCGAAATGGTCGTGCAGGTCCGGCGGGCAATCGACCGATTGCCGGAGAATTTTCGGGCCGCACTGGTACTGTGCGAGTATGAGAAAATGTCGTACGCTCAAATCGCCGAGACATTGGGCGCGACGATCCCGCAGGTGAAAACCTGGATTCACCGCGGCCGTCGCCAACTCGCGGAAATGCTCAAGGAGTATGCCGGGCAGATTTAGATTTTTGGTTTGGTTGAGGTGAGAAAATCGAGGATACGCACATGGCAGTGCATGACAACGATATCGACCTGCTTAACTCATATCTGGACGGGGAATTGCCCGTTCCGGAATGTGAGGGACTTTGGCGCCGGCTGGCCGTTGAGCCGGAACTGGCCGCCGAACTGGATCGCCTCCGCAGCGATCATGCGCTTCGGCAGGATGTATGGGGCGCCTGCGAGCCGAGCGATCAGGCGGTTGCGATGACCGAAAACCGTGTCCTCCGCGCCGCTCGCAAGCATGATTGGCTCTCCACCGGCAATCATATCCTGCGCGTGCTCACTGCGGCGGCGGCGTTGATCGCGGTGGGATTCGGCTTCGGATGGTCCGGCCGAAATCACGCCAATTCCGTGGCACAAGCCAACGCGCCTTACGTGCAGCCGCAGGCGAGTTCGGGAAAATTCTTGGTCTCTCTGCGTGATGACACCGGCCACGTCGTGCAAATCCCGTTTGATTCTCTGGATGAAGCGTCGCATTTCGCCGACGACCTGGAGCAGGCGCAGCGCAATCGCCAGGCGGCGGATGGTCCCGCGGTGGTTCCAGCCATGGAACGGTTCTAGCATGTTGTCGGGAGCAAAAAGTCTATTGCCTCTGCTCACCGCGGCCCTCTTCGCCGCGCCGATCCTCACCCGCGCCGACGATAATTCTCCCACAACTTTCCCAAGCCCGTTTGCCACCGATTTGCCCACCAGCCGGCCATTGTTTGACGAGCTGAATAAAGAAACCGAATCGCTCTTCCGCCAGGTCGCGCCGACCATCGTTCGCGTCCAGTTCCCGACGCAAATGGCTATGAGCGCCCAAGACCCGATGGCCAAATGGTTCAGCCACCTCGACCCGACATCGCAGCGCTTCCTTGCCGATTATCTGCGACACGCGCCGCAAAACACCTATGTCCGCGTGGAGATTCATCCGACTACCGATCCGTCACTCGTTTCTGATGCATCTTCATCCGAATCCCAATCCTCGCCCCAGCAAAACGTGATTTATTTCCACATTACTGGCTTCACGCCCAACGGCATCGGCGTGGTGATGGATGATGATCAGCACCTGCTCATCCCGCATTACATGGATGAACGGCTGGCCGGCGCGACTGTGCCCGTGCAGTTGGCCGATGGCCGAATGGCGACGGCCACGTTCATCGGCTCGGATCTTCGGACCCATTTGACGGTTTTGAAAATGCAGGAGGTTCAGGGTCGCGCCGCCACGATGGCCACGGATCGCCCGCCGGATGGATCGCTCATGCTGGTGATGTCATTAAATCCGGCGCTGAATCGGTTGGCTGTCTGGCAGGGTTGGGAGCCGGATGTTGCAACCGTCATCAATTCCGACGGGCAAGTCGCCGGCTTTACGGGCGATGGCCGTTTCATTCCCGCCGCGGCCTACCAGCCCATCGCGGCCGATTTAATCGCACACGGCCAGGTTCATCGCCCGGTTCTGGGAGTGGTCATCGATGAACTGGACCCACAAGACAAACGCCGGCAAGACGACCCCGATCTAGGCCAGACACCCGCCCTCAAAATCTTGAACGTCCAGCCAGGCTACCCAGCCGACCGCGCCGGAATGCAAATGGGCGATCTCATCCTCGGTGTCGCCGGCAAGCCGGTTGGCGACGAATATATTTTCGCCGCCGCCATCGCCGAACTTCACGGCCCCACCCAAATGCTAATCCGCCGCGGGCATGAAAATATTTCCGTGACGGTCGATCTGGGGAATGAATAGCAGAAAAAAATTTCCACCACGGAGACACGGAGAGCACGGAGGCGTAAGAACTAGCCACCGATTGGCACCGATGAGCACCGATGAGCACCGATTAAAGAGGATTAAATCCAAATGCATTTATCGGTGCAAATCGGCGCCCCATCGGTGGCTAAATTGGATTTGATTTGTTGACCTCCGTGCTCTCCGTGTCTCCGTGGTGGAATCTCTTTCTTTTTAACGCTCGACGATTTTCGAATACCTCTCATACGCCGCATCCCACTTTTTAACATCCTGTGGCTCGTAGCGCTTCACATCAAAACTTTCCCGCACCACGGCCCGCGCCGCCTCGAGTGATTCGACATCATTCACCGCCATTGCCTGCACCAGAATATTTCCCGCCGCCGTCGCCTCAACAGGGCCAGCCAATACGACCCGATTGCATGCGTTGGCGGTCATTTGGTTGAGCAATTCGTTCTGCGCTCCGCCGCCGACGATGTGGATGATGCGAATCTTTTTGCCCACAATATCTTCCAATCCCTCGACCGTTTTGCGGTACGCCAACGCGAGGCTTTCCAGGCAGGTGCGAACATATTCCCCGCGGCTGCCGGGGGTGCGCTGCTGGGTATCGGTGCAGAATCGGTCGATTTTCTCGATCATTTCGCCGGGTGTGAGGAACGGGCCGTGATTGGGATCAATCAGCGATCCAAACGCCGGCGCTCGCCCGGCCATCGCGGTGAGTTCACCGTAGCTGTGATCGTATCCCTGCCGCTGCCATTGCCGTCGGCATTCCTGCACGAGCCACAGGCCCATGATATTTTTCAAAAACCGCACCTTGCCGCCGACGCCCATTTCGTTGGTGTAGTTGTATTGCAGCGCCTTGTCCGACACGATCGGTTCGTTCAATTCCACGCCCATCAGCGACCATGTGCCCGAGGAGATGTAACACCAATCGTCGCTCCGTGCGCCATCCGCCGGAACCGCCGCCACCGCGCTGGCGGTGTCGTGACATCCCGGCGCAATCACCGGCGCGGGGCGAATCCCGCATTCATCCGCAACTTCGGTCAGCAACCGCCCCACCACCGACCCCGATGGAATAATCTCCGCCAACATGCCCGTCGGGATATCCAACGCTTGCAGCAATTCCGTCGCCCACTGCTTTCGACGCGGATCGAACATCTGGCTGGTCGATGCGATGGACATCTCGCACCGTCTCGTTCCGCAAAGAAGATAGTTGTACAAATCCGGCATGAACAGCATCGTGTCGGCCATCTGCAAAACCTGGCTATCCCGCTGCCGCATGGCCACGAGTTGATAGAGCGTATTGATTCGCATGAACTGAATGCCGGTGGCCTGAAAAATTTTCTCCCGGCTGACTTTGGCGAAAGCGCGTTCCATCATTCCATCGGTGGCCGGGTCGCGGTACACCATCGGGTTGCCCAGGATTTCCCCGGACTTGGTGAGGAATCCAACATCCACGCCCCACGTATCCACGCCAATGCCCGACAATCCTCCAGCCTCGCGGACATCGGGGGCTACCTTGCGAAGCCCCGTCTTCAGTTCCTCCCACTGTGCCAGCAGATTCCACTGCAGCCGCCCGCTCATCTTTCCATAAGGATTAGCAAACCGATGCTTCTCTTCCAACGAAAGTTTCTTCCCCTCCAGCGTTCCCAACACCGCCCGCCCACTCTCGGCCCCCAAATCAAACGCCAGAAATTTGCTCACCGCCATCCGCGTTCTCCTTGCTGGTGTGCATGCTATCGTACTGCGTCCCCAATCCCAAAATGCAAAATGCGGATGGACCGCCAAGACGCCAAAGCGCCAAGGAAGAAAATACGCCAAGAATTCAGAAATTGAGCTTTGGAACTTGAGAATCGAGAAGGTTCCAAGAATCACCCATCCCGAATTTTCCCGCATTTATCGGTGCCAAATCGGTGCCCCATCGGTGGCTAATTCTGTATTTACCTGAGAACCCCTAAATCCAATTTAACCCTTGGCGTATTTTCCTCCTTGGCGTTCTTGGCGTCTTGGCGGTTCATCCGCATTTCTCCTAAAATTCAAAAGCGCCTATGCCCGAAAGCCCCTTCATCCCGCCGCCCGCCGAGCAGGTGATCGAAATCTTCGAGACCGCCGGTGAGGAGAACAAACTGTCGGCCATGCGGTCGCATCAGGTGGTCACCCTGCCGGCCGAGGGGGAAGTCTGGATGACCGGCGACATCCACGACCATCGCAACAATTTCGGCAAACTCATCCGCTATGCCGACCTGGCCAATAATCCCCAGCGACATCTGGTGCTCCACGAGTTGATCCATGGCGATCACTTCGACGCCAAAGGCGCGGAGGACAGTTGGCAAACTCTCTATCGCGCCGCCGAACTGAAATGCGATTTCTCCGGCCAGGTCCATTTCCTCCTGGCCAATCACGACCTTGCCCAAATCCACGGCGAAGGAATCATGAAGGCCGGCCTGAGCGTCTGCGAAGCCTTCACCGCCGGGGTGAAGCGAGATTTCGGCGACAAACACGCCGGTGTCACCATCGCCATCACCGAATTTCTCCTCTCGCTTCCCCTGGCGATCCGCTGCCCCAACGGATTATTTTTTTGCCACAGCATTCCCAGCGACAACAACCTCGAGACCTTTGATTTCACGATTTTCGACCGCGACCTGACCGGCCCCGATTACCGCCGGCGAACCGGCCCGGTGTATCAATTAATCTGGGGAAGAAATATTTCCCCCGAAGCCGCCGGCAAATTCGCCGACCGCGTCGGAGCCACGATCCTCGTGACCGGCCACCAATCCCAGGAAGTCGGCTACGCCGTCAACGGCGATCGACATCTGATCATCGCTTCGGAACACAATCAGGGCGTGTTTCTTCCGCTGGATTTGAGCCAGACTTACGACATGCCCGCCCTGGTAAGCCGCCTGCGGCGGTTTGTGGCGATCGATGTGTAGAGGATATAAAACAACTCACGCCGCCGAACCGAGCACAGCCCGCAACCCTTGTGCGACGAGTTTCGCGCGACTCAGGCCGTGCCTTTTGGCATAGGCGTCCGCGCGATCCAACAAAGTCTTCTCCACCGTAAGCGAAATGGTTTTAGCCCCCTTGCCAATCTTGGGCCGGCCCATCTTCGCCTTGAATCGACGCCACTGCCGTCGCTCTGCCGCATTCAACGGTCGCGATCGCGCGAGCAATTCCTCTGTGCTCAGGGATTCATACTCGCTGACGATCTTCTCCTTTTCAGAGTCAGGCAGCGCGATGAACTCGTCGATGTATGATTTTCGTTTTTTCATTTCTGTCGTCCCATCCTTTTCTTTCGTGGAGAAATGGGCATTGCATGTATGACAAAGGCCGTATCATCTGGATCAATAACGTAAATGACCTGAATAAACCGGTCGCCGACACCGCGACCGATCACCAGCCATTTTCCCCGGCCGATCTTGCGAGGAAAACCGCGCCCGGCATTCCGCACTACCGACTCTATTTCTTCGATAGCGCACCCGTGCTTAGTGGCATGCTCGCGATTCCAATCATTCCACCGGAGTTGCGTTGGAGCCACTACATAACTATATAGGAAAGTGCCCGCGTTGGCAAATCATTAATTCCCGAATGTGCACTCCTGGTGTCCCGGCGATATAAATTCCCCTGATGGACACCTACATCCAAAACCTCCTCGCCGAGCGCATCGGCGGAAAGTCGTTCGGCAAGGGCACCGAGATTTACAAGTTCGAGAAGATCAAGCGCGCCAAGCGCGCCGCCCTGGCAGCCAATCCCGGAATCGAAATTATCGATATGGGCGTTGGCGAGCCGGATGAAATGGCGTTTCCGGAATGCGTGGACGCCCTCGCCGCCGCCGCAAAAAAACCAGAGAACCGCTCGTATGCGGACAACGGCGCGGCCCCGTTCCTTGAAGCGGCGGCGCGGTGGATGAAGAACGTGCTGGGCGTCGATGGCATCAATCCGGCGAAGCAGATCGTCCACTCCATCGGCTCCAAGGCCGCGCTGTCGATTCTGCCCGCATGTTTCATTAACCCTGGCGATGTTGCGCTCATGACCACGCCGGGATATGAAGTCTTCGGGACGCACAGCAAATTTTACGGCGGCGAGGTGTACAAACTTCCGCTGCTGGAGAAGAACCAATTTCTCCCCGACCTGGATTCGATCCCGCGCGATGTGCTGAAGCGGGCCAAAACGCTGGTGCTCAATTATCCCAACAATCCCACCGGTGCATCGGCCACTCCCGAATTTTTTGCTCGCGTGGTGGAATTCGCCAAGAAGAACAACATCGTGGTAATTCACGATGCTGCATACGCCGCGCTGGTGTACGAAGGCCGGCCGCTCTCATTTCTGGCGACTCCCGGCGCGGTGGATGTCGGCGTCGAACTGCATTCGATGAGCAAAACCTTCAACATGACCGGCTGGCGGCTGGGATTCGTGGTCGGCAACGAGCTGATCGTCCGCGCCTATGCCGATGTGAAGGATTACACCGATTCCGGACAATTCCTGGCGATTCAGGAAGCGTGTGCCTATGCGTTGGATCATCCGGAGATCACGCACAAGATTGCCGCCAAGTATGGCCGGCGGATGGATGGGTTGGTGTCGGTGCTCAATAAAAATGGCCTGAGCGCACGGAAACCCAAGGGTTCATTCTTTCTCTACGCCAAATCCCCGCGCAGTGCCCTCGGAAAGGATGGTAAGCGCGTCGCCTTCGAGACGGCCGAGGCGTTCAGCCAATGGCTGATTTCCGACAAACTTATCAGCACCGTTCCATGGGACGATGCCGGCGCTTACGTCCGATTCAGTGTCACCTTCTCGGCCCCCAGGGAAGCGGACGAAAAGCGCGTTCTGGCCGAGGTGGACCGAAGGTTGGCCGGGGGTGATTTTATCTTTTAATCCAACCGATGATCGCGGTAGGATAGCGCGGATCACGGAGATTAAGATGTTGCATCGATCGTGGCTTTTCTTTGTGGGTGTGGTGTTTTGCGGTGCGTGGATTGCACGGGCCGACACTTTCACGGGGAAATATTCAAACGACAAACTCAATATCGAGATCGTTTCAGCCGGCGGCGATGATTATTCCGGGACGATCCAGATGGGGGACAAGCAGTTTCCCATGACTGGCCATGCCATTGGCATGGAACTCAGCGGACAATTCACCAGCGGCGGCAACAGTTTCCCGTTTACCGCCGATTTGAGCGACGCCGGGCTAAAGCTTTCCACCGGGGGAGCGACCTATGTTCTGACCCGGCCAGCCGATTCAGCCAATCCTTTGGCCGCCAATCCGCTGGCGCAAGCATCCGCGCCGGCGGCCAGTGATGTCGGCAAGGATGTCTACACCGTCTTGGCATCCAACGACTCAGGACAAACCATTTTCGCGCAGAAGCCGCACGTCAGTTCCATGCAGGATGCCGTGCAATGGGCGCTCGATGATTTGTCCAAACACCTCGACGCGCGGCCGACGATCGTCAAGGCGTATGCCGATTCCAAGGATCAACACCAGGGTTTCGTTTCGTTCACGGGCAAACTAAAAGGCGTGGACGTGAAGGGATCGATGCTCATCGGCATTGGCGACAACGGCGCATCCGTCTCCATGGTTTACGCCCGCACCGATGCGTCCACCGCGGATGCGACGGCGCTTATCAATGCGGTTCCCACCGATGCCAAGTGGTCGGATTATGAATTGCCCGACAACACCGGCACCATTCGCATCGCCGATGGTTGGCAGGTGACGACCGCGACGCAGATCGGCACCGTGCGCATCGCCGGGCCGGCGAATCAGATCATTGATCTGGGCGACGGCGTGGAAGTCGTGACCCCCGATTCGATGGCCGCGCAAATCATGGCGCAAAGTCAGGCCCAGGCGCGGATGATGGGAGGCCCCCCGCCGCCGGCGAGTTCGCTTTTTGTCGCGCCTTTCACCGGGCCGGTGGATGCGCTGAAGAATCTGGTGCCGCAGCTCAGCCAGCAATTGCAGGCCGCCGGCCAGCCGGGGATCACATTGGATAAGATCATCGACTCCGTCCCGGTGCAGGCGATGCTGCCGAATGGCCAGGCGGCACGAATCATTTACTCCTGGACTAAAGGCGACGGCGACTCGGCCCAGCATTTCCGAACCTTCTGCCAGATGGAAACCTACCCCGTCATACAGGGCAGTTGGGGCGCATGCTTTTCGGAAGTCACCGCGCCCGATTCCACTTTCGACCACGACCTCCCGCTCATGCTGCAAACGGCCAACTCGCTCAAGCTCAACGCCCAGGCGGTGCAGCAGCATACCGATCAGGCCATTGCCGCCTCGAATCAGCGCTTCGCTTCCTTCGAGTCGGCCATGAAGGAAAAGAATGATGCCTTCGACAGCTACATGAAATCGACCGAGAACAACGAGTTGATCAATGAGCGGAGCAACGCGGACTTCGACGAAGTCATCCGGGGGTATCGCACCGTTGAAGACACCGAGACCGGCAACCGCACCAGCGTGGACTTGGGAAATGTCGATCAGATCGTCGATGGCCTCAATCAGGGCGACCCCGGACGATACGTCGAGATTCCGCTGCGTGATGAAATGTATCCCAAGCCAGCGGGGCAATGAGCAAGCGAATTACATATTGGCGGCCAGTCGCAGCGGTGCCGGCCCGATGATGTCGGCGGTGAATGTGCGCAAAAAAGCATCCGAGAAACGCCAGGCTTTGGGGGCCAATCCGAGTTTTTCATAGCAGAGGCGATCCAGAAGTTGCTCGCGGTTCCAGCCGGTGGTGCGGGCGACTTGGGGCAGGAAAAGCCCGGATTTTCCGGCGGCGGTCAGGAAGATGCCATGAACCTGCGGCTCGAAATGCAGCGGCGACGCGGCGGGGATCAGCGGGCCCAGCAGCGTTAATTCCACATCCAAAAAATCAATTTCCGCCACGGTGATCGGCTGGCCAGCGAAGCGCGGATCATTCAGCGCGCTCTCGGCAGTAGGGATGAGAATGTCCCGCAATTGCCGGGCATTTTCGACGATTCCGATGCAGCCGCGAAGAGCGTGGGAATCGGAGCGATGCAGCGAAACAAAGCATCCCGCGTGGGCCGACAAAGCGGGCTCGTCCGGAAAAATCGGCGGCCGCGACGGCTGTTTGGTCAGACGCGAAACGATCGCGCGGGCTACGGCCGCCAGAATCATTTGCCGGGAAGAAACGGAAATCTCCATGGCACAATATGGTATCACCAAACGGTCGGAATTTTGAGCAAATCAGATTATCCACCGGGTTATGCACCGTGATTATTCTTTGCTGGCATGGACTTGCGCGCGGCGGTGGATAACCGATTTAGGGCTTTGAAAAATTTCTTGGGGTTTTTGGATGGGGTGCATATAGTTCCCTCCGTCGTCGTACACGGAAGTGAACGGCGAAAAAGGAAAAGGCTTCTGTGAAGGAGCCCGGCTTTCTGTGCGAGGACCGTGCAAAGCAATAAAGAGCGGGCACGGCGAAAGTCGGCGGCCAGCGATGAGGCCACCCGAAAATCATCGGCGCAAAAACGCCAATGGCAATCCGGGTTAGATTCGCCGCTAGTGATCTGTCCAACCGCAGGGAGAGAGTCCCTCGATACCGGGCAGGTCGGACCCAGCAGGCTGCGAGCGTTCGGGTAACCGGACGTAAAGTGGCCGCGATCCTAGGAACGGGTCCGGGATAGCGAAACCCACGGCCGTCCAGTCGGGAAACCGCCAAGCCACCCCATTGGGTGCGCGATTGCGGCGGAGACAGCCGCGATCAACCGTCTGTGTGAGTGAGCAGCCCCCTGCGAATTCACGCTGAATGGACCGAGGCGGGCCCAGGCCCGGAAGCAGGTTGCCAGGAGAATCGGTCCGATACCAGAACGGATAGCAATATTCGGCAGGCCTACGCGGTGACATCGCGAGTCACTTCGTGGGCCTTCTGGTTTTTATGGGAAGAGGTTGGACCGCCAAGACGCCGAGAACGCCAAGGAAGAAAATACGCCAAGAAGTCATTTTGGATTTTAATTCCAATTGGCGGGCGACATTCATTGGTTGGCTGGTTCAAAATTGCAATTTAAAAATCAATTACCCCTTGGCGTATTTTCCTACCTTGGCGTTCATGGCGTCTTGGCGGTTAATCCGCATTTGAATTTAATTCTTTAGCCCGCGCAGGATGAATTCGATCGATTGCTCAATCGAGAAATGATCGAACTGCTGTAGATTCAGCGCGATCATCGCATAGCCGATGCCGACATTGATAAGTTGCCACGCGGGAACCTTCGGATCCAGATCGCGCCGGAATTCGCCGGCCTTTTGCCCCTCAGAAATAACCAGCGCGAAGAATTTCTCGATCTGGGAATAATGCTCTTTCATCACCGCCAGCACTTTACGGTCTCGGCTTGTCGCCAGCGCGCCGTGGATGACGTGATACGCATCCCCCAGCCGGCGAATGTGATTGGGAAATTCACGGGCGATGATGCGGATGCTGTCGGTCGGCCCGGACGCCTTTTCCATCAGATTCCGCCAGTAGCTGAGCGTCTGTTCGCTCATCGCCCGGGTAATGGCGACGAACATCTCCTGTTTGCTGGCGAAATGTCGGTAGAGAATCGGTTCCGTCACCCCCGCAGCCTTGGCAATGGCGGCGGTGGTGGCGGCGCTGTAGCCGTATTCGGCAAACACTTTGGTCGCCACCTCGATTAACTGTTCGCGTCGCTGGGCTGCTTTGAGCCTGGCCATGTAGGTTTCATATCGGAGCGGCAAGCCGTTGGCAAATAAAATCGGTGCAAGAAGGCTCGATGCTGCACGCGGGGAGAAAGAACTGTTGTATCGGTTATGTCTGCTTTCCCGACGAACCGCCCCCGGCTCGTATATGAAAACACGCCGCCGCCGCGCACCCCGCTGGCCAGCCCGGCGACGTTCGTAGCGACATTTTCGAGGGGACGAGAGGGGGAGAAATCTATTTTCGTCGCATCGAGAAGGGTCGCTCGACCGTCACCAGACGAGCCAGCGGGCTTCGCGGCGGTGACGCGCTCTCATATGCGAGCCCGCGCCTCTTCGTCGGCGCGAAAACCGTAACCGATCTAAATCCTGTCTAATGAGACGCGTTGCTCCTCTGTCAAAAATCGAATCGTTGGGCATAATGCGGGCCTCGGGAGGTTTTTGATGGCTGATTCGTTGGTGCGGAAGACATTTTGGGGAATTGTGCTGATTCTCTCGCTCGCCGCCGGGCGAGTCGAGGCCCAGGGGCTGCTCACGCAGAAGTTGCTACAACAGGAAAACCCCAATTCGTCGGAGCCTGTTGCTGCCGCGCAAACGCAACCATTCGTCGACGAAGCGATCCAACTGACAATTGTCCCCAAATCCGACGAAGCCGATCTGTCATGGCAGACGGATTTGCCCAACGTGTCCCATTTCCAGATCAGGAAATCCAACGCCGGCGCGACCGAACTGACCGTGCTAAAGGAAGTAGATTCGACGATTCACAGTTTCACCGACACGAATATCACCGATGGCCAGACCTCCTACTACAGCATTGCTGCGGTGGATGCGGCCGGAAATCTATTGGGCAGTTCTTCGGTGCAGCAAGCAACCCCACCGGAACCCAAAACGCTCATCGAGGCCATCCACGGCAAGACCATCACGATACAAGACATGGAGGACCTCAGCTTCTGGCAGGATTCGGTCAAGACCCTGGTGGTCGGCGTGCTGACATTCATCCCCAAACTGATCGTCGCCATCATCCTCTTTGGCATCTTCTGGCTGATCTACCGGATGATCCGCAAGATCGTCATCGGCTCGATGAACCGGGCGCATGTGGACCCCAGCATCCGGGACATGCTGGCGGCGCTGATTCGGTGGTCGGTCATGGGATTTGGGCTGGTGATCGCATGTAACCAAATCGGGCTGGAAATTGCCGCCCTGCTGACGGGTGTTTCGATCATCGGACTAGCGATTGGTTTTGCGGCCCAGGAGACGCTGGCGAATTTTATCGCGGGTGTGGTGATCTTCTGGGACAAGCCGTTCAAGGTGGGGGATTGGATCGTGATCGACGGCATGTTCGGGCAGGTGCTGCGGGTTAGTTTCCGATCGACGCGCATGTTGAACCTCAATGGCGAGACGGTGGTGATGGCCAATACTACTATGTTGGACAATCGGGTCTTTAACCACAGCACGCATCCATATATCCGGGTGGTGATGCCGATTGGGATTGCCTACAAGGAATCGATCGAGGAGGCCCGCAAGGCGATTTTGGCGACGGTGGAAGGGGACGGCCGGATTTGCGTCGATCCGCCGCCGGATGTGGTGGTGGATGCCTGTGCGGATAGCAGCGTGAATTTGCTGTTTCGGGTCTGGATCAAGGATGAATCGAAGGAAAAATCGATTTATGCGGAATATCTGGAGAAGGCGAAGGTCGCGCTGGATCATGCCCATATTGAGATTCCGTTTCCTCATATGCAGTTGTTTTTGGAGGAAACGCCGGTTCTTAAGGCATTGGCCCAGCCAAACAGCGGTCTGGGCAAGCAGGGGTGAGGGATATTGGGGAAACCGCATATTACAGGACTTGTTTTGCCTTCGGTTTTCTTCTTGAGACTGGATGGGCAAAAACGGTAAAATCTCCGACGCAGGTGTTTGGGGTAAGAAAATGTCTTGCGGTCGCAGGAGTAGCGCCGCGGTCGAACCCCGCCTGGGAATTGAGAGTACAATAGGTACCGGCTGTCTCTGTGCGCAGCCGGCGCCGGATCGATAGCCGCCCAAAATAAGTTTCCCCGCCGACCGACTGTTTGGCGCAGCAATAGAGGTTTTCCGCGATGGCCAAAACTCAGAAAAAACTTGGCGAAATCCTGATCGAGTGGGGCATCATCAGCACCCGCGAAGTCGCCAAGGCCCTGGAACACGCCAAGACCAAGAACCTTCGCATTGGCGAAGCGCTGGTCGATCTGAAATTGTGCAGTGAAGCCAACGTCTACAAAGCGTTGGCCCAGCAGCACAACATGGAATACATCGACCTTGAGAAAAGCGCCGTCCCGCCCAATGCCGTCACCCTCGTTCCCGACGACATCATGCGAAAGTACCTCGTGCTCCCGCTGGGCATGGAAGGCGGCAAGCTTCGACTGGCGATCAATGACCCGCTGGATTTGGAGATGCTCGACATCCTCCGCTTCCGGCTCAACAAAGAAGTTCGCACCGTCCTGGCGCCCAAGGGCCGGATCAAGACGATCCTGGACGAGCTTTTCAATACCACCTCGAACACCACCATCGATAAAACGATGGACAAGACCATCGACCGCCTGCGCGACTCGCTGGACCGGTCGGTCGACAAATCGGTGGACAAGTCGATCGACAAATCCATCGACATGGCCAACATGGGCGAGGACACGGCGGCCGACCCGACGCAGGCCCCGATCATCAAGCTGGTCAACGCCATGATCTCCGAAGCCGTGCGCAACCGAGCCAGCGATATTCACATCGAGCCGATGAAGGACCGTGTGCGCGTCCGCTATCGCATCGACGGCGAATGCGTGGAACGCAACCATGTTCCGCTACGAATGAAAAGCCCGCTGATCGCCCGCATCAAAATCATGGCCGGCATCGATATCGCCGAGAAACGCCTGCCGCAGGACGGCCGAATCAAATTGCAGGTGGACAAATCCAATGTTGACTTCCGCGTGAGCACATTGCCGGCGTATCACGGTGAATCGGTCGTGCTGCGTATTCTGCGGCCCGACAGCGTCCGCATCGGCGTGTCGGCGCTGGGATTCGAGGAAGAGGATTACAAGGCATTTCAGAAAACCATCAAACGCCCCAACGGCATCTTTCTCGTGACCGGCCCCACGGGTTCAGGCAAAACCACCACTCTTTATGCCGCACTCAACGAACTGAATCGCCCCGACCGCAAAATCATCACAGCCGAGGACCCGGTTGAATATAACTTCATCGGCATCAATCAATGCCAGGTGCGCGAAAACATCGGCTTGAGTTTCTCCAAGATTCTCCGCGCCATGCTGCGTCAGGCGCCCAATATTATTCTGGTCGGCGAAATCCGCGATAAGGAAGTGGCCGAGGTCGCCATTCAAGCCGCCCTCACGGGCCACCTGGTGTTTAGCACCCTTCACACCAACGACGCCCCCGGCGCGATCACCCGATTGATCGACATGGGCGTCAAGCCGTTCCTGGTCGCCAGCTCCATCCAGGCCGTCATGGCCCAGCGGCTGATCCGCTCCCTGTGTCCCAAGTGCAAACAGCCCGACAAAGACCCCGATCCGATGTGGATGAAGCTGGCCGGCATCAGACCCGAAGACATCGCCGAAAAGCCGATCTTCAAGCCGCGCGGCTGCGAAAACTGCACCAACACCGGTTTCCGAGGTCGCGTGGGAATCTTTGAGGTCATGCAGATGAACAGCGAAATCCGCAACCTCGCCTTCGATCGCGCCCCGACCAACAAGATTCGCAAAGCCGCCCTGGCCGGTGGAATGAAAAGCCTGCTGGCCGACGGCCGCATGAAAGTGCTGGCCGGCATCACGACCCCGGAAGAAGTCGTGAAGGTCGCCCAGATTGAAGGGATCGTCCAAGTTTAAAGGATTAGAGAACCGCCATGGCATCCAGCATTCAAATCGACCGTCTTCTGGAAACGTGCATCCGGCGCAGCGCCTCGGACCTGCATCTGGCCGTCGGCCGGCCGCCGGTGCTCCGCCTCCACGGCCATCTGCGCGATCTGCAGACCAAGGTCCTCGAGGCCGAGGACACGATGGCGCTGATGAAATCGGTCACCCCCGAACGCATCCAACAGGAGTTCGAGGAAACCGGCAGCGGCGACTTCGGATTTGCCTTCGGCGCTGAGGCCCGCTTCCGCGTCTCGGTCTTCAAACAAAAGGGGTTTTGCTCGCTGGTCATGCGGCGAATTCCCAGCAAGCTGCTCACCTTCGAGCAGATCGGTTTGCCGGAAATGGCCCGCCAGATTTGCCGCCGGCCGCGCGGAATGTTTCTCGTCACCGGACCCACCGGTTCGGGCAAAACCACCTCGCTGGCCACGATGATCAATCACATTAACGAGAATTACGATCGCCACATTATCACGATGGAAGACCCGATCGAGTATTACCACAATCACAAAAAATCGGTGGTCGTCCAGCGCGAGATCGGCGTGGATGTGCCCAGCTTTTCCGAAGGATTGCGTCGCGCTCTCAGACAAGACCCAGATGTGATTCTCGTCGGCGAAATGCGCGACCTGGCGACCATCGGCGCAGCCATCACCGCCGCCGAAACCGGCCACTTGGTGTTCGGCACGCTCCACACCAATGGCGCTGCCAGCACCATCAACCGAATCATCGATGCCTTCCCCACCGACCAGCAGGAACAGGTCCGCGTGCAGTTGGCCAACAATCTGATCGCCGTGCTCTCGCAGGCCCTGTGCCCCCGCGTGGACACGGACGGCATGGTGGCGGCGTATGAATTCATGTACGTCACCCCCGGCATCCAAAACCTGATCCGCGAAAACAAGGTCTTCCGCATCGACTCGGAAATTCAGACCGGCAAACGCTTTGGCATGCAGTTGCTGGACGACACGCTCTGGAATCTGCATCAAGCCGGAAAAATCAGCGCGGAAGAAACTATCGACAAGAGCAGGGTGCCCGGACAGATGATGGATAAGTTCACCAAGGCGGGCATCGATGCGGGTGTCAATCCCGACGAATTCCCCGACGACGGCAGTGGCGGTTCAGCCGGCACGCCCGCCAAGCCCGGACCCGCCGGACCCGGCGGCGGGACCAGCGCGCAGAGCGAGGCCGAGCGCAAGGCGGCGATCGAAGCGAATCGCGCCCGCATGATGGCAGCCGCCAAGAAGTAAATTTCACGAGGAAATGCTGATGTCACGAGTCACCCCACCAGGAACGACACCCCCAACTGGAACCGCGCCGGCGAATCCCACCGCGCCGCGTCCGCCGGTCTCCGTCAGGCCGACCGTCGTTCCCGTCACCCGACTTCCCGGCGCCAAGCCCCCGATGCCGGCCGCGGGTGGCAATGGAAATGGCAAGCCCCCAATCGCACCGCCGGTGACGCCACCGGATAACTCAAATAGTGGCAGCGTTCCGCCCCCCGGTGGTGGCACACCGGTTCCTGCGCCGGGTGGTGGCGGCACGCCGATGCCTCCAATCTCGGAACTCAAAGGCCGGCCGCTCGGACGCGTGCTGCAGAAGATGGGCAAGGTCACCCGCGAGCAATACACCGAGGCACTGAACTATCAGAAGCAAAAAGGCGGACCGCTGGGGCGAATTCTGATCGACATGGGCGCGATCAAAGAGCACGAGTTGAGCGTCGCCCTCGCCGCCCAGCAGGGATTTGAGCTGGTCAATCTCGAGGGGCTGACGATTCCCGATGAAGCGATCAAAGCTGTCAACTCCAATTTCGCCACCACCAACAAGGTTCTGCCGTTGAGTTTCGATCCCGCGACCAAGCAGTTGGTCGTGGCGATGGTGTCGCACGAAAACTTCCGCGCGCTGGACGATCTGCGGTCGCTGATGGGATATCAGGTGATCGCCAAGATCGCCGATGCCGAGCAGCTTGAGAAGGTCATCGCCAAGTATTACCAGGCCGCCGCGCAAGGCATGGGTGAGATCCTCAGCGAACTGCAAACCGATGACACGCTCAAGGACCTGAAAAACCGCGGCGAGTCGATTGATATCGACAGCCTTGAAGAAGCCGCCAATTCCAACCCCGTCAAAAAGCTGATTAATCTGGTGCTGCTCCAGGCCATCAAGGACAAAGCTTCGGACATTCACTTCGAGCCGTTCGAGGGTGAATTCAAGATGCGCTACCGCATCGACGGCGTGCTCTACGAAATGATGCCCCCGCCGGCGCACATCGCCCCGGCCATCAGCAGCCGCATCAAAGTCATGGCCAATCTCGACATCGCCGAACGCCGCATGCCGCAGGACGGCCGAATCGAGCTGAGCGTCAACAACATGCCGATCGACTTGCGCGTCAGCGTTCTCCCGACGATGTTCGGCGAAAGCGTCGTGATGCGCGTACTCGACCGTGGCAACGTGAGCCTGGACCTGGACAAACTGGGCATGCGCGAGGAAGACCTCAATGCCATCCGCCAGTTGATCCACAAACCCAACGGCATCGTGCTGGTGACCGGCCCAACCGGCTCGGGCAAAACGACTACTCTGTATTCCGCCCTGCGCGAGCTAAACGACATCAGCAGCAAACTCATCACCGCCGAGGACCCGGTCGAATATGACATCGATGGAATCATCCAGTGCCAGATTAAACCGGACATTGAGCTGACCTTTGGCCGAATTCTTCGCGCCATGCTGCGTCAGGACCCCGACACAATTCTGGTCGGCGAAGTCCGCGACAAGGAAACCGCTGAAATTGCCGTGCAGGCGTCCCTGACCGGCCACCTGGTCTTTACCACGCTGCACACCAACGACGCCCCCAGCGCCATCGCCCGATTGCTGGACCTGGGCATGGAGCCGTTTCTCGTCACCGCCACCATGGAAGGCGTGATCGCCCAGCGCCTCATCCGCAAAATCTGTAACCTCTGCAAAACCGAATACAAGCCCACCGAAGAGCAGCTCATGGAATTGGAACTGCGCGCCGACGACGTCGCCGGCAAAACATTTTATTACGGCAAGGGCTGCTCGGTCTGTAACAACACCGGCTACAAGGGCCGAATGGGCCTCTATGAAATCATGACTTTGGACGACGACATAAAGGACATGATCATCCAGCACGCCAGCACCCAGCAATTGCGCCTCGAAGCCAAAAAACGCGGCATGCGCACCCTCCGCCAGTGCGGCCTCATGGCCATCTACGACGGCGTCACCAGCATCGAAGAAGTCGTCCGCGAAACGATCGTCGAAGAGGACTAATTCCTCGAGGTCCAAACACCGGCTCGCCGACTTCAGTCGGCGTGAGCTTCCGGTAAGTCCCATCATTTTTCTGTCCGCTCTCACCACCCCGCCGGATATATTACATCGGAATCGGCGGTTCAAATGAGCGATCTGGAATTGCTCGAGCAGTATGCCGGCGGATCGCAGGAGGCTTTCGCCTCGCTGGTGCGCCGGCACATCGACTGGGTTTATTGCGTCGCCCGCCGCCGGGTCGGCGATCCGCAGTTGGCCGAGGACATCACCCAGGCGGCGTTCATTTTGTTGGCCCAGCGCGCCGGGCAATTTCGAAACGGGAAGATCGTGTCGGTCTGGCTGATGAAAGCAACAAGCTTTCTAGCGCGAAACGCGCTGCGTGCCGAGTCCCGCCGCCGTCGCCACGAGCGCATCGCCACCGAAATGCGCGTTGCCTCGACCAAAAGCGAAGCGGCGTCTTCGCACTGGAAGATCGACGAGGCGATCGCCTCTTTGCCCCGCGAATATCAGCGGGCGATTCTGCTGCGATTCTACGAACAGAAATCCCTGGCCCAAGTCGGCAGCGCCATGGGAATATCCGAAGAAGCCGCCCGCAAGCGCGTGAGCCGGGCGATTGAGAAAATGCGGGGCCGTCTGATCGCCAAAACTTCCGCGACGTCGATACTGCCGGCGGCGTTTCTGGAGATCCTGCAAGAGAACTGGATTAAATCATCGCCGCCGCATCTGGCCGAAATGGCCGCCAACGCGGCAACGAGCGGATTGAACGGAACTACGACGGCCAGTGCGCTGGCCAAAGGAGCTGAAATCATGTGGATGTGGAACAAACTGAAAATCGCGGCGGTCGTTGTCCTCTTGGCACTCTTGCCCGGCATCCTCTTCATGGGCCATCTGAATAACTGGCTGTTCGGGCAGACCTACAACATGTCCCCCACTTCGCTCGCTTCGGCAACTGACAACGGCAATGTCCCTGGAGCAAACATGAGCATTGCAAAAGATGTCTTGATTGCCCTCTCGCCGGACCATACCCGCGCCTGGGCGTTCGCCGCAGGTACTGGAAAATGGGTGAACATCCCCGTGCCGGAAGGAAACACGGAGAAAATCCAAGTCTCGATCACCGAAACGATGGCCGTCCTGCAGGTCGGCAACCGAATCTACGGCTTCAGCGGCGTTAACGGCAAAATGGATTCCTTCGATTTGCCCCCGGGTTCCAAATCAACGCCCAGCGTCTCATCGACCATCACCTGGGTTCAGGACGGCACGCACTACTGGGCCTTCAGCCCCGAAGGCGGCGCGTGGAGCACTATCGATACCATCAATAATTAATTCAACCGTTAAACTTGATTATGCCAGCCGAGGCACCTGACGAAGAGATTAAACCACCAAGACACGAAGACACAAAGCGGCTTTCTTGGTTCCAAGGATATCCTGCGAAATTAACTTTTTGAAATAAATTTTGATTTTTACTCAGATGTAAAGCTCGTCGAAAAGATACGGAGCGTGGGTGCCCGCTTCGTGTCTTCGTGACTTCGTGGTTCATTTTCTTGAGGATTAAAGAATGGGTCCATCAACCGCGCGCGGCGGGCTGCGCGATTGAAGCCGATTTGGCCGCCAATCGCCGTTGCACTTCCGCAAGGAATTTCGCATCCGGATTCGCATACGGCCGGAATTTTTCCATCGTGCCCTGTTCCTCGCTGAACGCCAGCGCGCGATAGACGCCCAGTTTGTTGGCGGCGGGGGAATCGATCAAATTGCTGCTGTCGGCGGCGCTCATCTGGAAGAGAACGCGGTTGTCGAACTCGCGCATTGAGCCACGATCCAGCGTGCGGTCCAGCGCGGTGGCAGTGTCGATCCAGGCCAGAATGTGAATGCCCACCGCCGGGCCTTCGCGCATCAGCTCGACGAATTCCTTGGAGGGATCGGCCGCCTTTTCTTCATCCGAGGCGGAAAATCCGAATGATTCTTCACTTTTTCGCAGCGCCCGGTATCGCTGCAATCCGTAAATAATCAGCACAATCGCCGGCGCGGCGGCGGCGCTGGCGTCCTGGCGGCGGTGCATTTCGCCGGCCAACTCGTGAATCGCTTCCCCCAGGGCGCGGTAATCCACCACTTTCGTCTGATGCGGAAGGCTTGCGGCCACGCGCGGCAGAACGCCAAACGACGGCGAATCCGCCGGCGCGCCATCGAGCAGCCGAAAGCTGATTGCATCCGCCGGGAGCTGCGCCGCCAATCCTACCATCGCCAAACTCACCAGCGCCAGCGCGGTGTCTTCATTCTGCCCGATGATCAGCGTGTTGGATCCGCTCTGCCGTCGCAATGAAATTGATGTCGGCGATTTAATCGACACCGGCTCCCCCAGCCAGATTTGCGGCGGTGAGGTCATCGGCTGGTATTTCGGCGACGCCAGCAGATCCATCAGCAGCTTATTCTGCGTGTAATCCGCCATCGCATTGCCTTCAAAGACAATCGGCGGCGTCGGATGCATGCCGGTCTGGCGCACTCGTGCCGTCACCTGCTCGAGATATTTGTCCCGCCGTTCATCCGGCAGCCACGCAACCTGAAATGGGCTGTTGCCTTCGACCAGTCCGCCGGCATCGTTGTAAATCGCCTCGCCCGGGCGCGAGAGCAATCGCGCTGCGGCATTTCCATCGCCGAGAATCAAATGCGAATCGGCTTCACTCGTTTGCAGCGCGATGCGCACGGCGATCTGCCCCATCGTGCTACGCGACAGTCCCGATGCTCCGCCGATGGTCTGCGAACCCAAAATAAGATGCACGCCAAACGCGCGGCCCTGTCGAACGATTCGATCCAACAGTAGCGCCGCATCCTGCGCCAGCTTGTCATCCTCGGTAAAAAATTCCTGAAATTCGTCGATAATCAGCAGCGTCCGCGGCATCGGCTGGCCCGATGCCTGCCGATATCCGGACAAATCCTGCACGCCCAATTTGCGGAACAATTCGCCGCGCCGAGCCATCTCCGCGTCGATCCGCTGGAGAACCGAAAGCCCAAATTCCCGGTCGCTCTCCACCGCAATCGCCCGCGCCTGCGGCAACTGGTGGGATGCATACGTTTTGAATTCCACGCCCTTTTTGAAGTCGATCAGATACATCTCCACTTCATCCGGCGAATACCACATGGACAGATTGCTGATCAGCGCATGCAGCAATGTCGATTTGCCCGACCCGGTTTTGCCGGCGATTAATGCATGCTGCGCCACGCCCTTACCCAAGCGAAATGTCTGCAAGCGCGTTGCGCCCGATCGTCCCACCGCCACCTGCAAATCCGCCGCGCTTTTGAGCGACCAGAATTGCGCCGGCTTGGGCGCGATGGAATCAAACGGAACCTCCACGCGCTTCGCCTCGCGCGCTTTTTCCCCGACTCGGTGCAATAATTTGGTCAGCGCCTCATCATTTGGCGATTCATCCAGCTTCAGCGGAAACCGCGAAAATATCTGATCCCGCCAGACAAATCCGCTTTCTTTGCGATCCAGATTAATGCTGTGCACCTCGACATCATCGAGATGGACTCCGGCCCCAGTGGCGATGCGCGTGTCGTGGGCAATCAGCATGTACACCCCACAGCGCGCCCCGGTGCTGGCAATGCTGCTGAGCCGCCGAAACGCCTCGTCGCTGAAATTCACCGGAAAATCCGCAATCACCAAAAATCGATATGGCTCAGCCAATTCCCCCGCCTGGGCGTTGTAGTCGTCGATGGTGGCAAATTCGTTGCGGAGATATTTCTGAATCACCGTCTCCATGTGCTCGGTGAGATTCGCCAGCCGCTGGTCGATGTGCTCCGAATCCGTCCAGATTCGTCCACCCACCAGCGCATCATCGTAATCCGCCAGATGCATGAACCCCGCAAAATTCTGTCCCAATCCGACCGGATCGATCAGCGTAAATCGCACCCGTCCCGGCGGCAGGCTCGTGAGCAGACGGGTCATGATCATCCGCAGCGCATTCACCGCCTCTCCGCGCCCTAATCGCTCCGCATGAAACATCACCGATGCCTGTTTCGGAAACGCCATCAGCGCCGGCACGCAAAAAACATCCGGCAGCGGCAATGTAAATTGCGATTCCCCCGCAACCTCCGCGATGATCTGCTTTGGATCGATCTGCAACTCCCCAAATCGCACCGCATCCGGAAATTTCGTCGGCGGAACCCACTTTTCCCAACTCGGATCATTCCAGTTGGCCGGGGCCAATCCATCCTGGCCGATCGGTTGGCGGATGCGCGCCAGGCCGCTGCTCCAATCGTGTTCCAACGCCAATCGCTCGGCGGCGAATTGCTGGTCGAGTTCCGCGTTTCGCTGGGTGTAGCGTTGGGCTGCGGTGGTCTGCTCGGCCTGATATTTCTGCTCATATTCCGAAAGCTTCTGCGCCTGCCATTGCTCCAGTTCCGCCAATGCCGTGCGGCGCTGGGCTTCGTTGTCCATCAATCGGCTTTCCATCTCCTGTTGCGATGCGATAGCTGCCGAATCCATTTTTTTCTTGGCGGTTTCCAAAATCGGATTGGCCATGTCGCGCGCGTTCTGCAATTCGCTGTTGTGCATCTGCTGGGCGTTGACAGCATCGGTGTCGTGCTTGATCTTCGCTTGCTCCAGCATCCGCTCGTTGCCCCACCGAGCCGCCTCCAGCGCATCCCGCAGCGGAAGATACGCCTCCAAAATCTGTCGCCGCCCCTTCGCCCGCAGCATCAGAAGAAACACCGTGAGCAACACCACCGCCGACCCCACCCAGATCGCCAGCGGAATCCATTGCGGCTGCATCGTCTGTGCGATCGCCTGCGGCGCCGCCGCCGCAATCGCCAGCACCGCAAACACCGTCAGATACGACCCCGCCCCCACAAAATAATTCGGGATCCCAAGCTCAGCCATCTTTTGCAAATACTCGTCCCCGGTCTGAACCAACTGATTGAAATCCACCGGCGCGTTCGGATCGAGCGCCTGTTTTTCCGCCTCCGTTTTCGGCGGCGGGGTAAAACTGTAACGATCCAACAGCGTCCGCACCTGCACGTCCTTGGAATTCAGCAATTCATCCTGCGATGCGTGCAACTCGTGGGCCTGCTTCAGCTCGGCCGCCACCTTGGCATCGGAGGCTTCCAGAACGCTTTCTGCCAGCCAGACGGCTTGATCGTATTTCTCCTTCACCCGCCGCTGAACCGCGTCAAATTCGGTCCGCGCGGATTTGCGAATCGAAACATCATGACCCCGGATGGATGCGATATTCTGCTGGAAGCGCGATTGAATCTGCTCCTGCCGCTCCGCTGACTTCTGTCCGATCTGCTCCTGCACCGCGCGATAATTTCGGTCCAGATCAGCGGCAGCGCGAGCGCTTTTCGATTCGGCATCCCGATGCAGACTCCGGAAATCAGTGTCCAGCTTGTTTTCGCGCGCGACGCATTGGCTGGTCAACTCGACCAGTTGCTCGAGGGCGCCACGTTGCAGATCACGATTGGATTGGTCTGGATTCACTCGCTTATTCACAATCCTTTTTTATCTGTTGCAGAATCTGCGACATCTGGTCCATCGCCGTCAGCGCCAGCCGCAGGTCCGCTTCCAGCGGGGCCAGATGCTGGGTTTCAAAATTCTCGGCGTTGGCGTCGTTCCATTGCATGCGCGTCGCCGCCCAGCGCGCCATCAGTTGCCTCATGGATTTTCCCAGCCGAGCGCGGCCTTCGTGCATGCCCATAGTTCGGCGTCCTAAACTCCACCTGATCCCGGGGATTCAATTCGGCAGCGACAACACCAGCCGGTTTTCCCCATCGTAAATCGTCACCCCCGCCGGCACGATGGCGACCAGAGTCCCCGACGGTAACTTCAGGATTTCCGCCAGGTCCGGCCGGCCCTTCAACAACTCGCCGGCCGACACCGTATTGTAGGATGCCCCCGCCTCCGCTTCGAGAGCGCCGATCAGCCACATCCTGGGCAAATTCAGATGCAGCAGGTAAACCCGCACCGCCAATTCGGCTGAATTTGCGAGCAAAATTCGTTGATCGTCGGCAACCGCGTCCAATCCGCGCACCATCGTCTCGATCGTCAATTGCTGATTTTCTCCGATGATCGGACACGCCAATGACAACGGCCCATGCCCTCGCGGCTTGGCGGCGATGAGCTGTTCTTCCGGCGGAAGCGAAGCACGAATTTTCTCGACATCAAACTCCGCCTCTGGCATTTCACCAACCGCCCTGGCCATCGAACCGGCAGTGGATTCCGCTCCAATCACCGTGTCAGCCTCGCCGACGGGTTCGCTAAGCGACGCCGGTCCGATGCCGACGTATTTTTCCAGCTTCTCAATATAGTTGCCCAACTGAACCATGGCCGATGGGATCAGTTGCGCCACATCCCCCGAAAATCTCGACACGCCGCCGTGATACAGCGAAATCTCCCGCTGCACCCGCCGCAGCCAGCCTTGAACATTCTTCAACTTCTCCATCGCCTCGGCCAGCGAGCGTTTGGCGGCGTCCACCGCTTTCTGCTCCTCCACGCACGATGGCCGCCGGCCGGTGGCATCTTTGAAAAGTTTTTTATACCGCAGCGCATCCTCGGCCCGCGCCAGCAAATCCTGCCGCTTGCGAATCTGCGCCGACCAATAGCTCATCTGGTCCCGCTCCAGCCAGGAACAGATACGATTGATTTCCGAATCGGCATCGCCCAAGGCGAGATTCGCCGATTCCTGGAACTTGGCCAGTTCGATACGAAATTCCTTGACCGCGTCGATGGAACCGACGCGTGCGCCGGTGGGCATGGGTCACTCCGATTCCTCCCCCTCGCCCGGTACTCCGGGAGAGGGTAGGGGTGAGGGCCTGGCGTGAAATGCGATGCGTCCTCTTCGATCCGAAATGCCCCTCACCCTAACCCTCTCCCAGAATACTGGGAGAGGGAATAAAAGTGGGCGCGGCTCGAACCGATTTATGCCGATGTTTTCACGCATGCCACACCTATCGTTGCTTGAGATATTCCTCGATGGCCGTCGCCTTCTTGCCGAGGAATTGCACATGTTGTTGGGATTGATCCAGGAATCCGACGATGGACTTGGCCGTCTGCTCGAACGCCTCGGTGAATTTTTTCTGTTCCTGATCCCGCCAGGTCGCCTCCAGCCCGCGCAACTTGGAATGCAGCCCGGCCAGCAGGCCCTGCAATTCGCTATTAAATCGATTCAGATCATGCGCAAATCGCCGCAACTCGGTGGGGTCTACATGGGCTTTGGACATAATGGATAAAAATACCCGATTTTCGCCCCCATGTTTAGCCGCGGCAGCTAAACGAGTCCCACCCTCGGCCTTCCCATCGCATACACCCGATCCGGAAACCCCTGAAAAATCACATCCTTCTCAAACCGCATCCCAACCTTCTCCGCCACCCGAATCGACGCGATATTTCTCGCATCGACAATCGAAATCAATCGCGTCATCCCCAGCGTGCCAAATCCATAATCGCGCACCGCCCGCGCGGCCTCGGTTGCGAAACCGTTGCCCCAATGCGCCCGGGCCAGGCGGTATCCGATCTCGGTCTCCGGTTGTCCGCCCACATCATCGAATCGGCTCAAACCGCAAAATCCGAGTGTTTCTCGATTTTCCTTTTCAACAACCGCCCAGAGTCCGAATCCCCATTTCTGATAATAATCTTCCAGACAACCGCGCAGCCATTTGCGGACCCACTCGCTTGTTTGCACGCCGTTGCCGAAATACATCACCGAGGGATCGCCGAACACGCGGTCCATCGCCTCGCCATCGACGATGTGAAAATGCCGCAGAATCAGCCGCTCGGTCTCAGCGATAATCATGAGGTGAAACAATATAACCGACATTTCCGCCAGCCGATGAAAGTTAAATGACGTACAATCGTTTGAACATGCGAACCAAAGGCTTCTTCCGAATTTCCCGCGGCTGGCTCCTTCTGGCCGTTTTGACGGCGCTGGCTTGGAGACGGAGCTATTTCGTCGGCGATACCTGGACCCTGCGGCGGGATATCGTCCTCCCCACCACCTACCATCGATTTTTCACCACCATCGAAATCTCGGAGGGCGCGGTGGAGGGAACATTTGAATCCGGGATATCCGCGCCGCTGGTCTACCGTGGCATCACCTATCACGCCGAAACCTATCACCCTAAAGAGCCCCGGATCAATCGCCCTCCCACGGGGGAGTTCACGTCCATGCAAGTCGGCGGATTTATTCCGTTCCGCGCGACGCTCATTCACATCCCCTTCTGGCAACCGGTTCTTCTCTTTTTGTTGCTGGCGGTATCATCGCGAAAGCGAACGCCGCTAGCAGGGACGTGCGTTGAATGCGGCTACGACCTGCGCGCCACGCCCGATCGATGTCCGGAATGTGGGACGGTTCCGGCAATCAAATGCGATTGACCGCCAAGGCGCCAAGACGCCAAGGTTGGAAAAAACGCCAAGAAGAGAAATTCAAATCGACTTAAATTCAATTCTTGGCGTATTTTCTTCCATGGCGATCTTGGCGTCTTGGCGGTTCAACCTCTTCGTTGCCGGCTGGCCTCGGCCAGCACGATCGGGCCACCACATGACAAGATGGGTATCTTTTCGCCAAAATTCGTCGGGATTTTAGGGCCCAAATACAAGAAAAATGTTTCACCGAGGCCCAAACCTCGGTATCGTATTAGAATTGCCGACGACATTCGTCGTCAAATGTCTCATCACATCGGAAACGAAGGACGGAAATATGGCGCGGAGAATGGTATTACCGCTGCTCTTGGTCACATTGCTTTGCGCTCGTCCCTGCGCTGCCCAATCTTCGACAGTGGGCTATTGGCGGTTCGAGGAGGGTTCCCCTGGCGCCGTGGCGAGCGGGACCGGCACGATCCTGGATAGTTCGGGAAATGGCAATAACGGCACGCCGGAGAATGGTCCGACCTATTCGACGAATGTGCCCACTTCAACCATCCCTCAGACCGGCGCGTCGAACCATCTTTCGATGTTGTTCAACGGAACGAACCAACAAATCTTCATCCCGGATGATCCGTCGCTGGCACTGACACAGAGCCTTACGTTGGAGGCGTACATCGACCCATTGTCGGTTTCTTCAATTTCGGGATCACCCACGGACAGCCAGACAATAGTTTTTCGTGGCGATACTCGCGACGGGTATGACCCGTACAAATTGGACATGAACCATGGCAACCTCGTTTTTGAAATAAACAATGCTTCCAATGATCAGGTCGTGGTGGAGGTTCCTTTCGATGCCGTGAATCAGTGGACCGAGGTTGCCGGCACTCTCAATAATGCCACGGGCGTCATGGACCTTTACGAGAACGGCGATCTTGTTGCCACCACGACAACGAGCATCCGGCCTTTCGCCACGCTCGAATCCGACAAGGACCCCGGCCTGGGTATCGGCAACGTTGAGGCGGCTGACAACGAGTATTTCGACGGCTACATCGACGAGGTGCGAATCTCGGATCAGGCACTTTCTCCGAGCCAATTCCTCAGCGATGTGGTTCCCGAACCGGTTTCGCTCGGCATAGTTTGCGGGGGAATTCTGGTCATGTTGGCACGCCCAGGGCGCATGCGGAAATCCAAAGAGGATTAACCGCCAAGACGCCAAGGTCGGAAAACACGCCAAGAAGAAAAATTCTATTTGACCTGAAATTCAATTCTTGGCGTATTTTCTTCCTTGGCGACCTTGGCGTCTTGGCGGTTCAACCTCTTCGTTGCCGGCTGGCCTCGGCCAGCACGATGGCAGCGGCATGCGATAGAGAAAGCGACGATGCGCCAACAACTGTCGGGATCGTGATGAATCCATCGCAGATATCTCGCACCGCTCCGGAGAGGCCGCGCTTTTCGCCGCCGATGGCGAGGATGATTGGGCCGGTGAGGTTGGCGGAGAAAATGTCTGTCCGGGCACCGGCGACGCAGCCTAGCAGTGACAGGCCGCGCTGACGTAAGGTTTTTAACAGCGACACATCTTCGATCTGCGCCAATGGCAATCTTTCATACGCCCCGGACGCCGGCCGGGCGATCTCCACCGGATCGAAATCCCATAAATGCTTTTTGATGAGTACACCAGATGCGCCCATCGCCTCGGCGGTGCGCAGAACGAAACCCAGGTTCCTCGCATCCTCAATTCCTTCAATCAGCAGAAACATCGGCGATGGATTTTTCCCGGCAATCTCGAGGATTTCCGCCGCCTCCGCGCGCGGCTTGGCCGAGCATAGTGCGACCACCCCGCCATGGGTTGCGCCATGGGCAATATCATCCAATTCCCGTGAATCCACCCGTCGGATTGGCACCCCCATCGCGGCGGCGGCATCCAGCACATCTCGGATTTTCTCTTCGTGTATCCCGTGGCGAATAAGGATCACGTCGAACTTTCGTTGCCGCGCGGCGAGCGCCGCCAACACCGACTGCCGGCCTTCGAGGTGTTCCATGCGATCATCATAGGGCGGAACGAGAATTTTTTGCGCTTTTGCAGCTTCCTGCAAATGGTATAATTTTGTGAACGGGTGGCGACTCACGCAGATACAAACCGCAAGTCTGGACGGCGAGAGTTTCACATGGTGGGATGTCAAATGGCCAAATCTACAGGGCTGGGTAGCGGCGAATTTTCTGGAGAATGTGTACGCTGACCTCGTGCCGGAGAATCTTACGCTGCTTCCAACCGGTGGTGGGGCTGGGTCAACTGTGCAGGTCAATTTTAAGATCGATGACATCGGCAACGGCGCTTCCCTGGCGACCACCGCCAACATCGTCCTGAGCGCTTCATCTACCGCACCCAGCGACACTGATCCGATACTGGGCAGTGTCAACGTCAACGCACTGGCCGAAGATGACGGCACCGAATCATTCTCGCCGGACGTCACCATTCCAGCCGGCACAACTTCCGGATCCTATTTCATCTGGGTCGTCCCCGATCCCGGCGGCACCGCCAACCAGGGACCCAACGCCGGCACCGACATCTCCGCCCCGTTCACCGTCGCCCCGCCACCCGCGGCCCCGACCGATGTCACCGCCAGCGAGGGAACCATCCCGCACCACGTGGCCATCACATGGAATGCGGTCAGCGGAGCGACGGCGTATCAGGTTTATCGGAGTACCGTCAACGATTTCAGCAACGCGACGAAAATCGCCGGTGCATTGACTTCGCCATCTTACAACGACACCACCGCCGCGCCGGGGATTGCACATTTCTATTGGGTTCGTGCCCGAAACGCCGGCGGTCCCGGTCCGGCCGGCGGGCCGGCGACCGGATACGTCCCACTGGCCGCCCCAAGCGTAACCGTGACCGATGATGCCAAACATATCGCGCTCACCTGGGCGGCCGTGACCAACGCGGATACCTATCAGGTTTGGCGCAGCACCACCAATGACGAAAGTACCGCCACCAAGATCGCCGGGCCAATCACTACGCTGTTCTTTGACGACAGTGACGTCGTCTCCGGGCAGCAATACTTTTATTGGGTGCATGCAAAGAACAGCGCCACCGGAGTGGGATTGTTCAGCGCCGTCGAAATGGGCGAGTTGTCGGCGTAGGGACGCGGAGTTGGTCTTCGTGCCTTCAGGCGATTCCCCGCTATAATCCGCGCTGTGATTTCGGATGCTCTCAAACGCCGGTCGATTCGCAAACTTTCGCCGGCACTGGTCAATCGCATCGCCGCCGGCGAGGTCATTGAGCGGCCGGCGTCCGTGGTGAAGGAATTGATCGAGAATTCGCTGGATGCGGGGGCTTCGCACATCATCGTGGAAATTGAAGACGGCGGGCTTTCGCTGATCCGGGTGATTGATGATGGCGGCGGGATTCCTGTGGAGGAATTGCCGCTGGCGTTCGCTTCGCATGCCACCAGCAAATTGGAAAGCGATGAGGATTTACTGGCGATCGGCACTATGGGATTTCGCGGCGAGGCGCTGGCCAGCATCGGCGCGGTGGCACAGGTGCGAATCGTGAGCCGAACGGCGCATGAAACCGAGGCACACGAGATTCGCAACGATGGCGGGGAAATTGACTCGCCACGCGCAGCCGCGGGGAATGTGGGGACGACGATTGAAGTCCGCAACTTGTTCTTCAACACTCCAGCCCGACGAAAATTCCTCAAAGGCGCGGGCACGGAATTTGGGCATATTGCCGAGGCCGTTCAGCGATTGGGGATGGCGTTTGCGAACATCGCAATTCGATTGCTGCATAACGGAAAAACCGTAGTAGATTGGCCGGCGACCCCGGCGTTGCAGCGCTGGCTGAGCGCGTGGCCGAAGGAATTTGCAGCGGCGTATCTGCCGATCGAGGCGCGGCATGAAGGATTGCAATTGACTGGTTTGATCGGTTTGCCGGAGTTGGCCGGTCCGACGGTTCGACATCAACATTTTTTCCTCAATGGCCGACCGATCCGTGACCGAATTATCCAGCACGCCCTCCGAGAAGCCTTTCGCGGCCTGACCGAGCCGGGCCGACAGCCGGCGGCGATTCTGATGCTCGGCGTCCCGGCAGATGATGTAGATGTGAATGTCCACCCGACCAAGAGCGAAGTGCGATTTCGCAACAGCTCGAGCATTCATGGATTCGTGCTGGCCAACGTGCGGGAAAAACTTTTGGAAAACGATCTGACGCCCAGAGCCGTCGCGGCCGAGGAAGCGGATGATCCGAATCGCGCGACTTTGCGGCAGCAATTGGCGGATTATTTTCGCGCGGGAGTGGAGGGGGCAATTGTCGAGCAAACCAATCCATCCGCGGCGACGATGGAGATGCCAGTTTCCAATGTCAATTTTTCCCCCCCGCCACTGGCCATCGCGGCGGCGAGTGCGGCGATTCCGGCGATTCAATTGCACAATAGTTATCTCGTGGCCCAAAGCGATGATGGAATGATCATCATCGATCAGCACGCACTTCACGAGCGGATCATGTACGAGGATTTGCTCGCCAGAGTCTCGCGCGGCCCGCTGGAGAGCCAGCGATTGCTCATCCCGCCCACGCTCCCGGCATCGGCGGCGCAGATCGCGCTGCTGGAGCAGATTCAGCCGATGCTGCGACGAATCGGCATCGAGGCGGATGCCATCGGTCCGGATGCGGTGGCGATCCACGCATTTCCCAGCTTTCTGCATCGCTTAGACCCGGCGGATTTTGTGCATCAACTTCTTGAGCGCGGAGAACAGGAATCGCTCGATCTGCACGAGGAAGAATTGCTGCACGAAATTCTGGACATGATGGCGTGCAAAGCGGCTGTCAAAGCCGGCGATCCTCTGACCCCCGCCGAAATCGAAGCGCTGCTGGCCCGGCGGCATCTGATCGACCGCAGCAGCAATTGTCCCCACGGCCGGCCAACCACTTTGCGGCTCTCGCTGCACGATCTGGAGAAACAGTTCAAACGGACCGGATTTTAGGCGATTTCAAAAACTCATTGCCGATTTGAATTCCTGCCAGCGGTCATCGATCTGCTCGCGCGTCAGATTCAGCAGGGCATTGATCGAAAAATCTGACACGGTGTAACTAGCGAGCACCGTTCCGAACGCCATGGCGCGTTTGAGCGTGGCCGGCGTCAGGCTGCCTTGGGTGGCGAGATATCCCATCATCCCCCCCGCAAAACTGTCGCCGGCGCCGGTGGGATCAATCACTTTCTCCGCGGGAAACGCCGGCAAAACGAAAATATCCCGCTCGCTCACCAGCATTGACCCATGCTCGCCCTTTTTAATCACCACAAATTTCGGGCCCATCTTCAGGATGTCTCGCGCGGCGGAAATCAGATTCTTTTTGTCGGTGAGCAATCGCGCTTCCGCGTCATTGAGCACCAGACCATGGATTTTGGAAAGCAGCTTGGCCACTTCCGCCCGCTCGGTCTGAATCCACAGATTCATCGTGTCCGCCACGGCGAGTCGAGGCCATTTGAGCATCCCCAACGTTTCCTGCTGGATCGCCGGATGGGTGTTGGCCAGAAAAACATACCGGCTGTCCACGAACTGCGGCGGAATCTTCGCCGCCCGTTCGGCCAGCACGTTCAAATCCACCTCCACGGTTTCTGCCGCGTTCAAATCCTTCAAATACGATCCATGCCAGCGAAAAGTCTTGGACCCCCGGCGAATCTCCAGGCCATCAGTGTCCACATCGCGCTGATCAAAAATATTGAGCAGATGTTTGGGGCAATCCTCGCCCACGACGCCGACGAGCCGGACATGCGTGAAGAACTGCGCGGCATAGGAGAAATAAACCGCCGACCCGCCGATGGCGTCGCCGCGTGTTCCCGAGGGTGTTTCAACCGTGTCGATGCCAATGGAGCCGGTGACCAGAAGCGACATCAAATCTCCTTTTCTTCAAATCTCGTTCTCTTCGGGTGAAGTCTGGGGCGAATTTTCAGCGGGAGTTTTATCGGATTTAGCACGCCGCACAAACCGGGACAATTGCCGCACCTTCACGCGGGATGCGGTCACCGTATACAGCCGCCCCGGCGTCAGCCGTTTGTATCGCTCAAACAGCCGCTCGACATCCTCGGCTGATTTGAGCAGCACAATACTGCGATTAAACCGCGACTTCCCCGCCACCGCTGCCCGCGCCACCGCCGGGTCGGCCGTGATGACATCCCACTGCTTCGCATAAGCAAAGTCCAATACATCCGGCGGCGTGAGCGAATCATCCGGCGACCGATGCACCAAGTCCTGACGATCCGCCAATGCCTGTGCGATTTCCTCACTCACCGACCGATCCGCAAACCATTGCATGGAGGCATTGTGAGCGATTGGGGGCGACGGGTAAACATTCCCCCTGCGGGGACCCAAGCCAATTCCCGGTATTCGCCGGGAAATTGCACTTTTGTCACCGATCTCGGCCTTTCAAATTTTTTTATTCTGAAATTTCAGGGAACGTGGCAAACGAACTATATTTTCTGCGAATTATTTGGCAACGGACAGCGATTTATCATTTTACTGCCGCATATTTATCAGGATTTTCCGCGCGTTTTTGCACAAAATCGACCGATTTTTGACAGTTTTTGCACAAATCGGCGTAAAAGCGACACAAGCATGCGTGAAATTATTGCAGTTCCGTAGCGCTTTTAATCCTTTGAGAACTATTTGCCTCAGGGCAGCGTGACAAGGACCATTATATTTGCAATCAACCATCCGAACTCGTCCGAGAGCCGGGCCGTCCTCGGCCCGCCGCGGGCGGAGGACCGCCCGGCTCAACTGGCGACGAACATGGGCGGGGTGGATCAAGCGTCTTCGAGTTTCCATAAAGACGGATGCTCCAATTGAATTCGGTTCACCGCGATACGAGCGTCAAAGGAAGGAGGATTTCAAATCTGAATTATTACGACTGCTCCGAGCGCACGAGATCGAGTTCGATGAGAGATATGTTTTCTATTGAACGCTCGTCTACCAAATAATTCCTCCGCCCCTCCGGGGCGGGTTGGGGGCTTTACAATCTTCCGTTCCACGGGTTGCGCTTCGCCCGGCTGGAGCCGGGCTGCGCTTCACCCGTGGCTACAGTCCGTGGCCCCGTTGGGGCCTTTTTTTGGGGAATTGAGGTTTTTGAGGGCGACGTTAGTTTGCCGAAAACTCGATCGACGGGCGGTGGTGACTCCTTCGGATGAATGGGGAGCAGATACGCGGCGACTGAAGTCGCCGAGCCGGTTCACGCATCGAAGCCCCCATCGATTTTTATACCCGCGCCGGTGATGTACGCGGCTTCGGGGCTGGCGAGATACGAGACCAATGCAGCGATTTCTTCGGGGCGGCCGTAGCGTTTGATGGACATGTAGTCTTTGAGGAATTCGGCGGAGGGGCCGGCGGCGGGTCAAGCGGATAGCTGATCGATCAAATCCGTCGAATTCAAAGACCCCGCAATTGAGGGCTGGCCGAAAGAAATCCCCGGCGCGGCCGATCCCGTTACAATTGAAGGAGGCGCAACGGCGGCTACTTGTTCCACGGCGAGACCAGTCGGTGGTCCGAACGGTTCGTTGGCAGGCGGCGAGACAAAGCCCAGCAGCAAAGTTCCCGTCACAATTTGGTTTGATTGGGCGGGTACAACGGGATACGGCGAGATCACAATGCCAGGAGGTAGCGAAGAATAGACAGGACTTCCCGTCAAATCCAGCGGTTTAACACTCGCCGACAAAAATACGCGCGGCTCCAAGGCTTCCAGCGCCGACCTTAAAACATATTCCGGAGGACTCGCGGGCGACCTGCAGGGCATCTGATCGTCTCCGTTTAAAGGCCGAGTACAACAATAGTATACCTTTGTTTCCAGATAGTTGAAAAAAATAAGGTGCCCCCGCCAAATTGTTGAGAGGGAGCGGTTCGGATCCTCGCGAAGGGTGGCTCGAGCATGTTTGTGAATCCATCCTTCCCACAAATGCAACTGGTAGAACTCTCTTTCCTTCAAAGGAGATACAACACGCCGACGGAAGGATGTATCGACGCCTGGCCGCTTATCTAATCATCCCTAATCCACGACAATGCGACCTTTTAACCCCATTTGCCGCCAACGCAGGAAGAAAAGGACCGGACAGTGCGGGCGTATGCGGCAGTGGACCCGGCCGGCGGATGGGATGAATCCTGGGCCGAGGTTTGGGTCGAAACCGGGGCGGGACAGCCTTTGGCAAAGGATCATCCGATGATGGCTCGGCGGGCCGAGGTCGAGCAGCGGGTGCTGGGGAATTTGCTGCGGATGAACGGGGAGCGGGCGGGGAAGTTCAGGGATGGGAATCGGGTGTAAGCAGGAGCCTGAAACCGGCCTGTTCAAAATGGCGGTCGCCGGTCAGCGCATCGGTCAATCCGCGATCCTGCATGACCAGGAAGGATGTGCAATCGGTTAGAGACCAGTCCTTGTCATGACGCTGCTTGTAAAGGGTCACGGCGCGATCAAATAGGATTTGATCGACAGGGAGGATTTCGTAACGAGTATCCATCGCCAGCGCCTGGCGCACCTGGCCGAAAAGCCGGCGGTTATGGGCATCGCACAAATGATCGGCGAGCTCGAGCAATACCCAAGCGGTAGTAAGGATGGGATGATCGACGCGATTCATTTCGACGGCGCGTACGTGAAAGCGAGTGTCTTTTGGATTGAGAAAAGCGAGAAAGAAGAATGTGTCGGCGAAAATGGGAATCATGCGCCGCGCTCACGGCGGTAGTGGTCATGCTTCTCAGCCAGGTCCGCCGGCAAATCCGTGGCTTTACCGGCGAGTTTTTCCAGGGCTTCGCCAATCTTGCCCGTGGGCGGGGCGAGCGGAAGCACTTCAACCTCGGTGCCTTCAGGCAATGTGTGCGCAGGGTGAAGAACCACTACGCCATGTTCAATTCGTCCTCGGTACGTCATGATGTTTCCTGATTCAATATCCATATTATAGCGGATATCTGCCCGGGGGCGAAGCATTGGGCGGAACGGCCACACGGCGACTGAAGTCGCCGTGCCGGTGGGGAGCTGAGCCGGTGGGGGCACGTTCGGGAGGCGATTCTGTGGGGGATGAAAAATCTTTGGATTTGGGGTAAAGTAGTGACTGCGGAGGCTGGTTCAGAGGTCAGGTCGGTTTTGCCGGAAAATCCATTTCGATAATGATGGCTTGCGGTCCCGGAATAATTTCGGGGTTGCGCTTTGCGCTGGAGGATTTTGTATGTCACGTTCTCGATTGCTTGCGGGTGTCATGATTGCGGGGGTTTTGCTTGGGTTGGGCGAGTGGTTGCGCGCTGACGATTACACGCCGACGGTGGCCAAATCGGATGTCGATGTTCCGGTGACCATCACCGATAACGGCGGCTCGTGGTTGATGGACAATGGCATCATCAAAATGAACATCGACAAGCGCAGCAGCCATATCACGACGCTGTTTTATCATGGCGTGCAAACGATGGGGCCGGGCGGGATTTGGGAACAGACGCCGTCGGGGAAGGTGACTTATGCCGTGACCATCGATCCGGCCAGCAATGGCGGGCAGCGCGGGGAGGTGGCGATGAAGGGGGTGAACGGGCGGATGGATATTGAAGTGCGATACACGATGGAGCGCGGGGTGAGCGGGATTTACACGTATGCGGAGTTCTCGCATCCGGCGAGTTACCCGCAGGCGGGCGAGGGGGAGAGCCGATTTATCATGCAACTGAATTCGACCTTCGACTGGCTCTCGGTGGATGCGGATCGAAACATGCTGATGTGCACGAATTATGATGAGGGCCAGGGCGTCGTGATTCACGCCAAGGAGCAGCGAATTCTCAGCACGGGCATTTACAAAAACTCGGTCGAACACAAATACAGTTATTGCGGGGTGATGTACCAGCTCCCGGCGTACGGCTGGTCGAGCACGAAGAATCACATCGGGCTTTATTTCATCAATCCCAGCACGGAATACATCGGCGGCAACGCATCGAAGCTCGATCTGGTTTGCCACATGGGGGCGACGATTTTGGATTACTGGACATCCGGCCACTATGCCGGTGGCGCGGGGTGCAATATTCCGGCGGGAGAGAATTGGAATAAAGTCATCGGGCCGATTTTTGTGTATTACAACGCGCTGAGCAATCCGAAGGACCCATCCCAGGCTGATCTGGACACGCTGAAGGCTACGGAGGGGAATCCGATCATCCCGGCGGTTTTGCATGACAATGCTTTCGCCCTTTGGAATGACGCGCTGGAGCAGGCGAAAGTGGTGAAGGCGCAGTGGCCTTACGACTGGGTTGAGGGTGTGGATTATCCGCACAAGGATCAGCGCGGGACGGTGGTTGGGCAATTCGTGCTGGACGATCCGCAGGCCGCGACGACGAAGCTGCCGCATCTGACGGTGGGGTTGACGCATCCGGATTATCAAGGCGTGGGGACCGCGTTTGAACGGAGGTCGGGGAATGGGAATTTGATCACGTGGGAACACGATGGGAATTACTATCAGTTCTGGAACGATGGGACGGACGATGGGAAATTCACCATCACCAACGTCCGGCCCGGGACGTACACATTGCATGCGTTTGCCGATGGCGTGCTGGGCGAATTTGCTCAGACCTACATCACGGTCGCGGCGGGCCAGACACTGGATTTGGGGCAGATCACCTGGCAGCCGGTGCGGTATGGCAAGCAGGTTTGGGAGATTGGTTATCCCGATCGGACGGCTGACAAATTTTACAAAGGGGATGGCGCGAACTATTGGAAATGGGGTTGGTGTCTGCGCTATGGGGATTTGTTCCCCAACGACATCACATACACGATTGGCCAGAGCGACTATCACAAGGACTGGTTTTTTGAAGAGGTACCGCATGCGCTTTCTGATGGGTGGAAGAATCCGGCGGCGAAGGACCCGTTGAACCAGCCGTTTGGATGGGTGCAGACGGCGACGGGGAATCAGGACATGTGGCGAGCTTGGGGCCAGGGGCGGGCGACGACGTGGACGATTAAATTCAACATGGACAAGGACGAGCAGGGACAGGCGGTTCTGCGCGTGGCATTGGCCGGGGCGGATGGGGGCGGCGGGTTGGCGGTGGGCGTGAATGGAAAGAATGTTGGCGTGATTCAGACCGTCGCGACCAATGCGCTGCGGTATAACACGGATAAAGGAGTATGGCGGCAATACACGCAGCCATTCGATGCTTCGCTGTTGAAGCAAGGCGAAAATTCCATGACGCTGACGGTGCCGGCGGGCGATCTCACCACGGGCGTTGTGTGGGACTATCTGCGGCTGGAGCTCAATGAGAATGCGCCACCGGATGGTGCGCTGACGCCGGTTCGGTAGGTTTGCGATTAACTGGAGAATCTCGCATGTCATCTCGCCAATCGTTCGCGGTTGTTTTGGGCATCCTCTTTTTTTTCGCGTCCGTGCCGTGGCTGCGCGCCGATGATTCCGAACCGGCGGTGGCGAAATCTAATGTGAGTACTCCCGTGACCATCACCGATAATGGTGCTACCTGGACGATGGACAATGGAATTGTCAAGGCGACCATCGACAAGCGTAGTGGCCGTATGCCGTCGCTGGTGTATCAGGGAATCAACACGATGAACGGCGGCGGGAATTGGGAGCAGACGCCGACGGGCACTGTGACGCAATCGCTGACCATCGACCCGGCCACGAACGGCGGCGAGCGCGGGGAAGTGGATGTGAAGGGGATCAACGGGCGGATGGATATTGAAGTTCGTTACGCACTACAGCGCGGGGCGAGTGGGATTTATGCGTATGCGATTTTCTCGCATGGAGCGAAATATCCGGCGGCGGGCGAAGGGGAGAGCCGGTATATCACCAAATTGAATCATGATTTCAATTGGATCTCGGTGGATGCGGATCGGAATATGCTGGAATGCACGCCGGAAGACTGGGGCGCGGGCGTGGTGGTGCACGCCAAGGAACAGCGGATTCTGAGCACGGGGTATTACAAGAATTCGGTCGAGCACAAATACAGTTACAACGCGGTGCAGTACAAAATTCCGGCGTATGGGTGGTCGAGCACGAAGGATCACATCGGCGTCTGGTTCATCAATCCAACTACGGAATATCTCTCCGGCGGCGCGGCGAAGATGGAACTGGTTTGTCATTACGATGCGAATGACGATCCGGACCCGATCATTCTGGATTACTGGTGCGCCGGCCATTATGCGGGAGGCGCGGGTTGCCGGATTCCGGCGGGAGAAGAGTGGAGCAAGGTGATTGGGCCGATCTTTGTTTATTGCAATTCGCTGGCCAATCCGGAGATTCCGTCTCAAGCGGATATGGATACGCTCAATGCGACGGCGGGCAATCCGACGCTGCCGCCGGCATGGCACGACAATGCGTTTGCGCTGTGGCACGATGCGCTGGCGCAGGCGAAGGTGGAGAAAGCGGCGTGGCCGTATGAGTGGGTCAACGGCGTGGATTATCCGCACAAGGATCAGCGCGGAAATGTCTCGGGGCAACTTGTGCTGGATGATTCTCAGGCGGCGACGACCAAGCTGCCGAATCTGACGGTGGGCCTGGCGCATCCGGATTATCCCGGCGCAACGCCGCGCTCGGGGGATAATGGAATCATCAAGTGGGATCACGATGGGAATTACTATCAGTTCTGGACCGATGGAACCGACGATGGCAAATTCACCATCACCAATGTCCGGCCGGGGACATACACATTGCATGCATTCGCCGATGGCGTGCTGGGGGAATTTGCTCAAACCGACATCACCGTGGAGGCGGGGAAGAATATTGATTTGGGAAAACTCGATTGGAAGCCGGTTCGCTATGGCAAGCAGATTTGGGAAATCGGATACCCAGATCGCAAGGGCGATAAATTCTTCAAGGGGGATGCGGCGAATTATTGGCTTTGGGGCTGGCCGCTGCGATATCCGCTGCTGTTTCCCAATGACATCACGTACACGATTGGCAAAAGCGATTACCACAAGGATTGGTTCTTCGAGGAAACGCCGCACAGCGAATCGACGGCCTGGTTGAATCCGGATGCGAAAGACCCGGCCAACCAACGCTTCGGGTGGGTCAAGGCGGAATCGCTCACGCAATATCCGCATGATGACCAGGCCGGCCCATGGAAGATTTACGGCAAAGGCCGGGCAACCACGTGGACGATCAAATTCAACATGGATCACGCGCCCAAGGGTATGGCCTATTTGCGCGTGGCGCTGGCCGGTTCTGACGGCCTGTCCGGCCTGGACGATCCCGGTGCGCCTGGGAAATTGGAAGTGGGCGTCAATGGATCAACCGTCGGCACGATCACCACGATCTCCACCAATGCTATCCGCTACAACACCAACACCGGCGTCTGGCGCGAGTACACGCAACAGTTCGACGCCACACTGCTGAAATCCGGCGAAAACGATTTGACCCTGACCGTCCCCGCCGCGGAGGTGACTTCGGGAGTCGTTTACGACTATCTACGACTGGAACTCAACGAGGATTACAAGCCATAATGTGCGGTGAGCAATCCAAGTGAACTGGTACAACTACATCGCCTGCTTTTTCGCCGGACTGTTTCTCACCAACGCCGTGCCGCATTTCGTATATGGCGTTTGCGGGGACCGTTTCCCAACGCCGTTCGCGCACCCGCCGGGGAAGGGACTGTCATCGCCAATCGTGAACGTCCTTTGGGCGCTGCTTAATCTGGTCGTCGGTTACGTGCTGTTTCGAGTCGGAAAGATTTCGAGCGGCGACGATCTGGCACTCATTATTTTCTTCGCTGGCATCGTTGCGATAAGCATTATGTTGAGCGTGCAGTTTGCGAAGAAACGATTGGACTGATCCCGATAGAATGAGATCGGAAACTGCGTAATTTTTTGACGAACCTGTTGCGTTAAAGGAAGAAACCGGTGACTGTCTGACTGTCCCTAGTTATCTATGTTCCAATACTGCTGGAGGACGAGTGTGAATAAACGGTGCTTCATTGTGCTGCTGGTCATGCTTGTTTTGGGCACCGCCATCTCCCATGGCCAGATTACATGGCAACCTCCAAGCAAGACATACCCGAGCGGAATAAACTATCAGGCTTCTCTTGACCGAATGGCGTGGGCGTGGGACGACCGGTTCATTGGTCATATGAACGGCGCGGTGCCCCCGGACCCTTCGCCTTACGAAGTTTCGCTGCTTCTAAAACATGATGGGGAAGTCGACATTTCAATTGTCGGGAACGGCAAGGTTATCTATACCTGGGCAGGTGATCGGTACTCTGTTTTTGGGATCCGCCAAGATCAGCTCTATTACGTACAGTACGACCATCGCAATACCGGCGGATCGGTAGTCGCGGTCGACCTAAAAACCGGAAACGCGCTCTGGCGTTCAGCACTAGTGGCACTGTCAACGGAACCGCCCAAGTCACTTTGGTCGATAAGCAACCGAATTACCATCGACGTGAGTGGCAACGGAGAGGTTATTTCAGTCGAAGGAAGGGAAATCGGCGGGTGTTATATCGAGTTCAAGGACGCTGATACTGGTGAGACGGTTGCTCACAAGGTATTCCCCACCTACCCCCAAACGCAGCCATCCGCGCCTTAGAAGATGGCAATACGACTTCGATCCGCGGGGGCAGTTCCGTCCTCACTCCGCCCCACTCTTGCTCAATCGTACGCCGCGCCTGCATCGCCGGTTTCCAGTCGAGGAATTCTTCGGGTTTGAGAGGAAGGGATTAAGGCGCACTCCCGCTACCCCGCCTGCAGTGCGGCGCGGGAAGCGACCTGGTGGTAGAGGGTTTGGTATTGATCCAGAAAAATCGGCAGGTCGAAAGATTTACGCGCTTCGGCGCGGGCGGTGTCGGCGATGTGGTAGGACAGCGTCGGGTCTTGCAGAAGATCGTGCATGCTTTGGGCTAACATCCTTGGGGTGTTGCGCGGGGCGAGAATGGCGGATTGACGAGGCGCGAGAATCTCGGCCAGACACGGTGTGACCGTCGAGACGATCGGAAGGCCGGCGGCCATGCAGATTTGCACCGGTAATGTTGGCGCAAAGGGACGGGATGAGATCAGGGCGGCATCCGCGACGCTGATCAGTTCCTCAAATCGCACCCGGCGGGACAGGCGGGATTCAGCGCTCACCACGAGATTGGGCTGGCGAAGTTTGCGGACGAAGCGAACCACGAGATCCGTTTCCGATCCCCGGCCCCAGAGCAGCAGGCGATAGCGCTCGTCGAGTGCGTGCATGATTCCGACCGCCCAGGCGGCGTTGCGATGGGCGGTGAACTCGGTCGATTCGCCGGGTGAGAAGATGAGAAAATCATTAGGGGCGACGCCTAGTTCGGCGCGAAGCTTGGAATTGCGTTCGACTCGAAGCCGGGAGAAATCCACACCGGGGCGGATCACCTGAATTGGGCTTGCGATGCCGTTGGCAAGGAAGGATTGCTGGAGCGCGGCGGTGGGACAAGCGAAATGCACCGGCGCGCGATCCGCCAGAATTCGAAGCCAGCGGATGGCCATTGGGCGATAGAAAAGATCGGGCGAGAAGACGATTCGGCGAAATCCCGCAAAGACCGCCACGGAAAGGGCCGCCAATCCCCAGGCATGCACGAGAGGCCAACGATCACGATTGGCGGATTTGAGGGCCAAGATCGCGGCAGGCACATTTTGATAATCCCCGCCGGGTCCGAGGGTATGGAGCGTTATCTTGAAATTGCCGGCTAAATCATGCCGAAGATGCTCCAGGCAGCGCTGGGTTTGGAAATCTCGATGTGGCGGGGCAATATGGATAAGTTCGATCATGCCATGGCGCTCGATCACGCCGCGACGTAAGTTACCGAAAATACGATGGTTGTCATGGCCCAGCGACAAGATTATCGGACAGAGGCGGTTATGTGAGTCTGGGAACCCATGGGAGATTGGAAAAGCGCAAAGATTGGGCGAAATTTCATATTTAAGGCTTTTTTCGTTTGTCCGGTCGATTTTATCGTGGTAGATTCATTGCGGGTTGAGGCTGCTGGGTGAGTTTTACTGCTAGGTACGTTTACTGCTGTATAAGTTTTTACTGTCCCCCCTGGAATTGGCGGTTGAATCGGAGGAGAGAATGGCTCGACGCGCATTTGGGCAAAAACGGTCCGTGGACCCTCGTCTCATCATGGCGGCCGCTGGCGTCGCCTGTTTCGCTGCCGCGCATTGGGTGTCGGCCGATACTATTGATGAAGCTCAATTGCCGGCCGGGCTCAACGGCAGCGGCGTAAACGTCGCAATTGTCGAGGCAGATAGCAATCCGGCCACGACCCCGGATTGGTACGAAGTTAGCCCCGCAGCGGTCACTCAACCTGCCAGCAAGTTCACCTACATCGATTCAGGCGGAGGTGTTTCCAGCACCTACAGTACCACCAACCATAGCGCCAACCACGCGGACCCCGTTGGCGACAATTTTTTTGGCAATGACATGTACGGCGTGGCGCCGGGGGTCAATCACATTGATGACTACGATGCCGGGTATTTCATCAATACCCTCATCCCCAATTCGATTGCAACGCAAAATAACGATGTGGTCATCAATCAGAGCTTTGCGGATCCCAACGTCAGCGATGAGCCGGAGTTGGATTACTACTACGACTTATATGTGCGCGCTTACCCATCAACGATAATTGTGTCGGGAGCGGGCGGAGCGACCAATCCGTACACGCCGGAGGCGCCCGGGACCGCATACAACGGAATTTCGGTCAACCCCGCTGGAATGGGCGGAAATGGTGTGACCGGTCCCGCAGCCGATGGATTGCAGGATCCGGATATTTCCGCGTACGCTAACAACACGTCGACCCCCGACGCCAGCTACGCCACGCCGATGGTTTCCGGATCGGCTGCTATTTTGGTGCAGGCCGGCGCCGCTGGTTACGGCGGAAGTCTATCTTCCACCGAGACCGCCGCGCAAGATCCCCGAGTGGTCAAAGCCCTGCTCATGAACGGGGCGGTAAAACCCTCGGGATGGTCGACCGGCGTGACATCGACGAGCCCGCTCAATTCGTATTATGGCGCGGGCGTTCTGAACATTTACAATTCCTTCGTCAACCTTGAAAATGGCCTGCACAGTTATGTCGCCAGCAGCACGCAATCTGCGGGTACATCTGCAGCGACTTATCCGACCCCGGCGGCGGGCAGTTCGACGGACCCGATGGCCGGCTGGATTTTAACCAGTGTAACCACGACCTCGACCAACAGTTCGATCCAGCATTACGTCATCCCGACCAGTGGATCGGGCTCGGAAACCTTCACCGCCAACATGAACTGGTGGAGCCAACCGACCGCGGACGATCCGACCTATGCCGATCCGATCAATAACATCTTCCTGTATCTCTACGATGTCACGACCAGCACCGGCGTGGCCGAGAGCATCAGCACGGCGGATAACCTTCAGGAGATTTACGCCACCGTGAACGCCGGGAACACCTACGACCTCATGGTGATGAAACAGGGAGGAATACCTGGGGTCACGGCGGGCGTGATTTCGAACTCGGATACTTACGCCCTTGCGTGGAGCGTGCCGGAGCCGGCGTCATTTAGTTTGTGCCTGATTGGTTTGCCGCTATTGGCGGCCCGGCGGCGACGGAAGACGTGTCTGCCGATCACGCAGGGTTGAGCGATTCGTCGACCAAAATCCCAACGGTTTTTTCCTGATGGACGTCGGTGATGCGGACGTTGGCCAGGTATCCCGTGGCTACTCTGCCGGCATCAGCGAATTCCACATCGAAGTATCGCTCGCATCGGCCGTGGCGTGTTTGCTGGTCGGATGTGTGATTGCGTTCCACCGCGACTTGCACCATTTCATTAAGGAATGATTTTCGGAATTGGTAGCTGCATTGTCTGGCGAGATCAGCCAGTTGATCGATTCGCTCGCCGACGATCGGGCCGCGCACAAAATCTTTTGTCCATCGCGCCGCCGCCGTGCCGGGACGCGCCGAAAATGCGAAGGCGTGGATGTGGATGAACTCGGCTCGTTTGGCGACATCTAGAGTTTGCTCGAATTCCGCATCAGTTTCGCCGGGGAATCCGACGATGATATCAGTGGTCAGGGCTGGGCGGTCGAATGTTTGTCTAACATGATCCACCATTCTCAGAAAATCGTCACGGCGATATTGACGATTCATTCGACGAAGAATCACATCGGACCCACTTTGCAGCGGCAAATGAAAATGCGGCACGACCTGTGGGAATGATGCCAGCGTTTCCAGCAGATCGTCATCCAGATCACCCGGCTCCAGGCTCGAGAGGCGAAGGCGCTTGAGGCCGGGGACCTGCGTGCAGAGGGCTTCGATCAAATCTCTAATGGGCCGGCGAGATTTACCTTCCTGTCGTCGGCGAAGAGCGGTGGGATATCCGTAAGCGCCCAGAAAAATTCCGGTGAGCACGATTTCCAGATGCCCCGCCGCCACGAGTCGCTTGGATTCTTCGACGGCGTCAGTGATCGATTTGCTCGCCGGCGACGGTCGAAGCGAGGGGATGATGCAATAAGTGCAATGGGCGTCGCAGCCGTCCTGGATTTTGAGGAATGCGCGCTGGCGATCCTGATGTTCGCCCAGCAACGGCAAAGAGAGCGCCGGGATTTTGGGAGGCGGATCAGTGGACCATTTCTCGATCAATCCCTCCAATCGCGCGGCGACATTTTCATGATTGGTGATTACGGCATCGACACCGGGAATATTGGTCGCCAAAGGACAATCACAAGTGGCCCAGCAACCCGTGACGACCGTCTTCGCCCCCCCGCCGCCGAGAACCGGCAATTTCACCATCCGCCGGACCGCCGATCGGCTCTTGCTGGCAGCCTCGGTGGTGACGGCACAGGTATGCACGATCCGCAGCCCCGCCCCCGCCGCCTCGGTTTGTGTCCACCCGCGAGCGCGCAGCAGCGTGGCCATCTGCTCGCTTTCGTATTGGTTGACCTTGCAGCCGAGGGTTTGGATGGAAAACGTCCGCATCGTCGCGGCATATTAGCAGAATGCGTAAAATGACCAAGGTCGAAACCGCCCCTTTAGGAACCAAGCCACATTCCGGACATCTTTCCGGCGTGGCGCGGAGGTCATAACCGCAGGCGACGCAATGACCGATCAATCGCCGTTTCCTGCGGCGCAATGCCCACCGCGCCGTGAGAACGAGAAGCATCGCCGCGGCACCTATCGTTATTACGACTACGGAACGAGGGAGCGTAAACGGCTCTAAGGATTGAACTCGGGCCACGTCGAGGTGGTAAAGATCGACAATGAATCCCCCATCCTTCTCGACCGCGACATGCAAACGCCCGTAGACCCGGATCTGTGTGGGCATGTATGCCAATGTTACTCCGCTCGGCGTGTTGCAGACGACAACTTGCTGTAATTTAGGTGGTGGGGGCCAAGGATCCCCGAAAAGCACGGGAATAATTGCGAATGATGTAATCTTCTCAGCTTGATCGAGCGGAATCATATAGCCGTCCACCGAAACATTTTTCCCATCCAGATCGCGTAAAGATTTTGGGATGTCTTGTATCCTTCCACGAGTCTCATCGAAGGGATAGTTCAACGACGCCAAGTCGATGTGGTGGTACAAATGTTGGCGGTGGACCATTACGCCGATCAACATCGCCACAAGACCGGGCACGCAAAGTACCACAGCTAAAATCCATCGACGCCGATTCACAATGTTTAATCTAACACACAATTCCCGTCTTATCCGTGTTATCCGTGCCCATCCGTGGTCAACAATTTTTTTGAACCACGGATGGGCGCGGATAAAGCGAATCAGTTTCGTTTTGAGGAGACATAGTGTAGTTTTTCCCCGTGCATTTGGTGGAGGAATCTTGAAATCATTGGAAATCGGAGTGGCGGCCATTGTGATCGGGCTAGTGGTCTATGCGTTGGATTGTCGTGCGGCGGAATCACCGGTTTACAAAGATCCTTCGGCCGATGTCGACAAACGCGTGGATGACCTTCTGGGGCGGATGACGCTGGCGGAAAAAATCCAGCAATTGCGTTGCATCTGGCAAACCGATCAAACGCTCGATACCGATGGCAAGTTCGATCCGGACAAGGCGACGACGATTCTAGGAAATGGCATTGGCGAAGTCGGGCCGATTGATTCGGATGCCCAGAAGGAAGTGACCGAGCGAAATGCGATGCAGGCATTTCTGGTAGAACAGACGCGGCTGGGCATCCCGGCGATTTTTCACAACGAGGCTTGTCACGGATTTCTGACCGATGGGGCGACCTCGTTTCCGGTGCCGATCGGAATGGCGTGCGCGTGGGACCCCGCGTTGATGGAGCGAATTTACTCGGTGGTGGCGGCGGAGGCGCGGGCGCGGGGTGTGAGCCAGGTGCTCTGTCCCGTGGTGGATATCTGCCGGGACCCGCGCTGGGGGCGAGTGGATGAGACGATGGGGGAAGATCCCTATCTCAACGGCAAACTCGGAGCGGCGGTGGTGCGCGGATTGCAAGGCAGCGCCGATGGCACCATCCCGGCTGGCCACGTCGCGGCGACGCTCAAGCATTTTGCGGGGCATGGCGCGCCGGAGGGTGGCATCAATCGCGCGCCGGCCGATATCCCGCCCCGCGAAATGTACGATGCGCATCTGGTGCCGTTTCGCATCGCCATTGCGGAGTCGCACCCGGCGGCGGTGATGCCGGCGTACACGGAAGTGGATGGCGTTCCATCGCATGGCAATTCGTGGCTGCTGAAGGATGTGTTGCGAGGGCAATTTGGGTTTCAGGGATTGGTGGTTTCGGATTACACGGGGATCGAATATCTAAGCGATGTCCATCATATCGCGGCCAATCATGCGGATGCGGGGCGGCTGGCCTTGCAATCGGGGGTTCAAATTGATCTTCCCGCCGGCGACGCATTTGGACATCTCGCGCAGCTCGTGCAGGAGGGAAAAGTTTCCACCGCCGACATCGACCAAGCAGTTCGGCAAATCCTCCGGCTGAAATTTTCGCTGGGGCTGTTCGAGCATCCCTATGGCGATGCCGACACGGCCATCGCGCTGGCCAAATTGGATTCGTCCAAAGCATTGGCGCTGCAGGCGGCGCGGGAGTCGATCGTGCTGCTGAAGAATCAGGGGAATCTGCTTCCGCTGGCGAAGGATGGATCGAAAGTCATCGCCATCATCGGCCCCAACGCCGCCGATGCGCGGTTGGGGAGCTACAGCGGAGTGCCGTTGTATAAGGTTTCGATTCTTGATGGTGTGCGCAAAAAATTGGGGGATTCACCGAGAATTTTGTATTCGCCGGGATGCCAGATCGTCACGAATTTGCCGAAAGATTCCTTGAGCGCTTGGCATGGGTCGATTGTTCCCAAATATCCGACTGAGGAACAAAATCAGGCCGCGATTGCGGATGCGGTGGCGACGGCCAAACGGGCGGATGTGATCATCTTGGCCTTGGGTGAAAACGAATTGTTCACTCGCGAGGCATGGGCGGCGGATCATCTGGGCGATCGGGATTCCCTCGATCTGCCGGGCGCGCAAAACGAATTGGCGGATGCGATCTTTGCCCTGGGCAAGCCGGTGATTGTTTATCTAATGAACGGCCGGCCGCTGGGGATTCCGAATATTGTGGACAAGGCCGATGCCGTGCTGGAGGGTTGGTACATGGGCCAGGAAACCGGCAACGCGGCGGCGGATGTTTTGTTCGGCGATTGCAATCCTTCCGGCAAACTGACGATCACGATTCCGCGCTCGGTCGGGCAGGTGCCGGATTATTATGACTGCAAACCCGGGGCGCGGATTTACAATTATGTGGATGAGACGAACAAGCCGCTCTTTCCGTTCGGATTTGGAATGAGCTACACCACTTTTTCCTACGGCCAGCCGACGCTTTCGGCGGATACGATTCCAACCGATGGGCAGACAACCGTCAGCGATGTGGTCACCAACACGGGATCGGTCGCCGGAGACGAGATCGCCGAGTGTTACATTCATGTGAGACAACCATCGGTCACCCGGCCGATCAAAGAACTGAAAGGATTTGCGCGAATTCACCTGGAGCCGGGCGAGAGCCAGACGGTTTCCTTCACGATCAATCGGGATACTCTTTCGTTTCACGACATCAAGATGAACGATGTCGTCGAGCCGGGGGATGTAGACATCATGGTTGGACCTTCATCGGTGGAGATGAAGAAAGTCGTTTTGCATGTCAGTCCGTAGGAAATTCCAATTTGCTGCCTTCTCATGAATCGCGGGTTTCGGGATAATCCGGTTCGTTCATGGACCGCATATTGCATGAAATTCTCGATCCCAACCGCCCGTGGGGCGCGTTGCTTCTGGCCGGCATATTTCTCGCCGTTGCGCTTTTCGCCGCCAAATTGCTTCGATTCTGGACCCGGCGACTGGCCAGCCATTCGACAACACTGATCGATCAGACGACCGTTAGTTACTTCGGCCGATTCGCGCAGCTCATTTGTTTTTTAGCAGCTGCGATCATGTACGCGCACCTGATCCCCGCATTGCAGCGCCTAGGCGAGGCGCTGCTGACCAGCGCGGGCGTCGTGTCGCTGGTGATCGGACTGGCCGCGCAAAACACGTTGGGCAATCTCATCTCCGGAGTTTCTTTGCTGCTATACCGGCCATTTTCCCTGGGCGATGTGCTGACCATCAACACGCCGACTGGTAAGGAAACTGGAACCGTCAAAGAGTTTTCGCTGGGATACACGAAATTGATGACCGAGGACGGGCGGTGGATCATCGTGCCGAATAGTTCTATTGCGTCGAATATTATTATTCGGGTGAAGGAAGGATCATGAGGGAGGATCTCAGCATTTATCCATGCCTTTGAGGTAGGCGCAAAACATATCGGCCATGGCGTCGGCGTAGGCTTCGATCTCTGCGGGGGTTCGAGGACTCTTCGAAAAATGTTTCCCCACCTGGCTGAGCGTCGTTGCGATCAAATCACCGGCTAATGCTTGAGTCGCTTCTGAGGCCACGGGGAACGCCTCCTGAATGAAAATCTGGACAGCGCGGCTTCCCGACGCCCTCACCCGCGCCTCGGGCGCATCGCGATAGAGAGGCGCGGCGTCATTCAGCGCCACACGCATCTCGGCCTCATCACATTCCGACCGGATGAAGGCGTGGACCACAGTGCGCAGCCTTTGGAGCGGCGGTTTCTGGACGTCCTCAAGAATGCCGCGCAGCAACTCGCTCGTCTGCCGCCATTCGTCGCTCTGAAGCCGGAAGAGGATCGCCGCCTTGTTCGGAAAATACTGATACAGCGATCCGACACTGAATCCAGCCTTCTTGGCCACCCTCGCCGTGGTGAAGCGTTGCGCCCCTTCCTTCGCCAAAACCTGAACAGCAGCCTCCAGAATGATGGAAACCAGCTCAGTCGAGCGCGCCTGCTTGGGTTGTTTCCGCAGGGAAATCTGTGGTCTTCGGCGTTTGGGCATGGGACAAGTGCCAATGCGAATAGTCAAACCTGACGAATTCGTCGTATTATACCCGGCATAAAGATGGACTCAAGATTGTACTGGAGACCTGCATGACAAACTCTGAAATAACCCGCCAGCCGGCTAACGCGTCCCGTTTATTGAGATGGGTCAATGGAGGAGTTCACTGGATCAGCGCGTTCGTGCTGCTTTACGCGTTCATCTTCAATGGCGAAACATCACGCGCGATGATCAACTCTGCTGCAATGGAAGGGGAAGTGAAGTTGGGCCTGATTGTTGGTTTCATTTTCCTGATTCGGTTTATCTGGGTGCGAAACAGACGCTCCGCCGGCGGGCAATGGGCCGCCGCGTCGCTGCGATCGGCGCCGCTGTCCACAATCAGGCAGTTAACAAATTGGAGCATCTATCTCGGAGTGGCGGCCACCGTTGTTTCAGGGCTTCTAATCGCATACCTTCGACCCGGCGCTGAGCTCATCCCCGGAAACAGGTTTCATTTGACCCGCAGCCCAGCTTTGAACGCTACGATTCATACACATGTATTCGTTTCAAATGCTTTGGAATGGCTATGCGCTTTCCACGTCGCCTACTTCCTTTGGTTCTGGAAAATAAAGCGAACTCGGTGGGGAAGGATTGCAGACAGTTGGCTTGATCGAGTTGCGTCCGCCGCCGACCGTATGGGCGTGTTGCGTCGCATAGGGGTAAGGTAATCGCTTCCCCGGAACATCCCGACCAGCTCAATAAATCAAACGTTCGGTGTGTTTTCCACCAAACTAACTAAACTTAACTAAACTAGGGTAAACTGGGGACTAGTTTTCCGCTAGGGTAAAGCGGGAAGCGGAAGAGGGGATGGTACATTTTCCGGCTTCGGAAAGTTCGCCCATGAGTAAGTATCGGAACGAATCTGAATCAGCTACCTTGCGGCATTTGCCGGCGATATTTGTCCTCATTAACGTTACGATGACTGTTCCCTTACTTTGTTACGCAATTATCGGGCTCGCCCGTGGCGTGACTTTCGGAGACGTCGCTTGGCCGTATTTGCTCGTGGCGATTGTGAATTTCCCTAGTTCATTAGTGGGCTTCGCTTGGGAAGCCCTGCTGGTTGATTATTGGAAAGGATTTTCTTCAGCCACCGCAGACGATATGGTTTATTCGTTTTTCCAACTATTATGCGGAGTTATTTGGTACTATGTACTTGGGCGATTACTGCGTAGCTATATTCGAAGACACCGTGATTCCCGCGACGAACAGCAAGGCTTTCCGGTCATTCCATCAAAGAAGCGAAACCGAAAACTTTAAGGTGGCGCGAATGCTCCGTCTTGACCCTCCGCCCCGTGGCGACTGAAGTCGTTAAGCCGGTCGGGACATCATGGTCCGGTTGTCGGCGTCGCATTTCCGAATTGCTGCAAGAAAAATGCGAACGTATCGGCTTGCAGTTCGATCTGCTGCTGTTTGCTGGCGCCCATGCCGTGGCCGTTTTCGTATTCGACGCGGAGCAATACCGGCTTGCCGCTGGAGGTGGCGGTTTGCAGGGCGGCGGCCATTTTGCCGAGCATCCAGGGGGTGACGCGCGGGTCGTGCATGCCGCAGGTGAGCATGACCGCGGGGTATGCCACGCCGTTGCGGACGTGGTGCAGGGCGTCCATGGAATATAAATCTTCAAAGCCTTCCTGGGTTTTCACGCTGCCGAATTCGGGGACGTTGGGGATGCCGTTGGGATAGGCCTCGCAGCGGAGGGGATTCATGACCCCAACTCGAGCCTGGACGGCGGCGAAGAGATCGGGGCGCTCGGTGAGGGCGCGGCCAATGAGAATTCCACCGGCGGATGCGCCAAAGACGCCGAGCTTTTGCGGGGAGGTGTATTTCTTGTCGATCAGATACTGGGCACAGGCGATGAAATCGCGCCAGGTGTTGGGCTTGGTGAGTTTGTATCCGCCCAGGTGCCAGGCCTCGCCTTTTTCGCCGCCGCCGCGGACGTGGGCGACGCACATGATTCCGCCGCGCTGATACCACGCCAAAAAGCTGGAGGCGAATCCGGGATCGAGCGTGATGCCGTACGATCCGTAGCCCTCCATGATCGTGGGATTGGTTCCATCCAGCGTGATTCCTTGTTTGTGAACGATCGAAAGCGGGACCATCGTGCCGTCGTAGCTGGGAACCTGGACCTCCTCGGATACCAGGTCCGGCAGATCATCGTACGGCCCGGCGGGCTGGATGTCGGTGAGTTTCAGGTTGTCGGCTTGCGAATCATATTCGTAATATTTCCAGTTTTTGGTCCAACTGGTCATGCTCAGGATGATTCCGTTCTCGGCGGGATTAGCGGATTCGATGCCGGCGGCTCCCAAAAATGGAAGCTTCATTTCTGCAGGAGTCCCGCCGTAGGGAATGCGGATGATATCGCCAAGTCCATCTACGAGTTCGGGGACATAGATTGCATCTTTCGTCGCCACCACGCCGCGCAGAACGCCGTGCCCCTCGGGGATCACCACTTGCGCATTGGCAATATCGGGGTGGCTCAGGCTGGTTTTGATCAGTTTGTAGCGATCCGCATCGAGATGCGTCAGCAGATAGATGTCGTCCCCTTGGTATGCCATGTCGGTGACATCCGCATCCACATCGCACAACTTCGACCAGGGCGTGTCGGTCTGGCCGAGCGTCGCGACGGGAGCGGTGTACACGGTCACTTCATTTTGCGTTCCGTGTTCGAGGACAGCGACGGCGTAATCAGATGTGGGCTCGACCATCATGCCGGGCAGGTCCACTGGATCGACATCGACGCGCGATGACAGCCCGTAGCCGAACACGGGCACATCGTTGTCCGGCGAATCGCCGACTTTGTGAATGTAGACCTTGCTCTTCTCCTCCAATTCCAATGGCGAAGCATCCGGGGCGAGCTTTTGCATTCGGGTGAAGGTGAAGGATTTATTGTCCGCCAGCCAGGCGACGCCGGGGTCCCAGACGCGGTCGATGGTGTCGCCGGTCTCTTTCCCTGCATCCACGTCCAGAATGCGCAAGGTGCCGATCTCCGCCCCACCCTGGGAAATCACGAACGCCACATATTTCCCATCATTGGAAGGGGCATAGGAATTGATCGCGGCCGGTTCGCCGTTGGGACCTTTGTATTGGTCGGTATCGATGATCAGCTTTTCCTGGCCGTCCAGCCCTTGGCGCATGTACAGCTTTCCCAAACTCTCATTGGCGAGGGTCTTGAGATAGAAATATCGCCCGGCCACCCGGCCGCAATCGGCGACCCGGGCCGGGGCGGCGTTGACGTACTTTTCGATGTCCGCCAGGATTTGGGCCCGATCCGGGATGGCCATGAGCTGTTCGGTGGTGTAATCCCCCTGTTTTTTGAACCAATCCTGCACTATGGGGTCATCGAGGTTTTCCATGTAGCGGTAGGGGTCGATAACCTTGATGCCGAAATAGTCGTCCGTGACCGGATTCATGGGCGCCACCGGCGGGCCGTCATTGGCCGCCAGAGCCATCGAACCGATTCCCACTGCCGCCAGAAACGCCACTAGAGACTTCAATGCAAGGAGTGATTTCATCGAATGATTCCCAATGAGGGCCAGGGTCGGTCAACGGCCGTTTTCCCACCGGTCGTCACCATCGAGGCCCGAACAGTTTTCCGCACCCTAAACGCTCAGAATCGTAAGATCAATATTGAACTCTGATCGCCGGGCTGGTAAACCATACGTCCAGCGGCGAGTTTGCCGGCCACTGGCGATGTTTGCTGGCGATATTCCTTCTTGCCGTCCTTCCAATTGCCGCGGCCGAGTTTGAGGAGATACCAATGGCCAATGTTCGCTCCGCCTGGGGAATCGATATCGGAAATCGTGCCCTTAAGGCCATCCGGCTGGTTCGTACCGAAACTGGCTATCAGATCGCCGATTTTGAAGTCATCGAGCACGAACAGGTGCTTTCCAATGCGGGTGACAATAAAGAATCTCTGATCCAATCCGCGCTCGCCAGCTTCGTCCAGCGGCATCCGTCCAAAGGCGCGGTCACGGCCGTTAGTGTTTCCGGCGTTTCCAGTTTTGCGCGATTCATCAAACTTCCGCCGGTCGAGCCCAAGCAGATTCCACAGATCGTCCGATTCGAGGCCATCCAGCAGATTCCATTTCCGTTGGATGAAGTGGAGTGGAGCTACCAGCTTTTTCAGAATCCTGAATCCCCGGACATCGAAGTCGGCATCTTCGCCATGCGGCGCGAACTGATCAACGCCCACATCAAGCATTTCACCGATGTCGATCTGAACGTGCAGGTCGTGCAGATGAATCCATTGGCGGTTTACAACGCCATGTACCACGACGACCGCATCAAGGGCACGACCATGATCGTGGACCTGGGCGCGGAGAACACCGATCTGATCATTGCCGACGGCGAGACGATTTGGCTCAGGTCTATTCCCATCGGCGGAAACAATTTCACGGATGTGCTGACCAAGAGCTTCAAGCTGCCGTTCGGGAAGGCCGAGGAATTGAAACGCACCGCCAACACCAGCAAGTACGCCCGGCAGATCTTCCAGGCGATGCGACCAGTGTTTGCGGACTTGGTTGCCGAGATTCAGCGCAGCATCGGGTTTTATTCTTCAGTCCATCGGGATTCGCGGATCAAAAAGATCGTGGCGCTGGGCGGGGCATTTAATCTGGCAGGATTACAGAAATATCTTCAGCAGAATTTGCAGATTGAGGTGGAGAAGGTGAAGGAATTGGCCGCCATTCCGCCGGAAGATGCGAAATTGGCGGCAACGTACAACCAGAATCTTCTCTCGCTCGTGAGTGCCTACGGTTTGGCGATGCAGGCGATGGGGGATGCGAAGATCAACAGCAGCCTGCTCCCGCAGCACATTCGTCGGGAGAAAATGTGGCGCGACAAGACCAAATGGTTCGGCGCCGCCGCGGCCCTTTTCCTGCTGGGCACCGGAGTTGCGGCTGGTGGGTATTACGTGCGAGACATTGAATTCAAAAATGCCTCCTCCACCCGCGACATGATCGCAGGCATTTACAACCCCGCACAGCAATTCGATCAGACCTGGAGCGGCGTCAGCAGCGGGGGTGGTCCGGATCGGCAGCAAATCATCAACATTCGAAGCATGGTCGATTACCGAAACGTCTGGCCGGAATTGCTGGCTGATATTTATGGCACTCTGCCCAACGTGGCAACTGCCGACCCCAAACACGAGATGGCCGTCAAGCGCGAGCAGCGTCAGGTCATCTGGATCAACAGTATTCGCTCGCAATACACCGAAGATTTGACGAAGAACATTGGCAGCGTTTCGCTAGCCGGATTCACCTGGACTCCCCTGCCCGGAACGCCCGCCGGCCAAATCGACGCGAATGTTCCGGTGGGATCGCGCGGCTTTTACGTTTTGATGACCATCACCACGCCCAACTCCAACGGATATCGCTTTGTGTACGACAATTACGTCCCCGCCCTCCGCAAACTCGGCCGGCCCTACATGGACCAATACAACGCCGCCAATCCCAACGATCAGCGGGAGTTTTACATCGCCGCCGTTGGCAATCCGACCAGCCAGATGCTTCTGATCAATGATCAGAACCGGCCGGGTTTGATGAAAACATCCAGCGATTCATTGCTGAAGCTGGAGCCGCCGCCACAGAATCCAACCAACGGAACACCGGGGCAACCGACGAACGCGCCTGCGGGCGGCGTCGATCCGCAGGTGTGGACGAGCCGCGCAACCGGGGATTTGCGCAACAACGACTGGACGATGAAGATTCCGATGATCGTGATGGTCGTGGATTCCCCCAAACCTCTTGCGCAACCGGGACAATAGGAACGGAAAACACTCTGGATGTAATTACTCTGGGGAGCATTTATGGAGATCGTCAAGAAAAACCTCGTCAGCATCATCATGGGCGTGGTCGCGATTCTGGGTGTCGTTGCCATTTATGTTTGGCCGATCCCAGGGCTTTACGTCACGCTGGGCACCGAGTTGCGGAGTCGCTTGATTGTTGGCGGCCAGGTTTCTGGTTTGCTAAAAGCCCAGCGTACGTTGCCACTGCTCAGGATCGACACCACGGTCCAGGATCCGCTGAATACATTTCCCAATGAGCGGGTGATCGAAGCGGGTAACAACGCTCTGACAGCGCTGACTAATCGCGCGAATGAAATGTTTCAGGTCGCCGTCAAGGCGAACCAGCACGATCTGCTGACACCCACCGAACTGCCCAACCCTCAGGACAAGGATAAATACGACTACGCCGAGAAATACGTCGCGGAAACCAAGGGATATGCTCGCTGGCGCGCGATTCTCAACGCGCTAGGCAAGCCAACCGCCGCCGAAATTACCCAGGCTCAGGCCGACAAAAGGGCCGCGATCAACAGCCAATACCTGATTCAACTCCCCAACGGCGGCGGGATTGATCCGGATTCGCAGAAGATCGCCGATGCCGAGTACAAAACCGAGTTGCCATCGATCGCGTCTGACGTTCAGAAGCTGCGGGCCATGCAGATATCCTGCTATCTGGAAGACAAGGTGTTGCAGGGGGTTGATACCACAAACATTAATGTCACCAACACCCAGAATATGACCCCGGCAATGATTTTCGATACACAGATGAATATTTGGTGTATCGACGATGTCTGCCACGCTATCGCCGACTGCAACAAAACCTACTCCGATCCAGCCGTCCCGGGGGGACCGCCGGTGGATGATGCCTTGCATGCGCCAATAAAGATGTTGGAGATTATGACGCCGTATTCCGCTCAGGCGGGCGGCACGGCTCAACCCGACATTCACACGCCGCAACTCAGGTACGCGCCAGCAAGCGACACAGAGCGCGTTTCCAACGCGATGTATGACGTCGTGCGATATCAGATTCGCCTCGTGGTTGATGCCGAAAAACTTCCACTGGTCATTCGACAATTTCAGGCCAATCGGTTCCTCACCGTGCAAATGGTGCAGATCGTTCAGGTCATGGATCCTGCTGTCCAAGCCGTCGCCGGATATCGCTTTGGCGACAAGCCTTGCCTTGAGGTCGAATTTAGATGTGAGGAGTTGTTCCTGCATCAGTGGACAGACCCCATCCTTCCAGATTCACGAAAACCGAATCTTGGGAATCAGGGCAATTCGGATATCGACATCGACGCCGCCAATGCGGCTGCCGCAACCCCGGACCAGAGTGGCGGAGATCCCAATGCAACCCCCGACCAAGGGGGTCGCTGATTGGCGTGACGAATCCCTGGCCGTCCAGCTGCGTTTTACAGGTGAGTTATGCTGCAAAAAATCCTGGCGTTTCTTGAAAAAAATGTGGAATGGTTCGCCGTCGCGCTCGGCGTTGGCTTCCTGGGATTTATCATTTGGTCCTACCTCGTCAACAATCCAGTCGAGGCCCCGTTCCTCACCTATGGCAGCGTCAATCCGGGAGATGTTGACGAGGTCATCTACGACGGCCCCGCCCATGATTTGCAGGATCAGATGAATAATGCCGTGGTCCCGCACATGGATGTGCCCAACTTCACCGATTCACTGGTCTCCGGTCTGACCATGCGCGATCTGAAGACCAAGTCGCTGGTGAATGCGTGGGACTATGAACCGCTGCCGCCCGAATTAAACGCCCCGCCGGGTATTCCGCAAGATCACCCACAGGGCGCTGGCAATGCCGTTACTGCCCTGCCGACCCTTCCTTCGGCCAAGCCTCTTGTCGTCGCCGGTGGACAGAGCACCATTCTCGACGCCGACAACAACGGTGCCCGCAAGGATATCAACTGGGCCACCGTTGCATTTTCCATCCCCGCCGCCGATTTCCAGAAGGCGTGGAAGGCTTCGTTCGACAAAACGCAGATCTCCGGGGACGACTTGAACACGATGTTCCTCTCCGCGACTTTGTATCGTAGCCAGAAGCTGCCCAACGGACAATGGAGTGACCCGGTGGAAATCGCCCGGCCGTTCGGCAGCCTCAGCGAACTCCCCTACCCCGCTCCTGACAAATCCGCCGAAGCCGATTATAAGGACAAAGTCCAAACGAAACAGGAAGAAGTATTGACGCCCAAGTTCCCCGACCTCGCCCCCGCACCCGCCGGAACCAATTTGTTTGATTTGACCAAATTCCTGGCCAATCCCAATGCCCCAACGCCGGACGCTGGCGCAAACCCTGCAGCTGGAGTGCCGCCGGCCACGCAGCCGGATGCCCCCAACGTTTCCGATCCGCAGGTTTTCTACGTCGCTGAAAATCTCCCGAAAGTTGCCCCATCAGCGCGCACGGGAGCATTCAATCCCGAAGATCCTAACGCCACGGACATTCTCATCGAACTCCACGACTCGACGGTCCGGCCAGACGTGGTTTACCGCTATCGTGTGGCTTACAAAATTCTCAATCCCCTGTTTGGCAAGGCGGAAACCGCCGCCACGCAAAAGGCCTGGACCGACCAGTTCGCCCTGGAAGGCCCCGCCAGCGATTGGTCGGCGGAATTCCAACTCAAGAGCAAGACCTCTTTCTATTGCACGCCCGTTGTCGGAAGATTCGGCGATAAATCCGTCACGTTCGACGTGTACACGTTCTCCGACGGGCAATGGCACAAAGCCGCCTTCCGCGTCTCTCCCGGCGATCCGATCGGCGCGGTGCAGGACAGCATCGATTATTCCACAGGCTACACGTTCGTAGAAGCCCGCACCCTCAGCGACAGCGAGCGGATGGTCGCCTACATGGATGATGATGGCACCGTCACCGCGCGGGATGCCGCTGAAGATGAGCGGAAAGAAAAGAACGAAGCGCCCAAGGTGGATCAGCCCGGCGCCCCGGGCGCTGCGCCAACCACTCCACCGCCGCGCCCGCAACCGGGACCCGCAGATAATTCGCGATCCACCGACGAACGCTGATCAACCCTCCACATTTTTGGCCGTTGTCTTTGCATTTTCCATTGGGAATAATGCCGCGATGGCCGATTCCTCCATCCAAGCTGTCGTCCTGGACGCTTCCAAGCCGGACCGCTTTGTCATCCGTGATATTCCCTCCCCGCAGGCTTTGGCGAACCAGGCATTGGTGCGAGTTAAGGCGATTTCATTGAACCGCGGCGAAGTGCGAAGATCGATGAGCGCTCCGGATGGCCATCGGCCGGGATGGGATTTTGCGGGGATTGTCGAGCAACCTGCTGCGGATGGATCGGGGCCGAAGGCGGGTTCGCGCGTCGTGGGCTTGCTCAACACCGGTTCCTGGTCGCAGTTGGTCGCCGCCCCAGCCCAGGCGATCGCGCCCATCGCGGATAATGTGAAATTTTCCCAAGCGGCAACTCTCCCTGTGGCTGGGTTGACCGCTCTGCATTCGCTGTACAAAGGCGGGCTGATGCTGGGAAAATCCGTCCTGATCACCGGCGCGACCGGCGGCACCGGAGATTTCGCCTGCCAACTCGCCAAACTCGCCGGGGCAAAGGTCGTCGCGACCATTCGTTCCCCGGATCGTGAAGCGTTCGTCAAATCCCTGGGCGTCGATCATGTGGCGATCGGCGAAGATCCCTCCCCCGCGGCGAACTTCGGCCCCTATCAACTCATCATCGACTCCGTCGTCGGCCCGCATTTTGGAAAAGTCCTGGCCATGCTCGGCGTCGGCGGAACCCACGTCATCTTCGGTACCACCGGCGGCGCGGAACCCACCATCAATGCAAGCAAATTCTACAGCACCGGCGGCGTCACTCTCTACGGCCTTATCATCTTCCACGAACTGCAACACGAATCGCCCAGCATCGGATTGAAAAAATTGGCCGATCTGGTTTCCGCCGGCAAACTCGTCCCGCATATCGAATTGGAAACCTCCTGGCGAAACGTCGCGGAAGTGGCGAAAAATTTGATGGACAGAAAATTCGCGGGCAAAGCCGTGCTGACTCTCGATTGATTTCCCTGGTCTTCCCCCTCCTCCGGTACTCCGGGGGAGGGCAGGGGTGGGGGTTTATTCCAGCACCGCTCGTCGGACTACAAACCCCCACCCTATCCCTCCCCCGGAGTACCGGAGGAGGGGAAAAACTCACGCGTTCAGCAATAGTTTACGCCACGCCCGCGCCGTGACATTTCTTATACTTCTTCCCGCTGCCACACGGACACGGATCATTCCGCCCGACTTTCGGCGTGTCACGAACAATCTGCTTCACCTTCGCAGGAGCCGCCTCGCCGCCGGCTTGTGCCTGCTGCGGTTGCGGCGTCTGATTGAAGCCGACCGCCACCGCGTTTTCGGATACGCCGTATCCCCCCGCATCCGCGTGCACGGCCTTGGTCTCCTTGTATGCGCTGCGGCTGCTCGTCTTGCCCACGACCCGCGCACGGAAAATCAAATCCGTCACCTTGTCCCGAATCACCGCCAGCATTTCCTGGAAATATTTGAACCCCTGCTTCTTGTACTGAATGCGCGGGTCTTGTTCGGCAAACGCCAGCAGATTGATTCCCGCCTTCATCACGTCCATCGCATAGAGATGATCCTTCCAGCTCTGATCGAAAATGAAAATAAGCACCCATTGTTCCAGCTCGCTCAATTCCTGCCGCAACGCCGCCCGCGATCGCTGCATGAGGATGTCCTTCAACTCTTCCTCGGTGGCGGGGATCATGACCTGTACGCCCTCATCCACCACTTGCTCGGCGCGCACCTGCAAGTCCCGGGTCTTGAGCTTGAGGGCGAATCGGTCGTTAAACGCCTTTCGCAGCTCCTCGACATCTTTATGGCGATGCATCAGCTCATCAACGGTTTTCTCCAGCGCCCCGCCCGTGAGGAATCGCTCCTGATGCGCCACCAATTCATCGCGAAGCTGATGAACGGTGCGCGAACGGATGTAATCCAATGAGAGGTCAACCGCGAACCGCGTCTTCGCATATCCCTGGATGTACTCCGCCGAATGGATGTTGTCGGTCGACGCTTCAAATCCGCCGAAGGCGGCGGTGAGGACGTGCTCGACGGGATACTCGATTTCCCGCCGCGCGTAGCTGGCGCGAGCGCGGGATTCAATCAGATCGATAATCTCCTCGGAGGTCTTTCTCGCCCGGCTCGTCACATCGATCATCATGTCCTCGGGCACGATCTCAATTCCGAATTTCTCCCGCGCCCAGTTCGACAACTCCTGCTCGGCATAATCCGCCTGGAGATATTTCATCAGGCCCGAGCAATCCCGATGGTCAATCTGCTCGACGGCCGCATGGCGGAGCATCTGCTCCACCTCCTGGCTGCTCATCTGCCGAACCTGGCTTTGGGAAAGATTGACGTGAAACCTGCTCATCGCCCAAGCCTGCAAACCCTTGGTGTCCCAGGTCGAGCGGTCTTCCCCGGTTTCACCGATGAATTCGCCCATGGAGGCGGTGATATTCGTCTCCGCCTCGGCCCGCGCGTGGGCCTTGATGTGCGATTCAATGGTGTCGATCGCCCGCAAACCCTGCAGGTCCTCCGCTTCCATCGCCACGTCAAAATTAGCCCACGCCCATTCGGCAATCGTGGCCGCCAGATAATCCTGCGTGATATATTTTTTCACCGCATCGTTGATCGCATCGCCGATCATGTCCCAGATGATTTCATCCACGCCCTTGCTCAGCAGCACGCGCTGCCGCATGCCGTAGAACGTGGTCCGCTGGTGATCCATCACTTCGTCATATTCCAGAAGATTTTTGCGTGCCGAGAAATTGCGCTCCTCGACTTTTTTCTGCGCGCGAAGGATGGCCTTGGTGATGCGCTTGTCCTCGATGGCCATTCCCTCTTCCATGCCCAGCCAGCCCAGGGCCTTGATGACCCAGTCGCCTGCAAACATTTTCATGAGATCGTCCTGCAGCGAGCAGTAAAAGCGGGAAGAGCCGGGATCCCCCTGCCGACCCGATCTGCCGCGGAGCTGGTTGTCGATTCGCCGAGCCGTGTGCCGCTCGGTGCCGATCACGTGCAACCCGCCAGCGCCCATGGTGCCGCCGGTTAGTTTGATGTCGGTACCGCGCCCGGCCATGTTGGTGGCGATGGTCACATTTCCCGCGATCTCGCCGTGCTGGTTCTTATGCTGCTGCCCGGCCAGCAGAATGATCTGGGCCTCCCGCTCGTGCTGCTTGGCGTTGAGCACTTCATGCTGCACGCCGTATTTCCGCGTGAGCATCCCCGAAAGCATCTCGCTCTTTTCCACGCTGGTGGTACCGACGAGGATCGGCCGGCCCTTGGAGCTTTCCTCATGCACCTCGTCGATGATCGCTTCCCATTTCTCCCGCTCGGTGCGGTAGACACGATCTTCATGATCCTTTCGCACCACCGGCCGATTGGTCGGGATCGTCACCACATCCAGTCCGTAAATCTTGTTGAACTCCTCCGCTTCCGTCATGGCCGTGCCGGTCATGCCGGAGAGCGAGCGGTACATCTTGAAGAAATTCTGCAATGTGATCGTTGCCAGCGTCTGGGTTTCCTCCTTGATCGGCACGCGTTCCTTGGCTTCGACCGCCTGGTGCAAACCCTCGGACCATTGCCGGCCGGTCATCTTTCGCCCCGTGTATTCATCGACAATGACTACTTCCATCGTCCCCTTCTGCCCGCGCTCGACGACGTAATCCTTGTCCTTTTGATAAACAACGTGAGCCCGCATCGCCTGCTCCATGAGATGCGGCCATTCGACGTTATTGCCGACATAAAACGATCCCACCCCCGCCGCATCCTGCGCCGCGGCGATTCCCTCGTGCGTGAGATGCACGGTCTTCTTATCCAGCTCCACCTCGTAATATTGCGTGAGCCCCTCTTTCTTCTTCTCCGCGGCCGCAAGCGCCACTTCGCCCTCGGCCCGCCGCTTGCGCGCGGCTTCTTTCTCCGCGGAATTCTTGGCCTTGTCTTCATCGCCTTCCGCCAATTTGATCGCCCGCTTGGCCGAATCCGATTCGTGATCGATGGAATCCCATGGCTTGTTCAACTCGATCACCTTCCGCGCCACCACATCCGCTTCCCCATATTTCTTAGCATCCTCATTGGCCGCTCCGCTGATAATCAGCGGCGTGCGCGCTTCGTCGATCAGGATCGAGTCCACCTCGTCCACGATCACATATTCCAGCGGCCCCTGTACCTGCAGCGACGCCTTTTCCTTCATGTTGTCACGCAGGAAATCGAAACCGAACTCGGCGTTTGTGCCATAGGTGACATCACACGCATACGCCTGCCGGCGCGCATCGCCGCCGGGTTCCATGTCGGACTGAATGTATCCGACGGTCAGGCCGAGGTTTTCAAACGCGGGCTTGATCCATGCCGCGTCGCGCCGGACCAGATAGTCATTCACCGTCACGACATGGCAATGATTTCCTTCCAGCACTCGCAGGAAAGTTGCCAGCGGCGCGACAAATGTCTTGCCCTCGCCGGTCGCCATTTCCGCGATCTTTCCCTCATACAGCACCAGCCCGCCAATGAGTTGCACATCAAAACACCGCGCCCGAAACGGCGGCCGGCTTTCGGGATAGAGTTTGCGAATCGCTTCGTAAATCCGTGCCGGGATCGGCGCCGTCCGCCAGGATGCCCCGCTGCCGATCAGCGCCTGCTGCACCAAGTCGTAGGCATGGAGCATGTCATCATCGAGTTTGTCCGGATCAAAATTATTTTCCGGATCGAAGATCGAACGGATGCCGATGTTGCGGTCCATCGACTCCCGGATGATCGCCAGCGCCTCGGGCAACACTTCCGACGGCCGCAATTTGCCGCCCGTCAGAAGCGCGCGGATCTCCTGCGTTCGATCGCGCAACTGCACATCCGACTTTGCCTGAACCTGCGGCTCAAATTCGTTGATCTGCTCCACAACCCGACGATAACGTTTCAGCAGACGCTCATTGCGGCTGCCGAAAACCTTGGTGACGATCTTGCCGACGCTGACGGCCATGACAAACCTCAAACTTCTTGAACTATGGAATGAAAGAACCGGAAACCCGAATGGAACATTCAGGCGGTCGGCGGTGGGAGGCGGAATTGAAATGGATCAAGGCAGACACGCACCGGCGGGGCCGATTGCCGCAGGACCGGGCACTGGCGAATCTCGGCGACGGGCTGGCGGGTTTGATAAACCCTGGCGGCGGGCATGACCCGGACAGCCGTCCGGCTCAGGCGAGCCATCATCCGGCCGGTGAACTGTGCCACCGCCGGCCCCCCCTGCATTGGCGCAGCGCATGCCAACCGGCCGGCGCCCAGAAGGGTCGCAACCATTGTCACCGCGAGTATTCTTCTTGCCTTGACCATCCGAAAAATCAACTATCCACCCGATTGGCTGAGCCGTCAAGATCGGGCAGGACCTATAATCTTAGGCAGGCAAATTGCGCCTGCGGCGATATAATGCCGCGTATAGTTGGGAGGCCGAACATGTGGCGGGCAACCATTTCAACGATCCTTTCGGCCGGGGTTTCGGTTTTCATCGGGGCATCTGCCATCGGACAGACCAATCCAGCCCCTCAAACTCAGCCGTCCTATTACATCAGCAGCGGCGGCACGCTCAGCGGCACGGTGGATATCGCCAATGCCGAGGCCAACGCCGCTGCCGCCAAGGTTAAATACGATCAGGCTTACGCCGCGCTCAATGACACCGTCGCCAATGTGCGCAGAGAATTTCAGGTTTCCCCAGAATTTGCGCACGCTAAAAGGGAACTGGATGATGCCCAGAAGGATTATGATGCCGCGACGCAGGTGATCCACGGCACACTTGCCACCGACCCGGAGTACAAGGAACTCACGCAGCGCAAAACCGAAATCGAAGTCGCGCTCCGCTCGCCGACGCTTCCATATACTCAGCGCCTCGATCTGGCCAACCAAAAGATGCAGATCGGCTCGATCCTGACCGACATGGAACAAAAAGCGTTTTCAGATAATCCCCAGGCCCAGGCGGCCCAGCAGCGCTTGCTGGCAGCGCGACAAGCGATGAGGGAACTGATTGACCAGTTCGAGGCCGACCTGCCCAACAATCCCGATATCTCCGCCGCCAAGTCCGCATTCGACCAGGCCAAGATTGATCTGGCCCAATCCCAGGCGTATCTCCAGGGCGCTTATGTGGACCGCGCCGATGCGATGGCGGCCCAACAATCCCAGCCCGACTCCGGATACGGCGTCGTGGCTCCGTATTCATATCCATGGGGTTACCCAGGCTACGGCTATTATGGATTTTACGGATATCCGGGATTGGGCACCCCCTACGTTATCATTGGTGGACAGGGATACCAGCACCAACACCACAACGGCAATAATGGTCAGATGATCGGCCCCGGCGGCGGCAACTTGACCGGCATCATGGGCGGCTGAGACGACGCATACGCTGCCGACACCACCGCCAAATCCCGCCGACCCATCGCTCCGCTCATGAACGGCGGCCGGCCGGCGCGAATTGCCTCCACGAACATCCGCTGCGGATTGTGCGGATTATTCGTGTCCTGCAAATCGAATTTCGGCCCGGCAAATAGCTGCGGTTTGTTCGGAGTCGTGTAATCCAGAAAATCCCCTTTGAATGGCCGATCCAACTGAATCTCAATGTCTTTATCCTCGTGAATCAGACGAACCAATCCCTCGGTTCCATAAATTTCCCTGCTCAATCCCTCACTGGCATATCCGCTGTCGAATGTGCCGAAGGCCCCCGATGCGAATTTGGTGACGGCCACCGTGACATCATCCCCGCCGATGTTGGGGCAACATCGATTGTCGCTGAAGGCGAATATTTCGGTGATCGGTGAATCGAGCCACCACTGCATGAGATTGATCGCATGGATGGAAAGCTGCACGAACGCCCCGCCGCCGGTTTGTTGCTTGCTCCCGCGCCAATTATTGGGGCCGGCTTTGGTCGAGAGACCGCCGCGATGGGAATCCCGCGCGCGGATGGATTGGATTTTTCCCAGGAATCCGCCGTCGATGATTTTTTTGATTTCCCATACCAACGGATTGGCGTAGCTGCTCATGTACATCCCCAGAATTCCCCGCGATTGTGCCGCCGCCGCCAGAATGCGGTCGGCCGACTCCAGCGTATTGGCGATCGGCTTTTGCAGCAATACATGCTTCCCCGCCGCCAACGCCTCCACGGCCTGCGCCTCATGCAAATGGTTCGGCGTCGAAACATCCACCAGATCAATCTCCGGCGCCAATGCCATCGCAAAATCCGTCCCAATTTTCTTCGCCCCCTCCTGCCGACAAAGCTCGAGTTGCCCCGGATCAAGATCGATCGCCACCGACCACTCCACCTCCGGCAAGGTAGTGTAAGCCCTCCGATAATGCCGGGCCATCCCCCCCGCCCCAACCAACGCCACTCGCAACATCAAAACCTCACTCCACCAAATCCACCGGGCTAATCACTTCAGTGATTAGCCAAGCGTACATTCGACAACCAACAAACCTGTTACAATAACGAATGGATTATGCGCACCGCGATCCTGATCGCAACGCTCTGGATTCTCCCCCTCACCACCAGCGCCCAGACCACGCTCAAAGCCACCTTCGGCTGGGGCAATTCCGTCCGTCGCGGCTGCTGGACGCCCATCTTCGTCACACTCGCCGATCAACAAACCCGATCCATCATCCTCCACATCCACGGCCTCTATGGCGTCGATACCGCACTGGAAATCCACCAGCGCGTCGTCGCCGAGCCGCAGCCGAAAAATTTCTGCGTGCTCTACCCGGTGAATTCCGACCCCAGCAAAATCGCCGTGACCGCCACGGATGAACAGACCGGCCAAACCCTCGCCGGCGACATCCCGCAAAATCCATCCGATTTCTCCCCCGCCGGTCACGTGCCGATCGTGAATCTCGCGCCCGAAGACACGCTCGTCGGCATCAGCGGCGATATCACCGAAGCCCTGAAAATCCACGAGCAACTCAGCGATGCCAACCTCCACAACGGCGTGCTTACCACATTGGAACTTCCCGCAAACGCCGTCGGATACGAAGGCATCAACGCCCTGATCCTCGCCGCCCCAAACCTGCATGATCTGGACGATGCCCAGCAAAAGTCGATCGTCGCCTGGATCGCCGCTGGTGGAAATCTCCTCTTCATCCCCGACACCGATGATCTGCCAGCCGACAGTCAATTGGCCAATGATTTGCCATGCGATGTGGGCGGCAATCAATTGATTTCTCTCCCCACCACCGATCCCTCAACGCTCAACGCGAGATCGCTCACTCCGCACGCTGATGCCCAGGCAATCCAAGTCCGAGAATGGACCGCCTACACCGCCCGTCGTGGACTCGGCCGGATCACCGTTCTCCCCGCCGACATTTCCCCGCTGCATTTTTTGCAAGCCCCTGATGCGGTGACTTTCTGGCGATCCGCCTTTGCCGAAATGATTTCCGTCCCCGATATTCCAGTCATCACAGCGATGGACATCACCAATCAGCAGGAAGACATCATGCGATCCGGCCCGACCATCCGCGACAGCATCGGCCGAGGATCGCGCGAGACCTTCGCCATCCGAAATCTGCTCGACACCCAGGGCGCCGCCCATCCGATTCCATCGAATGATTGGCACGGCACATTGCTCATGCTCGCCGGCTTGTGCCTTCTGCTCGGCCCCCTCGATTCGATTTTACTCATGCGTCTCGGCCAGCCGCCGCGCCATTGGCTCACCGTCGCTGGCTGGCTCGGCCTGCTCTCATCCCTCGCCGCCTATGGGGCCAGTTCTCTGGGATCGGCAAACATCCAAATCCACGCCTTTCGCCTGATCGATCAGATCGACAACAACACCATCGCCGCCACCGATGTCATCTCGCTGGAATCCTCGCGAGCCACGAGTATGTCCCTCTCGCTCGACTCCGACGAATTCTGGGAACCTGCCAATCAGGCCTCGCAGAATTTTTCGCCCGATGATTTTGTGGATGACTCTGAACACGAAGACCAACACGGCTGCCGCCCCGAAACCCTGGAACTAACCCCCGGCCTCCCCAAATCCTTCCGCGGCCAATCCCTCATCCCCGGCCCCGCGAACCTCAGCGCCAATCTCTCCCTCCGCGCCGATGGCCATCTGATCGGCAAAATCACCAACAACAGCCCCACGCCCCTGACCGATGTCCAAATCGCCACGTCCTCCGGCAATTGCCGCCTGTCGCAATCCATCCCCCCATCCGCCGAGATCGAGATCGACCAATCCCTCTTCCCCGACCCCATCGCCCCCACCTCGCTCCCCGCGGTTATTCTGAACATCACCCCCTACCGCACCGACCGCATCACCGCCCTCATCGCCAGCGGCGATTTCGCCAGCATCGTGTGCCAATGTCCACAAGCGCCGGCGATTCGGGTGGCGGATGTCGCGCAAGTGCAGTCCAATAACGAACTCGTCCGCGCGGTCGTGCCGATTTCGAAATAGCCGAAATGCCCCAAGTGCGCCACCGCCCTCCTTCCCCCTCGCCCGGTAATCCAGGAGAGGGCAGGGGTGAGGGCCGCAGTGGAATTGCGTCGATTTCGCCGAAAGAATTCCCCTCACCCTATCCCTTTCCCGGATTACCGGGCGAGGGAACCAGAAGCACGTCAACACAATGTGGTTTCTCAGATGCTATGATGCTTTGCACGCATGGAGATGCACAAAGACATCCGCGCCTACGACGCGGCCAAGACCCGTAAAGAGGAGGCTTTCCCCGCCGAGATCGCCGAGCGCCTCGTGGCCGGCGAAAATCCCATCCGAGTCTTTCGAGAATATCGCGGCCTGACTCAGGCGCAGCTCGCCAAGTCAGCCAAAATCGCCCGGCCGTATCTCGCCGAGATTGAAGCCGGGAAAAAGGAGGGTTCCCTCTCGGTCCTGCGAGCCATCGCGGCGGCACTAAAGCTGGAGTTAGATGACATCGCGAGCTGAATAAGTGTCCATACCTCGGCCCGCTACCACTCCGTTAGCCCCCGGCTCCGCCGGGGTGCATTTGGGATGAAGGAGCAACGATGACAGGCTCTACTTCAAAGGTGAAATATCGGAAGTCGGACCATTCTCCTTCGCCGATCTGATTGATGCCTCGCACGCGAACCCTCCCGGGTTGTGAACCCGGGAAAAGGATCAAACAATAAGGCGGGTACAGGCCAATGTGACTTACGTGATCTGTGTAATTCCCTTCGTGCGACATCGAAAGTCCGACTTCCACCGTGTATTCGATCGGATATTGGCCGGAGCATGGCTGCCAACGGACGTCCACAAGCCTCGGATAATGAGAATACTGCGCCCGATCCTGTGGCAGGATCAACTGTGGCTTTGATGGTCTTCCATCAACCGAAAGCGGATGTTGGAACGGGTCGGACTTTAAAAAAACTCGATCATCCTTGTCATACCCTATCGTAAAACGGTAGGTGTGCTCGCCAGCAACATTGCGAAGTGCGAGAAAACCGTATGTTACGTATGGCCACGAGATGCGATAGCTGCCGTAGCGTTTAAGTGGCTCTCCTAAAAGGGATGTTACCTGCGACCGACTCATTCCGACGCTAACGTGCTGCCACTTCTCATAATCGGGTTGCACGCAATTGGGCGCTCGATAACCATAATTTCGTTGGGTTTGTGACCTAATCATGGCAGTAATTTCATCCGGCGTCAGCGGGACACAATTGCGGCGTGACTTTGATTTCTTCTTCGAGGGATCTGACATGCGGGGATTATACTACAGCAAGGTAACGCATCGCTCGCCCGCGCACCTTCCCAGGCAACGCGCATGTCTTCAATCAAGTCTCCCTACACCCCCGCCGCTACCACCGCCCCCGCCATCTCCAATTCACTCCGCTCCTCGCGCATTTCCAATCTCCTCCGAAACCGCACATGCCGTCGGCGGCTTAATTCCACCAGCGGGTTCCACACCCGATGCGTGAGGCGATTGCGAATCAGGATCGGCCAGAGCCAGTTGGATTTTTTGTAGAGGTAGGACATGCCCAGATACGACGGCACCGCGCGCCAGTCGCGCGGGCGGCGGGCCCAGATGGAGCGGTGGCCGAAGAGCCGGCGGTAGCACCAGGCGTAGCCGTCTTCCAGTTGGCGGATGGTCATGAGTTTGGGCCGGAACACCACATGCGCGGTGTCGTAGCGGCTCCAGTCTTTGTGCAGCAGGCGGTTTTCGCTTTCCATCTGCCGAAAGAGCGGCGTGCCCGGGTATGGCGTGAGAATGTGGAACGTCGCGCACTCCACACGATTGGCCTCGATCCACGCAATCGTACGCTCAAACACATCCGGACCATCGTGATCGAATCCGAGCACGAAGCTGGCGTTCACCTGAATGCCATTGGCGTGCAGCAGCGCGACCCGCCGGGCATATTCGCAAGTTCGCGGAGTTTTCTTTTTTGAATCGGCCAGATTTTTATCCGAGAGCGATTCAAATCCCACGAATACGCCGGTGCAGCCGCCCAATGCCATCTCGCGCACCAGCGATGGATCATCCGTGACATCAATGCTGACGGCCGCCGACCAGATTTTCTCCAGCGGCCGCAGGGCGCGACAGAGCTGGCGAAGATACTGCGGCTTGGACCCAAGATTATTGTCGATGAACACCGCGTACGGCTGGCGATCCTCCCGAAATTGCGCGACCACGTTCTCCACATCCAACGTCTGATACGGCATCGCCAACCCCTCGGTCGCCAGATAACAAAACCCACAGCGATTGTGACACCCGCGCGTGGCGATCAGGCTGGTGGTGGTGAGAAACCCATCCCGCGCGAGTAATTCCCTCCGCGGCGGTGGAAGTTTTTTATATGGATGAAGATAACTCCCGTGATAAATTTTCTTCAGAGTTCCCTTTTCCACATCCCGCAAAATTTCCGCCCAGCACTGCGCGCCTTCCCCCATCACTAGAGCATCGGCATGCGGCCCCGCTTCCTCCGGACACGACAGCACGTGCAACCCGCCAAAGATCACTTTTGCTCCCCGCGCCCGAAACCACTTCGCCAATTCGTAAGCTCGAGTGGCAAAAGTCAGATGCACCGAAATCCCCACCACCACCGGAAATGGCCGCAGCGGCGGCGGACCCTGCAGCAAGTTCTCATCCCAATACCGCACCCGCCAGTTCGATGGCGTTGCCCCCGCCACACTCGTCAGCGCCAGCGACGGTGTGAGCACATGCTTCCCAAAACTCGCATGCGGGTCCTTGGGATAAAACGGATTGATCAACAGCGCATACCGCGCCGTGGGCGCGGCCGTCGCATACGTCGGCAACTTCGGCGCCACCCGCAGATCGAACGGCACCCGAAGTTTTGGAGCATGAGGAATGTGATGCATGAAACCTCTCTTTGGTAATTGACTTTACAATGTAAAGTTACTTCATGGAAGGTCAATGTCAAATAACTCAGCTACTATTTTGGGAATACGATTTCATCGATGGCGAATGGGAGCCAGCTCGCTTTATGATCCCAAGCGATCTTCGGGGCACACCCTGACCCGTTGAGACTATGACACTGATCCGTTATGAAGCGGCAATGCGCGTTCTGGTGACGGGAAGTTCGGGCCATCTCGGCGAGGCATTGGTCCGCGCGTTGCGGGAATCGGGAAATGAAGTTGTGAGCCTGGACATTGTTGCCGGGCCGTACACCACCGAGGTGGGATCCATTTGTGATTTCTCCTGTGTCAGGCGTTGCATGGTTGGCATCGAGACGATTTTCCACGCGGCCACGCTGCATAAGCCTCACGTCGCCACGCACAACCGACAGAATTTCATCGACACCAACATCACCGGCACGCTCAATCTGCTGGAAGCGGCGGTGACAGCGGGCGTGCGGGCGTTTGTGTACACGAGCACGACCAGTGTCTTCGGAGATGCCCTCATTCCCGCCCTGGGATTGCCGGCCGCCTGGATCACCGAGACCGTGTCGCCGATTCCCAAGAACATCTATGGCGTCACCAAGTCGGCCGCGGAGGACCTTTGCCAATTGTTTCATCGAAACGAAAAACTCGCCTGCATCGTTCTGCGAACATCACGATTCTTTCCCGAGCCGGATGATGATCAAACAGTGCGAGAGTCATACGACGATGAGAACATCAAAGTAAACGAATTCCTCTATCGCCGTGTGGATATCGAAGATGTCGTCGGCGCGCATCTGTTGGCCGCCGAGCGCGCGGCGGCGATTGGATTCGGAAAGTACATCATCAGCGCGACCACGCCATTCACCATGGACGATCTGTCCGAACTGCGCACCGACGCCCCCGCCGTGGCGCGTCGATTGGCTCCTGATTACGAAATCGAATACGCCAAGCGCGGGTGGAAAATGGTTCCAAGCATCGACCGAGTCTACATCAACGAAAAAGCCCGCCACGAACTCGGATGGCGGCCGCGGTATGATTTTCGATTCCTCATCGAGCAGCTACGTCTCGGTCAAGACACACGAAGCCCCCTCGCCCGACTGATCGGATCCAAGGGATATCATGCCCGGGCTTTTGCCAACGGGAAGTAACGCGCTATGTAAGAGGCATTCAGTCGTCGAAGAAGAGCAGTAGAACAGGTGAGCAGTAGACCGCAGTGGAGGCATTCGACCCTCGAGCATATTTTTTGCTCTACTGATCTACTTTCTACTGCTCCACTGCTCTAATTTTACCTTCGGTAAAATTGGAGCGACGGGGAATCGAACCCCGATTTGCTGAATGCGATTCAGCCGTCATCCCGTTAGACCATCGCCCCGGGTTTTTCGGGTATTTTAGAGTTCGCCGGTCAAAATACAAATGCTACCGCCGAGACGTCGAGATCGCCGAGACGGACGCCGAGAAAAAACAGTTGCATTTAACCGCGGATTACACGGATTAACACGGATAAGAATCAATTCCATTGCACTTTTCCGTGCCCATTCGTGTCATCCGCGGTAACCGTTTTAATCTGAATTCCTCGGCGTCTGTCTCGGCGTCCTCGGCGCCTCGACGGTTGCACTTATTTCTATTTCGGCGATGGCCGAATGGCAATGTCTCTGCCCCTCACTTTCCCATGTTGGCGACCCTTAACTCCTCCAATACAATCCGCAGCCGATGTTCCAGCACGTCCCCAACGCCCTCACCGCCCTTCGCCTTCTGCTGGCCGGCGTGTTTTTTGGGATGCTTTCGTTTTACCAGCACCAGATCGCCGGGCCGCATGGGGATGTGCTTTGGCTTAACATCGCCTTCTTCGTCTATCTCATCGCCCTCATCACCGATTTCCTCGACGGCTTTCTCGCCCGGCGATGGAAAGTCGAAGGGGCCTTCGGTCGCGTGGTCGATCCGTTTGTGGACAAGGTGCTCGTGCTGGGCAGTTTCATTTTCTTTGCCGGGAAAAATTTCATCATCCCGCAATCCGATCCCGCTCAGATTCCCACCAATGTGCAAACCATCACCGGCGTGGTCCCCTGGATGGTGGTCGTGATCCTCGCCCGCGAGCTGCTCGTCACCAGCCTCCGCGGCTCCAGCGAGGCCAGCGGGGAAAAATTCACCACCCAGTTCGCCGGAAAATTTAAAATGGCCGCCCAATCCGTCACGATTCTGGTGATCCTGCTCTACGTCAATTACCGCGAAGAACTCGGCCCCGACTGGCAGCACGCGGCGACTTTCTTCCGCGACTTCTGCATCTGGGGCACCCTGGTCATCACCATCGGCAGCGGCCTGCTCTATATCCAGCGGGCCGTCTCCCTCTACCGAAAAAATGCCCGCGCCACGGCACAGGGAAAGAACACAGAGAAGATGGTTGAACCGCTAAGACGCTAAGACGCAGAGATAAAATACGCTCAAGAAGAAATTGTCCTATTTGAAGTTGGCGAAATAACAACCCAATTAAAAATCCGCTTTAAATCTGCAATTCAATTCTCAGCGTATTTTCCTAACTTGGCGTCTTGGCGTCTTGGCGGTTAATCGCATTCTCCGCTACCTTTCCTACCGTGTTTTCCAATCCCATCATGCTCGCCGGCATCGCAGCGGCGGTGACGCCGTTGGTGTTGCATCTGGCCCATCGCTCGCGGGTTCGTCATCAGCCGTGGGGCGCGATGATGTTTCTCGACGGCACCATCCCCGGACCCAGCCCTCGGCGGCGCGCGATGGCATTGATGATCGTGCGAATGCTCATCGTCGCCCTGCTGGCGATCGCTTTCGCATATCCATCGGCGGCAATGCTCATCGGCGTGATGCTATTGGCCGTGGTGGAATTGTGGTTGGAGCGGCGATGGGGATAAATCCTGCCCAACTCGTGCTCGATTGGCCCAGCGCCTGGCCCCTGTCGGCCGCGGCGGGATTGCTCGGCATGCTGGCCGTCGTGCGAATTTATTTGCCGACGCTGCACGATATGCGTCAATCCGCGCGCTGGCTGCTGCCAACCCTGCGAGCCATCGCGCTGATCGCACTCTCGCTGGCGCTGCTCAAGCCCACGCTCATCCGCGCCGCTCCGCAGCAACCCGGCGCGATTCTCCTGCTGCTCGATTGCTCCGCATCGATGGCCTCCAACGAAGGCGAATCCCCTGAACAATTCGTCGCCCTGGCCGATTCGCTGGGATTTTTGCCGCCGGGGGTGCGAGATCCGGGTTTGCAATCTCTCCGCCACAACGTCGTGACGCTGCGAGATTCCCTCGACGATCTCCTGAAAACCCGAGCCGAACTGGATTATGCCCGCGAATCCGGCAACAGCGCCGATGCCGCCCGCCAGAAAGTGAATCAATCCAACGATCAATTCCGCAGCGCCCTGCGCGACGTCGAGAATTCCTCCGCCGCCACCCAGCCGACGACGTCCGCGCCGCTGGCGCAGATTCTTCGATTTCGCTCCAATCCGGATCGTCTCGCTTCCTCCGGCGCGATCGCCGCGCTCTTGCGATGGGTCGATCAATCGCAGATGGAAGCCGATCGGCAGTTGTATCATTCCGATCCACCCGTCCAATCCGCCTGCGATCATCTCGCCGCCATGAATCCACTGCAGCGCACCGAGCAATCGCTCGTGCAGCCAAATTCCGGACTCCTCTGGCGATTGCCCAACGAAGGCACTGTTTTCGGATACTCGATCGACGAGCAAGCGTGGCCTGTGCCACTTGTCGTGAATGGACAACCGGTCCCTGCCATCGGAGTCATGGTCCTGGGGAACAAGGGAAAATCTGGCAAAGTCCTTTTCGACGACAGCGATCTCTCCGCCCCAGTTCATTCTGCCATCGATCAGATCACCGGCTGGGACATCGACGCCATCGTGATCTTCTCCGACGGCCGCGATCTGTCGCCGACCGTCTTTCAAAACGGTCCACCGGTTTATCTTGTCTCCGCAAAAAATCGACCATCAATGGCGATGCGACGGCTAACGGAATCCACCGGCGGCGCCGCGATGACGCTCGATGAATTGCCCACGTTGCCCCAGACAATCTCATCCCATCGCCGAACCATCTCGCGCGAGGCGAGTTTCGCTTTGTGGGACAGCCCCTATCTCTTCGCCCTGGTGGTTGGCTGCCTGGCAACCGAATGGGCCATGCGAAAGCGCGCGGGGTTGGCATGAACGAGCTCGATCCGGAAGTCCGCGCTTTTCTCCGCCGATTTGTTCATCGACGCCGGGCTGCCGTCATGCTCGAACGCGCCGGCTGGGCGATGACGATCGCGCTGCTGGCCATGGCCGTCGATCAATGGATTCCCTATCAGACCGGTCGCACGATCTGCGCGCTGGCCGCCACCTGCGGAATATTGTGGATCGTGGCCCGGCCGATGGCGGCGATGTTTCGCGGCATCGACTGGATCGCCGCCGCCGATCAAATCGAACGGCGAACCGCCCGCTTCGGCGAAATGCTCCAGACCGTAACCTCACAAATGCTCTCCCAGCCGCCAACGCCATCGCCGATGCTGGAGAATTTGCGAACGAAAGTCCGCCGGGAGGTCAAGCAGGATGATTCCGACATCGCCGCCCCCCTGAAGCCCGCCGCCATCGCCTGGTCCGCCGCCGCACTGGCGGGGACCGTTCTGTTCGCGCTCATCGAATATTCCAAATTTTTTAATTGACACGAACCATACATATACCTAACCTGTCCACCGGTCGTTCGTTGCATTTATGCTCCAACGGCGGATGTTACAGAATGTTACACAATGTTACGTTTACCCCCCCTCCCCTCCCGTTTAGCGTCGCCGACCTCGGCGACCGAACTCGGAGCAACCACCCTTTTTCAGCAATTTTTCGCAACTGATGCAACACAATGCAACATAATGCAACATTTACCCCCCCCACCCCCCG